>NZ_FSRA01000002.1:723897-1447795 GCF_900129465.1 Chitinophaga niabensis | reverse complement strand
GCCAGCGAGCGGTTCTTTTTACTGTCCGCAAACTCTTCCATGAAAGATTCTTTGATCCCCAGCGCTTTGCGCTCCTCGTCGTAATAATCCTCAAACAGGAGCAGGTTCCGCTGGATGTCTGGTTTAAAATGACCGGTCACAGCGCTGCTGCGTTCAATTTCCAGTTGCTGGAGGTCGCTCTTGCCAAAACTGATCTTATAATGCTCTGATTGTTTATTGGCCGATGCCGGGCTGAGCGGGATCTCTTCCTCCGCAAAAGCATCTCCCCATTTTACAACAGGCGCTTTCTGTCCTTCAAACTGATTGGGAACGTAGTATGCGTTGGAGAAAATACCTTCCCCGCTCATGAACATGGGCTTATTACCCTTTGTTTTCAGCACCACGCTATAATCGTCCGTATCAAAGGTCTGCTCCTGTGAGGGACCATAACGGGGAGTTACCATAATAAAGTCTGCCTGGACCTTGTTCTTCTCCAGCAGGTAGTTCACATAGATCAGGAAGTACCGTTCATTCAGGCGGGAATAGTTACGGCGCTGGTCCACAAAGATCGGATCACCCGGTTTCACCCTGTACAATCCTATATAGCGTACCAGGTAATATATATAGGCTGCCAGCTGTTCGTCTGTTACGTTCGAATGTTCCTTTTTGTACTCTTTGATCTGCCGGTTCACTTCATCCAGGTAAGGCAACGTAGCCTTCCCTGCCATATTCACCGCATTTCCCAGCTCCGTCCTGCTTTCTCCTTTTACCTTGAGTGAATTAGGGTTCCTGTAAATGGTCCCTTCCTTGCGGCGCCCCGGCATTTCACGACGGATCCCAATACAAAGATGCAGGCGGATCATGGGTATCTGGCGGAAGGGGTTCATCCATAATTTAACCGGTTGCGGCGGGATGTTCTTCACCAGCAGGTCCAGCCGCATCATCTGATCGTCTATATCCTCTTTAAAATCGGGCGCTCCGTTCATGGCCAGGTATTCCAGTGCAAATACCCGCTTCCATGCTTCCACATGTACAGAGTATTCCATCACCGGCTCCTCATCTCCGAGTACAAACAGCTCTTCCGTATAAGCATTCTGATGGTTCACATATCTTTCGCTCCGGAGAAAGTATTCCACCAGGTCTCCCACCTGCAGATCGGGAATGGCCAGCTTCCGCACCTTTTTACTGCGCCTGTCCACTTCCGTTACCACTGCTTCGTCCGAATAGATCTCCCGCATTTTGCCATCCGGTTTATAGATCCGCACACCCACATAGTTCATAGTGGTGAATTTATCGAAGGGGTCCAGCACCTGTCCCATGCTTTCCAGCTCATACTGGTTAAAGGTGAATTCGGAATACGCTTCCAATGCTGCCTTGTCGTTGATCTTCAGCAGCACACGCACCGTACGGTGGATCTCATGGTCATCATCAAACGTGCGGAGGTCCACATGTTTAGCCAGCACCACCGCAGATTCATTTTTATATTCATCCGGTATCGCACGTTTTTTAAAGGCCGGCAGGTCCCAGCCCCATACCTGGTCTTTTATTTCAAGGATGCGCCGCTTGTAGCGAACTTCTCCTTTTACATCCCATGCGGCAGGGGCATTATCCTGTGCCATTACACCAGTTACAAATAACAGCATACCCATACACAGGGTCATCATGCTTTTCATGCGGAATTATTTTTTAGTAAGTGTGATCTGTTCCAGGTAGGCCTGTTTCAATTGTTTGATATCGTCGTTCCATTTACTGAATTCAATGCGGCGGATGTGCGTATCCTTGATCGTGATCTCCTTCCGGTATACGATCTGATCTGCTTTCTGCACATATGCGGCCTTAAAAGTGTATTTGGTATTGTCGATAGAAAGCGCCGGGGGCAATGATTTTACTTTAAATCCTGCGGGAATGGCCAGTGTGGTTTCCTGTACCACCTGCCGTTTGTAATTCAGCCAGAAGTCGTTCTTACGTTTGGTGGTATCAATATCTGAATCGTCGAATTCTTTCCGAAACTCAAGGTCTACGTAAATATCGTCTCCAAAACTATTCACCGCATCCTTATGGAGTACATCATAGTTCATGGTAAGGTCTGTGCTCCAGTCGTGCAGGTCGGAAGTTGTAAGATTGGAGATGCCATACAGGCGGTTATCTTCTGTAAGATATTGCTGCAGCGCCTCTTTCATGTTTTCTTTCTTGATGCTATGCGCTGCGCTCAGGATGCTTTCCGTGCTTTCTCCTGTGATCTGGTGACCAGCCACACCTACCAGGTTATTTCCTTCAATGCGTAAGGTCCTTTTCTCGATCTGTTTATTCTGATCATATGTGCGCTTAGGGATATTAGAGAGTGAAAACTGTTCCCCGTTTTCTATCAGCACCTGCCTGCCCTGGATACGTTCTGCATATTGATCAAAGCCGATGTATGTTTCCGTGGCATCCAGGAAGTACTGCTTGCCATCCAGTATTACAGCACAGATCATGTGATTGTCTACAGACAGGGTAGGTGTAGAATAATCATAAGCGATATGGCGTGTGCCGATCCAGCATAAACGGGCATCTATGCCTAAAGCCACCAGCATCTCTTTTGTGAGATTGGCCATGCCTTTACAATCCCCGTATTTCTTTTCCAACACCTCCTGCGCTTTAGCAGGACGGAACCCCGCAATGCCATCTTCAAACGCGATGTAGCGGATATTTTCCTGCATCCAGGTGTATACTGCTTTGATCTTCGCCAGGTTATCCTTTGCATCCTTAGTGATGTCCAGCGCCTTTGCTTTCACCAGTTCCTTTTCGTTCCCGATCTCCTTCACCAGGCTGCTATACCAGGCATAGAGGTCTTTCACGCTACCGAAATAAGTGATCTTACCCTCATTCCCATCAGCAGAATGACTGCATACCAGCAGATGCGGATACACATAACTGGGGCCGGGAGCATAAGATTCATGTGCAGCCGCCGGCATGTTCTTCATCGTATAGGTATATACGTCTGCCTGGTTCTTTTCATCGAACGTTACGTTCTTAATGATGCCTGCACCATCAAAATTCAGCTCTTTGATCTCCAGGTGCATCCAGCGGGGAACGATGAGGGTTACCTCTTTCCCTTCCATGAAGAAGTCTTCATTAAAATAAACACTCGTGAAATAACGGGGATCAAGGATCGTTTTCTCCAGTTCCACCCTGCTTTCGGTGCCTTTCTTCTCCAGTGGCAGCATGAAGCCGCAAACCCTGGCATCAGAGAAAAAGAAGCCATCTATGGAATGATAGCGGTGTTCCGGTTTGATGGATTTAACACGTTCGCCATTCACATATACCTTTACTTCACCCACCGTGCTGTTCACATCGTAGAACTCAGTATAGGGGATGCTTCCGCGGAATTCATCACAACGATAAGTAGTAGAGAAATTTTGTTTCACGAGTACAGGGTTCCGGTTATCTCCTTTCACAAACTCATAACGCTCCTTCCGTTCCCGGATCACAATGTTTTTATCCTCCTCTGCATAGGTAACGTGGTGCCCGACACATAATAGTACGCTGAGGTACAAGCACTTAACTGAGATTTGCATATTTTCCAGGTATAAGAGTTATAAAGATACAAAATATATTATATCTTATAGACTCATTACCATAATAGATATGTAACGTTCCGCACCAGAAAAAAATAGCTTGTTAGGTTCCCTAATTCGCTGCACAGTTTATATTTTCGTAAAAAATGTAGCTTAGGCATGCCGAGAGTATTTTTAGTGATTGCCTTCTTTAGCCTCATATGCAACATTGCATCAGCACAGGACGGTAGAATATTCCTATCCAAAGATTCGGGTAACATCTGGAAAAGAATGGATGAAGGTTTTCCACAGGCAGCTGTGGTAAATGATCTTGCATATGCGAAAGGTGTAGTGCTTGCAGGTACGCAGGCGCATGGTGTATTTGTGAGCCGGGATGAACTCAATACCTGGCAGGCATCTAATCAGGGTCTTCCTAAAAATATCAAAGTCGATGCTCTGGAGATCTTTGAAAACAAGATCTTCTTAGGCAGTTTCAAACATGGCATGTTCATCTCTGAAGATAATGGCCGGAGCTGGCGTGCTTCTAACACAGGACTAACGGATTCCACTGTTCGTTGTATCCATGCATTTGAAGACAGGGTCATTGCAGGAACGAATAATGGTATTTACATTTCAACAGATAAAGGCAAAACCTGGCGGAATATTTTTCCACGGCGGCAGATCAATGGCATTACATCTATGGATGGCAAGATCTATGTAGCCGGTGCTGATGGCATATTCCTTTCATTGAATAAAGGAGAATACTGGCAGTTCATCTATCGCAGGGCTTCTGTACATAACATCTCCACCAATGGAAAGTATGTGTTCGTAATGTCTTATGAAGGACCCGGCAGAGTATGGAAAACGAGTGATGCCGGAGCCAGTTGGTTAAAAGCAGATGCTGGTTTACCTGCAGTATATACTTTCCAGATAATGAATATCGGCCTGCGGTTAATTGCCTGCCAATGGGATGGTATTTATAAGTCTGATAATTACGCAAACAGCTGGACGAAAAGCAGCGAAGGCTTACCTTCCGGTAAAGCATTTAAAGAATTAGTGATCACTCCATTTGGTATTATTGCAGCACGCCCCGGATCATAAATTCCACTACGCAAATCTACAGCGCAGTTAAATAGTTCCTTTGTATTCAACACCGTAGTTAACTCCATACATGTATAACCCCGGTTGTTGTATTCATTCACTATTTAAAAAATAATTTATGGTCATTGCAACCAACAAAGCACAGTTTTCAAATCGGACAGACGAGACTACAGGCACACTACGCACCATCGCCCCACATCCACTAGCCGCTAACGATTTATTCTTAGCATTCAAACCAGCTGCTGTTCACAAAAGCAGTGGTTACTTAAGGATAATGGGTACCGGCAGCATTGCAGCTCTGCCACTCACTAAGGTGTATTTGAGATTCAGCAAACCGGGAGTAGATTTATTCCAGGTGAAGATCCTGGAAGTTACCACCACTATAATAAATCCGCTTTTCTCCTTTTATGTAGATATTCCGGTTGGAACTACAAGCCATGCTGAGTTACACAACATTTACGCTACATCACAATTTAATGGAAGCACTTCTTTATATCTTTCAGGGGCATATATTAATGCTGAGCCAGATGATATATGGACCGCTTTTTTCTACTACGAAACGGCTGCCGAAGGTAACCTCCTACCTGGGAATTTGAAAATTGCCTCCGTAGTTGCAGAATACAAAGAGAATTAAACTATCCCTATCCCATGTTAACCCCGGGAGCAAAAAAATTACCGCCAGTGATAATGCTGGCGGTAATGCTCCCTTAAATTACTTATACTGCCCACTGCTTCTTCATCTTCCTGAAAAGCTGCTTATCCGCTGCTTTATTATTCAGGAACTTTTCCTTCACAGGATCCCATTTCAAGGGCACCTTCAGATCATAGGCAATGTTGGCCAGGTTGCCAACGGAAGCACTCCTGTGCCCTGATTCAATATCAGATACCGGTTTGCTTCTATCTCTCATCGCCTTCAGAAAATCCTTGTAATGGTTATCACTGTGATACACCTGCTTTTCGAAAGTGGTTTTATCTTTTAATGTATCCGGTGTAGTCACCAGTTTTTTACGTTGTATCTCTATCACACCTTCTGTGCCATTAAACTGGATACCATGCGGTTTACCAAAATCTTCATGCGTCATGATCACACCATTCGCATATTTCATGGTCAGGTGTTTTACATCGTTACCGGGAGGAATGAATTCCACAGGGCCGCTATGGTCCATATCCAATGCCCATTGTACAATATCAAACATATGCGCACCCCAGTCTGTGATATCTCCGCCACCCAGGCCTTTAAAGTCCCGCCATCTGCCCCACAGGGGATCACCGATCACAGGATTTAGCTCATGATTATAATGCACAAATTCATTAGGTCCTAACCACAGGTCCCAGTCAAGATCTGTGGGAACCGTTTCCGCAGGCAGGTTATATGGCACCGGCGGTCCGCCGATACTTACTTTTATTGTTTTCACTTCGCCGATATGTCCATTCCTGATCAGTTCCACCGCCTGCCTGAATTCAGGAGCAGAACGCTGCATGCTGCCTGTCTGGAAAACACGTTTATGTTTAGCTGTTGCATCTGCCATTTTCCTTCCTTCTACCACTGTTAGCGAAAGCGGCTTTTCACAATAAATGTCTTTCCCAGCCTCTGCAGCTTTCACAGCCATGGTAGCATGCCAATGATCAGGTGTGGCAATTACTACGGCATCGATGCTTTTTTGTTGCAGCAGCTCTGTAAAATTATGATAAGGCACGCAGGAGGTTCCGATATTTTTACAGAAACTATTCAGTTTGGATGTATATACATCACAGGAAGCTATGATCTTCACACCTTCTATTGGCATAAAAGAATCTCTCAATGAAAGTGCCCTTCTGCCTGCTCCTATAAAACCCAGGTTGATCTGATCACTCGGTGCAATAAAACCTTTACCACCCAATACATGCCTGGGCAGAATTAAAAAGGCAGAGAGGGTAGCGGCATTGCCGATAAATTTCCTGCGGCTGATAGTTTTCTTCATGCTGTAATTATTTGCTGACAGTAAGCGATACATTTCTCCAGTTCCTTCACGGTATCCGCACCATTATATTCATATTCTATATTCGCAGGGATAGCCCAGTTATTATCCCTGATAAGGCGTAACACTTCTTTGATAGGTGTATCGCCTGAACCGAATGGTAAATTAGCGCCCTGATCTTTCTTCCGGTCTTTCAGATGCAAACACACAATGCGTTGATGATGCTCTCTGATAAATGCCACCGCATCAAAATTAGCGGCGGTAAAATGACCAATGTCCAGATTGATCTTTATATATTCAGACAGCCCTTTTGCACCACGTTCAAAACTATCCGGTGTGGCAAACTCATTCGGTTTATCAACATGTGCGTGATTATGCATGCCTACATTGATCTTGTACCGTTGTGCATACACATCTACCCGTTTCATCACACTCACCGTTCCGGAAGTGGTTAAGGTATCTGTGCCTAAGGCCTGCGCTATTCTAAACGCCAGTTCAAGATCATGTTCGGAGATATTGTCTTTAATGGTAGCACTGTAGGCCTGTACCTTAATCCCTGCCTTACTGAACTTCCCGCGGACACTTTCAATATACGACATCTGTAAACTGTTGCGCCATTCAGTTAGCAATTCTTTTTTACGCGATGTTTCTTCCGGTGTGCTGTTCCTTTTCCATTGCAATTCCAATGGCTCTACATGCCCTTCCCAAAGTTCACAGCTCTTGATGTTAAGCTGTACCATTGCTTTGATGGCTTCATCCAGCGAACGGTCTCTCAGGCTATACGTTTGCAATCCTATCACTACCCCCGGCTGCGAAAAACCGGTAAAAGGTATCGCAAAACCCGCCAGACCTGTTAACATTAATTTGCTCCACTCCCTTCTTGTCATTTAGAAAAGTATTTCGACTTGGAAGATTTTGCTGTTTGCAGGTCTTTCAATGCAGCACCACCTTCAATCCCCAGGTCTGCTTCAATTACATCTGCACCATGGCCGATCAGGCTCAGGTAACCATTCTTTAACTCTTCTGCATTGATCTTCCCGGAAGTAAACTGGCGGTCAATGTTCCTGGAACTTCCCAATATGCACAAAGCACCACGTTTATGTACTTCTTCAAAAATGCTTTTATCGGCAGGCATATCATGGCTTACAAAACCGATCACATTTGCCCAGGGCACTCCGCTGTTATCATGTGTAGTGATAAACTCCGGTTTACCCATCATGATCTCCATGAGAATATCTTTATTATAGCTGTAACATTTCTTAGTGTCCTCCGGAGAATAAGAAATAACGATCGCATTTGCCTGCGCACCATTCTCTACTATTTTCTTAGCCCGTACTTCAATAGGAACATCCTTTGCGTCTATCACAAGGATGGTTTTACCTTTAGCCCATTGCAATGCTTCATCCAATGTGGGGATCTGAAACGAAGTGAGATTACCTTCAGTATCTTTCAAACGCAGCTTTTTAAGTTCAGCCAATGTGTAATCCACTATTTTCCCATGCCCGTTAGAAGTACGGTCCAATGTAGCATCGTGCATCAGCACAATGTTACCATCTTTGGTATAGTGTGGATCAATTTCCAGCATGGCAGGTGTTTGTGCCAATGTATTCTCAAAGGTTTCAATACAGTTCTCCGGAAAACCTTTTCTTGGGCCGCCACGGTGTGCGCAGATAAAAGGAAGCCGGTCTGGTGTATACCGCATGAAGTCTTTCAAACCTGCGGTATTGCCTGTTTTAATACTATGCAGTTTAACGGGTGCTTTGCTGTAAATACCTGTGAGCATTAATACTGCTAAAACAGGAATAAAGTATTTTGTTTGCATAAAGAGTTTTTAGTGCTTATATGGAAAATATGGTGCATTCGCTTTAGTTGCTGACTGCATAAGTTCCTTCACGCGTTTCACCACTTCAGGATGAGTAGCAGCCAGGTCTGTTGTTTCCGTGGAATCTTTGGCCAGATCATATAATTCAATCTTTCCGGCCAGGTCTGTTGGTGTACTTTTCACAACTGCTTTCCAATGATCGAAACGCAGTGCCCTGCTATCCAGCCAGTTCCTGGGCATGGTAGCATCCGGTTTATTCCAGTTGTAATTGTAGGTGTAATATTCCCAGTAGAGATAAGGATGAATCACCTGTTTCCCTGTACCCAGTAAACCGGGATAAAAAGAAACACCATCAATTCCCGCAGGTGCTTTAATGCCCGCAGCCTGACAAATAGTAGGCAAAACATCCCAGCCGGCAGCAACATGCCCTGTAACCTGACCGGCCTTAATTTTACCAGGCCAGTAAGCGATCAGGGGTTCACGGATACCACCTTCGTAAAGGTTGGTTTTATTCCCCCTGAAAACGCCATTGCTGCGGAAGAATTTAGCAAAACCCGGATTGGCTCCGTTATCACTTGTGAACAGGATCAGCGTGTTCTTATCCAATCCCTTCTCTTTCAGCATTTGCATGATCCGTCCGATATCACTGTCCAGCTGCGTGATCATGGCTGCATAGTTCTTAAACTGTTCCGGCCAGTCTTTTCCTGCATAAGCAGAATTATCGGGGATCACATGTTCCCCATGTGGAATGGTATAAGGCAGGTAAAGGAAGAAAGGTTCCTTTGCACTGCTCTCTAAAAACCGCAACGTTTTGTCTACAAAAAGATGATGACTGTAAGCTCCTTTTTTACCATCTGCATTCTGGTCCAGCATCACCTTCTTCCCGTTCTCATATAAGAAAGGCGGGAAATAGTTATGTGCCTGTATCTGGTCCAGGTAACCATAGGAGTAATCAAACCCCTGTGTTTCCGGGCTATGGCCTTCACCGCCCAGCCCCCATTTTCCGATCAATGCCGTATGATATCCTGCACCTTTTAACAGTTCTGCAACCGTTACTTTTTCTGAAGGCATGGCCGGGTCTTCTTTTTCATCCGTTAAAAAATTCCCCCGGATGGAAGTATGCCCGGTATGCATACCGGTGAGCAAGGCTTCTCTCGATGGCGCACAAACGGTATTCCCTGCATAATAAGTGGTAAAACGTAACCCACCTTTTGCCAATGCATCGATGTTTGGCGTTTGTATCATCTTCTGCCCGTAACAGCCAAGATCGCCATAACCCATATCATCTGCCATAATGAGGATGATATTCGGTTTCTCGTTTTCGCCGGGCCTTCCCGGGCCCCATGAGGAACCCAGGAAAGCTGTAGCGATTAAGATAGTTTGTAGTTTCATTCTTTTAATTAAGGTTGACCATATAATACACCACGACCACCGGTACCAACATAGATACGTCCAAACACCGTCCTGTCTCCTGCAAGCCCTTTTACCCCGGCAGGGAATGTTTGCGAACCATTGATCTGATCCCAGTTTACACCCAGGTCTGTTGAGCGGTACAGACCTTTAATCCCGGATACTGTACCATAACTATACACAGTGGGCGTACTTGTTCCAGTTGCCGGAGCACCAAATGCAAATGCAGTGGAAGTGCTCAATGCAGTCACCTTTGTGAAAGTGGTACCACCATTAGTGGTTTTGTAAAGACCATTACCATCGAGGCTTACCCAAACTTCTCCCGCAGTTCCCGGCCTGGCCGCCACAAACAGGTAAGAATTTTTGTTGGGAATAGCGGTGGCATTCTTCTGCGTCCAGGTAGCACCACCGTCTGTAGATGCATAGAGGTAACCTGTTTTATAAATGTAAAAATCATTCCCGTTTACGCAATCCGCAGCGATGGAAAAGTCTTTACTCCAAACATCAATGGCATTCACCGAACCGGTTGGAGCACCGGTAGCCGCCGTCCAGGAACTTCCCCTGTCCGTGCTGTAATACACTGCACCTGCTGAACCTCCGGCTATGTACACCATGTTATCAGGATTGGCAGATGAGATAGCAATGCGTCCTAATTTCACACCGGAAGGAAGTGTACGTGTTGTCCAGGATGTACCGCTGTTGGAAGATGTAGCGAGTATTGTACCAGTTCCATCGTTACCGGAAGAACCCAGGATAGCAATATTAGCAGGAGAACTTTCGCAGTAAGCAATGCTGAATCCTTCATTGATATTGTACAGCCTTGCTGCAGGATATGTTGCGATATTATCATGGCGGAAACCAAATACATCCGCAACACCTGAATACAATGATACGCTACCCGGAGGCGACGCTACTGTTAATACCACTGTTTCTTCGTCTCCTTTTATACGTGTTTCCCAAGCAACTGATCCTGCGGCCCAGGCGTTGGAAGTAAACCACACGCCAAACCAATCCGCATAATAAAGATCACCATGATGCAGTGGATCAAATACAATATTGGATGTAGCACTGGAAAACCAGCTGTTAGGCCACCATGGAGCTTCCAGGGTTTTAGTGATAGGCAGCGAAGCAGTATTCATTTGTTGCCAGGTAACACCACCATCTGAAGAGCGGTACAATGGATTATTGAAAGTACCATAACGTTGACAAACAGCGATCTTCAATGGATCGTACGCTTCAATGGACAAGCCGCAGTAATTCTTGTTAGTGCCTCCTGCCGGTGTAATGTCCGTCCATGTTGTTCCATTCCAAACAGTAACACCGGTTGAATGGGTAACATACACTTTGCCACCCACAACCTGCATACGGTTAGGAGAGGTGGGCGCACCAGCCATGGCGGAGAAAGTTGTGCCGCCATCCGTACTCACATAAATACCTGTGCCCGGAATACCCACGTACACTTTCGCAGATCTGCCGCTCACTGTGGTGGCGGAATCTACTACAACGGTACGTACCCCTTTTGTACCATTGGGCACACTGGTGATCTTTGTCCAGCTGGTTCCCGTATTGGTACTTCGGTACAGCCCATCTGAACGGGTGCCGGCATACACCACGGTACTGGTAACAGGGTCTACTGCGAGGCATTCCCCTATCCAGCGAAGATCACCATTACCATCATAGGTGGTAGAAAACAATTTCGTCCAGCTCACACCAAGATCGTTTGAGCGGTAAACGCCATCGTTCAATGCCAGGTAAACCCTGTCAGGAGAGTTGGCATCCAATGCCATCCCATCTACCCTGATCGTACTCAGGCCATCCAGCATCTGCACCCATTTCTGATTAGTGCCATCCCATTTGTAAGCGCCTCCAACATCTGTACGGATGTACATCCTGTTGGATTGTGTAGGATGAATAACAATTCCTGTAACATATCCTCCTCCTCCAATCGCCACACTGCCCCAATTGTAAGGAAGCACAGATTGTATGGAAGCCCCAACGGACTTCTCACCATCCAGTGTTTCCTTTTTAAGCTCAGCAGGTTTCTTGCATGCGAACAATGCAATCCCTACAGACAATAGTAATGTCATAGAATTTTTCATAATTCAGTTTTTGAACGGGTTAAAAAGAGGGTTCCTTGATAATTGTTAATATTTAGGGTTCTGTATTATTTTAGGGTTCTGTGCAATCACTGTTTGTGGTATCGGCATCAGGTAGTTCTTGGATGCATCGAATGTTATCTTTCCACCACCTGCATTTACTTTTTCATATACCAGGTTGCCGCCTACCACGGTTATTTTCATGGCACGTAGTGATTTGCTGAAGATCTGTTCTGCCGTTCTCCATCTCCAGAGATCAAACAAACGTTTACCTTCAAAAGCCATTTCTATCCTGCGTTCCCTTCTTATCCTCATGCGCATTGCTGCCTGAGTAAGGTTTGCGGGTAATTCAGGCAGTCCTGCCCTGGCCCGCACTTTCTTCATGGCATCGTATACAGATTGATCAGGGCCTACTGCTTCATTCTGCGCTTCCGCATAATTCAGCAATACCTCTGCATACCGCCATATGATGGAATTAGCGCCGGCACTAACACCGGGAACAATAGCAGGGTCTACCATCTTCTTTAGGAAATAGCCGGTACGCCCTTTACCACCAGCGCCGGAAGCATCCAGTTCATTGCTGTTATTGGGAACACCCAGGCGGGTATAGATGATACCATTCTTCCAGGAAGCACCATCATAAATGATCGTTGCTTCAAAACGTTTATCCCTGTTCTTGTATGGATTGGCAGGATCGAATAAAGCAGATCCTTCGGCTTCTGTTTTACCATCCAGGAATTCATATTCATCTACCAGGTCCTGCGTAGGATTCACAGCACCCCATCCGCCGCCATCGGAAACTTTTACGGGGTTCCAGTATTTTTCTTTGATCTCTCCTTTGATGTTGGCAGCATACTGTATATCAAAGATCACTTCTTTGTTATTCTCGTTGGCAGGTAAGAACAATTGGCCATAATCTCCAAACAGATCGTACCCTGCACCGGATTGCATGATCTTCAGGTTAGTGGCAGCAGCTTCGGGCCATTTGCCTGCATACAATTCCTGCTCACCTTTCAGTGCCCAGGCAGCACCTTTAGTAGCACGGCCTGCATCTTTTGCAGCAACAGTTAAAGGAAGGTCCACGGCAGCTTCTTCACACTCTTTCTGAATGAAGGCCACACACTCTTCATAGGTATTCCTTGGATTAAAGATGGCATCGCCCTGTTCTTCCCTGTTGAGAGGAACGGTAATAATAGGCACACCGCCATACAGGTCCATCAGGGATTTATAATAATAAGCCCTTAAGAACCTCGCCTGCGCCAGGAAACCTTTCTTCGTGGCATCATCAAAGCTGGAAGCCGATACATTTTGAATGAATACATTACACTTCCGGATGTTGGTGTACATGTTCTTCCAATGCGGTGTAAAAATAGGTGTAGACGGTCCGTAGGAACCCTGTGCAAAGTTCACATAAGAAGGAATGCCTGCAATAGGGCCACTGATGCTGTTATCAGAGAAGTTATCCAAAGGATCGTTGCTGATCTCGGAAGGTACATTTGTGAACACGGTAGATTGTGGCCCCGGGTTCAGGTTGTTATAGATATCATTGAGGAACAAACCTGCATTCGTAGGTGTTTTCCATACAGAGGCATCCGTGAGCTGATCTGTTGGCTCAATGTCAAGCGATTCGTCACAAGCAGTGAAGAGCAATGCGCCCGCTACAATATATAAGAAGGATAATTTTTTCATCGGATTAGAAGTTTACATTGATACCAAAAGAGAACACTTTTTGCTGAAAGTAGTAACGCGCCCTTTTACTGGCGCTGCTCACACCGATCTCAGGATCAAGGTATTTTTCAGCAGAGAAAGTGAGCAGGTTCTGACCAGCAGTATAGATCCGTACGGAAGACATCCTTAACCTGTTGGTAAGATGAGCAGGAATAGTATAGCCCAGTTCTGCACTCTTCAATCTCAGGTAAGCGCCGTCCCTTTGCCAGAAAGAAGAAACCTGCTGGCTATTGGTATTGGGAGAAGGAAGGATCACAGGATATTTGGCATCCCTGTTTTCAGGTGTCCAGTAATCCAGTTGTTCTTTAAAGATCTTGGCGCCATTGAAGTAAGGCAGTGAAGCTTCGTTGGTCAACTGGAAACTGCTCTTTGCTGCACCCTGCCACATCATGCTCAGGTCAACCCCCTTCCAGGCAAGATTATATGTTAAGCCAAAGATCATTTGCGGGAAAGCAGGATCGCCGATCACCACCTGGTCGTTATCATCAATCTTTTTATCACCATTGATATCTGCATACCTGATATCGCCGGGGATCAGTTTACCGAACTGGGGAGGTGCTGCATCAATCTCTGCCTGTGATTGGAAAAGGCCGATCGCCTTTAAACCGAACTGTGTATCCAATGGTCTGCCCGTACGTCTTCTGTTCGGATCATTTAAGGTAGAGGCGTTTTCAAATGTCTGTACCAGCTTGTTTTTGGCATAGGAGAAATTGAAACCCGCATTCAGGGTCAGTCCGTTTTTGAAAGTGTTGGAAGAGTTGATGGAGAAATCAAAACCCTGGTTATCCATGATACCCGCATTCACCTGCGAAATACCGATTCCGTATTCTACCGGCACCACTGCATTTGGTGTTACCAGCATGTCCGAACGTCTTTCTTTAAAGAAGTCTACTTCAAATCCGAGTTTACCACCGAACAGCAAAGCTTCCAGGCCGATGTCTGATTTCTTCGCTGTTTCCCAGGTGATGTTAGGATTGGGTTCACTTCTTTCAAAAACACCCTGCACCTGTGTGAACTGTGTTCCACCGAAGCCATAGCTGCTGTTCAGGCCGTAACTGCTGAGGTATTGGAACGGAGAACCTGCCAGGTTACCGGACACGCCGTAAGAACCACGGAGTTTCAGGTTGTCGATCCATTTGTAATTATCCCTGATGAATTTTTCTTCAGACAATCTCCATCCCAAAGAAACCGCCGGGAAGAAAGCAAACCTTTTACCGGGAGCAAAATAATAGTGCCCGTCGTAACGGCCGGAAAACTCCACGATATACTTTTGGTTAAAGTCATACCCTAACCTGTACACAAAACCCAGTTGCTTATAAGAAGCAGAAGAACCGCTGTTGTCCAGGTCGTTCTTGGAAGAGCTGCCCAGGGACAGTTCATCCAATGCTACCTGGTAGTTCAGGCGGGAAGCATCAAACGCGTTATTATTGCCCTGGCGGAGTTCACCTACCACCAATGCATTGAGGCCATGTTTACCAAAATTGTGCTTGTAAGTGATATAGCCCTGTAAAGTGGTATTGATCGCTTCGTCAAATGCCTGGCTTAAGCTGGGGGCAACTACACCGGCTTTAGTAGGGATGAATTGATCCTGTGCATTTAAAGAATAAATGGTGTAGGGCAATTGCCACTGTTTGTTAGTATTATAGTTCTTATCGTACGCTGCTACAGCTTTGAATGAAAGGCCGGGTACTTCTGGCACAAATTGTTCGATGGAGAGTTGGGAGAAGAAAATGTTTTCCTTCTTCCTGTTATAACCGCTTTCATAAATGGAAGGCAACAGGCCATTACCTGGCAGACCATTGGAGAATTTCAGCGGGGTATTGAGTAAAGGGGAGTTTTTGGTAACGGAGGTATAGATCCCTGTTCCGCTTTGTGAGCCAGGGTTTTTGGTTACTTCAAAAGTGCCTTTGATATCTAAGGAAACAATGGTGGATTTTGTAGCGTTCACATCCAGGTTAGTGGCTAAGTTATACCTCGTATAATTGATCACATCCACAGAGCCTTGCTGATAAAGGCGGGCCAGGGAACTATAGAAACGCATCTTTTCAGAACCACCGGAAAAGGTAAGGTTCTGTTGGTTCATGGGTGCTTCAAAGTCTATCACTTCCTTCATCCAGTCAACATCGGGATAATGGTCCGGATCGGAATGGTCCCTGTACTTCTGCAATTGTGCATCTGTATAAGCGGGCGCAAGTCCTGCGTTTTTATTCGCCACATTCAAAGTAGAAGCAAAACCGTAAGCATCCAGGTAATGCGGGTATTGGGTAGGACTTTGTAACCCGTACCAGGTACCAAAGCTCAGCTGGCTCTTACCCTGTTTGCCTCTCTTGGAAGTGATCAGGATCACACCATTTGCACCTGCCAGGCCATAAGGAGCGATCGCTGCTGCATCCTTCAGCACCGTGATGGTTTCAATTTCGTTTGGGGAGATCTGGGAAAAGTTACGGGGAATGCCGTCTACTATCGTTAATGGTCCATTCCGGCTACCGGTTGTTCCAACACCTCTTACCCTGATCAGGGATGCATCTTCTCCCGGTTCACCACTATTCTGGAAGGCCAGCACACCGGAAACCCGGCCTGCGATACTGTTATTCATATTGGCTACAGGGTTCCGGGCAATGTCGTCACTTTTTACCGTGGAAATAGCGGCTGTGGTGAATGCTTTCTTCTGTGTGCCATAACCTACCACAATGATCTCGTTCAGCCCCTTGGCCTCATCCTGTAATACAATATCTATCGAAGTTCTTCCATTTACGGGTTGCTCCTGGTTCTGGAAACCGATATAGGTGATCACGAGTACGGCATTGTCTGGTACATCCAGTTCAAACTGTCCTTCTGTATTGGTAGAAGTTCCTTTATTGGTGCCTTTTACCACGATTGTTACACCCGGTAAAGCAACACCTTTACTGTCTTTTACTGTTCCCTTTAGAAGCGAAAAACGTGCGTCAGGAGAGGCCGTGATGGCAATCACACTGTCCGATAACAACCGGTAGTTCAGGTTCATGGGGCCCAGCAGGAGGGATAATACATCTGTTAATTTCTGGTTACCGTTGGTGCTGATGGACACCAGCTTATTGAGAGAAACCTCTTTTGAATTGTAGAAAAAACGGCATCCTGTAGCAGTCTCAATTTTATCAAGCGCCTTTGAAAATCTGATATCCTTCGCTTCTAATGAGAGTTTAACGTCCTTTTGAGAGTATACTTTGGCGGACAACTGCATGCAAAATAGAAAAACAGCAATGAGCGTAAGTCGCATGGTCTTTTCAATTTGCTTAACATTAACCAGATGGCACAGCCATCCGATAAGTAGATTTTTTTTCATACTTTTAGTTTTTACTGTTTTTTGGAAGATGCCTTCGAACGTAGCTTCCAATAAAAATTCAGGAGAAAGAAGGAGGGATGTTAGCGCATCTCTCTTTTTCTGTTTATAAGCCTGTGTTATTATCCTGAATCACTTCTACTTATAAATAACAACCTGTTCATTATTAATTTTAAATTTAAAAGGTGCGATAACCTGTAGGAGTTTCAGCGCTTGCGTCAGGTTCTCATTCTTGAAGATGCCGGTAAGCTGGTATTCTTTAATGGTCTTGTCTTTAATAATGATCGAAACATTATATCTTCTTTCCATCATCAGGGCGAGGCTTTCAAAGCGTTCATTCCTGAAAATGAGTTTATTCTCCACCCATGCTGTTTCAACGATGTCGTTTGTTTTCTCGAACGGCACAATGGTAGACACTTCAAAAACCTTTACTTCTTTTGCTAATGTTGGCTGCTTATGCTGTAATACCAGCTTTTCCCGGGGCACCATCAGCATTTTCTTTGCCGGGTCTTTCCGGAGGGATACTTCAAGAGCGCCCTCTATTAATGTGGTTTCTGTTTTCGAACTTCCTTCATAGGCTTTGACATTGAAGGTGGTACCCAGGTCTTTGATATCCGCTTCTGCGGTATGAACAATAAAATTGTATTCGTCGTGGTGGACTACTTTAAAATAAGCCTCTCCGCTCAGGTATACTTCCCGTTTGGCAAGGCTAAAATCAGCGGGATAGCTCAGTTTACTACCGGCATTCAGCCATACCGTTGTACCGTCTGCCAGTGTAATATGTTTCCTGGCCCCTTTAGGCGCCACTATCTCCTGCATCGCTACTATCGCCGGTTCCTTTACCACAGCTGGTTTAAAGATCAGCCATGTTGCCAGGGAGAGTACGGCAATACCCGCAAAAACAGCAGCAAAACGGTATAAGGACCTGTATTT
This sequence comes from Chitinophaga niabensis, assembly GCF_900129465.1. Classification (NCBI taxonomy): domain Bacteria; kingdom Pseudomonadati; phylum Bacteroidota; class Chitinophagia; order Chitinophagales; family Chitinophagaceae; genus Chitinophaga; species Chitinophaga niabensis. The sequence continues at coordinate 1,429,913 of NZ_FSRA01000002.1, read as the reverse complement.
TGAAGGAGGCACAGGCTGTACCTGCCGGTCTGTTTCTTCCAGTTTTGTTAATAATATTAAGTTCAGTCTTTCCGGCTCTATCCTGTTATCCAGCAATGATTTGATCTCCTGCACATACTCCTGTGTAACATCGTCCATCTGGTAAACTGCCTGGATCAGTTCGTAGGAATACCATAATTCAGGCTCAGAAGCCAGCAGTGCTCTTAGTTCTTCTTCCTCCTCTAATGTGATGGAATGGGATAATTCTTTACCCATCAAGAACCAGATCCTGTTGGTATCTTTCATTTGATTTAGGTTGCTTTTACTGATAAGACAAGAAAAAGAGGAGATTCTACTAAGTGCGGGTCAATATTTTTTTGAAGGCCCCTGGCGGTTGAAAGTACTTACTGCCTGCACCAGCTTTTTCAGGGCAATGGCCAGTTGTACATCAATGGTATTAACGGAGAGATCGAGCAGTTCGGCCACATCTTTATTACGTAACCCTTCTATGCGCACCATTTCATAGATCTGCCGGCATCTTGGGGGAAGGGATTGGATGGCATTTCTGATGCAGTCGCTGAGTTCGGTGGAAATAACAATACTTTCGGGGTCAATGGCAGTGAGGTCTTGTACAGGTATACCAGATAAAAAGGACTGTTCTTCTTTTAATTTTACCATGAGGTTTAAGCAGGCATTTCTCACGGCGGTAAAGAGAAAAGCCCGGAGATTACTGATGGCTGCAATGTTTTCTTTCTTCTGCCAAACCTTGTACAGCACATCATTCACGATCTCTTCCGCGGGCTCTTTCGCCTTTAGATAAGCCGTGGCAAATTGCAAAAGCACAGGCTGGTACTGCTTGTACAAAAACTTGTATGCGTCCCCATCCTTCTTTTCAGCAATCAGATCAATAAAGATTTGAGTAACAGACTCTATCATATGAACCCCGTGGTATGGTCCTGCAATATCCGGAACCAATATCGCTTATTAAATAAATCGATATTTTCTTTGTGTTAAGAATCCGGTATAGCTAAAATACTGTTTTTTTAGATGTATGAATGAAAAAGAAAGACGCAGGGAGATCCTGCGGAAACTGAAAAAACGCAGCAAAGCAGGAATCCGAAGCTTCGATGCCCATCACACGTGATCAATTTAAACAGGCCGAAGTATTTTTGCAACAGACAGGGATAGTTAATATCCCGCAGGTAAAAGAATGGCTCCAGATACCCCACCAGGTAAAGTGATTGCCAGCTTTATTATGTTATTGGATTATGGTATCATAGCAGTGCCCGCAGGTATAGTCTTTTGTAAGTATTACTCCGCGAAGCTTTAAAGCTTTTTCTTTCTCAATTCCTCCAGCTCCTTTCCTTGTTCCAGTATTGTTTGCTGCTGCAACTCCAGCTTCTTATTGAGATCGATCACATATAACATAAGCTCTTCGATCTTTTGCATTTGCTTCTGCTGCATATCTCCTATGTCCAATCCATTTTTTGTTATTTCATTCGCAGAGGGAATGCCTGGCAAATGGCGATACGCCCTGATATGTGCTTCTACCTGCTTTAAAGAAGGAAGCGTATAAGCGGGGTCAAATACAAAATCGGCCCATGGTTGTTGTGTGGTCACTTTTACTTTTCGTGCACCGATGGTACCCTCAACAGCCAGCTTATAGTCACCCGGTTCTGTTGTACCGATTCCAACATTGCCGGTTGCCCTGTTAATAGTAAAATTAGTAGTTACAAAATCACCATTATCATTGTAAGAGAAAATAGAAAAATTACTGCCGGTGTTACTTCCACCCTCCACATCTCTGAAACCAATTGCAAATCTGTCCCTGCCCAATCCATCTGCCAGGGAGTATACCCGGTTACCATGAATACCTGTCTGTTGCCGGGCAATAAAGCCAACGGCAGTAGCATGGCCATTTACCAGTAACGCCGTATTATTATCTGCAGTTACACCATTTACGAATAATCGTTGGTTTACTATTGTTGGGCTTCCATCATCGTTACTGATAAAAAAAGAATTGCCGGCACCAGCTGGCGATGCATAGCCCAAATAACCCCGTCTTGAGCTATCAGCATTATAAAATCCCAGGTATAGCTGACCTGAAGTATTGGTAGCCTTCTTTAATATGATGTTCTGTGCATCCCGGATTGAAATTATGCCATCAGCAGTAGTAGGGCTTTGGGCGTTGGCAACATAACAGGTTAATAGCAACAATGCAGCTGTTAGATGGGTCTTGATCGTCATAGGTAACTGATATTTAGCCGCAATGTAAGAACAATTCCCCCTAAAACAAACTCAACTGGCTCGTAGGCCTTTGAAACAACGAAGTATTAAACTCAAACCTTTCCTGGTTCATCCCCAGCCGCTTTGTATGCAGTTTAAACTGCTGCTTGATCAACTCTGCAATATTCCCTTCCCCACGCATCCTTCTTCCAAAATCACTATCATTCACTTTCCCGCCATGCATGCTCTCGATCAGATGCCACACCTTATCTGCCCTGTCCGGAAAATTCTTATACAACCAATCGTTGAAGATGATCTTCACGGCATCGTTCAAACGCACTACCGTATACCCCGCATACTTAGCACCATTTGCAGAAGCCTGCTCCAGCAAACGCGGGATCTCATGATCTGTTAAGCCGGGAATAATAGGCGCCGTCATCACTCCAACCGGGACCCCTAATTCAGACAATTCCCTGATCACCTTCAACCGCTGGGCCGCAGTGGCTGTACGGGGTTCCATCTTCTGCCGCAGATCTTCCTGTAAAGAAGTGAGGGAGATGTATACGCACACCAGCTTCTGCTCCGCCATTTGCTGCAGGATGTATTTATCTCTCAGCACCAGGGAATTTTTGGTGATGATGCCTATCGGCTGTTTATATTCCAGGGCTACTTCCAGCAATTGCCGGGTGATGAACATCTTGCGTTCTATGGGTTGGTAACAGTCCGTGTTGCCGGACAGCGAAAGTGGTTTAGGCACCCAGTTCTTGTTGTTCAGGAATTTACGCAGTAACTCCGGCGCATTGTTCTTGACCACGATCTTCCTTTCAAAATCCAGGCCTGCACTGAAACCCCAATACTGATGGGAGTTCCGCGCATAACAATAGATACAGCCATGCTCACATCCCTGGTAGGGGTTCATGGAATACCACATGCCCACATCAGGACTGTCCACTTTATTCACAAGGGTTTTGGAATGTTCCTCAAAGATCTGGGTAGGCACATCTGCCTGCCACCATTCATCGATAGCTTCGGGATGTTCTTTGGCGTATTCCTCTGCCAGGAACTTGTTCTTTGGGTTCAGTTGGGCGCCTCTCCCTTTGTAGTATGGATTTTCTGGTGGTGTGTCGGAAAATGGGAGCGTCATAGACACTAATAATTTTAGTAAATGTACTAATTTTATTAGCAACTACCAATTAAATAATTCCCATCTGTTTCATGAGGAAGGTGGCATTCTTATTCCGGGCAATACCGGGCCGCATCTGGTAATCAAAATGTAATTGCCCGTTTTCCAGGGAGCTTTCGAAACAATAATTCCGGATATGCTGTGGGTTTTCCGCTTCCAGGGCACCCAGTTCCAGGTCATGTGTGGCAATCATACCCAAACAGCTGTAACGCAGGAAATGCCGGATCAGCTGTTGGGAGCCGGAGAGTTTATCTTCTGAGTTGGTGCCTTTGAGTATTTCATCGAGGATAATGAAAACCGGCTGCCCTGTTTTTAATACTTCAATAATATGCTGCAGGCGCAACAATTCTGCCTGGAAGTAGGAGGTATGCCGCGCGATGGAATCTTTGATCCGCATGGAGGTCATAATACGCAGCGGGCTACAGGAAAAACTGGCTGCACATACCGGCGCACCCGTCATGGCCAGCAACCAGTTCACCCCTACACTCCGCAGGAAAGTACTTTTACCGGACATGTTGGAACCCGTAATAATTAAGAACTGCTCCCCATGCCCGATGCTGCAGTCATTCGTTACACTCTCTGCGGCAGGGATCAGGGGATGTCCTATGGCAGTACCTTTCACACCTTGCGTGGCAGTGATCTGCGGATAAGTATAGTTGGGATGATTATATGCAAAGGAAGCAAGGCTGTTAGTGGTTTCCAGCTGTGCGATCACACCCGTCCATGTGCTTAGTTTACTCTTATACTTTTCCTTCCAGCGCTCCAGCCGAAATGCGCAATGCAGATCATACAGCATGATAGAATTAAGTACCACCCCCACGAGTAAATTGAGACGTTGGTCCAGTTGATTACTGATCCTGGCCAGCTGATGCATGGCTTTATCAGCTTCTGCGGCAGTTTGCTGTTGTTCCTGCAACAGGGAAGATCCTTTCCAGTCTGCCTGTTTGATCATTTGCAGCAGCATCGCTAATTTCTTCAGTACCTTTTCTTTATTGGAGAGCAGGTTATGCATGGCCGTAACTTTCGCTACATTCAGCAGCAGGATGCACCAGTTCACCATTAAGCTTAGCAGGAAATAAACATAGTTCCCAGTCACAGCATAATACACAATTGCCGATAGCACGAATACCGGCATTACCCAACTGGCGGTGTTCAAAGCTTTTTTATGAATGAATTGCATCGGCGCATCCAGCCATTGTTGAATGCCCCGTACATCATCCTTTCCTTCATCCGCTAATGCTGCATGTACCGTAAAGTGCTGGCGGAAATCTATTTCTGCGGATAATACTTTTACGGCATCCTGCACGGCTGTTATCTTTGAAGGCGCTGTTAATGGTGTTTGTAAAGTAGCGGCCAGGTGCTGTTTCCCGGAATAGGTTCCTGTTCTGTTCAGGTATTGAAAGAGAGAAGAAGGCCCAAAAACATCCAGGTCTCCTGAGAAATCATGCTGATCATTGATGAATTCCTCTCCGTCCTCAAACTCCGCGACCTGTTCAGTGACTACACGAAGTTCTTTCTGGTTCAGCCTTAGCAAGCCCCTCAGCAAGGCTTCGCGGTCTTTTGCTTTCTGGTAGAATACAAGGGATGCTACAAAAGCAGTCACAAGCAGGGCTACAAAAATGATCCAGATCAGTTCAAAGTTGGTACTGAAGTATTGCCAGCCTGTAAATAATATACCAATGAAACACACAAGGCGCGCCACGCTCAGGTTCTTCAGGTGACCTTCCGTTTGTGCCAGTTGTTTCTTAAATAAGTCGATGCGTTGTTGATAAGTTGATGCCGGTTGCATACCGGAAAGATAATATAAAAGCCCGGGTGTTGGAATACCCAGGCTTTTTATAATATGAATGTTGATGTAGCCAGCTTTTGCGCTTTATTCAGCCGCCGTTGTGTCACTCACTTCATCCGTTTGTTCTTTGTTGAACGGTGCTTTTGTTACTGTATCTGATATGACCGGCATTATACCATGTGTACTTAGCCCTGGCAGTTGTTCTACCTCACACTACAGCCTACATATTCCTTCTATACTGCCCGCCCACTTCATACAAGGCATTCGTGATCTCTCCCAGCGAACAATACTTCACTGTTTCCATCAGCTCCTCGAAAAGGTTCCCGTTCTGCACAGCCACTTCCTGCAAGCGTTTGAGCTTTTCTCCTGCATCAAAGGAATGCCTTTCTTTGAAAGACAGCAGCGTATTGATCTGGAACTCTTTTTCATCTGTGGTGGAACGGATCACCTCCATTGGAATTACTGTAGGCGAACCATTTTTATTCAGGAAGGTATTCACACCAATGATCGGGAACTCCCCGGTATGTTTCAGTGATTCATAATACAGGCTTTCTTCCTGGATCTTATTTCGCTGGTACATTCTTTCCATTGCTCCAAGCACACCACCGCGTTCCGTGATCCGCTCAAACTCAGCCAGCACAGCTTCTTCCACCAGGTCTGTTAGTTCCTCGATAAAGAAACTTCCCTGGTTAGGGTTTTCATTATTTGCGGTGCCTAATTCTCTGTTGATGATCAGCTGAATAGCCATTGCGCGGCGCACACTTTCTTCTGTGGGTGTGGTGATCGCTTCATCATAAGCATTTGTATGCAACGAGTTACAGTTATCGTAGATCGCATACAATGCCTGCAAGGTGGTACGGATATCATTGAAGTCTATTTCCTGTGCATGTAAACTGCGGCCGGAAGTCTGAATATGATATTTCAGTTTCTGCGAACGGTCGTTCCCCTTGTATTTATATTTGATGGCCTTTGCCCAGATCCTCCGTGCAACACGGCCAATCACGGCATACTCAGGGTCCATGCCATTACTGAAGAAGAAGGAAAGGTTCGGTGCAAAATCATCGATGTTCATGCCACGGCTCAGGTAATACTCTACGTAAGTGAACCCATTGGCCAGCGTAAATGCCAGCTGTGTAATGGGGTTCGCGCCGGCTTCTGCAATATGGTATCCGGAGATACTCACAGAATAGAAGTTACGCACCTTACGTGTAATGAAATATTCCTGCACATCCCCCATCAGCTTCAGCGCAAATTCCGTAGAGAAGATGCAGGTGTTCTGTGCCTGATCTTCCTTCAGGATATCTGCCTGCACGGTACCACGCACGGTGCTTAATGCATGTGCCTTTATCCTTTCATATACTTCCGGTTCCAGCACATCGCTTCCTGAGATCCCCAGCAACTGAAGTCCCAGTCCATTATTACCATGCGGCAATGCACCAGCGTATACCGGATGATCTTTGAATTTCTTTTTAATGATAGCATTCACCTTATCGGTTAATCCGTTCTCTGCAATGTATTTTTCGCACTGCTGATCGATGGCGGCGTTCATAAAGAAGGCCAGCAGGATTGGCGCGGGTCCATTGATGGTCATGGATACAGAGGTCTTGGGATCACAGAGATCAAAGCCGCTGTATAATTTCTTTGCATCATCCACCGTGGCAATGCTCACGCCGGAGTTACCGATCTTTCCATAGATATCCGGGCGGTAAGCAGGATCTTCTCCATATAATGTTACGCTGTCAAAAGCCGTGGAAAGCCTTTTGGCTGGCTGGTCTACAGACACGTAATGGAAGCGTTTGTTCGTTCTTTCCGGGCCACCTTCTCCGGCAAACATCCTCGTTGGATCTTCTCCTTCCCGTTTCAGCGGGAACACGCCTGCTGCATAAGGAAATTCTCCCGGCAGGTTTTCCATCAACTGCCAGCGGAGGATATCCCCCCAGTCTTTATACTGCGGTAAAGAAATTTTAGGGATACGGGAATGGGAAAGGCTTTCTGTATACAAAGGCAGTTTGATCTCTTTGTCCCTCACCTGGAAGACATAGTGATCTGCTGTATATTTCTCCTGCAAGGCAGGCCAGCCGGTGATCAGGGCTTTACATTCTGCATTCAGCTGAGACTGCAAATGCCGGCTGATCTCTTCCAGTTCTTCCACCTGCGAAAGCCCCGGCACTTTCAACACGCCTTCTACCTGGTACCATTGTGTGGCAATAGCACATTGTTCATTTACCCAGCTGCTATATGCTGCAATGCTTTCCCCGATCTCTGCGAGATAACGTACCCGCGATGGTGGAATGATCAGGGATTTGGTAGAGGTTTCATACACAGGCCTATCCGGTTTGTCTTCCCCGAAATGCACGCCCGTTTTTTCCACGATGCGGTGCATCAGCCTGCCGAATAATTGATTCACACCGGGGTCGTTGAACTGGGAAGCAATGGTACCTACCACTGGCAGATCTTCATCTTTGGCATCCCATAATCCGTTGTTACGTTTATATTGTTTGCGCACATCATGCAAAGCATCCAGTGCGCCGGCTTTATCAAATTTATTAATGGCGATCATGTCTGCATAATCCAGCATGTTGATCTTTTCCAGCTGAGAGGCAGCACCATATTCCGGGGTCATGATATATAAGGCCACGTCACAATAGTCCACAATGGCGGTATCACTTTGCCCGATACCGGAAGTTTCCAGGATGATAAAGTCAAAGGCTGCCGCTTTGCAGATATCTATTGCTTCCTGGATATGCAGGCTGATGGCCTTATCACTTTCGCGGGTGGCAAGGGAACGCATGTACGCACGGGGATGGTGGATGCTGTTCATCCGGATGCGGTCTCCTAATAAAGCACCGCCTGTTTTTTTCTTGGAAGGGTCTACTGAAATAACCGCGATGGTTTTGTTCTCATATTCATGCAAGAAGCGGCGAACGAGTTCATCCGTTACACTACTTTTACCGGCACCACCGGTACCTGTTATTCCAAGAACAGGCGTTTTTCCTGCCAGGGCTTTCAGCCCTGCCAGTTGGCCATTCATGGCAAAGTTCTCTGCGTAAGTGATGGCTTTGGCTATTTCAGGCGCAGCATTCTGCGTAAGTTTTATTTTGGCAAGGTCCCATTCCCCTTTTTGCACGGTTTCAAAATCACACTGGCGCACCACATCTTCTATCATACCACCTAAACCAAACTTACGTCCATCATCCGGAGAATAGATCCGGGTGATGCCATAAGCATGCAGCTCTTCAATTTCTGAAGGCAGGATGGTACCGCCACCGCCACCAAAAATGCGGATATGGCCACAGTTCTTTTCCTTCAACAGGTCGTACATGTATTTGAAGAACTCAATATGCCCTCCCTGATAAGAGGTAACGGCAATACCCTGCGCATCTTCCTGGATGGCACAGTCAACGATCTCTGCGGCAGAACGGTTATGGCCCAGGTGGATCACTTCTGCTCCCGTACTTTGCATGATCCGGCGCATGATATTGATGGCAGCATCGTGTCCATCAAAAAGAGCGGCTGCTGTAACAATGCGAACCTTGTGTTGTGGTGTATATGACATAAGGAATGCAAGTTACGAAAATAGCGGCTGTAGCACGTTGCAGCAGAGAATTAGTATCAATTGAACAAGAAGAGATAATCCTTGGAAATTGTTCAACCGCAATCGGTTAGGAATGGATAAAAACGAAAGAGGCTGCATAGAAAGGACCAAACCTTCGTAAACAGCCTCTTTAGCAGAAAAAATGTACATGCATCCATCCTGCCAGGTCATAACGTGGAATCGATAAAACGCGATATATAATATTTTTTGAAACCACCTTTAGTGGCTACTGTGACGAGCGAAAACGGGTCTTCTGGAATTTTAAAATGATTCTGGTCCTTTTAAGATTTTTGGTTGTCTGGCTACTGTGAAATCAATAGGAATACACACTGTGTATATCTTACACAATCTTAATTAAAATTTTGTTAAAAAACAAATTTCCCGCATAATTCCTCGAAATATGCAGGAATAGGGGATCGGCCATGGCAGGGGCATACCACCCTGCAAAACGCATAGGGAAAAGCATTTGACGCAACGAAATTATTTTAGAGGGAGGTTAAAATCCTATCAAAACCCGAGACTTTTCTTGTGTTGCTGGTTGTACTTATCCTGGTTGAAGCCATATAATTTGGCCGGGCGGTGCCTTACCTCCTGTTCTTCTTCGTTGAGGTCTATCAGGTAATCCATGGCAAAGAACTTCTTGCGGAAGTTGCGCCTGTCCAGCTTCACATCCAGGATGGCTTCATAGAGGTTCTGTAATTCACGGAGGGAAAACTTCTTGGGCAGCAGGTTGAAGCCTACCGGCTGCTCAATTACTTTATGTTGCAGGCGCTGGTAACAGGTGGCCAGGATGTCTTTATGATCAAAGGCCATGTGTTTGATATCTTTCACCGCATGCCAGTGCAGTTCGTTGGAATGGGTCTTTAGTTCTACGTGCTGTATGTTCACCAGTGAATAGTAGGCTATGGTGATCACCCTTCCGGCAGGATGGCGATTGAGGCCACCAAAAGCCTGCACCTGTTCCATATACACATCCTCCAAACCTGTACGCTCACGCAATACCCGGTAGGCAGCCGTTTCCAGATCTTCATCAGGATGAACGATGTCTCCCAGCAATGACCATTTTCCTTTGAATTCTTTGAGATCGGATTCAATGAGCAGTACTTTCAATTCATCCTCGTCAAAGCCGAATATTACACAATCGATGGAGATAGCTGCTTTAAAATAATCTTTGATCTCGGTTAGATGGGTGTTAATGTTTTTGGTGTACATACTACTTAGTCGTGGAATGTATTAAATATAGCAAATTTATAACTGATGCAACGCTTTGCCGTAAATATATGTGGCGATGATCTGTGTACTGAGTATTTTTTCTTCGGGCACTTTCATCAGGTCCTGGCTGGTGATCACAAAATCTGCTACCTTACCGGGTTCCAGGCTGCCTTTCTGATGTTCTTCAAAAGAAGCGCGTGCTGCCCAGATAGTCATGCCTTTCAGGGCTTCTTCCCTTGTCAGCGCATTTTCTTTTTGAAAACCGCCGGCCGGGAACCCTTTACTATCCTTCCTTGCAACGGCGGCATAGAAAGTTCGCAGCGGACTGATATCCTCTACCGGAAAGTCTGTTCCCAATGGTATCCAGCCATTTTGTTTCAGCAGGTCCTCAAACGCATAAGCATAATGCAGCCGTTTATCACCCAACCGTTCTCCTGCCCAGTACATATCTGACGTAGCATGTGTGGGTTGAACAGATGGTACGATGTTGTAATCCCCGAACCAGTGAAAGTCCGCAGAATCCAATACCTGCGCATGTTCTATCCGCCAGCGTTTGGTATTCTTCCCTTTTAATGCCGCCGCATAGATCTTCAGTACCTCACGATTGGCGGAATCCCCGATGGCATGTGTACACATCTGGATGTCTGTATTGGCCAGTTGCTCAGCCCTGTATGCAAAGTATTTTGCATCCTTCAGCAGGAATCCTTTCCATCCTGGTTTATCTGCATAATCATGCAGCAGGCAGGCTCCGCGGGAACCTAATGCCCCATCCCCATAGAACTTGATGCTCCGCACCTGGTAACGCTCCTTAATGAATGGGCCCTTTTTCAGCAGCCAATTGATATTATCATCCTGGTCACTTAACATGATATTCAAACGCAGTTGCAGTTTACCTTCCTCATACAACTTCCCGATCCTTTCCACGTCTGCAACAGAAAGCCCGCAATCGGTGATACTGGTCAGGCCTGCCGCAATGCATTTTTCCTGTGCGGCCACCAGGCGCAAAGTGAATTCTTCTTTGGAGGCAGCAGGTATTTTTGAACCCACCAGTCCGATCGCATTATCTATTAAGATACCCGTTAACTTTCCCTGTATGGTTTCTACAGTTCCACCGGTTAAGCGCTGCCCTGCTTTTACACCTGCCACATCTAATGCAGCCCGGTTGGCTATGGCTGCATGGCCATCTATGCGTTCCAGCAATACCGGGGTGGTTGGGAATAAACTGTCCAGCCGGGATTTGTTCGGAAAGGTTTTGAGGGCCCAGTCGTTCTGGTCCCAGCCCCTTCCTTCTATCCAGGCTGTTTTATTTGTTGATGCAAAAGCCTTTACCCTTTCTATCACTTCGTCCCAGCTTTGTGTACCAACAAGGTCTACCTGCCGCAGCGATTGCCCATATCCTGCAAAATGCGCATGTGCGTCATTGAAGCCGGGGTACACAGCTGCACCTTTTATATCTATGCTGGAATCTGTATCATATTGCCCGAGGATAAATTCATTGGTACCCCGGGCGAGTATCTTTCCTCCTTTAATGGCCATGGCCTCTACCACACTGAAAAGGGAATCTGCTGTATAAATAACGCCGTGGTGGATAATGAGGTCTGCTTTTTCCTTCTGCTGGCCACAGGCTGTAAAAAAGATGAAAAGGGTTGCGGCATAGATAACTTGCTTCATACCAGAATTTTAAGGTGGGCCGTTCGCACTATAGAACTAAAGTTTAAATTTACGGCAGACTTTTGACTTATCATGTATAACAAGGAAACAGAGATCAAATTAGCCCGCCTTGGCAAAACGCTCCTGAGCCAGGCGTCCGATGCTGATATTACAGAAACCATTGCCGCCCTGCGGGATGTTATCCGCCACAGCGATTGGCGCTATTATATCCAGGACGATCCCGTGCTGAGTGACCAGGAGTATGATCAGTTGTTCTCCCGGTTGAAGAAGCTGGAAGCAGCACACCCTGAACTGGTAACCCCGGATTCTCCCACACAACGTGTGGCACAGGGACTTACAAAAGTATTCCCTACCGTACAGCACCTGGTACCCATGCTCAGCCTGGAAAACTCCTACGATGCAGATGACCTGATCGACTGGGACCGCAAAGCCCGTGAGGCAAGCGGACTGGAGGAGCTGGAATATTGCATCGAACCAAAGTTCGATGGGGCCAGTATTTCACTGATCTATGAAAATGATCTGCTCGTACGTGGTGCTACCCGCGGAGATGGATTACAGGGAGACGAGATAACAGTCAACATCCGCCAGATCCGCTCTATCCCTTTGTCTGCCGGATTCTCAAAATATGGGATCCAGCAGATTGAACTAAGAGGCGAAGTGCTGATCAATAAAACCACTTTTAAGAAACTAAACGACCAGCGTATCGCAGAAAACCTGCCACCACTGGCCAATCCACGCAATGCCGCATCCGGCTCTTTGCGTATCGTAGATCCGAATGAAGTAGCTAAACGCGGACTGGAAGCCTTTTTATACAACATGAGCTATCATACCATGTTGGATGATAAGGAAGAACCGGAAGCAATCCGCACACACAGCAACACGCTGGATATGTTGTGGCAGCTGGGTTTCCGCAGCCCTGCCAAAGAAAAGAAAATAGTGCGTGGCATACAGGCCGTGATAGATCATTGCCTAAAATTTGAAACCGAGCGGGATGATCTGCCTTATGAAATAGATGGCATGGTGATCAAAGTGAATGACTATGCTTTGCAGGATAAAATGGGCATGACCACCCATCACCCCCGCTGGGCTATTGCCTACAAATTCAAAGCACGCCAGGCCACCAGCAAACTCCGTAGCGTGGAATTCCAGGTAGGCCGTACCGGTTCTGTTTCTCCTGTAGGTAAAATAGATCCCGTTCCCATCGGCGGTGTGATGGTAGGTTCCATGAGCTTATTCAATGAAGATGTGATCCGGGAAAAAGACCTGAAGATCGGAGATACTGTGCTGGTGGAAAGAGCCGGAGACGTAATCCCTTATATCGTAAAATCCATGGCAGACCTGCGGGATGGCAGTGAAAAAGATATTGTGTTCCCCGCCAATTGCCCTGTATGTAATGATGCCCTCTTTAAACCGGAAGGAGAAAGTGTATGGCGTTGTGTGAACATCAACTGCGAGGCACAGGTAGTGGAACGTATGATCCACTTCGTAAGCAAAGATGCCATGGACATCCGTAGCCTGGGAGAAAGCCAGGTGCGCAAGTTCTATGGACTGGGCCTGTTAAAGGATGTACCGGGAATTTATACCCTCAACTTTGAAGAGATAGCCAAACTGGATGGTTTTGGGCCAAAGTCCATCACCAACCTGCAAACCGCTATAGATACTTCCCGCACGCAACCGCTGCACCGTTTGATCTTTGGCCTTGGTATCCGTTATGTAGGAGAAACCACTGCCAAAACCTTAGCGAAAGCAGTAGATCATCTCATGGACCTGGTGAACTTCACAGAGGAACAATTACTCGCGCTGGAAGATATCGGCCCTAAAGTAGCTGGCTCCGTTAAACAGTTCTTCGCTAATGCAGATAACATTCACATGCTGAAAGAACTGGAACGCCTGGGCCTGAACCTGCAAAGCACGAAAGGTTCCCTTTCTGCTGAAGGTACCTTAAGCGGGCAGACATTCCTCTTCACCGGCACATTAAATAAACTCAAACGCAGTGAGGCAGAGGCCAAGGTAGAAGAGCATGGCGGAAAGTTGTTAAGCGGCGTAAGCAGCAAACTGAATTACCTCATCGTAGGAGAAGATGCGGGAAGTAAACTGGAAAAGGCAAAGAAGATCAACACGATCAAAATACTTTCCGAAGATGAATTTATAAACATGATCTCATGAGTGATGAATATTTCATGCAGCAGGCTTTGAAAGAAGCGAAGAAAGCACAGGAGAAACGAGAAGTACCTATTGGCGCAGTAGTAGTGATGAATGAACAGATCATTGGCCGTGGGTACAACCAGGTGGAAATGCTGAATGACTGTACAGCACATGCAGAAATGATCGCACTCACTGCCGCATTCAATTATTTAGGCAGCAAATACCTCATGGATGCCACGTTGTATGTAACACTGGAGCCTTGCTTCATGTGTGCCGGCGCCCTTTACTGGAGTAAGATCGGCAGGATCGTATATGGTGCGGAAGATGAGAAGAACGGATACAGGAGAGTGGCCGGGGAACGTTCTCCCTTTCATCCAAAAACGAAACTGGAAAGCGGGTTGTATGGAGAAGAGAGTTTGAAGATGGTGAAGGAATTTTTTGCAGCGAGAAGGAAGTAGCGGTTCGCTGCGTCTTTCTTATAAAAATAAAAAAGGACCGCTCTTCCCAGAACGGTCCTTCTCTTTTACAGTAATAATTATTTCTTCGGCGGAGCCGTTTCATGTTTCACTTCCATCAACTGATTTAAACTCATCAGTTGCTTCATGGTTTTATCCATGCCTTCTGAAGAACCATCCAGGAAGATCACGTTGCCACGGGAGTTTTCAGAGAAATGTTTGATGCCTTCCACCCACATAGAGAACAGGATCACAGAAGTATCCAGGTTAGCCTGCTGCATTTCTTTTGCAGCCATGCTCATACCCTTGGCCACCTCTTCACGGAAAAGTGCCACACCACGGCCACGTAATTGTGCCGCCTGCCTTTCTGCTTCCGCAGCAATCTTAATGGCATTACCATCCGCTTCCGCCGCTTTGGTTTTAGTGATCAGTAAAGCCTGCCCTTCGTTCTCAGCAGCAGCTTTCAGGTTATTGGATGCAACCACCTGGGCCATGGAGCGCATGATGGCATCATCAAAAGTGATATCATTCAATTGAAGGTCTTGCAGATGGAATCCCCATGTTTCCAGCGTAACGTCTATCTGTTCTTTTACGTGTTCCGTAATGTCTTTCCGAAGGGCCAGCACTTCCGCCTGTTTTTTGGTAGCCACAAAACCACGGATGGAACCTTCGATGGTACGGATCAGTGCCTGCATAAAACTACGTTCATCCATAAATTTGAAGGCCACGTTTTTGATGACTTCCTCCTCCTGGTTCAGCACGGAGTAGAGCAACATGGCTTTGAAATAAACATTCGCCTGGTCCACCGTAATAGCCTGGAATTCCAGTTCCACAGAACGGTTTTGAATAGAGATGCGTTTAAATACCTTTTCGATCAGGGGTATTTTGAAGTTAAGCCCCGGCATTAGTATGCGGTTATACTTGCCGAAGATGGTAGTAACACCAATGGTTCCCTGTTGTACGGTTACAAAGGAAGACAACAGGGTAATAACGACCAGCCCAATAAGAATATACAAAAAAAGGTTATCCATAGTGTAAAGGATTTGAACCTAAATGTAATCAAAATCCTCCACTATGGGTAATCGTTATTGAACGGCAAGCAGGGTTTCCAAACACGCGGATTTAAAAGGCCGGTTTGCGTGGATTTTTTTGGAGAATAACAAACAACGAATGATCCGTGTGGGTTAAACACGCGACAATGCATGAAATACTAATAGATCTATTATATCTTTTGGCATTTCTTGAAGTAGATAAATACATCATCCAACTCAATTTGCTTTAATTGATAGGCTAATTGGGTTTTCAGATCATCGGCTTCTTCTTTAATTTTTTTGTACTTGTCCTTTAATGTTTGATACCTGGTAACAATTTCTTCGGGTGTGGCAGTTTGATCCAATGCCAGGATATCATACGCATTTTCTTCGGTTATCATAGTGATAAGTATTACCTCAAAAACTATCCAAATGAACTCCGTGATAATTCAGGCTACTAAATTAGTGGAGTTTGACACGATTGAAAATACCCAAGCTTGGGTATTTTTTGACCGCATTTCCGCATCACACTTCAGTTGTAGAAGGGTATTACAGATTACATCTGGAAATATGTAAATTGATTATCAATGTTAAAAAACACTTATTTGTACGGTATTATTGCAAACCTATCTGTTTTGCAAGGGCAACAAGTTCAGGGGTATTTTTAACCTTTAATTTTAACCGGATGTTTTTCCGGTGGGTTTCAACAGTGTATCTGCTCAAATTGAGCTTTTCGGCTATTTCTTTATTGTTGTGTCCGCGGCCAGCTAAGATGAAAATGTCTTTTTCCCGGGTGGTAAGTTTGTTAAGTACGTCTTCATTGCTTCGTCTTAATACAGCGCGTAAAGCTTCGCTTATCTGGGTGCCAGTGTCTATGGCGTGGGTGAAATCCAGGAAAACGCAGATCACGTCTTCCACATTTCCCAGCTTGTCGTAAGTAAATGGAATGCCCAGGCCTACTACCCAAAACCATTCTCCCTTTCCTCGTTTACGCACCCGCATGATCCCTCCGAACATGCCTTTCTTTTCCTGGAAAGACTGTTGCGAAATGGTGAGGATGCTGGCATCATCAGGGTGAGTGACCTCTTTAAAGAATTGTGTACCAAGGGAAAGGATTTCTTCCAGGGAATAACCAAGGGTTTCTGTTAAATTACGATTACACCAGTTAACGGCCTTTTTGGCGTTGTTGGACGTATAAAGCATAGCCGGCATGTTGTCTATGATCTTTTCCAAATGTTGTAGCCGGCTCCGCAATTGCGCATTCTCCGATATCAGCGCATCTAGAGAGTCGCGTGGTTCTGTGCCCATGTCCTGCATATTTATGTTTTAAACAAACAATAGTGAAAACTAACGATGAATACTATACGAATATAATTAAATGCTAAACAACCGTTATAACACCTTTATGTAAATATAAAAGAAAAAGGCATATATCCCATCGACGTTAACAAGCTGCAACCCTACATTCCAGGGGTTCCCAGAAAGGGTTTGACAATTACCGTATTAGGCATTAAATTTGGTTCTTCTAACAAGGGAAAATAATTTTTTAACCCATAAAAAAATTGGATTATGGCTTTTACACTTCCTGCTTTGCCGTATGCTTCTGATGCACTTGAGCCGCATTTCGACAAGCAAACGATGGAAATACATCACGGCAAACACCACCAGGCTTATGTGGACAACCTCAACAAAGCTGTTGCCGGCACTGAGAATGAGAACAAATCGCTGGAAGAGCTGGTTGCCAAAGCCGGCGCTATCAGCCCTGCTGTGCGTAACAACGGTGGTGGTCACTGGAACCACAGCTTTTTCTGGGAAAGCCTGGCACCTAACAAAGGTGGTACACCCAGTGGTAAACTCGCAGATGCTATCAACAGTACTTTCGGTTCTTTTGATGCATTCAAGGAAAAATTCAATGCTGCCGGTGTTTCCCGCTTTGGATCCGGTTGGGCATGGCTGCTGGTGAAAGATGGCAAACTGGAGATCTCCTCTACGCCTAACCAGGATAATCCCCTGATGGATGTTGCCGAAGTAAAGGGCACGCCTATATTAGGTGTAGACGTTTGGGAACATGCTTACTACCTCAAATACCAGAACCGCCGTGCGGAATACCTCGCCGCTTTCTGGAACGTAGTGAACTGGGATGCAGTGAGCAAACGCTTTTAATGCTATTTCGCGGTTTCACTTCGCGAACTCACTTTATGTAGCTAAAAAGGGCAGCAGGGTTTAAACCCTGCTGCCCTTTTACTATTTTATCTATACCAACTACAGTTCCTTGATCTTCACATTCTTAAACCAGATCTCACTGCCATGGTCCTGTACGCAGATATGACCTTTCTTAGCAACGCCATATCCTTTGTAGTCCTTCCATTTACCGGTTGTTTTGTTCTTCGTCCATTCCGGTGTCCACATCTCTGTATCTACCACTTTCTCCCCATTCAGCCAATGTTCCAGGTGCCCCTTGTTTAATACAATACGGGTATGGTTCCATTCGCCAATTGGTTTTGCAGCCAGTTTGGAAGGAGGGTTCATAGCGTAGTTAGCACCTGACTTCTGCCAGTCTTCCAGCTTCTCCGGGAAGTTCTCATCGTCTATCAGTTGATATTCAGGGCCGCTCATATAAGGTGCCTCAAACTCTTCTGTTACCAGGTAGAGGATACCGCTGTTCCCTTGTGGTGCTATTTTCCAGTCAGCCACCAGTTCAAAGTTCTCAAACTGGTCATTGCTGAGCAGGTCTGCACGCATATCACTTTTATCCGTGGTGCTGCCTGTGCAGTGAATCGTACCATCCTGGGCAGACCAGGTTTTGTTTTCCTTGTTCTTGTACATTCTCCAGCCATCCAGGTTGGTGCCGTTGAACAGGAGTTTCCAGCCTTCTGCTTTTTCAGTATCGGTTAAAACATTGGCAGGAGCTTCCGTAGCTGTTTTATTTTCACTGCCTATTGCCAGTGAATCCTTTTTCTCTTCCGTTTTTCCTGCATTTCCGCAGGAGGCAAAGCCTATCATAGCTATGCAGAATGCGGGGAGCGCTAATCTTTTCATAAATTATTTATTTACAGTTTTCAAAGTTTCCGGGTTCCAGTGCATGATCTTGTTCTGGAAATAACTATCGTTACACAACAGGGCAGGTGCAGCAGCGCGGAAGCCAAACAGTGCATCCTCGCTCACTTTACCTTTGGTACGCATAGCATTGAACAGGTTGTAGAAGTGATCAAAGTGCGCGCCTTTGTATCCTTCTTCTGCTACGTATTCCATTTTTTCCGGTGCCAGCATATCCTTACGCTCGTATACATACTGCCTGCCGGTATCTTTCTGGTTTTTTGTTTGCAGCAATGGATCGTCAGAAGCCGCATAAGCTTTGTTCCTGTAAAGGGTCACTTTATCCCACTCAACCGTCATGGAACCTTCGCTACCTACCATGCGGAGATAGTTGGTTCCACCTGTTCCGTCCACAAAGTTCACACGAAGGCTCAGGTTAAATGCAGGATGGATCTTGGTTTCAGGATAATCGAACATACCCAGCATTACATCGGGTACTTCCCTTCCGTCTTTCCAGTAACGCAAACCACCGGTAGCCATGATCTTTTCCGGCCCTATGGAACCCGTTACCAAATGGAGACTGGAGAACAAGTGTACGAAAAGGTCGCCGGAAACGCCGGTACCATAATCCCGGTAATTCCTCCAGCGGAAGAAACGTAATGGATCAAATGCGCGTTTGGTGTTGTTGGCCAGGTAAGCATCCCAGCCTACTGTTGATGGAGAAGCGTCCGCAGGGATGGGGTATTGCCATGCTCCGAATGGAGACATCCTCGCCCAGAAACCTTCCGCATAGTTCAGTTGACCGATAGCACCGTCTTTCAGCAACTGGCGGGCTTTTTCATTACCCAGTGAGCTAACACCCTGGCTGCCCACTTCATAGATCACCTTGTTGCGGTTCTGTGCTTCCACTACTGCTGCACCTTCTGAAACATCGTGCACCATTGGCTTTTCGCAGTATACGCTCTTGCCTTTGTTCATGGCAGCAACAGAAATATCTTTATGCCAGCTGTCCGGCGTGGCAATGATCACGGCATCAATGTCCTTGCGTTCCAGGATCTCTTTGTAATCACGCGTGGTGTAAATATCACTGCCCCATTTCTTTTTAGCATCTGCCAGGCGGCCATCGTACAGATCGCAGGCAGCGATCAGTTTCACACCGGGTACTTGTATGGCGGTATTTGCATCTGCCGTTCCCATTCCACCCGCTCCGATCAATGCTATCTGGATTTGATCGTTAGCACTGTATTTATCATTCTGACGGGAGAGTTGTTCCAGACTTCTCTTCCGGTCTGCCGCTGTAATGATGTTTGGAAGTAAAGAGGCTCCCACTACGGTTTTGGCCAGTTTGGTAATAAAACCGCGCCGTGAGTTACCTTGAGAATTTTCCGTCATGCTAAGTATATTTTATTTATTTAAAGATAAAACGATTGCTATTTGAAACGCAAAACAGCGTTCACGGGTAAATGGTCCGATGCGTATTTCTCCTGGATCACCTGGTGTTTTTCCACCTCAAATTTCCCTGGTGTAAAGGATATGAAATCAATACACCGGCGTGGGTTCTCCACCGGGATGGTAAATCCGCAGTCCTTACAACTACGGGTAAAATGCTGATCCAGTATATCAATAACAGGGCTGCCCTCCGGAGCGTTCAAATCTCCTGCCAGAATAACCGGGTAAGGCTGATCTTTTAATATCGCTGTTACCTCTTTGATCTGCACCAGGCGGTTGGTATCACCTCTTTGTGCATCCAGGTGAGTACAGGCTACCAGCAAACGTTTATTTTCCGGAAGTTGTAATAACACAGTAGCTAATACGCGTGGCTCACCATTTGTCCCTGCTACGGTTGTTAAAGGATATCTCTTTTTTTCAATAATGGGATAATGCGTGAGAATGGCAATGCCATATTCTCCTCCGTCGTAGTCTATTCCTTTGGCAAAGAAGTAAGCCATTTTACTGCTTTTAGCCAGCTCTTCCGCCTGGTGCACATCTTTACCGGAACGTGCGGTATGTACATCTACTTCCTGCAGCAGTACAATATCCGGCTGTACATCGCTGATCACCTTTGCAATAGCGGGAATATCTTTCTTGCCTTTTACAGAAGGAGGATTGGCCACATGGATGTTATAACAAAGAACATTGACGGAGCTTGTTTTAGCAGTGGTTACAGTTTTCCCGGCGGAGCAGGCGCCCAGGGTTATTACCATCAATAATGCAAGATGGAAGCGGCTTAATTCATACATACCCTAAAAAAACGAAAAACAATTTAGCTATGCAATGGTAAGGCACCGCTAAATTGTTAATATTTTTTGCAATGGGTTGCATTTATGAATAAGTACGAATACTTATTCAAAATTTATAAAAGCGGCCTGCATTGTTTGAATAGTTTCCGCACCCGGCCTACAGCAGGCCGGCTTCCTAATTCTTCTTCTGCAACAAAGCCTGGTACTTTGCCGGCGCATGCAACAGGCTCACCGCCTCATCCACATCCTTATCCCAGCTCAAGCCCTTTTCTATCCTGCCCAGTTGGGGATAGTAACGGTTCATGATCTCTTCTTCCAGCAGTTGACGGATCTCTGTTTTATTCTTCAGCATATCCTGCTTTTTATCGTGCTTCATTTTCTGCTGCAAAGCATCAAACTCTTTAGATAAGCCATCATAATATTTTTCCCGCTCTGCAGTAGTGCGAAAACCTTCAAGGGCCTCTTCTGAACGGGTTTTGTAACTATAGTCTTTCCCATCCAGGAATTTTTCAAAGTCATTGAACTCTGCATCCGTGAGTGAGAACTGGGATGCCGGCTTCACCTGTGGATGGGCATAATAATAACGGGTAGCATAATCGAAGATGAACTGTTTGCGCAGTAAAGTGATCGCTACCTGGCTCAGTACCATGCTTTCCACTTTCGCATCCGGTTCAATTCCACCACCATCTTTAACAGGCCTGCCACCTGCTGTTACAAAAGAACGGCGCAGGGAATCCGCCACATACACTGCTTCTCCATCTTCTGTTTTGTGTGAATAATCGATGGCTTGTATGCAACGGCCGCTGGGTGTATAATAACGGGCAGTGGTCACTTTCAGTTTTGCATTGTAAGGCAGTGGGCGTGTGGTTTGTACCAGTCCCTTTCCATAAGAACGCTGGCCTACTACTACACCACGGTCCAGGTCCTGTACGGCACCTGCCACAATTTCTGCGGCGGATGCAGATGTACGGCTGGTGAGTACTACCAGTGGAACCTGTGCATCCACGGCAGACTGGGAGGTTTTATATTCCCTGTCCCAGCTTTTCACCTTTCCTTTAGTGCTAACGATCAGTTGATTTTTATCGATGAAGATATTGGATAAGGTCACTGCTTCTTCCAGTAATCCACCGGGGTTTCCGCGGAGGTCCAATATCAGTCCTTTCAGTTGTGGTTGTGATTGTTTCAGTTTTTCAAATGCCTGCTGGACCTGTAAACCGCTGTTCTCTGTAAACTGGCTCATTTTAATATAGCCAATGTCGTTACGGATCACGCCGGAATAACTTACCGGTTTCACATTGATATCATCCCTGATGATCTTATAAGCCTTTTCCACACCCGTGAGCGGATGACGGAGTACGATATCCAAAGAAGTACCGGGATTACCTTTCAGCATGAGACTGATATCATCCTGTTCCATGTTCTTTGCACTTTTGCCGTTGAGGGAAACAATGATGTCTCCTGCTTTCACACCGGCTTTAGCCATGGGGCTTCCTTCATACACATCCGTGATGGAGGTCCATTCTCCTTCTGTATAAATGGAGGTTCCTACCCCGCCGTATTTACCGGTAGCCATAAAACGCAATTCATCCAGTTCCTCTTCCGGTACAAAATCCGTGAAGGGGTCCGTTTCTTCCAGCATGGCTTCAATACCTTTGTGCATAAGCTTTTCAGGCGGAAGGTCTTCCACATAATAGGTATTCAGCTCACGGTAGAACGCGGCAAAAATGTCCAGGTTCTTGGCAATGAGGAAATATTTATCGCTGGTACGGAAAGCTGCAAACACAAGGCAGAGGCCCAATAAGGAGAACAGCACTAATTTTTTGTATATCCGCCGCATAGAAAAAGTTTAAAAGGTTCTTAATGCATCCTGTTATGGCACCGGATCATAACCATGGCCTCCCCAGGGATGGCAACTCAGGATACGTTTGATAGTGAGCCAGCCACCCTTGAAGATCCCATGTTTCTTAAAGGCCTCCAGGCCATAATGGGAGCAACTGGGTGTATACCGGCAGCGGGCGCCTAAGAATGGACTTATGCACCACTGGTATATTTTGATCAGTAATATAAATGGGAAACTTAATATAATTAGTAATTTCTTCATCAGCCAACACCTCAGATGGATTTCTTCAATCTCTCTAAAATTACCGAAAATTTATCGCGAAGGGTAGGGAAATCAGCTATTTTTTTGTCTGTATAAATAAAAAAAACAGCCATTTGGGTGGATTTACCGGCAAGGGCATCATAGAGTCCCTGTTTTTGGAGACGGTAGCATTCGCGGCCTAACCGTTTTATACGGTTACGGTCTACGGCATGGGGGAACTTGCGGGACGATACACTAAAACCGGCCTGAACAGGATATTTATCCGAAGTGAGGGTAGCCGGCATGAAAATGACCCGATAGGGGAAAATAGAAAACGCTTTTCCTTTGCGAAAAAGCGTTTCAATCATTTTCCTGCTTTTTAACTTCTCCTCCTTGTTAAAAGAATAAGTTTTTATGGCAATATGAGTTGATGTCGGATTATTTCAGCTTGCGCTCGTCAGAAACGGTCAGCTTCTTTCTGCCCTTCGCTCTGCGGGATGCCAATACTTTACGGCCGTTGGCAGTTTCCATTCTCTTTCTGAAACCGTGTACGCTCTTTCTGCGTCTGTTGTGCGGTTGAAAAGTACGTTTCATCTTGTTTTTTAATTTTCCTTTATACTTAAAACTTGTTACCCATCCCGTCTTTCAGGCGGGCGAAGTGATCAGCCCCGTTTAAAACGGAAGGCAAAGGTAGGATAAAATATTTAGAATCACAAAGTCAGAGCCGGAAAAGTCCAAAATTTCCACAGCCATGGCGCATCCTATGGTACTATTTTACCAAAAGCAAGGCTATATCACGTGTTCACCACGTGTATATCACTTGTTCTACTATCCTATACCCCATCCAGGGGGGTAAAATAATATAACAGGAAAGGCCAACCCGCAAGGGTCGGCCTTCCAAAATAAATCAGATTAAGCCTTATTTAGCGGCCGGAGCAGCTGGTGTGTTAGGAACACCCAGTTTGGTCTTCACGGCAGCCAGGATATCGTCTCCTGTAGGAGAAACGAGCAAAGAACCGCTGGAGCTGTCAATTACATAAGCGTAACCTTTTTCTTTAGCTACATCTTCGATCGCTTTACGGGCTTTGTCATATACTGGTTTCAGCAATTCGTTCTGTTTGTTGCCGATCTTCTCACGAGCGAGGGTTTCGTACTCCTGGATGCGTTTTTGTGCGTCCTGGATCTCTTTCACCTTCACTTGTTTCATTGTTTCGCTATCGGTAGCGGATGATTTGTCGAAATCAGCCATTTTTTTATTGTATTCAGCCACCAACGTACCACTTTCCTTTTCCAGTCCGGCTGCAAATGTTTCAATATCTGCTTGTGCTTTTTTAGTTTCTGGCATGCTCTCAATCAATGCTTGGGCGTTGATATGCGCGATTTTGGCTTGTGCGCTGGCCTTCACACTGAATAATCCGGTGAATGCAACAAAGGCAATAATTACATACTTCTTCATGATGTTGTTGTCTTGTGTTTAAAAGAAATTTAAAAAGTTATAGGTAAAGATGGTAAAGGATTATTTTTTCACCCCCAATGCGCGGAGGATCTCTTCGCTTTTATCCAGCTTGGGATCGGAAAATATAACGGTAACACCGCCTGATTTGTCCAGCACAAAGTCGTACATCCTGCTGGCAGCCAGCTTTTGTACAGCATTGTAGATCTTATCCTGGATTGGTTTTACGAGTTCCTCTCTTTTCTTAAACAGATCGCCTTCGTAGCCAAAACGTTTCTTTTGAAGGTCCTTAGCATCTTTCTCCCGGGCGATGATCTCATCCTCTCTTTTACGCTTCAGATCTTCTGTAAGCATTACCTGTTCTGCCTGGTACGACTTATACATCTTGTCCACTTCCTGGAACTTGGCGTCTATTTCCTTCTGCCACTGATCAGCTACACCATCCAGTTTCTTTTGTGCTTCCTTATAGTCCGGAATGCTTTCCAGGATGTATTTCGTATCTATCACACAATATTTCTGCGCCGCGGCACCAAATATAGTTCCTAATACTAAAGCCGTAGTGATGAATAATCTTTTCATGAGAAAAAGGTTTATTAGTCTTATTGCTATCTAACGTACGTTCAACGCACAAGTTTTGCAATATATAATAAATATTTTATTCCGGTTCAAAGCCTAACATGAAGGTAAATTTAGCAGCATCCTTCATACCGCCTCCGGGCCTTAATCTATCCAAACCTATGCCATAGTCAAATCCAAGCAATCCGAACATGGGGAGATAGAACCTCGCACCCACGCCCACAGAGCGTCTCAGGCGGAAAGGATCATATTCCTTGAAGTCCCGGTAACCGTTCGCTGCTTCCATGAAAAGGAGGCCGAAAATGGTAGAACTTGGATTGAGACTGAAGGGATAACGCAGTTCCACTACATATTTATTAAACATGGTAAAGCCTGAATAACCAGCAGGTGGCGCAGTGCTTTCCGGGTTTAATTTAGGATTGGAGGTATAATAAACCGGGTAACCGCGTTGGGAGATGATGTCCCTGTCGTATACCGCAAAGTTGCTCAAACCATCGCCACCCAGCTCAAAGCGGCCGAACGGAGATAAGGTGGTACGGTTATTATACTTACCCAGGTAACCGAATTTAGCGGCTACTTTCAGTACCAGTGATTTATTGTCAGCACCGCGTGGACGGCTCAATGGAACATACCATTCAGCATTCATACGATATTTCTGATATTCAATGAATTTAAACTGATCCTTGATCGGTTCTTTGGTGTAGTCCTTGTCAGGATTGAACAAAGAATAAGGCGGCGTAAACTGGCCAAAGATCATGAAGCTGGAACCACTGCGCGGGAAGATCTGCTGATCCACGGAAGAACGCGCTAAAGTGAGGCGGAAGCTAAGGTTATTGGAAACACCATTATCAAATCCTTCCAGGCCAAAGTAGTTAAAGTCCTTCAGTTTATAACGCTGATAGTTCACAGAGTACATCAGGGAGAACCAGTCATCCGGCCATTTCAATTGTTTACCCAAAGAAACGGATCCGCCCACAACCCTGAAATATGCACCAGGATTGCTTACCGGCTGATTGTAATATTCTGCGAAGGCATTCGGGTTCTGGTAAGTGCTGTAGAAGCTCACGGAGAAAGGATTCCGTTTTTTACCACCCAGCCAGGGTTCTGTAAAGGAGAAGTTGTAAGAACGGTATGCTTTACCATTGGAAGAGATCCGCACACTCAGTTTCTGACCATCACCACTTGGTAATGGGTCCCATGTTTCTTTCTTGAAGATGTTACGGAGGGAGAAGTTATTGAACGTTACCCCCAGGGTACCGGTTAACCCGATGTAACCACCCCATCCTGCGGAAAGTTCCAACTGGTCGTTCGCTCTTTCTTCCACTTTATAATCAATGTCCACTGTACCTTCCTGCATGTTGGGAACAGGGTTGATACCTATCGTTTCAGGGTTGAAGAAGCCGAGCTGTGAAATTTCACGTTGAGAACGGATCAGGTTCTGGCGGCTGAACTTATCGCCGGGCAGTGTACGCAATTCACGGCGTACCACGTGCTCATTTGTTTTTTCGTTACCTGCAATGCGGATGTCTTTGATCGTAGCCTGCGGGCCTTCCTGCAAACGGATCTCGTAATCGATAGTGTCTTCACGGATCCCCACTTCTACAGGATCTGCCTGGAAGAACAGGTAACCATCGTCCATATACAAACTTCCGATGTCTCCGCCTTCAGGGCCGGGAGGATTTCCCAAACGTTTACCTAAGAGCTCCAGGTTATACACATCTCCTTTGCGGATCCCTAAACCACGGGAAAGCACGGTATCACTATATACGGTGTTACCTCTCCAGGTGATGTTACCGAAATAATATTTTTTACCCTCTTCCAGTTCCACTTCAATGTTGAGGTTGCCTTTCAGGGAAGGATAAGTAGTATCCCTGAGGATCTGCGCATCGCGGTGACCTTTGGAGTTATAGAAAGCGATCAGTTTTTCTTTGTCGTCTGAATACTTCGTTTCGTTGAACTTGGCAGAAGAGAAAAGTTTGAAACGGAAGTAAGGGTCCAGTTGTGCAAGGGAACGGGTAGCAGAAAGGAAACCCATTTCTTTCCAGTAGTTGGAAGACTTCACCATACTGTCTGACCATTGATTGGCCATATCAGGGTACAAAGTGAAACGGCTGGTTTCCTTTGTGCCTTTCATTTTCTTTTTCAGTGTAGCGTCTGCAAAACTGTAGTTACCTACGAGGTTGATGTCGTTCACTTTTACTTTCTTACCCTTATCTATATGAAAGATCACCGTAGCAGAGTTGATGGCTGGTGGCGGATCTTTCCTTTCTTCCATGCGGGTGGTTACATTACGGAAACCTTTTTCTGCATAAAAGCGATGGATCACATTCACGGTGTTTTGCTGAAGTGCTTCCGTTACCACGCTTCCTTTACGGAGGCCGGCTTTGGTAGTGAGTTCATCAGCATCTCCTTTCTTTACACCTTTGAACTGAAAGTTGGACATACGGGCTTTTTCCACCAGGGCTATTTCCAGCCACAGTTTATTGCCTTCTATTTTTGTAATGTAAATAGCAATGTTAGAAAACAGGCGTTGCCCCCAGAGGCTCTGGATGGCTTTAGCAAAATGGTCACCTGGCAGTACAACCTTATCTCCAACGGCAAGGCCGGAGAGAGAGAGCAGCAGGGTCTTATCGAGGAATTCAGTACCGGTTACGGCAATGTCGGCAATTTCAAATTGCTGTGGGTTACCCAGTGAAAAGGGATTTAATCCTTCCGTTGGTTTTTGTGCCGGTACGGGGATGGTATCCTTTTGCTGGGCGCGCACAGTCATTCCCGCGCTGCAACATAAAACTACGGCCAGTAGGCTTTTAGGAAACAATTTCTTCATTCTGCTGTATTTGTTCGCTTGTTTTGCCGAATCGACGTTCTCTGGTTTGATAATTTAAAATGGCTTCGTACAGATTCTCTTTGCGGAAATCGGGCCAGCGTGTATTCGTGAAATACAGTTCTGCGTAGGCCAGTTGATACAATAAGAAATTGCTTATACGGTGTTCGCCACTGGTTCGGATCATCAGTTCAGGATCCGGTAGTCCAGCAGTACATAGGTATTTTTCCCAAACATCAGGGGTAAGCTCGTCAGGATTTAGCTTCCCCGTCTGTGCATCCTTCGCAATGGCACGTGCGGCCTGCAGGATCTCCCACCTTGCGCTATAGCTCAATGCCATCACCAGGTTCAATCCTCTGTTCGGAGCAGTGATGTCCATAGCTTCCTGTAACTCCCTTTGACAGTGAGCTGGCAGCATAGACATATCACCGATCACGTGCAGGCGTATGTTATTTTTATTAAGTGTTTCCACCTCCTTACGGATAGTGGTAACGAGCAACTCCATGATGCCGTTCACTTCATACACCGGCCGATCCCAGTTTTCGGTAGAAAAAGCGTATAAGGTAAGGTATTCTATGCCTAATTCAGCACAACCCTCCACAATATCCCGCACACTTTCCACTCCCTGATGATGCCCGTAAAGTCGATCCTGCCCTCGTTCTTTGGCCCACCTCCCATTGCCATCCATAATGATGGCGATGTGACGCGGCAATCGTTGCAGGTCTAGTTGATCCTTCAAGCTCATGACTATTCAGGCGTGTTAAAACAGTTTTACTAAAAGTGTGCAAAGATACAAAAATAACTTTATGCCCTTTCCTGCAAAGGGAAGGAGGCGGTTTTAACGTAGTTTTAACGGGAATGTTGGCTGGTAGCGCCTTTTAGAACTTACAGCGGTAACTGGTAAAGAGGATCCCTAATGTTAATTCAAGGGTAGCGAACTGGTCCTTATCCCGGCTGTTACCCCTCTGGCGCCCCCTTTCTCCAATTGGAGCACCCGTGGCTGTAGACCTGTCCTGCAAAATCGCCGCCAGGGTATTGCTGCCATCTGGTTTGGTGGGAAAAAGATCAATTCCGGCATAAGTAGTGCTCACATCATCCAGGTAATCTGTTTGGGCAAAGCGGAAAAGCACTTCCAAACCCAGGTTCAGCCTGCGATTGATGTTATATTTCACCCCGCCGCCTATCAGGTAAGCATAAGAAAACAGCTGGTAAGGTTTCCTGTCCGGGAAACGGGAACTGCCCTGTCCCTCTGTTTTCATGGGTTGCAGGAAATATTTCTGACTATTGTAATAAGCGTAAGGGTTGAAATGAAAGGCAGATGCCCCTAAAGTGAGGTAGGGCGAAAACCGGTATACATCACTGCCCGGCTCAAAACGGAAGAAGTTAAAATCTCCCTGTACCGCCAGCTCATACAAGTTGGTGTTAAAGCTCAGGTTCCGGCGGCGTTGAAATTCATTGGTATTATAGACATCTGAATATCCCAGCTGCATGGCGCGAAAATGCACGCGGGCACCTACATAATCGTTGAAATATTTGCGGTAATAGATCCCCACAGCAGGTTTGGTGGCCTTAATGGCAGCGCTGGTATTGAGGTCGCCAAAATAATGCGCCCCTCCGGCTGTGAAGCCCAGCTCCCCAACATAACTTTCTTCCTGCTGGGCCTTAGCCCCATTTATTAAAGAGGCAGCCGTCATAAAGACCGCTACCAGTAAAACCCTTGTGTGAATACGCGTGTGCAGCATAAATATCCTGTAAGAACGTAAATTAAACGTTTTTCGTATGGTAAAAAAGGGTAATGGAGCGCTATTTTCTTCCGGCATTACGGGTATCGATCCCCCATAACAGCTTGTTCCTTAAGGTGTGAAGGAAGTTTCCCTCGTTTAGTCTTAACAGGCTGATAGAAAAATCTTCTTTCTTTACCGCCAGCTGTACCCGGTTATCTATCACTTCCATCCTGGAATCCAGGGTACAGAGGAACTGATCGCTGCGGCCTTCCACTTCAAAGGAAATGATATTATTGTCCGGTACAATAATGGGGCGCACATTCAGATTGTGAGGGGCCACAGGGGTGATCACAAAACTCGCGGCTTCCGGGAAAACGATGGGGCCGCCACAACTCAGAGAATAACCTGTAGATCCGGTTGGCGTGGCTACTATCAATCCGTCCGCCCAGTAAGTATTTAAGAATTCCCCGTTCAGATAGGTATGGATCTTTACCATCGCGGAGGTATCTTTCTTATGGATCGTGAACTCATTCAGGGCATAAGGCACATTCCCGAATAAAGGAATGCTGGTGTCCAGGTGAATGAGCGTTCTTTTATCTACTACGTAATTGCGGCTGATGAGGGAATCCACCACTTCGTGGATCTCGTTCCTGCCAATGCTGGCCAGGAAACCCAGCCTTCCGAAATTCACTCCCATCACGGGTATGTTTTTATCCCGTATAAAGCTCACCGTGTCCAGCAAAGTACCGTCGCCGCCGAGGCTCACCAAAAATTCGATCCGCTGGTTCAGGTCTTCCGCATGGGAAAAAACCTCTGTTTCAGGATAGAACTGTACATGCGGCCTCAATTCTCTATAAAAGGGTTCAAATATAACAGGTGTGATCTCCTGACGGTTCAATTCCTCCAGCAGAAAACGAATATCTTCCAGGTCTTCTTTTACGAATCCGCGACTGTAAAGGGCTACATGCATTATAAGTATCGATTAGAATGGTTACATATCCAGCTTAGCGTGTAAAAATAGTCCTTTTTCGCCCAATTGGTTAATGCTGTATTCAAAGCGGATGCAGGTATCGTAGAAGGACACGAGGTCCAAACCCGCTCCGGCAGTATATAACATCTTGTTATTCAATATGCCGTTCTTAGTGAGTTTTGCATAGGCATACCCCATATCCCCATATGTTTTCACAAGCAGGCGGATAGGCAGGTTACTGAACTTTTTAGGTACAATAGGGAGTTTTACTTTCCAGTTGAGCACTTCCCGGCGCAGCGTGGATTTGAAGATGAAATAACTGGTGCCGTCTATCACGTAATATTCCAGGCCACGGAGGTAATCATCGCTGTATCCCATAGCCCGCATGCCAATATAGGGTTGATCTGAAGAGAATTTTGCCTGCCCGAGGATGCCCAGGGCACCATAGGTTTTACGGGCCAGCTCCCAATACTTAGTGGCTTTTACACGGAATTTCAGATAATCCAGCCCGCTCAAAGGCCCTATACCCACTTTAGATACCTCCCCACTCACCAGCAGGCCTTTTAAGGGATACTGCCAACTGTCCGCCTGGATGTAATGCAGGCGGTAAGCCAGTTCCAGGTAGTTCATATCTTTTCTGCCATTACCCAGGTAATCCGGATTCCTAAGCACTACGGAATCATTCACAGATTCATTATAATAGTTCAACACCAGCTGATGCCGGGTGCTGATAGCTTTCCTGTAAGTATAGGTAAGCCCCAGCAGGAACTGTTTCCGCAGGAAATCATCCTGCCGGAAGAACTGCTGCTTATTACCATCTGAAATATAATTGATCTCGCGGTTGCGGCTGTAGGACACTACAAAACCAATCCCATGACGGAACTTATTATCGATGTAAGGAAGGTTATAGCCCAGCAGGAATTTCTGTGTATACCCCACCGTTACATCTGCATACACATCGTCGTTCCTGCCCGTAAGGTTATCCTGGAAAGCTTTCACACCCAGGTTCACTCTTTTCAGGCTATGTTTCTGTTCTACCCACCACTGGTTAAAATTCCTGTCTGCCAGTTTAAAGATGGGAAAGGCAAACAGGTACCAGCGCTCCCATACTTCAAAAGCAAGGTCAGCACTCCTGCCTTCCCAGTTCTTTACATTGGCGGTGGCATTGAGGAAGAGGGAAGTATTCAATAATTGTTTCCGGCTTGCCTCCAGCGTTTCCGCCAATGTACTGAGATACACGGTATCGCCCGGTTTCAGGCTAAGCTCTCTCAATACAATAGAAGTACGTGTTTTTTTATTGCCGGAAACAAGGATGTTGCGAACGATGATGTAATTAGTATCCAGCGAAAGCGGCTGCAATGTGGCGGTAGCGACTGTATCCCGCTGCTGCCCTGTTGCGGGCAACGCAAAAAAAAGCAATAGCCATGTGGCGGAAATGTTTAGAACAGTGCGCATGCAGGCTTGTAGGTTCGTTCTCCTTTAAATGAAAATGATCACATGCTGATGTAATTCATGAGCAGGTCGTAGTTCTTTTTGAGCAGGTCTTCTTCCAGCTCCTCGCTGAACATATACTTGATGGTATAGTTAAAGCGCTCGAAAGTGGCCAGGATACCCTGTAATTCCTGGCGGTTGGTTTTAAGCAACACTTCCAGTTTACCGGTATTGGAATTGGTGATGGTATTAACGCTGAGCAGGGTCACCTCATTGCTTTCTGCAATACGGGCAATCTCGCTCAGGCTGTAATTCCGGGGGTCTACCTCCAGTACCAGGAGGCCGCCTGGTTCCTTTACACCATTATATTGGGCAAGGATGGCCAGCAGATTGTCTTTTGTAATACTGCCCAGGTACTCCTGTTCTTTGGAGATCACCGGCAAAACAGACAATTTATGATCGTAGAATAACTTAAGCGCTTCGTAAAAATGGGTCCCTTCAGGGATGGCAGGTTTGAAAGGGTTGGCTTCCGTAGTGTCCAGCAACTGGTCCGGATCTTCCCAGTCTATAATATCCTCTTCCTCCACCAGCTGCAGGTATTTGTTATCCACTACCATAGGCAATTGCGTCAGATGATATTCATTCATCAGGCGTAAAGCTTTAGCCCCGGTGTCCATTGGATTCAAAACCGGCACTATGGTGGATATTAATTCCTGTGCCAACATAATAGATCGTGTTTCAGCTACAATAATAGCAAAGAATATTCCAATACCGCGA
Source organism: Chitinophaga niabensis (assembly GCF_900129465.1). NCBI lineage: Bacteria > Pseudomonadati > Bacteroidota > Chitinophagia > Chitinophagales > Chitinophagaceae > Chitinophaga > Chitinophaga niabensis. The sequence goes on along the minus strand of NZ_FSRA01000002.1, from coordinate 1,397,516 downwards.
AACTTACCTGTTAAAAATTAAGTAATCCCGGAGCAATGGTATGACAGTAAGGATGAACGGTTAGCTGGCATTGACCTTCACAGCGCCACTGGCAAGCCTCTTGAAGAAATCGTGCATGATCACATTGAACTCTTCGGGCATTTCCATCATGGGTGCATGGCCGCATTTATCGATAAAATGCAGTTCTGAATTGGGGATGAGCTTATGAAACTCTTCTCCCACCATAGGCGGTGTAACGGTATCATTGTTCCCCCAGATCAGGAGGGTGGGTGTGGTAATGGTCGTCAACTCCTCGCCCAGGTTATGCCGGATAGCGGATTTGGCCAGGGTAATGATCTTGATCACTTTCAGGCGGTTGCTGGTGATCTCAAACACCTCGTCTACCAGTTCTTTGGTAGCCATGGCAGGATCATAGAAAGTAAGCTCCGTTTTTTTACGGATATATTCATAATCCCCGCGTTTAGGATAGGTTTCTCCCATGCCGTTCTCAAAAAGACCGGAGCTTCCGGTGAGAATGAGTGACTTCACTTTTTCAGGGTGTTTGAGGATATACACCAGCGCAACATGCCCTCCAAGAGAGTTGCCCATCAGGTGATAATCAGTATAGTTACGGGTTTCTATGAACTTGTGAACGTATTTAGCCAGCCCGCTAACGGAGGTTTCCAGGATATTCAGGTCAAACAGCGGCAATAAAGGGATCACCACCTTGTTATACTGCTTGAAGTACTCCAGGAGGCCGCTGAAATTACTGAGGGCGCCAAATAATCCATGCAACAATATCAATGGTTCTCCTTCTCCTTCTTCGATGAATTTAAATTTGCCCTGTGTTTTGATTTCGTAATTCATTACCTATGCTTGAAGTCAATATTTGCGCTAAAATAATCCTTTTTCTTAATTCATATAATTCCTAATGCCTATCTATTTGAAGGTATTTCTTTAGCAGCTTTTTCAAAAAATCCCTGCAATTCGGCAAATACATCCCTGAAAACCGGGATAACCCTGCCCATTTGTTCCATCACCTTAGGTCCGATCGGCTCTATATAAGGATATACGACAGATTGCAGCTTGGTTTCCGGGCTTAGCCAATACAATTGATTGGCCAGCCACAATAGTACGCTATATATTACAGTATACACGAGCGCATATAAAATGATCCCTCCCAAACGGTTGATCCAGCCCAGCATAGACCATTGTACCACCTTTTCCAGGGCCGCGGCCCCAATACGTACCAGGATCACTACTGCCAGAAAGATACCAATAAAACACAAGACCGGCCACCAACGGCCATGCATACCATGCCCTGCCAGGTATTCCGCCAGTACGGCGGATAATTTAAGCGCGGCAGCCAGTCCCAATATAAAGGCCACAAGGGAAAACACCGCAACGATCAGGCCACGGGTAAAACCTTTGTAGACGGCAAATGCCAGGATAACGGCAAAAAGTATGTCTATGGCCAAAAGCGGATTATTTGGTCAGGAGTTCTTTTACAAGTGCGGAGATCATTTTGCCTTCAGCTTTGCCAGCCAGTTGTTTGGTGGCAGCACCCATTACTTTACCCATATCTGCTGGTGAACTGGCACCCACGGCTGCTATGATCTCAGTTAAAGCAGTACGCAGTGCCGCTTCATCCATTTGCTGCGGAAGGTAACGGGCAATCACAGCCAGTTCTTCTTCTTCTTTCTTCGCCAGGTCTTCACGGTTCTGTTGGCGGAATATTTCCAGGGAATCTTTACGTTGTTTGGAGAGTTTTTGCAGGAGTTTCTGCTCATCCTCTTCTGTGAGTTCGCTGGCACCTTCTGCTGTTTTAGCTACTAATATGGCAGCCTTAATAGCACGCAGGGCACGCAATTCAGCTTCTGCCTTAGCCAGCATGGCGGTTTTGATAGCGCCGTTGATATCTAATTCTAATGACATGTTCTGTTATTTAAGATTACTGGTTCTGATTTTTAAGCTTTTCCTCGAATTTCTTGTAGAATTCATGCGCAAAAGCACGGAGATCATTGGCCTGATCAGCCCATGGCGTGGCGCGTTGATAAGTATCGGCCATCGTCATCATGGTCTGAAAAAAGAAGTCAGCCATTTCATCCACCATCATTTCTTTCGTCCAGAGATCTATACGTAAAGCGGTTTTATCCGCCCCATCCCAAAAAGCCACCATCATGGCTTTCGCTTTATTCATACGGTCGGCTGTACTGTCTGAAGCCGTCCATTCAATTTTTTCCGGCACCTTTTGTTCATCCAATGCCACCTTGATCTGTATAGTAGATTCTTTTGTCATACCTTTTCTTGATTAGAGATTGCAAAAGTAAGCTTTTGTTTTTTAGGCCCTCAGGTAGTAATGATCCTCCCTAACTGCAAAGCTCCCTCATCCCAGCTCTCTGCTCTTGTAATATGTGCCAGCAGCTTACTGCGCAGCATTTCATCCTTATATAAAGCTCCCAGTTTCTCGGAAAGGTCTGTAATATCATCCGGCACTGCATTCAAAGCTGCATCCCCGCCAGCTTCCGGAGAAGCTCCTGCATATAAAGCAACTGCGGGTACCTGGCACCGTAATGCCATGTAGATCGGCACTGCCAGCCCATCCGCACCTGCGGTATGCACCAATCCATAAGCCCCTGCTATCAGTCGCGCCAGTTCTGTTTCCTCGGGATTCTCCACCCAGATCACATCATCCCTGAACTTATAGGTTTGCAGCGACTCCGCGATCTCTTCTCCCGCATGCGTTAAACGCCCCGCCAGCACAAGCTTCATACTGGTACGCAGCCTTTTCTTCAACATGGAAAAAGCTTTCAGCAAAGGTCTGATATTATTATCCGGATGAATACTGGCAACAGAAATATAATATTCCATCCCATCTGCATACTCCCTTTTCACCTCTTCTCTTTCCTCCCAGTTCAATGGAATATAGGTTTCAGAAACGCCGGGCTGTAACTCATGGATCTTCGCATCCAGGCCACCAAAACGCTTATTCACCTGTTCCCGCATAAAAACAGAGAAGAGTAAGATACCTGTATACTGGCGGATATATTTTGAGGTGGAAGCACGATCGAGTACTTCGGTTTGCCGCGTGAGCATTAGATAAGCAGGAATATCCACAGGTACAGGAAGCACTTCATCTATACACAATACCCTGTCTGCCTTATACTTTCTGATAGCTTTCCTCCACTGCCATCTGCGCCAGGCATACTGGCCCAAACGCCCGCCCGTCCATGGTTTCAGCAGAATATGCTGCGCATTGGGGGGCAGTATTACCGTCGGTTGCCAGGGACAGTCTGTAATTAGCAGGAATTCAACATCCGGGTGCAGGCGGCACAACCGGTACAACATTTCAGTGATCACATTCCCTGTGTCTGCAGGTGTATCCTGGAGCATCGGGACAGCATTAACGGCTATACGCATGGCTATTTCTAATTCGAACCTTGCACAAACCTAGTGGAATTATGCCGAAAAGAAAAGAGGCTTGTGCTATGCTTTCCTGCATATAACAAGCCCCTTGTAATATCTCAAGAATAAATTAAGGCGTTTTGTTCATCACCCCAAACTTATACGTTTTGGTATTTGTTGGTTTTGCTTTGGAAGTTACCGTGATCGTAACATCTGCTACTTTCAAACTGGGCAGGCCTATGATGGTAACAGTGATCGTATCTCCCGTGATGGTGGTTACCGCATTCTGCGGGATAGGCACACCTGCAGGGTCCAGAACAGTCACTACAATATTTACCCCTTGTGCAGGGAGCGGCGTAGAAGTGATCTTCATGGTCACTGTAAGGGTAGGCCCCTGTGCAGCATTTACATCACTGTTCAGATTAATGTTGGGAACGGAAACTACTAATTCGGCTTCCGGAGCAGGGGGTGGTATAACAGTGCCGCCGGGACCGTTCTTTTTTTTGCAACTGCCGGACATAATAGCCAGCGCGCAAAGGATCAATAAATATGGTTTGTAGGGCATAGTAGTATGGTTAAAACAAATTAAAATTAAAATAAATAATATTGCTTTTCAAATATATCCTTAAAATTAACACTATATCTTCCCCTTTACATCCATCGCATCCCGCAATCCATTACCTAACAGGTTGAAGGCCAATACCAGTAACATAATAGCAACACCCGGTGCCAGGGCCAGCAAAGGGTTATGTGTAATGATAAAATTATAGTTTTCCTTGATCATTAAACCCCAGGAAGGTTGCGGCGGTTGTACCCCTACACCCAGGAAGCTCAATCCTGCTTCTATCACAATGGCCGTAGCAAAATTACTGGCTGCCACTACCATTACCGGCCCCATAATATTGGGTAAAATATGTTTCACGATCGTGCGCACATGCCCGTAACCCAATGCCCGCGTAGCTTCCACAAATTGCAATTCCCTCAGTCCTAACACCTGGCCCCTGATGATCCTCGCCACACTCACCCACATCGTTAATCCTACAGCGATGAACACCTGCCAGAATCCTTTTCCCAATGCCAGTGAGATCGCAAAAACCAACAACAGCGTGGGCACACTCCAGATCACATTGATCAGCCACATCACCGCCTCATCTACAGCTCCCCTGAAATATCCGGCAATGGCCCCTAAAAAAATACCGATGGTTAAAGAGATGAATACGGCAATGCAGCCCACGCTTAAACTCACACGCGTACCCACCAATAAGCGGCTGAGGATATCCCGCCCGAATTTATCAGTGCCCAGCCAGTAATGATGCTGCTTCAAATGTTGCCGGCCCACAATGATCTGGGCTGCAGGCACAGCTTGTACCGGAGCATTCAATACCTCGCTCAGCGCAAAGGTTTCAGGGAAAGTAGTTTCCTCATCCACATATTTTTCTACCCGGATGGAATCTTGTTTGAACTCCCAGCTCCTCACAGGGATCAGCGTAACACCCGATTCCTGCCCATATACCAGGTAATGCAACCAGCTCCTTTTTGCCACAGGCTGCGTTTTCTGTACGTGCAGCATCTCAATACTGAAACCCGGCTTCTGCCCGCTGATCTCTAATACCATCCCATTCGCAAAAGGCGTATGGTCCGGCGAAAGGAAATAAGCAAAAATGCCGGTGAACAATGCAAGGATGATCACGGTCATTCCGGCCATAGCTCCCTTGTTACGCTTAAGGCGTTTCCATGCTTGCCGGGAAAAAGAAACAGATCGGGCCATGAGGGCTACAAGTTAATGAAACCCGGGTTATTTCCCGCACCTATTCTAAATAGGTTATATATGCTGCATATTCTTCATTTATACCGGCAATTTATGCATAACACTTTCGTTACTATATATCATTGAAAATCATGCATTCATATCACACGAAATTCAACTCCTGCGGTCATTATGCATGCCGGTATCCTCATAAAATAGCTTAAATTTTAGTTAGACACAGACATCATTCCAGGATATAGAAGTCATTGATTGTAACCATTTTATATTAACCATTAAACATTTAAGTATGTCAACGCTCCAATTTCCGCAGATTTACTGCCCGTTCCCTTCTATGCTCAACCCTTTCGCTACTGAAGCCGAAAAACATACGGCAGAATGGGTTAGCCGCTTTGAATTAGTAAAATCAGAAAAAGCCCGGGAAAAATTCCGCCGGGCAAAGTTTGCCATGTTGTCTTCCAGGGCATTCCCCACTGCAGGGCGTTATGAACTCTGCATTGCCTCTGAATTCAACACCTGGCTTTTCCTGCTGGACGACAAGAACGATGAATCCATGTTCGGAAAAATGGATTACCTCCAGATGGTGCATTCATTCGTTACCCAGATCCTGCAGAACAATCATGTAGTGGCTCCCGAGGAAGGCATGCCGCTGGCTAACAGTTTTGCCGATCTATGGAAACGTATGCGCAGGACCAGTAATGCTGCCTGGCAAAAACGTTTCGTAAAAAGTATGATCGATTACCTGGATGCATGTTTATGGGAAGTGGAGAACCGCATTCAACACCGCGCGCCTTCTGTTGCGGATTACATTGAAAAGAGACCCTATACCGGGGCCCTCTTTGCAGACATTGAACTGATAGAAGTACTGGAAAACATCTATCTGCCGGATGAAGTTCGTTTACACGACACCGTTCAGCAACTGGCCCTTGCCTGTAACAATGTGGTTTGCTGGGCTAACGACCTGTTCTCATTTGAAAAAGAACGCCGCCAGGGCGATGTGCACAACCTGGTTGTGGTATTAAAAGAAGAAAGAGGACTGGACCTCGAAGAGGCTGTAATGGAAACAGCCCGCATGCATGATGAAGAAGTACGCCGCTTTATTGCATTAACTGAAACAGTACCATCCTTTGGTGAAGAAACGGATGATGAGCTCAGGCGTTACATCGGCGTGCTGAAAGCCTGGATGAGAGCAAATCTGGACTGGAGCTTTCAAGATACTGCCCGTTATAAGATGAATATAACGGAAACGGCTAGCGGAAACTGGGTGATCTCCAGATTATAGTTTCCGGAGGGGCGCTACTTCACCTGGCGCCCCTTCCATTCATACGATCCGAATTTACCTAACCAACCTGCCACTACCACATAGATAATATGAAATGGCTGCCCGGGAATAAACCAGGCCAGCTGGGAAAGCTTTTGAAAGAAACCGGCCACCGGCACCAGGAAGATAGTTTCGATCACTACTTTATAGATCAGCACACCTGCAAACCAATACAGCAGTTCATGATTGAAGATGGTAACCACCCCCATCAGCACCAGCATCACATTCCAGATATATACGAGTACCAGCGTGCGCGTTACACGTTTATCCTCATACTTATCTGCTTTGGAAGACCAGCGTATCCGCTGATTCATAAAGCCATTCACGGTTGCCACGGGCAGGGTGCGCACAATGGCATCCCGGCTTTTCAGATAACGCACACCATCCGGGTAAGCATGATAGATCTTGTACATCAGCAGCATATCATCTCCTGAAGCGATCATATCTATTCCCATAAAACCACCTACTTCCTCAAAGGCACTTTTCTCATACGCAAGGTTAGCACCATTACACATGGTTCCTGTTTGCAGATATGCCACTGCTCCGGTAATCCCCTGCATGGTCATAAAGTCCAGCGACTGTAACCGCTTGAAGAAATTATCCTCTTCATGATAAGCCACCGGTGCAGCAATAAAACGCGGGCGGTAAGTTTCATAGAACTTCACCATGGTTTCCAGCCACTTGGGCCCCATCACACAATCCGCATCGGTTGTTACGATCAGATGGCCGGTAGCTTCTTTGATCGCCAGTTCTATCGCTTTCTTCTTATAGGAATTCAGCCGTTGTGTTTTGTCCAGGTGATCGCTCATGCGCACCAGCCGGACATTCTCTGCCGGAAAGTACCGCACTACATCCGCAGTGGTATCTTCCGAAAAATCATCCACTACTATCACTTCAAACAGGTTAGCCGGATAGCTTTGCTGCTGCAGGGCTTCCAGCAAGGGCGGCAGGTTGTTCTCTTCATCGCGTGCAGGAATGACCACGGTTACTTTTGTATTAAAAGTATAAGCATGCCTGGAAGGATAAAACGTGTGCAGACGCGCCCAGCCGTAACAATAGGACAGCATGAGGATTCCGTATAAAAAAGCGAGGCCAAGGGTGACGATCAATAAAGCATTCATGCTTACTTACTCCTGATATTTTGACTGATAATAAATCCCAGTTCTTCTGATAAAAGCTGGTGGCCTTTTTCAAGCACTACCAGCTTGCAGGGAAAAGAACCGTCTGCAAAACGCGCTCCGAAAGCCGGAGGTATCACACGGTCGAACCTTCCGAAGAATAAGACTGTGTCAATATTATATTGTGCCAATAGACGTTTACATTTTCGCTTGGAAGGCATCATTCTCCGCATGTTGGTCCAAACGTTATATACCAGCTGGCGCTTGTCCAGCTTATCCATACTGTAAAAAGCAAACTTGTACACACTTTCATTCAGCAGGCCCCAACGGCGCCACAAGGTAAGCAGTCTGAAGAAGAGAGCCGGATTCCGGGTATTGTATGCAAAAACGCGGTTGCCTATCCTTGTTTGCGTGGCAAACATATGCCAGGGATTATTTTTCAGACCGTCCGGTGCCACCAGTACCAGGTGCCCGATCCGGGAAGCCATCCTTTCCACAGCACACATGGCCAGTCTGCCACCCATACTATAACCCAGAAGGGAGAACCTTTGTTTGCCAAACCTTTCCAATATTTTTCCGATCAGCGCTTCCAGGTCGTTTTTCTCAAAGCTCCTGTTCTCCTGCCACAGGGTATTCCCATGAAAGGGCATATCTAACGCCACAATCGTAAAGTTATTGCCCAGCGCAGGTTCTATACAACTAAAATGCGATGCGCTTTCCCCAAAGCCATGAAAACAGATCAGGAGCTCCTCCCCTGAACCAGCAACGATCCCGGAAAATGTACTTTGCAGATATGGTATGGAGAGTTTCAATCCTGCATGGCCTTTTGGTAATTAACAAATCTACGACTCGAAATTCGTAATTGTTAATTCGTAATTGAATTTGCCAATTGCTATAAACTCGGTAAATTACGAGTAGACTAAAAATACGCAAGATGGATACCGTGGTTAACAGTAAAGCAGCCCTGAAAGGTGCAGAGTTCCTCGTTAAAGAGTCAGTGGCCTCCGAGGTTTTTATTCCCGAAGATTTTTCTGAAGAACAGTTGATGATCAAGGAAATGGCCGAACAATTCGTGGCCAAAGAAGTGACGCCTGTGCTGGAAAGGCTGGATAAACTGGAAGAAGGCCTCATGCCTTCCCTGCTGGATAAAGCAGGAGAACAAGGCCTCCTTGGAGCTGCATTCCCGGAATCCTACGGCGGGCTGGGGAAAGACTTCATCACTGCCACACTCATCAATGAAGCCCTGGGTGCCGGCCACTCTTTCTCCGTGGCCATGGCTGCACATACAGGCATTGGCTCCTTACCCATCCTCTACTTTGGCACTGATGCCCAAAAGAACAAATACATTCCCAAACTCGGCTCCGGTGAAATGAAAGGGGCCTATGCGCTCACAGAACCCAATTCCGGCTCTGATGCCTTAAGCGCCAAAACAACCGCCAAATTGAGTGCAGACGGGAAGTTTTATCTCATCAACGGGCAAAAATGCTGGATCACCAATTCCGGTTTTGCAGATGTGTTCACCGTATTCGCAAAAATAGACGGCGATAAATTCACCGCCTTCATTGTAGATAAAGATACCCCCGGTTTCACACTGGGCGCGGAAGAACATAAAATGGGGATCAAAGGCTCCTCTACCCGCCAGATCTATTTCCAGGACGCACAGGTACCTGTGGAAAATGTACTCGGCGAAATTGGGAAAGGCCACCTGATCGCTTTCAACATCCTTAATATTGGTCGCCTTAAACTCTGCGCAGCCGCACTGGGTGGAGCCAAAGGCAGTTTGAACATCACCATTCAATATGCCAATACCCGCGAACAGTTCAAACAACCCATCGCTAATTTCGGCGCTATCAAACATAAGCTCGCCGAAGCAGCCATCCGCCTGTGGGTTTGCGAATCTGCGCTCTACCGCACCGCACAGCTGATCGATCAGAAAGAACAGGAACTGCTGGCAGAAGGCAAAGCTTTCAATGAAGCCCTGCTGGGTGCCGCAGAGGAATACGCCGTGGAATGTGCCATGCTCAAAGTGAATGGCTCCGAAGTACTGGACTATGTTGTGGATGAAGGTGTACAGGTACATGGTGGTAACGGGTTCAGCGATGAATACGTGATCTCCAAAGCCTACAGGGATTCCCGCATCAACCGCATCTTTGAGGGCACCAACGAAATCAACCGCCTCCTCACACTGGACATGACGTTGAAACGTGCCATGAAAGGAAAACTGGACCTGATGACGCCTGCCATGAACGTCATGAAAGAACTCATGAGCATTCCGGACTTTGGCAATGAAGATGAAGGCGCATTCGCAAAAGAAAAGAAGATCATCCTCAACATGAAAAAGGCCATCCTCATGGCTGCCGGCGGTGCTGTGCAAAAACTCATGATGAAGATAGATACCGAGCAGGAAATACTCATGAACATTGCGGACATGGCCATTGAAACCTTTGTCAGCGAAAGCGCACTGCTCCGTGTGATCAAACTCGCAGCGCTTCGCGGAGAAGAAGCAGTAGCCCTGCAAATAGATATGGTACGTACTTATCTCACAGATGCAGCAGACCGTGTAAATAAATCCGGTAAAGATGCCATCAATGGTTTTGCAGAAGGAGATGAACAACGCATGATGCTGCTGGGCCTGAAACGCTTCACCAAAACAGAAGCCTTCAACACCAAAGAAGCCCGCAGAAGGATTGCCGCCAAATTGATCGCCGATAACAAGTATAGTTTTTAAGATGCTCAGCAACGCATAAAAATCCACAGGGAATAAGGGCCTCGCCTTTGTTCCCTGTGTGCTTTTAAATAACCTCTGCCGCTTTGGGAATGGAAATCACGGATGAAATAATTAATTTTAGACTGTATGAAGAAACGGTTAGGAGGAATCCTGTTATTGGCAACGATGCTGATGCAACAGGCATGGGCACAGGAAAGAAGCTTTATCAGGCTTACCCAGCCCGGCAAACAAAACAACGCGGTAACCGCCACACGCCAGTTCCTGGTAGGCAGCACCTGTAAAACATGCAGGGTGTATGTAAACGACGAAGTGCAAAAGGTGTATCCCACCGGTGCCTTTGCCATTGAAGTGGAGCTGGAAGAGGGAAGCAATGAATTTGAAATAAAATCTGTTGGCCCCAATGGCGATTCCATCCTTAGAAAAGTTTACTTCTCTTACAATATCCCACAGGCCCCGCAGCCTGTTACTTCCGCCAACATTGCTTACATCCGTACCTACCCGGAAGGCAATCTCACTGTGGCGCCCGGCGATCTCATCAAATTCCAGGTGAAAGCACAACCCGGCGGCACCGTAACTGTAGGCAACAATTTCCTTTTAACAGAACTGATCGGTAATACCATGCCCGGGATCTACCAGGGCACTTACACAGTACAGTGCAACGATCCGTTGATCAATGGACGCACCATTCCTGTTACCCTCAAAACAACGGAAACAGAAGTGCGCCGCAGCACCGGCAACGTTTTTAATTTCATAGATCCGCAAACGCAGCCACTTATCGGGAAAACCACCGGGGATGCACCTTTCCTGAAATACGGATTGGGAGAAGACCGCCTCGGCGGAGCCAAAGTAGGTTACCTGGATACGGCCATTTATCTCAATATCACCGGTAAAGTGGATGGCGATTACCGGGTTAAATTATCCAAAACCTTCTCTGCATATATCCCGCAGGAAATGGTGAGGCTCCAGCCTGCCGGTACTTTTCCGCCTTCCTCTTTAACCCATTCCTGGCGGGTGTGGGGAGATGAAAAGTTTGATTATGTGACCGTGGGCCTTACACAAAAACTGCCTTACCGCAGCAGTCAGCAGTTAGACCCTTCCCGCATAGTGGTAGATGTTTTTGGCGCCACCGTTAATACCAACTGGATCGCACAGCTCGAAAGCTCAAAAGAGATAAAGAATGTGTATTACGAACAGGTGGAAGATGATATCCTGCGCGTGACCATTGAATTGAAACACAAACAATCCTGGGGTTACCAGATCTATTATAACGGCAGTACCTTAACGGTAAAGGTTAAACGGCCACCTGCTCAATCCGGCCTGGGGAACCTTACCATCGCAGTGGATGCAGGCCATGGTGGCAGCAATCTTGGCGCCCAGGGCCCAACAGGCGTTTATGAAAAGGAAATAGCCCTGGCGGTGGCCAATGCTTTGCAGCTATCCCTGAGAGCGGAAGGAGCAAGGGTACTCATGACCAGGCTGAACGATTCTTACGTGGAAAACAACTACCGCATCCTTTCTTACCGGGATAAAGATCCGGACCTGCTGGTGAGCATTCACCTGAATTCTTCCGCAGATCCTATCCGCATCAAGGGTACCAGCACTTATTACAAACACATCGGGTTCCGCCCCCTCAGCCAGTTCATCTATAAACACATGCTGGAACTGGGTTTGAACGAATTCGGGAATGTGGGCAGCTTCAACTTTGCACTGAACAGCCCTACAGAATATCCCAATGTACTGGTGGAAACCGTGTTCCTCAGCAACCCGGAAGACGAAATGAAGATCCTGGACCCTGCTTTCCGCCAAAGGATGGCAGACAAGATCGTACTGGGGATCAAGGATTTTGTAGCCACAGCCGGGGAAGAGAACACCTTATGACGATTATCCTACTGTATCAGTAGATTAATGCCTATCTTTGCAGCCATTTATTTTGTAACTTTAACGCTACCCTTTGATAAATATGCACTTATGAGCGAGCTAGTGAAGGAATTTGACGAGTACAGGGCCAAAATGAATGAGGTGATCCTGGGAAAGCAGAACCTGGTGATCAACCGGCTCTTTAACCTGGATACCAATACCTATGCGGAAGGCGCCCTCAGCACCAAAACCAAGGAAATGCTGGGCCTGGTGGCTTCTATGGTACTCCGTTGCGACGATTGTATCAAATATCATCTCGGTAAATGTCATGAGCAAGGCATTTCTACCACAGAGATCTATGAGATCTTTGCTGTAGCCAATATCGTAGGCGGTACCATCGTTATTCCACATACACGCCGCGCAGCAGAATATTGGGAAGAGCTCGTGAATTCGTAACTTTGATTATAAAATTTCCATAATAAGATGTCAACAACTACTATCCCTCCGCAACCACTAACGGCCAAGGATTTTACAACGGACCAGGAAGTACGCTGGTGCCCGGGTTGTGGGGATTACTCCATATTGAAACAGGTACAAACCATCATGCCCGGTTTAGGTATACCTCGTGAGAATATTGTGATCGTTTCCGGTATCGGGTGTTCATCCCGTTTTCCTTATTATATGAATACCTATGGCATGCACTCCATCCATGGCCGTGCTACTGCTATTGCTTCCGGTTTGAAAGCTACCCGCCCTGAACTGAGCGTGTGGATCGTTACCGGAGACGGAGATGGTCTTTCCATTGGCGGTAACCATACCATCCACTTATTGCGCCGTAATTTTGATGTGAACATCATGTTGTTCAACAACCAGATCTACGGTCTTACAAAAGGACAATACTCACCTACTTCAGAAACCAATAAGGTCACCAAAAGTACCCCCTTCGGCAGTATCGACCATCCGTTCAATCCAATGGCCCTGGCCATGGGAGCAGATGCAACTTTTATTGCACGTAGTATGGACCGTGATCCCAAACACCTGCAGGAAATGCTGAAACGCAGTCATGCTCATAAAGGTGCTTCCTTCCTGGAGATCTATCAGAACTGTAACATCTTTAACGATGGTGCTTTTGAAGTGTTCACGGAAAAATCCAGCAAACAGGATGAAGCCATCTTCGTAGAACATGGCCAGCCGCTGATCTTCGGTGCACAGAAAAATAAAGGTATCCGCCTGAACGGCCATCGCCCTGAAGTAGTAAGCCTGGAAGAAGGTAGCGGATTCAGTGCTTCAGACCTCTGGATCCATGATGAAAATGATTTTGGTAAAGCCCAGATCCTCACACGCATGTTCGACGATCCACGCATTGAAGGACATTTGCCACGTCCTTTTGGTGTATTCTACCAGATCTTCAGACCAACGTATGATGATATCATGGCGCAACAATTACAGGAAGCTACCGCAAAACGCGGCCCGGGCAATCTGGATAAGCTGATTGCAGGTAATGAAACCTGGACCATCCTGGCTTGATAAATATATTGTGTTAATAGAAACCCGCAGATCTAAAAAGGTCTGCGGGTTTTTTATTTTAAAGATTAAAATCACTACCTTTTATATAAGAACAACACAGTGAACCAATAGACCCTTTTAACCCACGCATTTCTTAAACACAAAATCCTATAAAATGAAACGTCGCTATCTATCTGGCATCATGATCCTTTGCGCCTGCCTCGCGCTGTTAATTTTACCCTTCGCAAAAAATGCCAACTCGGCAACCGTTTTTAACAATTTCACCGTTGCCGTAAAACCCGGCTATTCAGCTCCTCCAGGTCAGTTCTACGTGAAAGTAAAGGACATCAGTACCGGCACCGTAATTTATACCTCCCCCGTTTTTGGTGGGTTCGGTGGTACAGCGCTCCCATTTGGCACTACCATACCAGACGGGGAATATGCAGTAGAAGTAATAGCCCAGTTCATTATTAAAGCCAGTTCAAATGGTGACGAACGAACTGTTACCGGTTCTGAAACCTGGATAGCTTCAGGCGGGGCAACACCCATCAGTATTTTGGTAAGACCTAATTAAGTCTTAAAATAAAAAGAGAAGGCATTACGCCTTCTCTTTTCTTTCTGCATTAATTATACGGTTCTGGTTAATTGACATTTTAATGGGTCAGCTGCCCTGTGCCCAACAGCACCTTATACAGCAGCACCAGGCCAAAGACGATCATACATACACCCGCTACACGGTTCAGCCAGATCACATTGGTTAAGGTTAGTTTATGCCTGATCTTATCAGACACGAACACTTTGAGGATATCTGCCGCCAGTACAAAAGCCAGGCAAACAGCATACATCGTAACACGGTGGCCAACAGTGGTAGGCGCATTCGCCACACAAACCCCCAGCCAGAAAATGATCACGCCGGGATTGAGGGTATTCATCAGGAAACCACCCAGCCAGATCTTTGCATAATCACGCGTACTGAACATTTCAGGACGTTCATCTCCCGTAGTGATCTTTACTTTTTTGAACAGCAATCCATAGATCCCCATCATGATCAGCAGGATACCACCACTTACACCAATGGTTTTAGTGTAGGTACCCAGGTTGCTGATGAAAGATGTGGCAAGATTACCCAGCAATACAAACATGATATCACTCCCGGACACACCCAGCGCAAAACTGATACCAGCCCTGAATCCATTACTGATGCTATACTTGATGATAGCAAAAATAACAGGCCCTACCGATACAGATAAAAACATTCCCAAACCTAATCCGGCAATGATAGAGGCAATCATGTAAACTTTCTTGGTTATGCTTTCACAGCAACTTTAGTGGTCAGGAATTGTTCCCAGTCCTTCAGCTTCTCGCCTTTCAACACTCTCGGGAATTTATTCATGGCTCCTTCTTTTCCTTTACAGCGCAGGTAATCAAGAAATACCTGGGTGGGTAATATTTCTACAAATATTTCTTTCAGTGCGGAGGTCCTTTCCACAGCATAGTCATCATTCACCTCGCAGATCGTTTGGTCTATGATCTCCCTCACTTTATTGGCATCCACATCTACTGCATCCGTTCCAATATACCAGCGGTGTGCAAAGAGGTTTTCATATGGGAGGCCCGCTACCGTGAACTCACGGATATTGATCCCCAGTTTCTTTTGCACGATATCGATCGCCTTGTTCATATTATCGATGCTCATATGCTCCCCGGCCAGGCTGAGGAACTGTTTGGTACGGCCCACGATCGTGATCTCATGTTCCTTTACGGAAGTGAATTTCACCACATCACCGATCAGGTAACGCCATGCGCCTGCGCAGGTAGATAACATCACAGCATATTCCACATCTTCCACCACCTCATGGATCATATAAGATTTCGGATTGGGTTTTACTTCCCCGTCCGCATCAAAGTTCTCTTCGTTGAATGGAATGAATTCATAGAAAATACCGGCATTAAGGACCAGTTTGATCCCCTTAACACCGGGGCGGGCCTGGAAACCGAAAGAACCTTCAGAGGCCATATAGGTCTCAATGAAGTTAATAGGTTTACCCAGGAGTTTCTGAAAACTCTCCCGGTAAGGTTCAAAGCTTACACCACCGTGAATATAGATGGCCAGGTTAGGCCATATTTCGTGAATATTTTTAACGTTATGGTAGCGGATGATCTCTTCCAGTACGATCTGTACCCAGGCAGGTACTCCGCAAACCGTACCCACATCCCACTGCGGGGCTTTGCGTACGATCAGTTTTATCCGTTGCTCCCAATTAGGTTTTTTGGAAATGTTCCCTCCAGGTTTGTAAAAACGGCGGAACCATTTGGGGATATTTTTAGCCTGGATACCGCTCATATCTCCTTCATAATAATCCCCTTTCTCGAACAGGGAAGTAGTCCCCCCCAGCATCAGGATCCCTTTTTCAAAGGATTTAGGCGGAACATTGAAGTTCACCATGGAGTACAGCTGCTTTACGCCCACTTTTTTCACTGTCCGCAGCATGTCCTTTGTAACCGGGATATGCTTGCTGGCAGATTCAGAAGTACCGGAGCTCAGGGCAAAATACTTGATCTTTTCAGGCCAGCTTACGTTGGCCACCCCTTCCTGGCATTTGTACCACCACTCACTATGCATCTTGTTATAGTTATGCACAGGTACCTTCTGCCGGAACTGGCTCACCCAGTTAGGGCTGTTGAGGATCTGCTCATAACCGTAATGTTCACCGAACTGTGTATGTTTGGCTTTTTCCACTAACCGCCGTAACACCTGCAACTGGTATTGACGTGGCGTCCCTAGTTTGAACGTAAACTGCTTTCTTATACGCAGGGATCTGGAAATTAGATTACCAATAATGGCCATTAATCGCGATTCAAGTTTTAAAATGCAAAAATAGTTAATTCGTATGTAAAACTCGGGAAGTTGGCAGAGCTTCGTACCTTTGCGCCATGTTAAAATCAACGTTACTCAAAGCTACACAAGCAGGTGCTAAAGTTTTAAAAGAATATTTTAACGGTACTTTCACTATTTCCTACAAAGATACGATCAATAATCTCGTAACGGAAGCGGATAAAAAGGCGGAAGCGGCAATCATTGCTGCCATTCACGAAGATTACCCCGATCATCATATCCTCAGTGAGGAAGTTGGAGAGCTGAAACAAGGCTCCAGTATCAAATGGATCATTGACCCCATAGACGGGACGGTGAATTTTGCACACGGCATTCCCCTTTGCTGCGTAAGCATTGGCGTGGAACAGGATGGCGAAATGATCCTTGGGGCTGTATATAACCCCATCATGAATGAACTGTTCTTTGCCCAGAAAGGGTTTGGGGCTACGCTGAACGATAAGCTCATTCACGTTTCCCAGAAAAAGAGCGTGGCCAATGCCTGCCTGGTTACCGGTTTCCCCTATGAATGGGAAAATACCGTCAATAACCCCATGAGTGTGCTGGAACGCTTTGTGAAGCTGGGTTTACCCGTCCGCCGCCTCGGTTCTGCCGCAATCGACCTCTGCTGGGTAGCCTGTGGCCGTTTTGATGGTTTCTGGGAACATTCACTCAATGCTTGGGATTCCGCAGCCGGTTACCTCATTGTACAGGAGGCCGGAGGAACAGTAACGGATTTTAAAGGCAATGCCTATTCACCTTATCAAAAACAGATCCTTGCCACTAATGGCCATATACATACAGACCTGTTGAAAGAAATTAACAGCATTCAATAACATGGAAGAGAGAACTGAAATAGAAGACCTCGGGGAATTCGGCCTCATCGATTACCTGACCCGCAATATTGAATTGTACAATGCCAGTACCGTGCTGGGTGTTGGGGACGATGCTGCCGTAATTGACCTGTTCGGCAAACAAACCGTTATCAGTACGGATATGCTGGTGGAAGGCATTCACTTTGACCTGATGTATACCCCTCTCAAACACCTGGGGTATAAATCCGTGATCGTGAACCTGTCAGACATCTATGCCATGAATGCCACGCCCACACATATTACCATGAGCCTGGCCTTTTCTAACCGCTTCTCCCTGGAAGCCCTCAACGAATTTTACGAAGGGGTATATGCCGCCTGCGAAAAATACCGGGTAGACCTGATAGGAGGGGATACCACTTCCTCCCAGAAAGGTTTTGTGATCAGCGTTACCGCCATCGGCGAAGTGGCCCCTGATAAGTTCGTGAAACGCTCCACTGCTCAAAAAGGAGACTTGCTTTGCGTTTCCGGAGACCTCGGCGCTGCGTATCTTGGTCTCACGTTACTTGAAAGAGAAAAGAAGATCTTCCTGGAGAATCCAAAAATCCAGCCTGATCTGGAAGACCAGACCTACGTAATTGGCCGCCAGCTGAAACCGGAAGCCCGTCATGATATCATTTCTTTCCTCGCCGGCAAAGAGATCATGCCTACCGCCATGATGGATGTAAGCGATGGTTTAAGCTCTGAGATCCTGCATATCTGCAAACAAAGCCAGCTGGGTTGTGTATTGTATGAGGAAAAAATACCCGTACACGACCAGGCCCGCGAATTGGCCATGAAATTAGGCTTGGACCCAACTGCCTGCGCACTCAGCGGAGGAGAGGATTATGAACTGCTGTTCACCATGAAGCAGGAAGACTATGACAAGATCACGCTGAATGAAGAAATTGCTGTGATCGGTTATATGACAGAATTGACGGAAGAGCCGCATATCATTACCCGCAGCGGAAATAAACATAAACTGGCTGCACAGGGATGGAATGCTTTTAAATAGTTTTTTAAAAAGATAAAGCCTTCCCGATCAGGAAGGCTTTATCTTTTTATTCCACCGCCAGTTTAATCCCCTGGCTATTATGCGTAGGGTCCATCCCATGCACGGCAGACACTGCTATCTTTAAAACATACTTTCCCTTTACATCCGGTGCTTTCACCAACACTTCCACGCTATCCTGCTGCAAAGCATCAGATAACAATAAAGTGCCCTGCACCGTTTTCCGCCACTCTTCTTCTCCCTTCAATGCATATCCCACAAACGGCGTATAATCTTTATCAAAAGGAACTTTGTTTTCATATCCATTCTTCACCCCTAACTTCAATGTGAACGCTTCTCCCGGTTGCACCTTAAACGCAGCAACAGCAGGCACAAACTGGATCAATGAATATGAATAATACGGCGTATCCGTTCTGCAGTATAACTTCCGTTGCGCCATCACCATACTATCCTGATCAGGAATGTAAGGACGGTGATTGGAAACCAGCAATACATTCTTCCCCCATAATTCCTCTTCCATATGCCAATAGTTATACTGGCTCCTGCGTGCATACACACTGTTAAGGCTAAACGCCACACCACCCTGGTAGAACATATATTTCGAAGGCTCCTGGTAACTGTTCAGAAAAACTACAGGCCGGCCCTGCGCTTTCGCAGCCACAGCATTCGTCCATTCCCTGTTATGATGGATCTCCGGCCTGATCTCCACATCGGGTACAAAATCCCAAACCATATACACCCTTGCTACTAACACGATCAGTAAAGAAACCGCCCAGGTGCTTTTCAGTATCCGCAAAGAAAGCCCCTGCCGCACAATAGCCTGGTGCGCCAATATTACCAGCGGCGCAAAGATCATCACCGTCCAGTTTGCTTCCACACGCCCCTTCAAAGTACTCAGCAGGAAGAACGCAAGCACCCCCACCAGGCTGAACTTCAAAGCACGTTCAAAACCATTTCGCACCTGCGCGCGGAAAGCATTGTATAACAGCAACCACCCTACGAGCGGTCCGAACATCAGCACCTGCCCAACGATATAATCAAGTGTGTAACTGATGTCGTAAGAAGATGCATTCCGTTCTACAAGATGATATTGCAGCGAAGGGAAGTCGTGTAAATACTGCCAGTAAATATGCGGGAAGAAAAGTACCGTGGTAATGATCACGGCAATATAGTAACGGTATACTTTCAGCAAAGAGAGATTGGACAGCAGGGTAAAGAACACCAGTAGTACGCCATGGTATTTGCTGTAGAACATCAATGCCATACTTAGCCCCAGCAGGAAGGTGTTCTTCCAGCTTTGCGATTCCAGGAAATTACGGTAGATATAAAAATAGAGCGTGGCAAAGAAGATCAGCGGAATATCCGGCACTGCCAGGATCCCTCCGATCTGCATGGCGCCCATGCCGGCAAGGATCAGGTAGAAAACGATGTTGTTCTTCTGGGGGATCATCCTGTCTATCAGCAGCAGGGTGAGTACATTCAAAAGTACCATACCCAGCCGCACACCCAGTTCATTGTGGAATAAAAAGTATCCGCCTTTGATGAGCAGGGCTACCATGGGGGGATGGTCAAAATATCCCCAGGCCAGGTGATTGGAGTACACCCAGTAATACGCCTCATCGTCCATCAACTCTGTAAAGCAGGCCTGTAAAATAGCCAGAAGGGCCCAAAGGGCCAGTACGGTGTTCTTGTACTGATTCTTGGTGAAAAAGCGGATCATAGCCCGCAAAGTTAGCTAAGTTCCCCGGTTAAATTAAGGGATAATAAACCGGTCTGCATCCTTCAGGAAAGGGAAGCGCGCACGCAGCTCATTAAGATGGCTACGGGAAAGCGTATAGGTAAATACATCCTCATCATGCGCTTTGTGATAAATGATCTCGCCGATGGGATCTATAATACTGGAATCCCCGCTATGATAGATGTCGTTGCCATCATTGCCCACCCGGTTCAAACCTATTACGTAACACTGGTTTTCAATAGCGCGGGCCTGTAATAAAGCACGCCAGGGAGTATTACGCCTTTCGGGCCAGTTGGCCACGTTGATCAATACATCGTAAGCAGGCTCTCCGTTTTCAAGGATGGAGTTGCGTGCCCATACCGGGAAACGCAGATCGTAACAAACAGACAGGTTGAGCTTCCAGCCCTTTACCTGGGCGATCAGGCGTTTGTCGCCGGCAGTATAGTGATCATGCTCTCCGGCAAAACCGAACAGGTGGCGTTTGTTGTAGGTACCAAATGTTCCGTTGGGCAGCATCCAGATCAGCCGGTTAAAATATTGTCCGCCTTCCTCAATAATAAGACTGCCTGTGATGATCACGTTCTTCTCTTTTGCTTTCTGCTTCATCCACTGTACCGCACTGCCATCCATTGTTTGCGCCAGCCTTTCAGATTGCATGCTGAAACCCGTGCTGAACATTTCCGGCAGAATGATCACTTCCGTTCTTTCCTGGATGGAATTGATCTTTTGGTCAAACATCGCCAGGTTGGCAGCAACATCTTCCCAGTGTAAATTAGCTTGTATCAGAGAGACCGTTAAATCAGACATAAAGTATTAATTACTACAAAACGACCCCAAAATTACGGCGGTAAGGGTTAGAAAGTTTTAAATTATTCCTCCTTTATTCGCCTTTTTTTGCGATTTGTTCAATGGCAGCCCTTGCCAGCTCCTGTTCAAAACCTCTTTGCAGGAGGTATTGCAGCGTTTTGTATTGCCGCTTTAGATATTGCTCAGACCTTAATGAATGGTATTTCTTTTCTGCGAGTTGCTGCAGGGTTTGCATATAATCCTCTTCATTGATCTCTGCTAAACCCTTGCGGATGCAGTAATCGGAGATCTGTTTCTGCTTCAGCATCATACTGATCTTCTTACGCCCCCACTGCTGCATCCTAAACTTCCCGCCGGCATATGCTTTGGCATACCGTTCTTCATTGAGGAAACCATCTTCCACCAGATGTGCGATGGCGTTTTCTATATCTTCGCCGCGCAAACCAAGTTCCCAGCATTTCTCTCTCACTTCCGCATGGCAACGCTCCTGGTAAGCACAGTAGTAGCGGAGTTTCAGAATATCAGCCTCCATTCCTTACAATCATCAGCTTGGCATAGTTCAGCATGATCTTCTTTTCTCCTCCTCCTTTCGGGAACATCACTGTTGCAATGCGGTTGTTGATAGCGCCTTCCAGGCTGAGGATCTTACCGAAACCAAATTTCTGATGTTCCACATCCATACCCGCTTCCATGGTAGCAGGGTCATCTGCTGTGAAATTAGCGCTGGGCACATGATAACCTGCAGGCGCAGCTGGCCTTGGTGTTGGCCTTGCTGAAGAAGATGCGGACGATGCTGGTGCGCCAGGGCCGGCAGGTGCTTTCTTTTTATCGAACATATTTCCCCAGGAAGCACCACCGCCACCAATGGGACCCGTATTTCTCATACCACCGCCGGCATAACTGCGATCAATGAATTCTTCCGGCATTTCTTCCAGGAAACGGCTGGGCTCATTCTGCTGTAGCTGGCCAAAACGGTAACGGCTATTAGCATAAGTAAGGAATAAACGTGTTTTTGCACGGGTCACCGCCACATAGAACAAACGGCGTTCTTCTTCCAGTTCTTCCCTTGAGTTGATGGACATACCGCTGGGAAACAGGCTTTCTTCCAATCCCACCGTGAATACGATCGGGAACTCCAAACCTTTTGCTGCGTGGATCGTCATCAGTTTCACCACATTGCTGTCTTCATCCTTTCCGTTATCTGCATCCGTTAACAATGTGATCTGTTGCAGATAGATACCGAGTGTTTTATCATCCAGCAACTCCCCGTCTTCCGTAGGTGTTTCTGTGAATTCCTTGATAGAGTTCAATAACTCCTGGATGTTTTCGTAACGGGCAAGGCCTTCTGTGGTTTTATCGTTGAAGAGTTCTTTTACGATATTGGTGGATTTACCAACCTGAACGGCTACTTCGTAAGCATTGTGTTTTTCCAGCATCACCCGGAAGCTCTGGATCATGGTCACAAATCCGTCTATCGCTTCCAGTGTACCGCCTTTGAAACCAAATTCCTTTGCACGTTCCAGTACTTCCCAGAAGGTCATGTTCTGATCATTCGCATAAATACTCACCTTTTCAATGGTAGTTTTGCCGATACCACGCACCGGGTAGTTGATGATCCGTTTGATCGCTTCTTCATCACGACTGTTCATGATCACCCGCAGGTACGCAATAAAATCCTTGATCTCTTTTCTTTGGTAGAAAGAGAGGCCGCCATAGATCCTGTAAGGAATGGCACTGCGCCGGAGGTTTTCCTCAAAGGAACGGCTCTGTGCATTCGTGCGGTAGAGGATGCAAAAATCTTTGTTATCGTAATGATTGCGGAGTTTCTGCTCAGAAATGGTATCTGCTACTACCTTTCCTTCATCATTATCTGTATTGGTGCGGATCAGTTTGATCTTTTCTCCTTCATGGTTATCCGTCCAGAGGTTCTTTTCAATCTGCCCTTTATTCTTTGAGATCACCTCATTCGCAACGTTCAGGATAGATTTGGTACTGCGGTAGTTCTGTTCCAGCTTCACTACTTTCACATCATCATAATCCTTTTCAAATTGCAGGATGTTCTGAATGGTAGCACCGCGGAAGGAATAGATACTTTGTGCATCGTCTCCCACCACACAGATATTTTCATGCACTGCGCCCAGTAATTTCACGATCTCATACTGAGCCGGGTTGGTATCCTGGTACTCATCGATCATGATGTATTTGAACTTATGCTGGTATTTGGCGAGTACTTCCGGGAAACCTTTCAGCAGTACGTACATTTTATACAGCAGATCATCAAAGTCCATCGCACCATTCTTGAAACAGCGTTTCGCATACATGTCGTAGATCTTGCCGATCAGTGGACGGCTGGAACGTTGGTCTTCCTGTTGTATGGCATAATCATGCTGGTATTCTTCCGGGCTCACCAGGCTGTTCTTGGCAGCGGAGATCCGGTTGTATACCATATTGGGCTTGTAATGTTTATCATCCAGGTTCAGTTCATTCACGATGGTTTTCACCACGCTTTTGGCATCATCTGAATCGTAGATAGTGAAGTCGCTGGGGTAACCCAGTTTAGGCGCGTCGCTGCGTAAAAGGCGCGCAAAAACAGAGTGGAAGGTACCGATGTAAAGATTACGGGCTTCACTGCCGCCCAGGATCTTTTCCACCCTTTCCTTCATTTCCTTCGCTGCCTTGTTGGTAAAGGTGAGCGACAATATATTAAAAGCGTCCACCCCATTGTTCATCAGGTGAGCGATCCTTGTAGTCAGTACTTTCGTTTTGCCTGAACCTGCTCCCGCGATGATCATTAAAGGTCCTTTAATGGTTGTTACCGCTTCCCGCTGGGGTGCATTCAAATCGTCTAAATAGTTTGCCTTCATCAAAATCAAAAATTTGCCGGCCGTAAAAATACGATTTGAGGGGCGGATCGCGAAATCTACAAATACTGCCCTCTAAAAAACACATTCTCTCCGCTCACCTCCATCGGGTTCTGCTGGAACCACCTGATAAAATCTCCCCATTTTCCTTCATTCGCCGCTTTCCAGTTAGCAAACTCCTCACCATCTCCCCGGCTCAGCAGCCAATAATTATACGCCTCCAGGTGCCCGTTCTGTTTTACTTTCAACTGATAATCGAACAGCAGGTTCGGGTATTTCAGTGCATGGCCGTTCTTGTAATACCCTTCCAGGAAATTCTCCCGGATGCGGTGCAGCGAAGCAAGATCAATATGTTTTTCAGCAGCTGCCGCCAGGGTCAGCTCCAGCTCATATACCTTAGTACCATAAGGCATCAGTTTCTTCATCAGCAAGGCAGGGTCCTTCTCCATAGCTTTGGGGTCCAGCAGAATAATATTGTGATGGCTGAAACGCACCAACATGCCGGTATCGTTAAACTGGATACCGCTTTTATAGGTCAGGTACAGCAGTTTACTCATTTCTTCCGTCCGTTTACTTCCCCTTTCTATATTCATGAAGATCTCCCCATACAGCATTCCCCATACCTGCGAATCTGAGTTGCAGAACAGTTTACCCAGCCAGTAATAGTTGGATGAATGTTTGGGGGCAGCCTTTACCCCTGCTTCAAAATATTGGATCGCTTTGTTGTTATCCTTTTTGGCAGACATCTGCATCACCCCCATTTCCAGGTAAAGGTTGCCGGCATTGGGAAACTCCTTCAATCCCTTTTCATAAGTATCGATCGCTTTCTCCGGATCACCCGTCAGGTCATAGCTGTTCCCCAGCAACTGGTACACACCGGGGAATCCGTTTTTCTTTTTGATCATGTCTTTCATGATCTTAATGGCAGCTTTGTAATCTTTGCCGAGATATTTTGCGTAACCGATCTCGTAAGTATAGGTAGGTTCATCGGGATCCAGTTTGATGGCTTCTTCCAGCAAAGCAATGGAAGGTTCGATCTGACCATTGTCCATGAGTTCAATGGCCTTTTTCATCTTTTCCTGGGCAAGGTCCCGGTTGGTGGATTGTGCGCTGGCAACCAGGGTGGCAGCCATCATCATGCATAGGGAGAGGATTCTTTTGAGCATATGATATTGATTTCCTGCTGATGATTCAATTTACGGCTGTTTTCCATAAAGCAGGCAAAAAAAACGCCGCTGTTAAAGCGGCGTTCTTAAACTATTTTTCATTCCTGTCTACCTTGATCCGGTCTGCACGGTTGGCTACTTCCCAGGCAGTATAGAACACCAGTTGTGCTCGTTTGGCCAGCATGGGGTAATGGATCTTATCCGGCGTATCCCCTGCGCCATGGTAATCCGCATGCACTCCGTTGAAATAGAAAATGATCGGGATCTTTTTCTGTGCAAACATGTAATGGTCTGAACGGTAATAGAAACGGTTCGGATCATTGGGATCATTGTATTTGTAGTCCAGTTTCAGGCCTGTTTGCAGATTTGCTTTTTCACTGATCGGGCGGAGGTCTGAGCTCAGTTTATCATCCCCGATAATGTACACGTAATTTGTATCCTTTGCATGTTCCGGATCAATACGGCCGATCATATCGATGTTCAGATCGGCTACAGTATTGCCCAATGGATAGATGGGATGATCTGTATAATAACGGGAGCCCAGCAATCCTTTTTCTTCTCCTGCCACGGTCATGAAAATGATGGTACGGCGTGGCCCTTTGCCAGCTTTTTTAGCTTTCATGAAAGCCTCCGCCATGGCAATCACAGATACCGTTCCGGAACCATCATCATCCGCACCGTTATGTATCTTACCATTGATCACACCAATGTGATCGTAATGTGCTGTAATGAAGAGGTATTCATCTTTTTTATCTGTACCCGGCAGCATACCCAGTACATTGCTCGACTTGGTTTCCACGGCTTCCTTTTCAAACACCAGTTCCGTGATCTGGCCACTGGCCGGAGTAGGTTTGGGTTTCTTTAAACTTTCCTGCAACTCTTTATAAGGAGTGCTGAGAAGCGTGGTAGCCATATCGCTGGAAATGAAATAGGAGTTGGGAATGTACTCCATCGTAGTTATTTCATCATTGAAATAAAGGCCAGTTTTACGAATGCGGGAACCTGCACGCCCGATCTGTGAAACATTGGAAGAAACAATGAACACTGCTTTAGCTCCTTTGCCCCCTGCTGCACGGAGCTTATCTTTCAGCTGCCCTTTCGGGAACAATGGTTTCCCATCTGCATCTACCGGTTCTCCTTCTGCCAGCAACACGATCTTATCCGTAACATCCAAACCGTCGTAACTATTCATCTGCTCGTTACTGATACCGTATCCTGCAAACACAACCCCTGTTTGGGCTAAGGTCTGGTTTTTATTCTCGCGCAGACCGGTGTAAAAATCCTTGCCGAACTCTAGTGTTCTGCCATTGGCTACGATCTTTCCGGTAACCAGGGTATCCTGGAAAAGACTGAAAGGCTGCTCCCATGAACCATCCACTCCAGCGGGTTGCAGGCCAACACGTTTGAATTGTTCGCTGATATATTTCGCTGCTTTGTATTGACCCGGCTTACCTGTTTCGCGGCCTTCCATATCGTCGCCGGCAACGATATAAAGGTGTTTTTTCAGATCAGCTGCCGTGATCCCTTTTGCAAAAGGGGTAGCAGCAACCGGTTTCACCGGAGGTTTGGCCATCTGTGCGCAGGCGACAGTTCCGGAAGCTAACAGGCAGGCTATGAATGTAAACTTCTTCATCGATTGAGATTTATTTTCATAAAAGGGGTTTGCCCTTTAAAATTAAGGTTTGTGGTTGGTGTTGGCCTTACCACTCATCTAAAAAAAAGGGCAATAGTGGTGACTATTACCCTTTTCATATGAGGATCTTTATACTATGCTTATGCGCAGGCGATCTTATTCACCCTGTTTTCGTGACGGCCACCTTCAAAAGCGGTTTCTCCGAAAATGTCTACCATTTCTTTTGCGGTAGCGGTATCTACAAACTTTGCAGGGATGCAGAGGATATTTGCGTTATTATGACTGCGGGCCAGGCGCGCCAGTTCATCTCCCCAGCAGATGGCTGCGCGGATACCCTGGTGTTTGTTGGCTGTAATGGCCACCCCGTTAGCGCTGCCGCAAATGAGGATGCCATAAGCAAAGGCGCCGCTTTCTACTGCACTTGCAACCGGATGCGCAAAATCAGGATAATCCACTGAATCGGGAGAGTCTGTGCCGAAATCTTTTACCTGCACACCTTTCCCTTCAAGATAGGAGATCACCTCTTCCTTATATGCAAAGCCCGCATGATCTCCTCCAATAGCCACCGGTAATGCAAGATTAAAAGTTAGTTCCATAACATTCAGTTTATCGATAAATAAATTAAGACCACTCTTCCGCTTCTTTCTTCTCTTTCGCTTTGTAAGCTCTTGCCGAAATTAAAATACTTATCTCATACAGCAGATACAAAGGTACGAAAACCAGCAATTGGTCTAATACATCCGGCGGCGTAATGATCGCTGCCAGTATAAGGATCACCACAATCGCATGACGACGGTAAGTACGCATGAAATCCGGTGTGAGCAATCCAAGTTTAGTGAGGAAGAATACAAGGATGGGCATCTCGAACAGGCAGCCCATACCCAGGATGATCTGGCTCATCAATCCAAAGTAATCATCAATGAAGAAGTCATTTTTGATCACAGAGGAAACAGTATAGCTGGCGAGGAAGTTGATCATGAAAGGTGCGATCAGGAAATAACTGAACGCAATACCCAGGAGGAACTGTAAGGAGATCCAGAAGATGATTCCTTTGGAACCCTTGGCCTCATTATCTTTCAGAGCCGGTCGGATAAAACGCCAGAACTCATAAATAATGTAAGGGAATGCGCCTATCAATCCCAGTATAAATGCAAGTTTGAATTGCAGTGTGATCTGACCCGCCATCTTCGTGTTCTGGAATTTAATTTCCGGCGGCACAAGGCACAACTTATCTCCCATATTCAAAGCATGGCTCAGTTTGCACATCCAGCTGTAAGTGGGGAAGTTAGGTTGCGTAGGCCCGAAGATCACATTCGTGAGGATCCAGTCCGTAAAAATAAAACCGAGGATACTGACGATCACGATAGCGAAGGCTGAACGTACCAGGTGCCAGCGCAATTCTTCCAGGTGATCAAAAAACGACATCTCTGCCTTGTCCTCATTACTCGAGAATAACTTCTTTAACATACACTATTATGGATCAGGAGCACAAATATAACATGTGCCAAGTGAATAGTACTCAGTAAAAACGCTGTAAGGTAAAAGAAAATAATGAGGGAGGAAAGAAGAAAGAGTTGGGACAAAAAAAAGAGCCAGCCCGAGAAGAATCAAGAGCCGGCCTTTCATCCATTGTTTGTTAACCCCAAAAAAGTTGAATTCGAGAATGTCTTTTTCGCTACTGCTTAAGTAATAACTTCATCCATAATGGCAAGCTATTAGATATAAGTTATAACCGATACAGAGCTTTTAAATTTCTAAAACAAAAATAGAAAGAAATATCGTATTATCAATGTTACAACAAAGTTTTTTACAACCTTTTAACAAAAATCAAATTATTGTGTTACGTATCAGGTAGTAAAAGAATTCAATTCGTGTCAATTTAGTACTACTCTTATAAAAAACGATTTAGCACTCGATATATTACACTAAAAAGCAATTCTTCGCCCGGTATATTTTTAAAGAGTTGTTTTCCAACTGCTAAAGGAATAACACCGTATTTTCACGTTTTTGGCCGCTTTTCCACCCTTTTGGGGGATATAGGCACCCTGACCTTTAAATGTATAGCAATTTTCGCGCCGGAATGGCCTAATTGAGGATTTTCATCTTCACCATTTCAATCCGCGTATCCGTAACATTGAGGATGTCGAACTCATAATCATCAATGATGATGCGTTCTTTCAGCCGGGGAATAGTTTCGTAATGAGAGATGATATAACCAGATAACGTTTCGCTTTCATCCTCAGGAAACTCAAAGCCATACTGCTCATTGAGGTAATCCAGTTCCAACCTTCCTGAAAAGATGTATTCCTTTTCCGCGATCTGTTTTTCCACGAATTCTTCCACATCATGTTCATCCTTGATATCGCCGAAGATCTCTTCCAGCACGTCTTCTATCGTAACAATACCTGCTGTTCCTCCAAATTCATCTACCACCCAGGCAATGCTGCGGCGCTCTTTATTAAACTTACCAAGCAGGTCAATTGCACTCATGGTTTCAGGCACCGCCAGGATCGGGTGGATCACAGAACGGATATCCTTAGGATTTTTAAACATATCCAGCTGGTGCACATATCCGAGAATATTGTCAATATTATTTTCGTAGATGATCACTTTGGACAATTTGGTGTCCATAAACTTGCGCCTGGCCTGTTCTATGGTGCTGCTGATGTCCAGCGCCTCTATCTCTTTGCGGGGGATCAGGCAACCGCGGATCTTTACATGCACAAGGCTCAGGGCATTCTCAAAAAGCTCCGTATTCAGCTCCTGGTTATCTCCTCCTGTATGCTGCTGGCTCTGGCGGATAAAATACTCCACGTCCACCCGCGCAAAAGAACTCTTGCCTTCCGTGATCCGCACATTGAAAAGGTATTTCAGGATCCATTCGGAAATGGACTCCAGCATGTTACCAATTATATACAGCGGTTTGGAAAATACGGAAATAGGATGGGCAAAAAAGCCCAGTAAAGCTTCCGGCCTGGAGCGGAAGATGCTGCGGGGTATAAAAAAGCCGAAAAAGAGTATCAGCAGCGTAGCCACCACGATTTCTACGAACAGCATAAACGGCACATAACTGGCCATTTCCATTTTCGTGTACGCCATAGCCCATAAAGAATCAAGCCAACCAGCTACCAGCATGCTGTAAACAACAACAGCAATGGTCAGTCCAATGAGGCTCGAAGCCAGGATACGTGCAGGATGTTCATTAAACCCGGAAAGGATCTTCCCGGTAGAACGGCCCTGTTTCCGCTTGAGTTCTATACTCAGCCTGTTCACATTGGCAAAAGCTGTTTCCATGCCGGCGAAAAACCCGGCAACGAGGATCACTAAAACCAGTAAAGCAATCGTATAAATATCCATCTAAACAAAGATATGAAATTAGGTGAGCCGTGCAACATCACCTTTTTATAACGGGTTAATCAGCCAAAAAGTTCTCTACCAGCACTTTTACCTCCCCGTACGCCTTGTCCAGGTGTTCATTGACCACAATGTGGTCAAATTGATGCGCAAAGGATAATTCGTACCGGGCTTTTCCGAGACGTTCTTCCAAAGAAGCCTGGGTTTCCGTTCCTCTTTCACTGAGGCGAACACGCAGTGCATCCAGGGAAGGGGGTTGAATAAATATCGTAAGGGCAGTACCCTGGTATTTCTCCTGGATGGAAAGCGCGCCTTTCACATCTATATCCACCAGGGGATATTTTCCATCTGCCCAGATCCTTTCCAGTTCACTTTTCAGTGTACCATAATACTTCCCGGCATATACCATTTCATATTCCGCAAAAGCATGTTCGGCGATACGCTGATGAAAATCTTCCTGCGTTAAAAAGTAATAGTCCTTTCCATGGGTTTCATCTCCACGCGGCGCGCGGGTAGCAGCAGAAATGGAAAAAGCCAGCTCCGGCATTTCACTGAGCAGCTTTTTCACAATAGTTGTTTTACCGGCTCCGGAAGGTGCCGTAACAATGATGATTTTGTGTGATCCCATGATTTACACGCGCTTGATATCGGCTCCCAAATTACGCAGACGTTCGTCAATATACTGGTATCCGCGATCTATCTGATCTATATTATGGATCGTGCTTTTGCCTTCCGCACTCAATGCTGCAATCAGCAAAGCAACGCCTGCACGTATATCCGGGCTGCTCATTGTAATGCCTCTCAGTTTATGCTGGCGGCCCAAACCTATCACTGCTGCACGATGCGGATCACAGAGAATGATCTGCGCGCCCATGTCAATGAGTTTGTCTACAAAGAACAAACGGCTCTCAAACATCTTCTGGTGGATCATCACACTACCCTTTGCCTGTGTGGCAACTACCAGCACAATGCTCAGCAGGTCCGGTGTAAAACCAGGCCATGGATGATCTGAGATGGTTAAAATAGAACCGTCTATAAAAGTTTGAATTTCGTAGCTATCCTGTTGCGGAATATAAATATCATCTCCTTTGATATCCATCTGGATGCCCAGCAGGCGGAACTTTTCAGGGATGATCCCCAAGTGCTGCACCCCCGCATTTTTGATCGTTATCTCACTTTGCGTCATGGCTGCAAGCCCAATGAACGAGCCGATCTCGATCATATCAGGCAGCATCGCATGTGTGCATCCTTTCAGTACTGTTACACCTTCTATCACCAGCATGTTGGAACCAACACCGCTGATCTTTGCTCCCATGCTGTTCAGCATTTTGCTCAGTTGCTGCAGGTAAGGTTCGCATGCTGCGTTGTAAATAGTGGTGGTGCCATGTGCCAGTACAGCTGCCATTACAATGTTGGCCGTTCCTGTAACAGAAGGCTCATCCAGCAGCATATAAGTACCTTTCAATCCGCCGGATGTTTCCAGGCGGAAGTAGTTATCGTCCGTATCGTAGTGGAATTTCGCGCCGAGTTTTTCGAAGCCGATCACATGTGTGTCCAGCCTGCGTCGGCCGATCTTATCACCTCCCGGCTTTGGAATGTAAGCTTTGCCGAACCTTGCCAGCAAAGGGCCCGCCATCATCACAGACCCACGTAAGCGGCCGGATTTCTTTTTGAATTCTGCGCTTTCCAGGTAATCAAAATCAATATCATCTGCCTGGAATTCGCAACTGGCACGGGTAATGCGGTTTACCTTTACCCCGATATCTCCTAAAAGTTCTATCAGTAAGTTTACATCCAGGATGTCCGGAATGTTGTTGATGGTTACTTTTTCAGCTGTTAACAATACCGCGCTGATGATCTGTAATGCCTCGTTCTTTGCTCCCTGCGGTATAATATCTCCTTTCAGACGGTTTCCGCCTCGTACTTCGAACACGCTACTCACTTGTTCCTGTTTTTGTTGTATTTGTTATGCTTGTTACTTTTTCCGCCTCCGCCGCCAGAGTTACCGCCGCCATCATTCCTTTTGAACTTATTCTGCTGGAATTGTTTGCGTTTGCTGCTGCCGGAACCACCACTGGCACGGTATTCTCCTGCCTGTGTATTGTAATTGGCGCCGCCACCTGCAAGGTTGCTGCTGCTGGAGCTTGGAGCAGCTCCGCCGGGATGATATTGTAATACACCACCGGTGATATTGCTGAGTTCGGACTTGATCGCATCGTCATGCACACTTTCTTTGTGCCAGTTGCTGTAAGCCAGTTTCATGTAATTGCCGATCACCTGCGTAAATCCTTCTTTCATTTCAGGATCTGTTGTCTTCAATGCTTTATCCATCACCAGTTCCAGGTTTTTGCCGAAGTGGCGGTTACGTGGATACTTTTTGGGATAAGGCAACCTGTCCGGCTTACGGTGCAAAGTTTCCCTGGTAGGGATCGGGTAGGGGGAGTCAACATCCAGTTTAAAATCGGAAACGAGGAAAAGATGATCCCAGAGCTTATGCCTGAAATCTTCCACGTTGCGTAAGTGGGGTTGCAGCGTTCCCATCAGTTCTATCACAGCAGACACTTGCTGCTGGCGAACTTCCCGGTCGGGGATAGTGAGTATGTATTCGATCATCCGCTGGATATTCCTTCCATACTCGCGCATGATCAGATGGTTACGTGCGGTATTATATTCCATTGCTGTAGTTTAAATAAGATCCGTAAAGTGTTTGATTACCAGCCGTTCCGGTGCGGAAGGCCCGTGTGTGCTTCAAGCTTATTGCAAACCTAATGAAAAATATTTACAAAACGTCTGTCAGCGGGTGATTGCTTACCTTTACCCTATGAAACTTTCGTTAGCCGGAAAAATTGCAGTGGTCAGTGGCGGCTCTCAGGGCCTGGGACTCGCATCAGCAAAGGAATTAGCCTTGCTTGGAGCCTCCTGCATCCTCCTCGCGCGAAACGAAACCTCCCTCACAGCTGCCGTAGCATCTTTAGATGTAAGCCAGGGCCAGCAGCACAATTACTATGTGGTGGACTTCTCCAACCCGGAAAATGTACAGGCCACCATCCAGGCTATCACGGATGCGCAGATCGTAAACATCCTCGTTAATAACAGTGGCGGCCCTTCCGGAGGACCTATCCTTGCTGCGGAAGGTGGCGCTTTTATGAAAGCCTTTGAAATGCACGTGGTCTGCAACCAGGTACTTGCCCAGGCTGTAGTGCCCGGCATGAAAGCCAGCGGATATGGAAGGATCATCCAGATCATCTCTACTTCTGTAAAAGCACCCATTAAAAACCTGGGCGTTTCTAATACTATCAGGGCCGCAGTGGCCAATTGGGCCAAAACCCTTGCCGGCGAACTGGCCCCCTTTGGCATTACCGTCAATAATGTACTGCCCGGCGCCATGACAACAGACCGCCTGAAAAGTCTTTTTAAAGCAACCGCCGAATCCAGGGGTGTTCCCGTACAAACCATCGCGGATGAATGGAAAGCAGAAATTCCCATGCAGCGTTTCGGCGATCCGGCAGAATTTGGTGCCGCCGTTGCTTTCCTCGCCTCTCCCGCAGCCGCTTACATCACCGGCATTAACTTACCTGTTGATGGAGGCAGGATCCCCAGCTTATAAATTACCTGCTCAATGAATATCTGGAAAAACATCATCAAAAGTCCAACCTGACCGTCGCCGTTCTACATCAGCGAAAACCAACTTATTTATTTACACCCAACTAATTTTCACATGACAAAAACGGATGTGCATTACGGCGATTATTTGCAATTAGAAAAAATACTGAATGCCCAGGAACTGGAAAGCGATAAACAACAACTCCACGCACATGATGAGATGTTGTTCATCATCATTCACCAGGCCTATGAACTATGGTTTAAACAATTGCTTTTTGAAGTGGATTCAGTAGCGGCGATCATGCAAAAACCGGTGAACGATAACTCCCCGGAGCTGCAAACCGTTGTTCACAGAACATCCCGCATGATTACCATTCTCAAGCTATTGGTACACCAGATCGATATCATGGAAACCATGACGCCCATGGACTTCCTCGATTTCCGTGACATGCTCCGCCCGGCCTCCGGTTTTCAAAGCTGGCAGTTTAAAGCACTGGAAGCCAGGCTGGGACTGAAATACCAGCATCGCTTCGGGCAGGAATATTACATTTCTCAATTAAAACAGGCACAGATAGACCTGATCAAACAAGCGGAAAACCAACAGTCCATTATAGACCTGCTCAACCAATGGCTGGAAAGGATGCCCTTCTTCGAAGAAGCACATAACTGGACGAATTACAAACCAGTCAGCGATATCAGCAACCCAACGGAACACATTTTCTGGGAAGATTATCAGCAGATCTATATTAACAGTCTCGCGGCCGCAGAACAAAGTAATCGCGATCAGTTCAATACCATCTTTACCAAAGATACCCCCGAGGCTGTACGCCAGCTTTCCCCCAGGGCCTGCAGGGCCGCATTGTTCATTATGTTATACAGGGGATACCCCATCCTGCAGTTACCATTTCAGTTGTTGAACAGTTTGCTGGAAATAGATGAACAACTCAGCACCTGGAGATACAGGCATATGAGTATGGTACACCGGATGATCGGTTCACGGATCGGCACAGGTGGCAGCACCGGCAGGGATTACCTGAAAGGCGCGCTGGACAAACATTACATCTTTGCGGATATTGCCCGGCTCACCAGCTTTTTGATTGAAAGAAGAAAACTGCCGGCCTTGAGCACTGAAATGGAGAAAAGACTTGGCTTTAAATAGGATAAGAGGATGGCGGGGGTTCCGCCATCCTTTTTTATTTCTTATTCCACCACATTGATGGTGCGGGTAAAGCTTTCTTCTAATGAGATAAATGTTTCGGTGCGCTCGATCCCTTTGATCTTTTGAAGCTCGTCGTGTAATACACGGCGGAGATTGGTAATGTCTTTGCAGATGATCTCAGCAAACATGCTGTAACTGCCGGTAGTGTAATTGAGGCGAACAATCTCCGGCATTTTGCGGAGTTCTTTGGCAACAGTGTCGTACAGTGAGCTTTTTTCCAGGAAGATCCCGATAAAAGCGATCACATCATACCCGATCATTTTTAAATCTACGTGTAATCTTGTACCTTTAACTATACCCAGCTCCTGTAGTTTCTTCATCCGTACGTGAATAGTACCCCCTGAAACGAAGAGTTTCTTCCCCAGGTCCGCGTAGGAGATTTCAGCGTTGGACATCATCTCGCTGATGATCTGGAGATCCAGTTTGTCAATATTCAAATTGTGGCTCATTTTGACAAATTGTTTTTGAATGTTTTTAACTTACATGCAAATATTTAAAAAATCTCGAAATTTCCAAAATTTTATTTAAAATATTTGCAAAAAATACCCCTTCTCTTTAGATTTGCATCATAATTAGTAACATTTTACTGTTCCTGATAAGCTGAAGTTGCTTAAAAGAAGTACACCACAGCCGAGAACTCAACTTTGTGGGGTGATGGAACTGGCAGACATGCCCTCTCGTCTCGAGGGTGGGGATAACGGGATAAACGTAGCGTAATGGGTTGACCACTAATCTTATTTGTGCTATGGCTAACCGCCTCGTGTAGGTTCAACTCCTACCCCTACAGCTTAATAAGCTCATAAGTTAAACACTTATGAGCTTTTTTTATGCAAAAACTTTAAAAAAAGGGGATTTTTTTAGAATCAGGCGAAAAAATGAGCGAATTTTGCCCCTTCTATGGGACAAAAGAAACTTCAACGATTCGCAGAGATAGAAACTTTCCCGAATGTGCTCATCTATCCGGAAGGAATGCCCGGTAAATGGAAAGACCATTTTGGGAACAACCAGCCCCTGACGCTGGAGCTGGCTTGTGGCAAAGGAGATTATACACTGGGCCTGGCCCGTTTATACCCCGGAAGGAATTTCATGGGGGTAGACCTCAAAGGCAACCGCATCTGGAAAGGCGCCAAAATAGCCATGGAAGAGCAACTCACCAATGTAGCCTTCCTCCGTACGCAAATAGATAAGATAGAGGACTATTTCCTTCCCGGTGAAGTAGAAGAGATCTGGATCACCTTTCCGGACCCCTTCCTCAGAAAATCCCGGGCCCGCCACCGCCTTACCCATCCCCGATTCCTGGCCCATTACCAAAAGATCATTCAACCAGGCGGCACCATCAACTTAAAAACAGATTCTCCCGAGCTATATCATTTCACCCGCATGGTAATTGAAGCCACCGGCTGCACCCTGCTGGAAGATATTCCAAATGTTTACGCACAGGAAGAAGTATCGCCATTATTGCGGATCCAGACCTTTTATGAAGGAATGCACCTGGCAGACGGGAGAATTATCAGGTTCCTTAAATTTGTATTGCCCGCAGCTCCCATTGAATGGAAAGCGGTAAAACTGGACCTGGAAGATGAAACAGCTGCAGGAGAACATTGATTTTTACTATAACGAGCAGGGATACTTCGTATTCACGGAAAAGTACCACAAAGAACGTGGTTATTGCTGCGGAAACGGTTGCCTGCATTGCCCGTATGATTATGAAAAAGTCCCCGACGACAAAAAAGCCCGTCTCCTTGCCGCCCGCCGTCAAAAAAACGACGAAAGCTAAAAAAGCGAAGGAGGAACCGAATTTCATGGATACCGTGCATGCCATCGTACGTAAGATCCCCCGCGGCCGTGCCACCAGTTATGGCGCTATTGCAGAATCGGCAGGGATCCGGCTTTCTGCAAGAATGGTGGGCTGGGCCATGAACGCGGCCGACAGCGCAAACCCTCCCATTCCCGCTCACCGCGTAGTAAATAGTAAGGGACTGCTCACCGGTGCACACCATTTTGCCACACCTACCCTCATGCAGGAATTACTGGAAAATGAAGGCATCAAAGTAGTGGATAACCAGATCCAGGATTTTAAGACGGTTTTCTGGGACCCGGCAGGTGAACCTAAAAGGAAAAAGAAAAAACCCTGAGAACAGGGCAAACTTAAATATCTTTACAGGAATGTCTGTACTAAAACTCAAATTAGACCAGGAACAGTTGGTGGAGGACTTTTTTGAGGACACCTGGCTGGCCGGGATCATGTCCCCCGCAAGGGACTATCAGCTTTGCTGGCAGATCAATCAACAGCTCGGGTACGATTTCCGCGTTAATAATTCCCTGGAGATCAAACTCAATAAACAACAACGTGCCTATTACTTTACAGTATTGGAGTACGAAGAACCCACCAAATCCGCAGCGCATTATTTTTATAATAATCACTGCAAAGCAGAATTCCTGCTGCCAGAATTGAAACACGTGGATTACATCTGGCTTATCAAAGGAAATTACTACCAGGCAGCAGACGTAAAGAATCTGATAGAAGAATGCAGAAAGGTGGAACTCGTGCAACTGGTGTCATTACTGGATATGAAGGATATCAAAAATAAGATCAACCTGATATTTTGATCTTTTATTAATAATCATGTGGACGTAACCCTGAACACACGCAAGCCCTGTTATGATCCATTTAAATGAATTCTATGTGGCAGGAAAAAGAAAACCGGCTCAATCGCTCATTTCAGTTCACTGATTTCAAAGAAGCCTTTGCTTTCATGACTAAAGTAGCGCTTGTTGCAGAGAAATTAGATCATCATCCGCATTGGATAAATGAGTATAATAAAGTGGACATATTCCTGTCCACACACAGTGCAGGAAACGTAGTAACTGATAAAGACCGTGAACTGGCCCGGCTTATAGACACTTTATATAAACCCTAACCAACAGTTTGTGAATCGGATACTATTAACATGCCTGTTGTTTTGTTGCTCCCTGCACTTCTCCCAACCCGCAGTTGCACAAGATACCCTTGCCATTAATTTTAACGCTCCTGTAAATGGACAGGATGTGCGTTCCTACGTCTCCGTGTTTCACGATCCTGCAGGAAAGTATAAAGTGAAGGACCTGCAGAACATGACATTCAAAAATGATACGCCCCTTTTTCATCCCCATAAAAAAGTACTGCACGAGGTAAATAATATCTGGCTGAAACTCACCATCAGGAACACCAGCGAAATTGATTCCCTCGTTTATTTCTTTACCGGCTTTCATGACGATATTGAATGGTACGCACCAGATAACGAAGGCCGGCAGCAACTGGCCATGCATACCGGCATGATGATAGACCGCGCGAATGTGGACAGATGGGGCCATTACTCTTTCCCACTGCATGTAGGGGCCGGCGAAACAAAAACATATTACTTCCATATCATTAATCGCTTCTACCGGGAAAATGCTTTTATGCCCGTAGTATATGATCCCATTCACTATGCAGGTTTCCGGCATGTGGAAGCAGATCATTATAAAAGCGAAGTATTGGTGATACAGGTACTGCTGGGTATGCTATTAGTGTTCCTCTGCGTAACCGTTATCAATTACACCCAGTTGCCGGATCGTTCCTCGCTTTACTTTGCAGGATACATTCTCGGCCTGATCATCTTCTTCGCACTACGCCTGGAATCGAAACCTTACCAGCTGTCCTTCTTCTACTTCTGCCCCATGTTCAAATATTACTGGGACATTCCGGCCATGCTGTTCTGTTTTTATTTCATGTACATGCTCTTCGGCAACATGTTCCTCAGCCTGCGCGAACGTTTCCCATTGATGGAAAAATGTTACCGTTATGGCGCCATCGCAACAGGCATTCTCATTCTCGTATGCATAGCACTCATTGCCTCCGGGGATTATCAGACTTCTGCTACTATCTATACCTGGATGTATTTCATCACCATCATCCCCATCGCTATTTCTTTTGTAGCGCTGGCCCGCAGAACACGCCATCATCCATTGATCCGTTTTTTCCTTTTCGGCTCCATCAGCCTGCTGGTATTGTCTGTATGGGCCTATGTGAACAATACACAACCTGTAGGTTTCACCCCCATTCCTGAATTAGTATCTCCTTATAACATCATGGTGCTGGGCGTATTGTTACAGGCCCTCTTCTTTGCTGCGGGCCTCAGCTACCGCAACAAATTAGCACACCAGGAAAAAACAAAAACACAGGAGATGCTCATCAAACAGCTCAACAAGAACAAAGAGCTGCAACGCAAACTGAATGAGCAGCTGGAAGAACTTGTAAAAGAACAGACAACAGAAATATTAAGGAAGAAACTGGAACTGGAAGAGCAGCGCAAACTGCAACTGGAAGTAGAATACAGCAAAAAGCTTGCAGAGATAGAACTGAAAGCCATTCGTGCACAGATCAATCCACACTTCATATTCAACTGCCTCAACTCCATTCAGCTTTTTGTGATGCAGCGGGATTATGAACATGCACAGAAATATCTGTCGGACTTCTCCTACCTCATTCGCAAAACGCTGGACTTCTCCCGCAGGAACTTTATCACCCTCTCAGATGAAATAACTTATTTAAATACCTATCTTGGTCTCGAAAAGATGCGGTTTGAGAATAAGATGAGCTATGAGATCGTGGTAGACCCCGTGATTGCCACCGCAGAACTGGAAGTGCCCGCCATGTTGTTACAACCTTATGTAGAGAATGCCGTGAAACACGGTATGACCAATGAAGATCATGCCTCCGGCCTGCTCGCCATTCATTTTAACCAGGTAGCATCAGATATGCTGGAATGTGTGATAGAAGATAATGGTATAGGAATAGAACGCTCCAGGGCCTTACGTTCCCTGCCTTCGCATCACCAGTCCTCCGGTATGGAGATAAGTCTTAACAGGGCCGAGTTACTCAATAAAATGTACAACACCGGCATCCAGATAGAGATCATCGATAAATCACTTAAACAGGCCAATGACAGCGGAACCATTATCAGGATACTGATCCCTCAGTTATAGATCTTCCGCGCCAACTTAGTAGTATATGATCCGCGCTGTAATAATAGACGACGAAAGGAATAGCAGGGATATTATCTCCCTCATGCTGGGCAAGTATTGTCCACAGATAGAAGCTGTGGGCACAGCGGCCAACTGCCGCGAAGGCATTGAACAGATCAGGAACCACAAACCCCAGCTGGTTTTCCTTGACCTGGAAATGCCCGACGGCACAGGATTCGACGTACTTGCCGGAGCCTACGATGCTTCCTTTGAGGCTATCTTTGTTACCGCTTTTGAAAAACGTTTCCTGCACACCATCCGCCTAAGCGAAGTAGAACTGATCTTAAAACCCATCGATAAAGAAAGTCTGCTACAGGCAGTGGGCACTGTTATCAAACGTATCGAAAACAAAAATCCGCATCCCCGCTACGAAGTGCTGCTGGCCAATTTCAACAAATCAGCCGGCGAAGTGCGTCAGATGGTGATCCCCTGCTCCCAGGGAAAAGAGGTTACCCTTTCTGTGGATGAGGTGAGTTACTTTGAAGGCTTCAGCGAAAAAACCGTGTTCTACCTGGAGGATGGCCGCGTACTCAATTCCCCCCGATCTTTCCGCTACTATACTGAGCTGTTCACCAATATGCGTTTCTACCAGATCAATAACCACCAGATGGTACAGGTATCTCATCTGCAGAAAGTAGACCCGGATGATACTAAGATCGTGCTGCGGAATAAAGTGGTATTGGAAGTAACAGACCGCCGGAGGAAAGAACTGCTCGTTATCTGGAAGAGCCGCTGAGCTAAGAGAAAAGTTAAGAGAACCACCATCCCATCAATATACACACCAGTACAATGATAGGCGCAGGGAACCTGGTGAAATATAATAAGCTCAGCGTACCCAGCATAATGAGGATATTATACCAGGTAAAGTGTACCGCAAAGAAAAGTATAAAAGTAGCTGCCCACATAATACCTACCACCACTGCATTGATCCCTTCCAACGCACGGTAGATCATCACATGTTTCTTCAGGTTATTCCAGATAGGAAAAAAGAAAAGCACCAGCAGCATGCTCGGCAGAAAAATAGCGATAGGCGCTAAAGTAGCTCCCAGGAACTGTGCAAATGGTCCCTGGCTACGCATGGCCATACCTCCCACATAAGCAGATACGGAAAAAGTAGGTCCCGGCATTGCACGCATAATTCCTGCTCCTGTTAGCAACTCCTCGGCAGACATGAACTTGGATTTCGCCCGTGTTACATATTGTTCCAGCATCATCGCAATGAGGATGTCCCCACCGCCAAAAACAAGGCTGCCGAACCGGTAGAAGTTCTCAAAAAGGTTAAAGGGCCTCCTGGTGATCCAGTTCTCCGAACGCGCCAGTTCTGAGAAGAAACCCGCCAGCAAAAAGATCAGTGCAAAAAGCCAGAGGTTCATCCACTGGATCTTTTTGGGCTTCTCCGGTATGCCCGGGATACGTTTATCACTAAAGTTGGAAATGATCCCGCCCAGGATGATCAGGGCCGGAAAGGTCCAGGGAGATTTAATGAAATAGCTTGTGAGCATGGCCACTGCCATGATCCCCACCGTAGCCCAGCTGCGGATACTGATCTGGTAAGCTTTAATGCTCCCATACGCCAAAAATCCAACCGCCATGGGTTGTACGTATTTAAAGATATCTACCTGCAGCGCCCTTTTATCCATGTACTGCAGCAGGAAGCTGAGGGACCCCATTAATAAACAGGCCGGGGTGATCCAGATCAGCAAAGTGAGTACCGCCAGCGGCACACCCCCTCTTTTATAACCAATAAGCGTAAGCGTCTGGGAAGAAGACGCTCCGGGCAGCAACTGGCAGAAAGCATTGTATTCCATCAGTTCCTTCTCCGTTACATCCTTTCGCTGCTGCACAAAGGTTTTCATCATCATAGCAAGGTGACCCTGCGGGCCCCCGAATGCAGTGACGCTGTGCAACAAAACAGCCTTCAGAAAAGAGATGTGGCGTAAAAACACTATAGGAACAATGATTGGAAAACTGAATTTAAAGTAAAATAAAGGAATTTTCAGCTGTTATCGGCAACTCTGTTGATTTACAAGTCATTTGTACAACATTTGCCGCTTTTTGGGGCATAAATCTTGCATATGTACAAAAGGAAACCACAAGAACGAAGAACAAAGCCCTTCGTTTAGGCGTTAATGATAATAGCATAATCCGAAGCTTATGAAGCGGTTTTTAATAGTACTCCTGCTCCTTCTGCAAGTAAAAGCCCAGGCACAATTGGCCAATTACAATACCACTGAATACTGGTCGCAGTTTGTACTGGAACGGTCCGCTATGAAACCCGTGATCACCGGAGATACCTGCCTGGTCTTTGTCAGCAACCGCTTCATCCATCCGGACAGCCTCCGCTTTGTAGACGAGTACCTGGATACCACTTCCCTTAAATATTTCTTCCTGGAAAAACTGGAAGGTAAATGGAAAGTTTACCAGGCCCCCTCGCTCAACGAAGCGATGGAACTGCTCCCCCATAAAAAAGACATTGTTGTGTACGCAGAAGGGATGGGGAAGATCTTTACCAGCAACGTGTACAGGGCACAGTTAATGAGCAGGCAGTATGATGTGAATGTGGTGATGTTCGATTATTCCAGTATCAACACTACTTACAAGCCCTCCAAGAACTTCCGTATAGCACGTTTGAATGCCCGTTTATCTGCCGGCCAGTACCTGCAAATGCTACAGCAATTTCAAAAGGCAAGGCAGGAAGACCAACCCTGGATCAGCGGTGTAAAGCTGACCACCTTCTACCACAGTATGGGAAATATTATCCTCGAACAAATGGTACAGCAGCACGACATCAGCAGCATCAATTCAACACCTTTTGTAGATAACCTCGTGATCAATGCTGCCTGTGTTCCCCAACGTGGTCATGCGGAATGGGTAGAGCAGATCCGTTTTGCGAAACAGATCTATGTACACTATAATCAAACAGACCTTCAGCTCAAAGGCGCGCACGTACTCACATTGAAAAAACAATTAGGAGAAAAGGCAAGCCGCCGCCAGCGTGCAGATAATGCTATTTATATTAACTTCCATGATATGGTAGGCTGGCAACACAGCTATTTTATGAACTTCCCTTACAACGTAAAGTTCAAGCTTACGCCAGCCATGAAGGATTACTTCTCCCGTTTGTTCAACGGGCAGGGCATCTCATCACATGAAGCACTGAGCCTGTTCACTACTTCTTCAAACCAATCTCCCGCAGGCGCTCATCAAGATATTCGCCGGCAGTGATCGGTTCATATTCCAGCGGATGGTCCTTATCCACACAACTGCTCAGGCAACTGAGGTCCATATTGGATTTTGGATGCAGGAAAAAGGGAATGGAAAAACGGGAAGTGTTCCACATTTCACGCGGCGGGTTCACCACACGATGTGTAGTAGATTTAAGACGGTTATTGGTTAACCTTTGCAGCATATCTCCCACATTCACCACTATCTGTTCCGGCAAGGAAGTTACCGGCACCCAGTTGCCTTGTTTGTCCAGTATCTGCAAACCATCTGCGGAAGCACCAACCAGCAAGGTGATCAGGTTAATGTCCTCATGTTGTTCTGCACGGATAGCTGATTTGGGTTCCTGTGTAATGGGAGGATAATGTATAGCTCTGAGAATGGAATTACCGTTATGAATCTTGTCGTCAAAATAATGTTCATCCAATCCAAGGTACAGCGCAATGGCCTGTAACAATGCTTTGCCCGAACCTTCAAAACCGCGGTATGCCTGGAAAAAAGTAGGTGTAAAAGCAGGCACTTCCTTTACCTGTACATTATCAGGATATTCCGCAGCAATGGGATCGTTATCTTCCACAGACTGCCCGAACTGGAAGAACTCTTTCAGATCAGGTGCATCAAAACCTTTGGCATGCTCCTTTCCGAAAGAAGTATACCCGCGCTGGCCGGCCAGCTGAGGTATTTCATAACTGTGTTTTATTTCGGAAGGAAGTTTAAAGAACTCCTGTACATACTTGTACAGATCAGCGATCAGCGCATCGGAAATACCGTGGTTCTTTACCGCCACAAAACCTACCTCTTCATAAGCTTTCCCGAGTTTTGCCACAAACGCAGCTTTGCGTGCAGGATCGCCGGAGGTGAAGTCAGACAGATCAACAGAAGGGATGGAATTAACAGTAGCCATATCTTATTGTTTTGGAACAATAAAGATAAGGAAATCAGGGATGCAGTGCATCCAGCATATTAACTTCCTGCTCCGTGATATCCACCAAAGCGTAACGGGCCACCCGGTTGATCTTCATCTCATCCAAAGCGTCTACCATATTGCGGTAGCTGGAGCCTTTGGTAGCTTTGATCAGGATCACCAGGTCATCCGGATCCCCGAATGCAGCAGCCACCTTTTTCTGCTTAGCACGGATCACCTCCCCAATACCATTAGCAGGAGAAAAACTACTTTGATGGATCACAGGCGGATGCAAAGGATCATCCCCCTGCCCATCATACCATGATATAACATTGTTCTCACCCACCAGCAAGGTCAATGCCTTACTTTCCCCAACAGGTACACCCGCTCCGTCCGCCGGCATAATAAGGTTCAGCACCTTAGGCTTAGCCATTGTAGTAGTTAACATAAAGAAAGTGATCAAAAGAAACCCCAGATCTACCATAGGTGTCATATCTACCCGTGTAGATAATTTCTTGCTGCGATGGCCGCCATGGTTGCGGCCCTGATCGTTACCAGTGTTCATTTCAGCCATAACAATAAGTTTTAAGAACAGCAACGGGAACGAAACCCGCCGCCCGGATTAGATAAGAAACACACACTTGTGTTTTGCTCAAAGAAGAGATGCAGAAGAAAAAGGTTTCCATAAAAAAGAGAATGTTGAGCCGGC
Source organism: Chitinophaga niabensis (assembly GCF_900129465.1). Lineage (NCBI taxonomy): Bacteria > Pseudomonadati > Bacteroidota > Chitinophagia > Chitinophagales > Chitinophagaceae > Chitinophaga > Chitinophaga niabensis. Next base: position 1,352,840 of record NZ_FSRA01000002.1, on the reverse strand, counting down.
ATATCGTTCTCTATTCAGCCGCCGTTGTGTCACTCACTGCATCATTTGGTACATAACTGAACAAGGAAAACACCACCGCTCAGCTCCACCCCAAAGGACCACCAGCGGAAATAAGCATAAAAAAAGAGGTTGCCTTAAAAAAAGACAACCTCTTCCTCTCTATAAAAAACAATAAGCTAAAACTCAGCATTCTTAGGCGTACGCGGAAAAGGAATCACATCCCGGATGTTCGTCATTCCGCTCACAAACAACACCAACCGCTCAAACCCAAGCCCAAACCCGGCATGCGGCGCAGTTCCAAATCTACGCGTATCCAGGTACCAGCTCAACTCTTCCACAGGAATATGCAGTTCTTCCATACGCTTCACCAGCTTATCATAATTCTCTTCCCGCTGGGAACCACCCACAATCTCCCCAATACCAGGGAACAGGATATCCATCGCCCTCACCGTTTTACCATCTTCATTCTGCTTCATGTAGAACGATTTGATCGCCGCAGGATAATCAGTAAGGATCACTGGTTTCTTAAAGTGTTTCTCTACTAAGAAACGCTCATGTTCACTTTGCAGATCAGTGCCCCATTCTTCCACGAGGTACTGGAACTTCTTGTTCTTATTAGGTTTGCTGTTCTTCAGGATATCAATTGCTTCAGTATAAGTGATGCGCATGAATTCATTGTTCAACACAAATTCCAGCTTCTCGATCAGCCCCATTTCACTACGGTCCTGTTGAGGTTTGGATTTCTCTTCTTCCACCAGGCGAGAAGCCAGGAATTCAAGATCTTCCCGGTTATTCTCCAAAGCGTAACGGATCACGTATTTGATGAATTCCTCTGCGAGGTCCATGTTATCCTTCAGATCATAGAACGCCATCTCCGGTTCAATCATCCAGAATTCAGCAAGGTGGCGCGCTGTGTTAGAATTCTCCGCACGGAAGGTAGGCCCGAAAGTATAGATATCACCAAAAGCCATTGCCCCCAGTTCACCTTCCAGCTGCCCGGATACGGTAAGATTGGTAGAACGGCCAAAGAAATCTTCTTTAAAGTCAATGTCGCCATCCACTGTTAAAGGCGGCTTTTTAAGGTCCAGCGTGGTTACGCGGAACATCTCGCCCGCACCTTCTGCATCAGATGCAGTGATGATGGGCGTATGCAGGTAAACGAATCCTTTTTCATTGAAGAACTTGTGTACCGCAAAAGCCAGGGAATGACGGAGACGGAAAATGGCCCCGAAAGTATTGGTACGGAAACGCAGATGTGCAATTTCCCTTAAGTATTCCAAACTGGGCCTGTTCTTTAATTGCAAAGGATACTTTTCACCATCGCAATCCCCCAGGACCTCCAGTTCACGTGCTTTCACTTCCACTTTCTGACCTTTACCCAGGGATGCCACCACCTGGCCTGTTACGCTGATAGCAGCGCCGGTAGTGAGCCTTCTTTGCAAAGCAGGGTCAGTGTCCAGTTCAATTACGATCTGGAGATTATTATTAGTAGAGCCATCATTCAAAGCTATAAATTGGTTATTACGGAAGGTACGTACCCATCCTTTAACCGTTACTTCATAGTCTGTTTTGTCGCTAAGCAGGATCTGCTTGATCTTCACGCGTTGGCTCATATAAATGATAAATTTTAAAATGAGTTGCAAAAATAGTGTTTTATTCTGATCGTCAGAGGGGCAAATCGGGGGCTTTCCTGCCCCATTTAACGATAAAACACTTTCATTTATCTGGTCTCACATTTGCTGTATGATCAGGGTAAACGGTTGTTGGTACAGCGATACAAGTATTTTGAAAATTGCTATACATTAATAGCCCGTCATCAATATTTATTTGGATAATAGTAAAACTTGTTTTAATCTTGTACTTACAATCTGTCTGATTAAGTCCTGTTTTTGCCATCTTCATCAGCAGTCCTTAACTCAAGTGATCCCTATCAATTTAATGATCAAGACTTTATTATTGACTCAAAACAATTATTTGTTAATTGGTGTATGTTGGTATGCAGTGGTACCCACCTTTCGACACTTCTAAAATTTGACAAACGCAGATGATGTACGACATCTTACAACTGAACGACATGCTCGTTCCTGAGCTGCTTGATATTGCAGAAAAACTGGACATTCCGAACTCGAAGAAACTGGACAAGCAGTCATTAATTTATAAAATTCTTGATAAGCAGGCGGTGATAGCATCAGAGGATCAGGGAAACGGAGATGAGAAAAAGGGACGAAAGCGAAAAGCGGCTGCATCGAAAAAAGAAGAACCAGCACCGACCCCAGCTCCCGCAGAACCAGCAGCCTCAGAAGAAAAACCCGCAGCAAAAAGAGGACGCAAAAACGCCGAACCAGCACCAGCTCCAGCAGCAGCCCCGAAAAAAGTTTCCAAATCAGAAGAACAGCCCACAACCCCGCCCAAGCGTAAGCTCGATTTAGATTTGGATATACCTTCACTCACATTTGATGATGATGATGATATCGTGTTGCCTGCCCTTTCTGATGAAGTAGAAGAAGAAATAGTATTACCGGAAGAAGAAAATGAAGATGATTTTGTGACCGTACAGGAAGCAACCATGCCGGCTCCGAAACAACAGCAGAGCAGTAGTGGCGGTGGTCACAAGTATCCTAAGAAACAAGAAGTTTTCAATATTGAATTCGATGGCGTAATTGTCAGCGAAGGTGTACTGGAAATGATGCCCGATGGTTATGGTTTCCTTCGTTCTTCTGATTATAACTACCTCAGTTCTCCTGATGATATTTACGTATCTCCTTCCCAGATCAAACTGTTTGGTCTGAAAACCGGCGATACCGTACGTGGTGCAGTTCGTCCTCCGAAAGAAGGCGAGAAATATTTTGCACTGCTGAAAGTGGAAAGCATCAATGGTAAATCTCCTGAAGAAGTACGCGACCGCGTTCCCTTCGATTACCTCACACCGCTGTTCCCTTTCGAAAAGCTCACGCTCACTACAACTTCCAACAACTATTCTACCCGTATCATGGATATGTTCACGCCAATCGGTAAAGGCCAGCGTGGTCTCATCGTGGCGCAACCCAAGGTAGGTAAAACCATGTTGCTGAAAGAAGTGGCCAACGCTATCGCTACTAACCACCCTGATATTTACCTGATGGTAGTGCTCATCGATGAGCGTCCGGAAGAGGTAACAGATATGGAACGTAGCGTGAAAGCTGAAGTGATTGCTTCTACTTTCGATGAACCTGCTGAAAAACACGTGAAAGTTTCCGCTATCGCATTGCAAAAAGCAAAACGACTGGTAGAATGCGGCCACGATGTTGTGATACTGCTGGATTCCATTACCCGTTTGGCCCGTGCGCACAATACCGTAGCACCCGCTTCCGGTAAAGTGTTGAGTGGTGGTGTGGAAGCAAACGCCATGCAGAAACCAAAACAATTCTTTGGTGCTGCACGTAAGATCGAAAACGGCGGTTCCCTTACCATCCTGGCTACTGCATTGATCGATACCGGTTCTAAAATGGACGAGGTGATCTTTGAAGAGTTTAAAGGTACCGGTAACATGGAATTGGCACTGGACCGCAGACTGGCTAACCGTCGTATCTTCCCGGCTATTGATGTTACCGCATCATCTACCCGCCGTGATGACCTGCTGCTGGAAAAAGAAATGCTGTCACGCATTTATATCCTCCGCAATCACCTGGCAGATATGAACACGGAAGAAACCATGAACTTTATGCTGCAACATATGAGAGGCACCAGGAACAACGAAGAGTTCCTGATCTCCATGAGCAGGTAATTATACCACGACTTGAATACAAAAGGGCAGTTACGCGATGGTGTAACTGCCCTTTTTCATTTTCACTTATCTATGCTATGGTCAGGATGCTATTTTTGCGGATAAGCAATGCTTAGGTCAGTGAGCTCCTGCTGCGGTGTTATCGCAGAAGGGCCATGAGGAGGCCTCGGCGGCTTTGGTGGTTTTGGAGGGTGTGGCGGCATCCGCGGCGCAACACAACTAACAGCAACAATCAATATCGCTCCCATCACACCACTTATTTTCCATGCTTGTTTCATAACACACTATTTAATTCACCTTAGTTATGCTAAAACTTTGCCAAAAAGCCAACAGCATTAGGTTTATTGTTAATACCACCACTTGTTTTTGAACAAAAAAAAGGGCCAGCCTCACGGCCAGCCCCTTATAAAGTTGTTAGTTATTGCTAAGATTAGAACAACCAGTTAACACCTAAATTAAATTGTTTAGTGAATTCCAGGCCGAAAGAAGTAGATGTTGTTTCAGGACCAGCTGGTGCCTGAGGAGTATCTTTCCGGCTCGCGAAATTAATACCACCAAATACGCCTTCAATATTGAAACGTTTAGTCACGAAGTAAGCGATACCTGGAACAACGTTAGCGTCAATAATTGTATATTTCCCAGTTTTAGTATCAGCTACTTTAGTCTGACCAAAACCGTAAGAAACGTTTGCTTCACCGAAGAATGCAAATTTAGATTCACCTAAGTTATGGTAGTTACGTACAAAGATACCAGGAGCAATGCTGGTGCTTTTAGTTTTCACATCGGTAATGCTCTTAGCATTATTAAAAGCAGTGTTTGCAAAAACACCCACTACCCATTTGTCGTTTACAGCATAACCAACTTTAGGGCTGATTTCGAAATTAGTGGCAGAGGATTTACCATCAACACCTTCTGTTTTTAAAGAAGAAGTACCAACACCCACAGTACCACCTAAAAGAATGTTACCTTTTTTAACCTGTGCATTTGCAAACTGAGTTCCGATAAGGCCCAATACAGCCACAACGATCATTTTTTTCATCTGTCGTACAATTTTTAGTTTTAAAATAAAATATGTCAATAATCGATTCCGCTAAATCATGTTTCTACATACATGTATGCATTAAGCAATTGGGGGGAAGAAGATTTTCTTTGATTATATGGGCTACTTTAAACCGTTGAAAAAGATGGTAAGCACCATGCCTTCACGGCTCATAAATTCTTTGATATTATCAGTACTTTGTAGTTCGTATCCCGCGGCCTGCCACTTGCACCAAACAACCCACAAACCAAACAACACATGCACTAACAGATCAGCCGTTCTTTCCGGATCATGTTTTGCTGCTATCTCACCATCTGCGATCCCTTTCCGGATCCAGGCGGATAAGAACCGCATTTCCGACTGGTGAACCAATTCCCCCACCTGACGCATCAGGCTGCTTGGTTTATCGCTCACCCATTCATGAATGCCAAACAGAAAATGATAATCCAGTAATATTCTTTCCTTCACCGAAAGATATCGTTCCATCACCTCCTGCACCGAAACAGCTGTTTCTAAAAAACCGCTTACGTCTGTAAAACATTGTGAAACAATTCTTTCCACCACTCCCACATAGATGCTATCTTTGTCAGGAAAATAATAATACAAAGAACCTTTAGAGATCTCCAGATCTTTTGCAATTTCTTCCATGGTGGTCTTAGCCAGTCCAAAGCGTTTGAAACGCTTCAGTGCAGCTTCCAGTATCACTTCCCTTTTCTGATCCTGTTCGCCCATTTCTGAATTACAAAAGAAGCCTTTGACTTTTTGACTTCGCGGGTCAAATGTACATCGTTTTTTGATACGGCCAAAAGAATTTAAGCCCGGATTTGTAAGAACTTCATTAATTGTTATGCATAAGTCAATGGTAATGCAAATATAAAGGAATATTTAATTAAATAATATGTAATCGTCTAAAGATTTGTTAAAACGAGTATAGCAGCCGTTTTTCGAAGATTTAACCCTGATTTAATGTTTCCAAGGCCGAAAATTTTCCCTTTTTTAAGGGCTTTTTAAGGCGAAAGAGCAATTCAATGTATAGGACTTCCGTGCTTGACATAGGGTACCTCTTCTCTTGACATAGGCTCGACATAGGCTCAGGGTATAGGGATCCTATAACATAAAAAAAGCCGCCCCGGTTTTCCCGGGGCGGCCAGTTATATATCCATCCCGCGGCTTACCAGCCCAGGATATACGCAAAGATCAGCGGCGCCACAATGGTAGCATCAGACTCTACGATGAATTTAGGTGTATTAATATCCAGTTTACCCCAGGTGATCTTCTCATTAGGCACAGCCCCGGAATAAGAACCATAAGAGGTAGTAGAGTCAGAGATCTGGCAGAAATAGCTCCAGAAAGGCACATCATGCCATTCCAGGTCCTGGTACATCATCGGCACCACGCAGATCGGGAAATCACCCGCAATACCACCACCGATCTGGAAGAAACCAACGCCCTTACCGGAAGAGTTCTTACGGTACCAGTCACTCAGTTCCACCATGTACTCAATACCGCTCTTCATAGTGGAAGCTTTCAGCTCTCCTTTGATGCAGTATGAAGCAAAGATGTTACCCATGGTACTGTCTTCCCAACCTGGTACAACGATAGGAATATTCTTCTCCGCAGCCGCGATCATCCAGCTGTTCTTGGGATCTATCTCGTAATGCTCTTTCATTACACCGCTCAGCAGCAGCTTGTACATAAATTCATGCGGGAAATACCGTTCGCCTTTCGCTTCCGCATCTTTCCAGATCTTCACTATATGCTGCTGGATCCGGCGGAAAGCCTCTTCTTCAGGGATGCAGGTATCTGTAACCCGGTTAAAACCGCCTTCCAGCAATTCCCACTCATCCTGCGGGCTCAGGTCACGGTAATTAGGTACACGTTTGTAGTGCGTATGCGCTACCAGGTTCATGATATCCTCTTCCAGGTTAGCACCTGTGCAGGAGATAATATCCACCTTACCTGCGCGGATCATTTCTGCGAAAGAAATACCCAGTTCAGCAGTACTCATGGCACCTGCGAGGGTCACCATCATTTTACCGCCTTCCAGTAAATGCGTTTCGTATCCTTTGGCCGCATCTACCAGTGCCGCCGCATTGAAGTGGCGGTAGTGATGCTGGATAAATTGAGAGATTGGCCCTTTATTCATAACTAAATTTGTTTTTACCTGTTCAGGCCGCAAATGTAAGACAAAGAGCCGGGGTTTTCCCCATAAAAAAACCGTTCCGTAGGATACGGAACGGTCATACTGATTAACACTAAAACTAAAACTAGATTGGGCTGCGATTAATCGCTATGCTTTGGTAAGTTTCTTAAGCGTTGTAAGGCTACCTGATTGTTCAGCTTTCAACACGGTCCAGTGTGTTTCGCTTTCCAGGGTGATCACGTAAGTAGTGTTGCCTTCTGCATCATACTCCACGATGTTCTGGATCTTTTGATCAGGGAACTTCTTCATCAAACGGCTGATCACTTTTAAAGGTAACTCAGTGTCTGTAATGTAACGGGAAGTAGCCAGCAGGTTTCCTTCTCTGTCAAAATGCGCAGTTACTTTAGAAGACTTCATGGTAAATTTAGCCACATACTTATCGGGCGTGGTATACCAGGAAACATCTGCCGCACCGGCAAACTGGTTGTTAAAAGATTCCATCACTTTTTTGTTGTCGATGGTCCTGCCATCTCTGGCAAAGGTGGCGCTGGTAACTACCAGGGCTAAGGTTAGAATGGCGATAATTTTTTTCATGGCGGAAAAATTTTTATCTGGGTTTGTTTAATTGTGATTTGTAATAATTGATTACGATGTAAAAGTAGTACGCGGTTGATAGGCGGACAAGGGAATAGTTAAGAGTGGCAGTAGTACATTAACCCAATGTTATGCATGTTATAACGCATACGCAAAACATAGATTTTCATTCGCCTGAAATTCAATCCCACAGAGGTGTTGAGCGGAAAAGGCAAATGTTGCATCTGCAGGAGTTAAGAGTATGTTAAAACGGAATACTGGTGACAATCGGTAGGATGAAAAACGCGTTTTTCAAAAGCGGACACCTTGTTCCATTTGCGAACACCATCACTAATTATCCTATCTTCGGTAAGCCGAAAGCGCCTGTTTATCAGGTTTTTACCGTTCATTCGTTTTCTATTACCGTTCAACAGCCCATGAATTATCTTGCCCACGCTTACTTATCTTTTCATGATCCGGCCACCACTGTTGGCCAGATGATCGCCGATTTTGTAAAGGGCAAACAAGTGCTCACATTCCCTGCGGACATCCAGAATGGTATCCGTGCCCACCGGGAGCTGGATGAGTTTACGGATAAACATGAAGCCACCCGCAGGGCCAAAGACATTTTTAAACCTACCTGCGGCCTCTATGGTGCTGTATTTATGGATGTGGTCTATGATCATTACCTCGCCAATGACCCCAGGTACTTTAACTTATTGACCCTGGGCACCTTTGCGGAATCCACCTACCAGGTCCTGCAGGCCCATCATTATTTATTACCCCCCTTTTTCCAGCAGGTATTTACCCATATGCGCCACCACAACTGGCTTTACCAATACCATCATAAGGATGGCATCTACCAGAGCTTTTCAGGGATCGTGAGAAGGGCTAAATATTTTGATCAGCCGGTAGAAGTGCCTTTTGGGGTGTTTGAGGATAATTATAATATACTGGAGGAATGTTACCAGGCCTTTTTCCCGGATGCCCTGGCCTTCATGAAAGAAAGACTACCTGGTTTACAATAGGTAATAGGGGGATTTCCCCTGCCATGCGTCCATTGGGTAAGGTATCCCGCTTTTGAGGATTTTCTCAAAAGCGCGTAGGTTTGCTCTCAGATTCAGATCAATCAGTAACTATAAAAGAACCGCAGTTTATGAATAAGTTAAAAGCAGCTGTTGTAGTGGCATGCCTGGCCCTCAGCCAATTGGGCTTTGCACAGGAGAAAAAAATGCCCCCGGTAGACCCCAGCCCAATGGATATGGCTTACTACCCCGTTATGTTTCCTTATGTATGTAAAGTAAAAGGAGAACCTGGTACCCTGGTGGCCCGTACTGTTTTCAGCCGCCCCCAGAAAAAAGGCCGCCCTATTTTCGGCAACCTGGTAGAATATGGTAAAGTATGGCGCTTAGGTGCTAACGAAGCCACTGAGATAGAGTTCTTCCGCCCTGTGACCATCGGAGGCAAACTCATTCCCAAAGGCCGGTATACCCTGTATGCCATTCCCACAGAATCAAAATGGACCATTATACTGAATAAACAAACAGATATCTGGGGCTCTTATAAATATGAACCCAGCCTGGACATTGTTCGTACAGACGTGCCGGTTGGTGCAGCCGACGAAGAACTGGAAGCATTCAGCATGGTATTCGAAAAAGCGGCCTATGGCGCTAACCTCTTAATGGGTTGGGATAAAACGCAGGTAAGTCTTCCTATCCGCTGGACGGAAACGGCAACGGTGCCGGCAAAGAAACCCGTAGCAAAGAAATAAGTAAATATTTTATATAACTGAAAAGGCAACGAGTGATCGTTGCCTTTTCAGTTTAACCAATAAAAAAAGCGGTAAGAATACCGCCTTCAGTAATTTTTAACCATATCCTATGAAAAACCTACGGTAAAATTAGGGGAATTAACGATAAGGTAATATCCGTTTCTGGTGAACGCATCGAAATTCCTCGTGAACGAACAGATAACAGCTGTATCGTCCGAAACCCGCGTAGAATTTGGGTTACAGCGGATGTAGTAATACTACGTACGTGTTATAGTATAACTACGCAATCCATCAAAACGGCCCCATTTCCAAATTCATTATCTTTGATACGCTCATAAAATATAGCAAACCATGAAGTTAGGCACCAAACTTATACATGCAGGCGTTGAACCCGATCCATCTACCGGGGCCATTATGACCCCCATCTTCCAAACCTCCACTTACGTGCAGGCCGCACCGGGAGACCATAAAGGATATGAGTATGCCCGTACCCAAAACCCAACCCGCCATGCCTTACAGAACGCATTGGCTGCCATAGAGAACGGCAAACACGGATTGTCTTTTGGCAGCGGGCTCGCAGCCACAGATGCTGTTTTAAAGTTGCTGAACCCGGGAGATGAAGTGATTGCTTCCAACGACCTCTATGGAGGTACCTACCGCATCTTCACCAAAGTTTTTGCGCGCTATGGAATTAAGTTCCATTTCATTGATATGCAGGACGCTGCGAACCTGCTGCCTATCGTGAACAGCCAAACGAAAATGATATGGATTGAAACACCTACCAATCCTTTATTAAATATTATAGATATTGCAGCCTGTGCGGTGATCGCCAAAGAAAGAAAGGTACTTTTAGCGGTAGACAACACCTTCGCTTCCCCTTATTTGCAGAACCCCTTAGACCTTGGTGCGGATATTGTAGTACACTCTGCTACTAAATACCTGGGAGGCCACAGTGATGTGGTACATGGAGCCGTGATCGTAAAAGACGATGCACTGGCGCAGCAACTCGCTTTCATTCAGAATAGTTGTGGAGCCGTTCCCGGGCCACAGGATTGCTTCCTGGTGCTTCGTGGACTGAAAACGCTGCATATCCGTATGCAAAGGCATTGTGAGAATGGGGAAGCCGTAGCGAAATATTTGCGGCAGCATCCCAAAGTGGGAAAAGTGTACTGGTGCGGGTTTGAAGACCATCCCAATCATGCAGTGGCTAAAAAGCAGATGCGCGGGTTTGGTGGTATGATCTCCTTCACCCTCAAAGATGATAGCATGGAAGCGGCATTGAAAGTGCTCAGTGGCACCAAACTCTTTTCCCTGGCGGAATCGCTGGGAGGAGTGGAATCACTGATAGGCCATCCGGCCAGCATGACGCATGCGGCTATTCCAAAGGAAGAAAGAGTGAAAAACGGACTGGTTGATTCCCTGATCCGCCTGAGCGTAGGCATCGAAGATGTGGAAGATCTGATAGAAGATCTGAAGCAGGCCATCGGCTGATTCCCACGGATATTAGAAAAGCTGGGATAAAGTCCTTATTTTTAGCGGATTACACCTATAGCCTCTCACCCCCTTGGGTAAGAGAGGGTCCATATACCATAACCATAGCCATGAAGTCCCAACAACTGAAAGATTATTTAGACGCCAAAGCGGCTTATTACAATCAGCCGGCCTTTATAGGAGAGGATCCTATCAGTATTCCTCACCGATACAGCCAGCTGCAGGACATAGAGATCTCCGGATTGTTCGCCGCTATATTAGCATGGGGAAACCGCACTACTATTATTAATAAGTGCACGGAACTCATGGAGCTCTTTGATAATTCACCTTATGATTTTATCCGCAACCACGAGGCGCGGGACCGTATGAGGTTCATGAACTTCAAACACCGCACGTTCAATGGGCTGGACCTCCTCTATTTCGTAGAGTTCCTGCAACATTACTACAGCAACGTAACCTCCCTGGAATTTGCTTTCAGCGGGCATCTGGACCAAACAGACACAGACGTTGAAAAAGCGATCGCGGGCTTTCATAAGATCTTTTTTGCACTGGAACATCCTGAACGCACCCGCAAACACATTTCCACTCCGGCACGCAATTCCGCCTGCAAAAGGCTGAATATGTTCTTACGCTGGATGGTAAGGAAAGATACCAGCGGCGTGGATTTTGGGATGTGGCACCATATATCGCCATCACAACTCGTATGCCCTATGGACGTACATGTGAGCAGGGTGGCCACCCGACTGGGATTGATCAGAAATGCAGATCCTACCTGGAGCACTGCTATCGAGCTAACGGAAAGGCTTAGAGAGCTGGACCCGGAAGATCCTGTTAAGTATGATTTTGCACTGTTCGGATTAGGGGTGGTTGAAAAATATGTTTGATCAATTTAACTGGAAATGAAGAAACTTACCGGACTGGTAGCGCTGTTATGCTACGCATTTTCACTCTCCGCGCAGGATTATGTGGAACTGAACTACAAATTTAAAAAAGGAGATGCTTTTGCGTTTGAGCAGCAAAGCCGCAGTGAAACCTATATTACGGTAAACGAAGTAGTACAGCGCACCACCCGCGATTACAATAACAAAATGGAATTTGTGATCCGGGAAGCTACTCCCGGCGTTTTCATCCTCACCTTTATCTATACAGATATCAAGTTCAACTTCAACGCCAAGAACCAGAACATCTTCGTAGATGCCAAGGTGGCCAACGATGCTGAACCCCTGCAAGGCGCATTGAAGCTCATGCTCAATCAGCCCTTCACCGTAGAGCTGCAATCCACCGGTTTCATCAATAAAGTAGAAGACCTGGATGCTGCGCTGGATAAAGCCTCCGCCGCTTTCTCCAAACTCAAATCAGATGAACAGGCCGCTTATAAAAAGTTATTGAAAGACCAGTTCGGCACAGACGCTTTCCGCTCCTGGCTGGAACAATTACTGGTAGTATACCCTGTTCACGGGATCAAGAATGGCACCCAATGGGAAGAAAGTGTACCGCTGCGCACTGGTCTCAAAGGCCGCATAGACCTCTACTGGAACCTGATACACTTCGATAGCCAGACCGCTAAGATCAATGGCACCGGCAACATCAAAACCGATAAGCTGGAAAGCTTTATGGTAGAAGAAGGGATCCAGGCCACTGCTGCCATTGAAGGCACCCAAACCAGCAATTACCTCGTCAACCGCGAAAGCGGGCTCCCCAGCATCTGCGTGCAGAACACGGAAATGAAAGGAGAATACATCTACCTCGCCAACCGTAAGAAGCAACTTAAAAAAGACCTGAAAGTGCCGGTGAGGATCATTACCAACGCATCTTATAAGATCAAGCAGGTAAAATAATGGAAGACCGTTATTTACAGGAAACCGGGATATGGATCCGTGAAAACACCGGCCTCCGTGTTCCGGAATCCGTTAGTATGGAAGAACTGGAGCAGTTACTTTCAGAAAGGCTGGAAGTGCTGGTGGAAAAGGATTTCCAGCAGTTTGTACTCCTGCTCTACCAGGTAGATGTATCAGAAAAGAAAGTGAAAGCCATTCTCGCATCTGAAGGTTACCCGCATGTATATCACTCCGTAGCAAGGCTGATCATAGACCGGCAGATAGAAAAGATAAAGAGCAGGGAGTTCTATAAACAGCCGCCGGAGAGCTTAACGGATGAAGAAGAGAAATGGTGAAGAGGAACTTCAAACAAAAAGGATCTTAATGCCTGCAAGGCTATTGCCTTAAATAAAAAACGCCCGGATGTAACATCCGGGCGTTTCACTTTTAATTTACTTATCGAACATTAAAGCCCTTGCCTTTTCTTTATCCTCTTTCTCATTCACGTCAAAGTAAGTACCAAACACCCTGTCCCAGAAAGAAGAGCTTACGCCAAACCCTTTATCATCACTCTTATAATGATGCAGGTGATGATTACGCCATAAAGGCTTCAGGAACTTGAACGGCGGATGCCATGCATGGATAGCATAGTGCATACTGCCATACATCAGGTAGCCGATCAGGAAACCCGGGAAGAACATATATACCATTTGCCCCATCAGGAAATACATAACGGCAAAGAGTATAGAGGCTATGATCAGGCTGGGCACCGGCGGCATGAACAAGCGCTGCTTATCCCTTGGATACTCATGGTGATTCCCGTGTAATACATACACGATCCTTCTCCATTTGGGATTCTCTGTTACATAATGAAAGAGGTAACGGTGTATCGCATATTCAAATAAAGACCAGGTAAATATTCCACCTAAAAAGATCAATGCCACTTTTCCGATCCCGTAACCTAATGTATTGTAGCTATAATAAAGCATATAGCCGAACACAGGCAGATACATGCCCCAAATAAAAAGAGGATGTGTTTTGGTGAGTACTTCCAGATATTGGCTCTCAAATAATCTTGCCTGTCCTTTGTTTTTAATCTTGTCAAATTTCATGACTCCCAATTTTTAAATTAAACCATTGCATCTAATTATAAGTAACAGGAGTAGGGAACAAAAAGTTGGTATTTTTTTCATTGGTCCGACAGTAACCGGGATATGGTAACTAGTTCGTACTCATTTCCCTGCAAATATCGTATCAATTTATCCAATTGAAAATAAAATTTATCTATACGGCGTGGGTCAGTGCCTATATGAAGCAATAAAATGAAGCCGTTAAGCCCCGCTGGGCGCTGATCCTCATAATCTAACACAGATTGAAGGATGGTTTTACTATCCCTGTAACTTTTGCCCATTTCTGGATAAGTATAATCTGCTGTACTACGTGTACCCGGGGAAAAATTCACCAATTGAAGGCCCATATTACCCGTCCACTGCACAATGGAATCATTATACCATTCATATGGCGGCAGGAAATAATGTGGTGCCGGAATACCCTGTTTTTCCATAGCCCGGTAATTAAAGGCCAGGTCTTCTTCAAACTGGCGGCGGGTTACAAGCAAACTGTCCCGTTTGGTCCAATCGCAATATAAAAGATGCCGTCCTGAATGAGGCCCCAGGTAATGCCCCTCTTTCTTTAACCGTTGAATGAGCGGCCCAAACTTAGTAGTCTCATAAAACGTGCCGGTAAGGAAGAATGAAGCTTTTACTTTGTGTTTCTTCAACACATCTGCTATATGTTTACCACCATCTGCAAATTCATGCCCCGTGAAAACCAATGCGATACGCCGTTTAGTGGTATCCCCCCTTGTAATGGCCACTGCTGGCTTTCCCAGCCCCGCAGTAGCATCCTCAAATATCTGAAGATCAGGGGGGTAGGTACGTTTACGTTTTAGCTCATAATTGTAAACGATATCCCCCACTTCTTTGAAGAAAGGATAACCTTCTTCTTTATATTCGTATTTATCATCGTTCAATGTACCATCCCTGTTTACATAAATGTTCCCGCTGAGCATGAATTCCGTCTTGTGTTTAAAATCCGCGAAATAGGCGATATCCGTTAAAAAACCATAAGACCAGCCCGTTTTATTGAATACCCGGATATAGGGCGGAACCTTGCCCTGGCCGGCTTTGAAGCGGAAAAACTTCGTATAACTGTCAAAGAATTCACTCGTATCGTAAGCAGGGTGTTTTGACTCAAAAGGCAAAGCCCCCATATACCGGTAAAGGAAACGATAATCATCCGGCCTGAGGTTGAACCTTTTAGAAGGGGCTACGGAAGAAGGGAATAATACAGATTGCAGTACCTGTTGTAAGTCCTCCAACGGCGCATTATTATGCCGCGTAAAATCCATGGGCCGGTTCACCAGCTCTTCATCTTTATTATAATGCGCACGCCCCATCAATAAAGGCTTGGAGAAGTCGAACTGCACAGTGCTCACTGCCTCCGGCTGATCATACACATGTACCCCGTCCCTGATAAAATGTACCGGGTTTGTGTGCCTGTTCTCCTCTTCCGTCATAGGCACAAACCTTCTTGTGATACGCATGCGGGGATATCCTTTCGCCCACAAGCCCTCATTGATAGCCTGCTGCCCGATGAATTCATACAAACGGTTATAAGCATCATTATCACTTACCAGGAACACCTTTTTGATATATTGTTCAATAGAAGGCAAGCCATTTTCAGCAGAAGTATCACTGTTTACGGCAGACTGTCCGCCATATGCACTATCCGTGATCATGGGCGTATTCCGGTCTATACCCAGCCTGTTCAGCTTTTCCAGCGCCAGGAAAGCCAGTGGCATTTTAACCGTGGAGGCTGGATTGAAATAGGTATTGGCATCCACATGATAGTAGTAATGTTTAAACGTGGGCTGGTTTTGCGCATCCCGGTTGATCTGCGTATAGATCAACTGCACCCGGAAAGAATCCGGGTACTGCAGGATATGCTTTAAAGCGGGGGAGGCATGTTGTAACAACAGCTCCTCCAGGAACTTATCTGTGCGGGGCTGTGCAACTGTAGCGCTGCCGCATAATAGCAGCATAAACGTGAATAGTAAACGAGGCATACCTTAAAGTTATATATTTGAGCACTAAAACACCAAAACCAACACATGAAACTCGTTACCTATTTACGGGAAGAAGTAGACCAGCTGGCCATGCTGGTGAATGGTCAGTTGTATAATGTACAGGAGTTACATCCTGATCTGCCCACCACCATGCACATGTTCCTGCAGATGTGGGAAGAAGTAATAGACCTCGCTATTCAACTGGATGCACAGCTCAAAGCAGGCAAAATGCCAAGGGCCACAAGCTGGGGCGTTCCTTATGAATCTGCGCAATTGCTGGCCCCTGTGCCCTTTCCAACCTCCTGCAGGGATGGTTATGCTTTCCGCCAGCACGTAGCTGCAGCCCGCCGGAACCGTAAAGTAGAGATGATCCCCGAGTTTGATCAATATCCCATCTTCTATTTCACCAATCATAATGCCATACAAGGCCCCGGGGAGATCCTCTGCATGCCTGACCATTTCCGCAACCTGGACTTTGAGCTGGAAGCAGCCATCGTGATCTGCAAACGCGGCCGCAATATCTCTGCTGCCGAAGCGGATGAATACATCGGCGGATACATGATCATGAATGATATGAGCGCACGCCTCCTGCAAATGGAAGAAATGAAACTGAACCTGGGCCCCGCCAAAGGCAAAGATTTCTCTACTGTAATAGGCCCCATGCTGGTAACCCCCGATGAACTGGAACCTTACCTGGTACCGGCTAAAGAAGGCCACACCGGCAATAGCTATAATCTCAAAATGCGTTGCTGGGTGAATGGTATACAGGTAAGTGAAGGCAATATGGGTGATATGGACTGGACCTTTGCAGAGATAGTAGAACGTTGTGCCTATGGTGCAGATATCCTGCCAGGAGATATTATCGGCAGCGGTACCGTTGGCACCGGTTGTTTCCTGGAACTCAACGGCACCGGTAAACTGAACGATCCCAATTACAAGGAACAATGGCTGCAGGCCGGAGACGTAGTGGAAATGGAAATAGAAGGATTGGGCCGCCTCGTTAATACCATCGTAGCGGAAGCGTCTGACTTCTCTATCCTCTCTCAGAAAAAGAATGTATGAAAGTAGTACCAGGTGAGATAAAAACCGGAGAGCTGCATGCTTATCTGCTGGGTGCAATTGCCCCGCGGCCTATTTGTTTTGCGAGCACAGTTGATGAAGAAGGGCAGCCAAACCTTTCTCCCTTTAGTTTCTTCAATGTATTCGGCTCTAATCCTCCCACGCTGATCTTTTCGCCTTCCCGCCGTGTGCGTGATAACACCGTAAAACATACACTGGAAAATATCTATGCTACAAAAGAAGTGGTGATCAATGTGGTGAACTATGCCATGGTGCAGCAAGCCTCCCTGGCAAGCTGTGAATACCCGAAAGGCACCAGCGAATTTGAGAAAGCAGGTTTCACACCACTCGCCTCAGAGATCATAAGGCCTTTCCGTGTGAAAGAAAGTCCGGTGCAATTGGAATGTGTGGTGAAACAAGTGATCGAAACCGGTAACCATGGCGGCGCGGGCAATCTCGTGATCTGTGAGCCGGTGATGATCCATATCAATGATGATGTACTGGATGCAAACGGAAAAATAGATCCGCAGCTCATAGACCTCGTTGCCAGGATGGGGGCAGATTATTATTGCCGCGCTTCCGGCAATGCCGTATTTGAAGTAGCCAAGCCAAATTTAAAATTAGGCATTGGTGTAGATGCATTGCCCTGGGGCATCAGGAACAGTACTATCCTTACCGGCAATAACCTTGGGCAGTTAGGGAACGTACATGAATTCCCCGTGATAGACGCTACTTTCCATGATGATCATTTGAAGAATATCATTCAGTATTATAGTATCAGCCCTGATGAAATGGAAAAGGAATTGCATACCTATGCTAAGCAATTGTTAGCGGAGAATAAAGTGAATGAGGCCTGGCAGGTGTTGCTGGCCGGGGGGTAAGATCCTGATAAAAAAATCACTTCCAAATAAGAACGGGCGCTTCACCTCCATGAAACGCCCGTTCTTTTTATAATGATCTCCTTAGATCTTCACATTCCCAAATACCTTCTTCAACAACTCTGTAGACCTTGCTGCAGGATTCTGACGGATCGCCAGCTCTTCCTTCGCGATCTGATCAAATAAAGCCTTCACTGCTTTCTCTGTCACATACCCTTTCAGGTCCGGGTTGATCTTATTGAATGTAGTAGGCAGGCCATTGTACTTTGTCACCAAAGTGCTGTAGTACTTCGTAGCCGCCGTATTGTTCAGCGCACTGTCAACAACAGGAGAGAACGCAGACTTCAGCGACTCCGTAGTTTTGTTCTGGAAGAAATCAGTAGCAGAACGCTGCCCGCCTTTCAACAGGTTCAGGGCATCTGTAATGGTCATGGATTTGATAGCATTCACAAAGATGGGAGAGGCAAAACCTACTGCCTGTTCAGCCGCACGGTTGATCTGCAGGATCGCTTTGTCCACTTCACCACCTAAACCAATACCACGCAATGTTTTCTCCGCTTTCAATGCATCCGGCGGTAACAAAACTTTATACGCTTCATTTCCAAAGAAACCATTTTGTTTGTTTAGTGCAGCAATTCCCGCCTGCACACCTTTCTCCAAAGCCTCTTTAATACCCATTCCAGCCTCATTCTCTGTAACAGAACCTGTACCGGTAGAAGTACCGCCTGATTTTAAAAGACCAGAGGCCTTCTTCAATATTTGTGCCTGCGTTGCAGTGTGCAGTACTAACACACCTGCCAGTAATAAAAGTGTTTTTCTTAGCATAGATTTTAAATTATTCATGTATGGATAGTAAAGGGACGTTTGTATGAAATGCGATCCGGGAAGTATTACTGCGTTTAAAGATACTGTCGAACAACCCATGTTTTTTAGGAATGATCAGCAAGAGGTCTGCCGACTGTTTTTCGGCAAACGCTGTAATACCTTCCGCCACGTTTGGATGATCTACAAAATGATACTGCGGGTTATAATTATGCAGCATGTTATCCAGTTCCTGGTTCTCTTCAGGATGCATATGTTCTTTGCCTTCTTTCTGTATGTTCAGCACCAGCAGCTCCGGTGTAAATGCATCCAGTAATTTATGCAATGGTTCCTTGCGGGTGGTTTTCGCCACTTTGCGCAGGTCGCAGGCAAATACGATCTTTTTAATGGGTGAAAAGGATGCCGAAGTAGGCACTACAATAACAGGATAACTGGAATTCTTCACTACATCCACCGTATTGGAACCTACCAGTATTTCTTCCAGCTGGCTGCCGCCTGTGATACCCATTACAATAAGGTCCACCTCTTCTTCTTTACATACCTGGTCTATGTTAGCCGCCAGTAAATGATTATCCGCCCTAACAAGCAGGCTGATGGAAGCAGGTAATTCCCCTGCCAGTTCATTTCTCATTTTATGCAATCCCTCTATACTGGCATCTCTCAGATCTTCCATATTTACCATAGGCACCGCCGTGGGGAGGTCCGGAATAGGAACGATCAATTCATATGCGTGATAGAGGATGATCTTAGAAACCCCAAGCTGCTGGGCTAAACCAATCGCATATCGCGCAGCGTTATAAGCTGTTTCGGAAAAATCAGTCGGTACAATAATCGTTTTCATGCCGGGTGGTTTTACATAAAGTTAGCAATAACCGCACCAATCAACCCAGTTATATATAAAAGAAAATTGTTAAAATATGGTGGCGGAAGGGGGCCTCCAACGCAATTCGTACAAAACCACTGAAATAAATTATTTTTGCTCTCCATTTCGGAGCGGGCAGCTGTCAGCAACCCGTTAAAAACCAGTATCACACACGAAAATGAGCGTAATTAGCCAACAACAGCTTTCAGAACAGGAGATCATTCGCCGCGAAAAGCTGCAGGAACTTGTAAACTTGGGCATCGACCCGTATCCGGCCCCGGAGTATCCCGTGAATGCTTATTCCGTGGATATCAAAGCCGGTTATTCTGAGGAAACCAAAGAACAATACCAGGATGTTTGCCTCGCCGGCCGCATCATGAGCACCCGCGATATGGGGAAGGCAAACTTTGCCGTATTGCAGGATAGCAAAGGCCGTATTCAATTATATATAAAACGGGACGATATCTGCCCCGGTGAAGATAAATCCCTTTACGACCAGGTTTGGAAGAAACTCACAGACCTGGGAGATTTCATTGGCGTGAAAGGGTATGCCTTTATCACCAAAACAGGCGAAACCTCCGTTCACGTAAAAGAACTCACCATCCTGGCAAAAGCGTTACGCCCATTGCCGGTGGTAAAAGAAAAAGAAGGGGAGTCCTTTGACAGTGTAACAGATCCTGAATTCAAATACCGCCAGCGGTATGCGGACCTGGTGATCAATCCCCAGATCAAGGAAGCCTTTATCAAACGTACCCGCCTGGTACAAACCATGCGCGATTTCTATAATGAAATGGGCTACCTGGAAGTGGAAACACCTATCCTGCAAGCTATCCCCGGTGGTGCTACTGCCCGTCCCTTTATCACCCATCATAATGCGCTGGATATTCCATTATATCTCCGCATTGCAAACGAACTGTACCTGAAAAGACTGATCGTTGGCGGATTTGAAGGGGTGTATGAGTTTGCGAAAGATTTCCGCAACGAAGGAATGGACCGTACCCATAACCCGGAATTCACCGTAATGGAAATGTACGCCGCCTACAAGGATTATGAATGGATGATGCGCACCACGGAAACGCTGCTTGAAAAAGTAGCCATCAATGTGAACGGCAGCTCAAAGGTAACGGTAGGAGACAAGGAGATAGATTTTAAAGCTCCCTACCGCCGCGTAACCATGTTCGATGCCATTAAAGAACATACGGGTATTGATATTACGGACATGGACGAAGCGCAGCTCCGCGATGTTTGCAAGCAATTGCACATCCAGGTAGAAGCCAGTTCCGGTAAAGGAAAGCTCATCGACGAGATCTTCGGGGAGAAGTGCGAACATCATTATGTACAACCTACTTTCATCATAGATTACCCTGTTGAAATGAGCCCGCTCACCAAGAAACACCGCAGCAAAACCGGCGTGGTGGAACGTTTTGAGCTGATCTGTAACGGAAAGGAAATTGCCAATGCCTACTCTGAGCTGAATGATCCTATCGATCAGCGGCAGCGTTTTGAGGAGCAGGTGCAATTAATGGAAAGAGGAGATGACGAAGCCATGTACATCGATTATGATTTCCTCCGCGCACTGGAATATGGTATGCCGCCTACTTCCGGTATCGGGATTGGTATAGACAGGTTAACGATGCTGATGACGAATCAGCCTTCTATCCAGGATGTACTGTTCTTCCCGCAAATGAGGCCGGAGAATAACCCATAATCGCTACGTATTCAGTATATTAGTAACCGGATCCTTCACCAGGGATCCGGTTTTTTTATTGTTGAAACCTTAAAACTTCCCGTATGAAGATTCACATCCGTACCCGCGCGGCAACTGTTCTCTATGCATTAATATGGGCTTATTTTGGCGTCAACCACATGGTACATGCAAAAGACATGGCCGGCATGGTTCCCATTCCTGGCGGCGCTTTCTGGGTTTTTATTACCGGCGTTGGAATGCTGCTGGCCTGCATCGCCATTATTCTGAACAAGAAAGCAAAACTGGCCTGTTACCTGCTGGCCCTTATGCTGCTGATCTTCATCTTCGCCATCCATGTACCCGGCCTGATGAAGAACAGTCCCATGGCCCCGGCCAACCTGTTAAAGGATATCGGGTTAATGGCAGCAGCTATCGTTATCGGAAATGTGATCAATCATATCAAACAAATAGGGCAGTAGATAAACTCGCTGCCCTATTCGTTTTCGGACCATATCCTATGAAAAACCAAATCGAATGTACTTTGATTTGCGGAACTGTGTTTGCAGAAGTTCCTGGTTGCCTTCTTTGGGTTCATAGCTGGAGGTTTTACCGCCATAGCCGGTAGTTTCAGCCTAAAGCCTCCTACCGCTGGTACATTTCATTGCTCAAATTGATATTTGATCTTTATTTTCGTCACCCCGGGGCGAAATCCCCCGTACCTCAACCTGTTTAAATTATGAGAAGCATGTACAAATCGCTGCCGGTATGGCTTACCGGCCTTTCTTTACTGACAGTTTCCGCACAACCAGCGCTGGCACAGGAAAAAAAAGAACTCACTTTCGACCAGATCTTTACCCGTCCGGTGAGCATTACAGAAACCCTTCCTTTCATCCGCGGCTGGGCAGACAAAGATCATTATATCGAATCCCGCGCAGGGCAGATGCTTTCTGTAGACGCCAAAACCGGCAAAACAGCTCCTTACGTGCAACCACCCGCTACCGGTAACACGGTTAGTGTGAAGAACAACGATATCTATATACAAAGACCCAACGGGGGAGAAGAGATCAGGCTTACCAATAATGACGAGCTGGAAAAGAACCCTACCCTTTCTCCTGATGAAAAATACGTAGCGTTCACACGCAATAACAACCTCTTTGCTATTGAAGTGGCCACTAAAAAAGAGATCCAGTATACTTCTGATGGCTCCGATGTGATCTATAACGGTTGGGCCTCCTGGGTATATTATGAAGAGATCCTGGGCCGCAGTTCCCGCTACCGTGCCTTCTGGTGGAGCCCGGATAGCAGAAGGATTGCTTTCATGCGTTTTGACGACAGCAAAGTACCTGTTTTCCCCATTTATAGCGAAGCAGGCCAGCACGGCTTCCTGGAAAACACCCGTTATCCAAAAGCCGGAGATACCAATCCTGAAGTGAAGCTGGCCATCGTTCCTGTAACCGGCGGCAATATCACCTGGGCCGATTTCAATGAAAAGGACGATCAGTATTTCGGCACCCCCTTCTGGTCCCCGGACGGTTCTGCATTATGGGCACAATGGATGCCCCGTGAGCAGAACGACCTGATCATTTATGCGATAGATACCCAAAATGGCAGCAAGAAAATAGTGTACGAGGAAAAACAAAAGACCTGGGTAGACTGGTTCACGGATATCTATTTCCTGGCCAACAACAAAGGTTTCATTGTAAAAAGCGATAAATCCGGCTGGGACCATCTCTACCTCCATAATATGGATGGCAGCTTCAAAAAGCAACTCACCAATGGCAACTGGCGTGTAAGGGATGTGCTGCAGGTAGATGAAAAGAAACAAACCGTTTTCTTCACTGCCCGCAAAGAAGCCAGCACCCGTTTCGATCTCTATAAAGTAGGTATCAACGGAGGAGAACCGCAACGCCTCACTTTCGGCGAATTCTCCCACGAGGTACGTTTATCACCAAATGGCGGAGACTATTTCATTACCACCTACAGCAACCTCACCACACCGCCTAAAATGACCTTATTAAACGATAAGGGCAAAGTGGTACGTGAACTGGGTAATGCACATGGCGCTGCTTATGATACTTACAAACTGGCCATGCCGGAATTAAAGACCTACAAAACCCGCGATGGACTTGAATTGCCACTCACCATCATCTGGCCGCTGAACATGCAACCCGGTAAAAAATATCCTGTGCTGATCAGTATCTATGGTGGTCCGGATGCAGGAACAGTCTATGATTCCTGGAGGCCCAACCTCGCACAATTACAATGGTATGCAAAGGAAGGGATCATACAGGTGGCAATAGATAACCGTGCCGCAGGGCATTTGGGCAAAGTGGGCATGAACTACATTCACCGCCAGCTTGGTAAATATGAGATAGAAGATTACATGGATGCCACTAAATGGCTCATCAGCCAACCCGGTGTGGATGCTTCAAAAGTTTGCATGACCGGAGGCAGTTATGGGGGTTATATGACCTGTATGGCACTCACTTACGGCGCAGAAGTGTTCACCCATGGAATGGCCAACTTCTCTGTAACTGACTGGGCGCTGTACGACAGCCATTATACCGAACGTTTCATGGATACTCCCAAAGACAATCCCGAAGGTTACAAGCTCACCAATGTGATGACCCATGCCGACAAATATAAAGGACTGCTGCGCATCGTACATGGCACCATGGACGATAATGTACACCTTCAGAACACCATTCAGCTGGTAAATAAGCTCCAGGACCTCGGCAAACACTTTGAACTCATGCTTTATCCCGGTGAGCGTCATGGATGGGGAGGGGCCAAAGGAACCCATTCCCGGAATGAATCCTATCGTTTCGTGTATGAGAACCTGTTAGGTAAGCCATTACCCCGTTTATTCCAGGGAACGAACTGATAAAAGCTTTTAAAACGACAAAGGCCACCGAATGATCGGTGGCCTTTGTCGTTTATTCAATGATATAGGGGCAAAAAAACAGGGCTGCAAGAATACAGCCCCGAAAAATTTTAACCATATCTTTATTGAAAAACCTGTTACGAATTTCCATAATTTAGAGATAACCCTAATCTACAAACTAGCGAACGCTATATTTTATCTGGTAAACGTTCCAAAAACACCCTTAAACGATTCTGTCAGAAGTGATTATTTGCCCTGAAATGGGCTGCAAGATAAGTTTGTGAGAGCGGCTCAGGAGGCTGTAGAAATGCAAAACGGCGGTAAGAATACCGCCGTTGTAATAATTTTAACCATATCCTATGAAAAACCTGAACCAAAGATAGGGTGGTTTTTATGCCTTGCAACCCTGTTTCCGTGAACGTAGCATAATTGTTCGTGAAGCATAGAAAAAGGGCTTTTTGCAGACACATTATTATTAATTTTAAATTAAATTATTATTCCCTATGCAATCCTATGGCCGTTTTTCACTGGTCTATCCGGCTGCAGGAGCACAATTTCCTTTTCATCCCCTACCACGCCTAATACCAGGCATTCGGAGAAAAAGTTGGCGATCTGTTTCACGGGGAAGTTAATTACCGCTACTACCTGCCGGCCAATGAGTTCCTCCGGCTGATATAATCTGGTGATCTGTGCGGAAGAACGTTTCACGCCAATCTCAGCGCCAAAATCCACTTCCAGCTGATAGGCCGGGTTACGCGCTTTTTCAAATACCTGCGCGTTTATAATAGTGCCTACATGCATGCGCACCTTTTCAAAGTCGTTCCATGTAATTGTTTCCATGCAATAAATGTTTAATAAAGGGAAAATAACACTAAAGGGGGAGAATTCGGGGGTTTAGGGCAAAAAAATAGGGCAGTTAGAAAACCGCCCTCAGTATTTTTAACCATATCCTATGAAAAACCTTAACAAAGATAGGCAGCCGTTCCATATCCGGTCAGAGCTTTCCGTAAAAGGCAGGTTTTATCTCGTAAACGTCTTAAAAAATGTGCTGTTAACATAGATTTAACCAGCACCATTCACCCCCATCACCCTAGTGGGTTGGTGCATTAGGAGCAGTGCCCATAATTGCATCAATTTCCTTCATCAGTTCCGGCGTTAATTGTGTGTAGACCTCCAGTGCCTTCAGGTTTTCCGTCAGTTGCGCCTCTTTGGTGGCACCCAGGATTGCTGAAGTAACATGCTGGTTTTTAATCACCCAGGCAATGGAAAGTGTAGCAAGGCTGGTACCCAGTTTATCTGATACGCTTTGCAGTTTTGCCACTCTTGCCAGGTTAGCATCCAGCAAGTTCCTGTTCTTCAACCATTCATACCCCTGCAAACCTAAACGGGAGCCTTCAGGGATACCATTATTGTATTTACCGGTAAGGATACCGGAAGCCAGCGGACTGAAAATGGTATTACCTAAACCCACCGTTTCGTAGATCCGGGCATATTCCAGCTCTACTTTCTCCCTTCTGAACAAATTATACTCCGGTTGCTCCACAACAGGCCCAATGAGGTTGTTTTGCTTTGCAATCATATGTGCTTCCATGATCTCGGAGGCCGCCCATTCGGAAGTACCCCAGTAAAGGATCTTCCCCTGCTGGATCAGGATGTTCATGGTCCATACCACTTCTTCCATCGGAACATTCCTGTCCGGACGGTGGCAATAGAAAATATCCAGGTAGCTCAGTTGCAAACGCTCCAATGCTTCGTGGCATGCTTCTACTAAGTGCTTGCGGCTCAGGCCTGTTTGATTGGGTTTGTTCTTCTCTCCTCTCCAGCCAAAATAAGCCTTACTGGAAATAATATAGGAACTACGGTCCCAGTTCTTTTTCTTCAATACGCGGCCCATCATCTTCTCAGACTCCCCAAGCGCATAGATCTCAGCATTGTCAAAAAAGTTGATCCCATTGTCATAAGCAACACCCATCAGCTGGTCAGACAATGAATCATCTACCTGCCCGTGAAAGGTTACCCAGCTGCCAAAAGACAATACGCTGAGCTGTAATCCGGATTTACCAAGTCTTCTATATTCCATGATGTGTTTTTGTAGGTATCAAAAATAAATATTCATTGAGCCATTTGGAAGCCCTGAAAAATAATACTTTGGCATGGTTGTTGAAACTTTTGGGCAGGAAATTTTAGGTTAAAAAATAGGTTAAAGCAAAAGAACCCGGTCATATGACCGGGTTCTTTTGTTATAGTAAGTTCTGTTAGTATTTATTCTAAGCCCATCATACTATCCCTTG
Source organism: Chitinophaga niabensis (assembly GCF_900129465.1). Lineage (NCBI taxonomy): Bacteria > Pseudomonadati > Bacteroidota > Chitinophagia > Chitinophagales > Chitinophagaceae > Chitinophaga > Chitinophaga niabensis. The sequence goes on along the minus strand of NZ_FSRA01000002.1, from coordinate 1,326,633 downwards.
GTGAGATGATCCCGTTCACATTATGGAAGTTGATCTCAGACATATCCTGGTTAGCATCCAGCCCTATGCTATAGATAGTATCCAGGGGGGTGGACACCCGGCAAAACCTTTCCGTCACAAATTTGGCCATTTTGGAATCCCATCTCAGGTCTTTACAATCCAGCCGCTGGAATTTCTGCAGGTCAAGGAATACCACGCTGTCGCGCAGGTAAACATCGTTCTCCCCATCCATCAGTTTACCGTATTTGGAAGTAAGAACACTCGTAATAGTTAGGGAATCGCTGTAAAAAACAACTTTCAGACCCTGCGGGAACTCTGTATAAGGAGGGGTGGCCATGTGCCTTTCCATGTAAGGAGAAGTAAGGATCCCCTTTACATGGGCCGTTTGGCTCATAATTGTTTCAATATCATAAGCCTGTTCCACACCCAGTTTGCTCTTGTCGAATGCTCTCACGGCACTCATGTCGTTTTCACAACTACAGAAAACAAGTACAATAGCCAGGTAGGAAAGTAACAGCTTCATGTCTATCTATTAATCGTATTTGGTCTTAATAAACCAACGATCGCTCAAAGTAAAGCCGAGCGTAAGTTTATAGTAAGTTTCCTTCAATGCTATGTTCACATCTCCGCGGGTACCTACTTCAAAAGCGGCATTGATCATGGAGAACTGGTTGAATGCCGGCATGATCCTTCTGATCGGGAAACCTGCACCGATGGAAAAGCCCATCTCGTTCATGCTTTTATTACCGAGTTTGATATAATCCTTGCCATAGAAACCACCCAGGCGGTAAGTTACTTTATTCCAATAACCTGTAAAAGATTGGGCATTGGGAATAAACTGACCACCCACGCTCAGTTTCCAGCTATTCTGGGTAGAATCGGGTGCGCCGTAGTTCCTGTATTTGCTCCATTGGGAAGTATTGAAATCAGCACCAATGGCAAATTTATCCAGTTTGGTGAGCATGATACCACCACCCAGCTGCTGCGGATAAATGATATCACCATTCACCCCTTTCCTGTACTCAACGGTATCCTGTGTATCATATTCATCAGAGGATGGATCGTAGAATAATGTTTCCCGCATGGTTTCGCGGCGGGCTGTGAGCTTTTGTTCAAAACTTCCGCTTGCGCCGATGGACAATTCCAGGTCCTTGCTCAGATCGATGGTCTGCTGCACACCCAGGCTGTAAAAGAAGCTGCCATAGCTGGTGCGGCGGTTATGCCTTGAGGGCAGGATAGTGGAAGCGACCGGGTACAGTTCCTTGGTGCTGTTATTCACGTTCCCAAAGAGATAACCAAAGTTCACCCCTACACTGAAACCTCCAAAACCAATACCGGAACCGATATAGGCCTGGTACACGCCTCCGCTTCCTTCATATTGATGGATAACGTTCACCGTGTCTGGATTGGCGTCCGGGAAAAATATCTTCTGTTCTCCTTCTGCGATATTGTAACTCACACGGCTCATAGGACGTAGTCCTATGTTCATACCCCATTTTTTCCCCAGCGGCAAACCCAACTGAAGATAGCTCAGGGTACCAAAACCGGCGCGGGAGTTGTTTTCTCCGTTGTTCAGTCTGCGTACACCACCATTTAGCCCTACATCAAATGTAACGAGCTGCAGGTGAGCATAACTGGCCGGATTGAGAAAGTTGACTGATTGGGCATCGGCATAAGCCTGCGCAACACCTCCCATACCAAGATTGACGGCATTTTGAGAGCGCGAAAGCTCTCCCAAACCAAAGCGCGAGTAGGGGGAATTATCCTGTGCGGCGGCATTCCTTGCGGAAAGTACGCATACGCCAAACAGGCAAAAGAAGCTAGCTTTTGTCCAATACATTGAGTTCTACGATTGAATTTAAACCTTTATACATTAAATACGGGCTTGCAAATATCTTCTTTTTAAGGCGGGAAGCAAAAAAATCCAAATTACCCCCTGTTAAAAGCACGTTAAAGTTCCGGTACCTGTTCCCGTAAGATGCAATCATACCGGCCACTTCGGCCAATGCACCCTCCTGAACTCCGCTTAAAATACTTTGCCGGGTGTTAAAACCCACAAAAGCGTATTGCGTACTGGCCTTAATAAGTGGCAATTTGTCCGTAAATGTATGCAGGGCGCGGAACCGCATGTCTATTCCCGGGCTGATCCCTCCGCCCAGGAACGCTCCTGACCTGTTCAAAAAATTATAGGTAATGGCAGAGCCTGTGCCGATAATAAGGTTATGCCTGCCGGGAAAGAGGGCCCATGCCCCGCAAGCCAGCGCAATCCTGTCTACCCCCAATGTTTCCGGCTTTTCATAGACCAGTTTGATGGGTAATGGGGTGGAATGGCTCAGTCTGAGAAAGAAAGTTTGCTCCGCCAGCAGGGTCTCCAGCTCTTCCGGATGGTCTACCACGGAAGAAAGTATGGCCGCTTTGGGATGATATTGCTCCAGTGCTTTCTGAACATCCTGCACCAGGTTGGATTCTGAGAAAAAGAGTTCCTGTTGTAATTCCCCATTTAACATCACACCACATTTCAGGCGGGAATTACCCAGGTCCAGGCAAAAAACGCATCCATTCATGGCGCCAAGTTAGAAATTATCTACGGATAAATCCCGGAAGTGGCCGTTCAGTTTCACGCGGTCTTTCAGTCTTTCCATCTCTGTCATTAAAGGGATCACCTTCAGCAGGTGGCGTTTCAGGTACTCCAGCCTTTGCAGTTCCTTGAACAGGTGCAGCACTTCGTACTCCTCCTGCAAAGAAAGCCCCGCATGATGCGCCAGGTCATAAGCCCTCAGTTGTTCGTCCGAACGGGAAAAGGATTTGTTCACCTGCAGGATCTGGTGCAGTTCCCGCACCGCCAGCAATACCTGTTTACGGAGCAGTATATTGCTGCGTTCCTCATTTTCAGGGTAGTTCACAATAGCCCCCGCATATAATTTATTGGGCAATTCCCGGATCACTTCCAGGATGCGGAAAACACGGATGCCCCGGGTTTTGATATCTAACTCACCATTATCATATTGTTTTTCTACACTGATCACCTCCACCAAAGTGCCAAATTCGCTTACTTTCTTCTCTATCACCGCAGGAATGCCAAAGGGCTTTTTCTCTGCGATACATTCCCTGATCATTTGCTTATAGCGGGGTTCAAATATGTGCAGGTTCAACTGTTCTTCCGGGTATACTACAATGCCTAATGGAAATATGGGAATAAAATTGGTCATAATGCTAAAATACATTTTTTGGTTAAAATCCTTTACTGCTATAAGCCCTATAGTATGATGGTTTAAAAAATATATCTTTGCCGGCATGGATCGCAAAAAAAGTAAGCTCGGCAGTTTCTTAAAAAAATTGTACCGCAAATACCGGGAACGTCATTTCAGACGCTACCGGGGTATGAGCGTACAGGAAGTATTTTCATCCATCTATAAAGAAAACGTATGGGGAGGGGAAAAAGGTACGTTCTATTCCGGTTCAGGTACCGCCAATCCTAAAACAGCAGAATATATCAACATGATGACCGGGTTCATCAACAGCCATAACATCCGCTCCGTGGCAGAAATTGGCTGTGGGGACTTTTCCATCATGCGCCAGGTACTACAGCAGGTAGACGTACAATATACGGGTATGGACGTAGTGCCGGACCTGATTGCACACCACCTGGAAAAGAATGCCAACGCCAAAACACAGTTCCTGGTAAAGGACGCTATCAGCGAACCGCTTCCAAAAGCAGACCTCCTGATCATCCGCCAGGTATTACAACACCTGAAGAACAACCAGATCTCCCGGATCTTGCAGAAGCTGGATAATTTTAAATACGCCATCATTACAGAACACCTTCCCATTACGGAAGATGTGGAATACAACCTGGATAAAGTAACGGGGCCGCATATCCGTATGCGCATGAATTCCGGCGTATTTATAGATCAGCCGCCTTTTTCATTACCCGGCGTTTCCGTATTGATGGAATACCGGGAAGATGATCCCGTAAAGAAAAAAATGGTGCCTGCCGTCATGCGCAGCTATCTCGTTACAATTAAACAATCCTGATAAATGGCAAATAGTTCTCTCGCCCGGTATAGCAACCTGGTAAAATATATCCGTAACTGGCCGCTTTATTTCCTCCGTAAATTCAAGGACGGATATGCAGAACTGCAATTCACCATCCGCAGGAGAAGTATCCTTTTTACCACGCCTGCCAAATCCTTATACCTCGTTTTTAAAGAAATATTCCTCAATGATGTATATGTAATGGACCGCCTTGCCGGCCAGTTGCCGGAAAAACCAGTGGTGATAGATATTGGCAGTAACGCAGGATATTTCAGTCTTTTCCTCTTATCACAAAAACCCGGTGCCGCTATTTATGCTTACGATGCGGTATCTGCCAACCAGAAACTATTTGCCAAACACCTGGAAATGAACCCCGCGCTCAGATCAAATGTGCAGGTCCATCACAGGGCAGTAACCGGTACACCGCAATCACATATCACCTTATACATGGAATCTGATCACGGCAACTCCGTAACAGCTTCCGTATACAACGATTTCGTACAGGAGAATACCTACTCGGAAGAAGTTCCCTGCATATCACTGAAAGAGATCTTCGATACCAATCAGCTTAAAAAAGCAGACCTGATCAAAGTGGATTGCGAAGGCAGTGAATATCCCATCATTTACGAAACACCGAAAGAGATCTGGCAACAGGTAGATCGTATGGCCATGGAGATCCATAACCTGGATAACGACCAGCGTAATATGGACCACCTGCAGCAATACCTTTCCACTTTCGGCTTTACCTTTAGCTCCTTTAAACTGGAGAACGACTGTTTCATGCTCTTTGCTGAAAAGAAAAACTAAATGCCAAACATCCTCTTCGATTGCGAAAGAATGAAATACCCGAACACGGGCCTGTATACTTTCTGCCAGGACCTGGGAGCAGCCATCCTGCAGCAGGCACAGACCAACGAACGGTTGGTGTATTACATGCCGCCTAAACTGGGCCGGCACTTCGGAACGAATGCAGGATACATCTGGCAACGGTCTTTACATAAATTCTATTTCCGTTATAAAGAGAAGATCGATGTATGGCATACCACGTATCAATCTTCTCCCTACAGGCCTAAAAAAGGCACGCCGCGTATCTTAACGATCCACGATCTCAATTTTTTACACGAGCATAAATCCAAAGAGAAGGAAAAGAAATACCTCGCTGCAGTACAACGCAGCGTGGATGAAGCAGATCAGTTAGTGGCCATCTCTCAGTTTGCCATGGCCGAAACACTGCGCCATGTGAACACCCGGAACAAACCTTTTCACGTGATCTATAACGGGGCCACGGTACAGGAATTCCCTGGTTTTGATGCACCCCGTGAAAGGCCTTCCAGGTCATTCTTATTTGCCATGGGCACGGTATTGCCCAAAAAGAACTTTCATGTATTGCCCTGTCTTGTAAAAGACCAGGAACTGGAACTGATCATTGCCGGAAATATCAACGAAGCCTATCGCGATAAGATCTTAGTGGAAGCACAGCAACACCGGGTGCTGGATAAAGTGAAGATCATCGGCCCCGTCACAGAACAAGAAAAATACTGGTACCTGAAGAATTGTACCGCCTTTGTTTTTCCGTCACTGGCAGAAGGTTTTGGCCTGCCTGCCATAGAAGCCATGCATTTCGGTAAACCCGTTTTCCTGTCGGACAGAACAAGCCTGCCGGAAGTAGGAGGTGAAGCCGCCTATTATTTCCATGATTTTGATCCGGGGTATATGCAGGAAGTATTGAAAGAAGGATTGGCGCAATTCAGGGATACACAAAAAGCACAGGCCGTACGTGAACATGCAGCGCAATTTTCCTGGGATAAAGCAGCCGCAGCCTATTTGAAGATCTACCGGGAGTTATATTGATCTGTAATTCTTATACTCAAATAAACGCACACCAAAGATCTTCTCCACATAATACAATACCCTTCCTTTTAAATTCTTGAAGTTCTTCTGGCTGATATCATGGTCAAATTGCCAGTTCCGTTGCCGGATACGTTCTTCCATCAATGCAGGGTGTTTACCGGTAAAACGTTCCAGGGAATCTACCAGTTCTGCATAATTGAACTCAGACAATATTTTCTTCACCTTGTTCATGTGCTCCTGTTCATTGCCATGATAATAACCTGCCGAGTTCGTGATCTTTGCGATCTGTTCTTCAGGATTCTTCACCCAGCCATAATGATGCATCCAGGCCTTCACAGGTTTCACATTCAGCTTGCGGTCGTTCAGCCGGAAGCCCTGTGCGTCTTTATAAGAACGGATCCGTTTATCGTTGCGGATAATGCGGATCTCTTTATTATACCAGGTACGGGAATCCCCTACATAATCATAGCTACCGTAAAAATGGCGGTAGTTGAATAACAGGCCCTCTACTCTTTTATCATCTTTATACTGCTCCATGGCAGCGCGGATGGCGGGATAATCATCTTCATGCACCACCTCATCCGCCTGGATATAGAAAGCCCAGGTTGTATCAGGAGATACATGGTCCAGGGCCTTATTTGTTTCCACAGATAAAATGAGCCCGCCTTCTTTCAGGTTATCGTCCCATACGGAATGAAAGATGCGGATCTTGGGGGAGCCAATGGACTGAATAAGCTCCAGCGTTCCATCGTCAGAGTTACCCACGCTTACCACCACTTCATCGCATAATGGCAGGATGGAGCGGATCGCTTCTGTTACCGGGTAATCGTACTTGATGGCATTCCTCACAAAGGTGAAACCTGTTACTTTCATAGTTGCAAAGATGTGGAAAATCATCGATACATTTGTTTCATGTACGCGCAATTACTCAGCCGTCTCACAGGTGGCGATATCAAAACATTGGCGCGCTGCATCTCACTTGTAGAGAATGAAGCGCCGGGATATACCCGTTTGCTGGAAGAACTTCCCGCAGAAGGGCATACGCGCGTAGTTGGCATAACCGGCCCTCCCGGTGCAGGCAAAAGCACCCTCGTGAATGCCCTCATTACTGCCCTGCTTCAACAGCAAAAACGTATAGCCATTATTGCGGTAGATCCTTCTTCTCCTTTCAATTTCGGTGCCTTACTGGGAGACAGGATCAGGATGAGCGAACACTTCTCCAGCCCGGATGTATTTATCCGCTCTATGGCCAGCCGTGGTGCCCTTGGCGGCCTCAGCCCAAAGATCCTGGAAGTGAGCGACCTGGTGAAAGCTGCCGGTTTTGATTATCTCTTCATTGAAACAGTAGGTGTTGGGCAGAGTGAGGTAGAAATTGCGGGCATTGCAGATACTACCGTGGTGGTAGTAGTACCGGAGGCAGGCGATGAGATACAAACCATGAAAGCAGGACTAATGGAGATAGCGAACATCTTTGCCGTTAATAAAGCAGACCGCCCCAAAGCAGATGAATTCGTAAAGAACCTCCGCCTCCTGGCACATACCAAAAGAACTGATGAATGGGAAACACCTGTGATCAAAACAATTGCTACACAGCAGCAGGGAATACCTGAACTGATCAAAGCATTGGATGAACACAGGGACCAGGTACATGGAAATAAACAACGCAAAGCCCTCTTACTGGCAGAAAAAGCCTATCAGCTGATCCAACACCGCCGCATGCAGGATGTAGATAAACAGGCCCTTTATAAAGAAGTGCAGCAACTCATGGAAGGCCCGGGATTTAACCTGTATAAGATAGTGCAACAATACACCTGATGTTGTACGGGCATCCTTTAATAGCACTACCCCTCATTCCTGTATTTTTCGTACCTTCGCCTCTCCTAAACAATTAGCAACAGTAATGGTTACTTCTATCAGGGTATTCCGCCTTTCTTTCACTTATGCTGTATTCAACTACGGCATCTGATACTGTACGCAGCTAAACTAATTTCCTCTTTATATTTTTTTTACTAAACAAATCATTTTGTTATGGCTTGGTTATTTTTAATCCTGGGCGGTCTGTTCGAGATCGGCTTTACTATTTCACTTAAGTATTCTGAGAACTTCTCTAAACTATGGCCTTCCATTAGTTTCGTGATCTGCATCTCACTAAGTTTTTTCCTGCTGAATAAAGCTATTAATAATGGCTTGCCAATAGGTACCGCTTATGCTGTATGGACAGGTATAGGAGCAGCAGGCACTGCCATTGCAGGCATGCTCTTCTTCAAAGAACCTGCTGCATTATGGCGCATCTTTTTCCTGGTGATGCTGATCGGTTCCATCATTGGTTTGAAGTTCGTTTCAGAAGGATCACATTAATGAAGAGGAGGCGCCTGCAGAACGGGCGCTTCTTTTTTCATCATCCATCCGGAGATGATCCAGGAGATGGTGCAGGCAAACAGCAGCGGAAATATCCCTTCTCCCTGCCATGTACATTCCAGCGCAAAAACAATAGCTGTTATCCATCCACGCGTAACACCTGCAAACAATGCCGCCATACCCACCAACGCCGCCAGCGAAGGATTCAAAGGAGTACCCGGAAATGCCATTTGTAATAGTAATGCACTCAATATACCCAATGCACTGCCGATAGAGAGCAGTGGTAATATCATTCCGCCAAACGTACGGGTTCCCAATACAAAGATGATCAGTAAAAATTTGATCATACTCAGTGAGATCAATAAGGAGAGCGTTACCTTGCCCTGCAACATCATCGCAGTGTATTCTATCCCGTTACCTAAGATCTCCGGTGCATGATATCCTGCAAACCCTACCGCTGCTGCACTTACAACCGGCCATACCCAGCCGTTAGCAAATGACCTGATCTGTTGTACACCAAACACAAGGATAGCTGAATGTAATCCCGTTACTACACCTATCAGTGTATACAGGCCAATAGCTGCTATGGATGGAATAGTAAGTAAAGGAAGAACAAAGAATGGTTCCACACCAAACCATAACATATGGATAGCAGCGCCAACGAATGCAGCAAGACTGATATAACCGATCCTCTTTGAAATGAATTTCCTATACAGCAGTTCACTCACTAATATGATAGCTGCCAATGGTGTACCAAACATAGCAGCAAAACCGGCTGCAACACCTGCTGTTAACAGCAGGTCATGATGCTCACCAGCATACATACTATAGTTCATCGCAATACCTTCCGGTCCTAAAGGAATACCAGTACCAATGTTCAACACACCACTTAACGGCGAAAGGAATTTCCACTTACGCACCAACAACACACCTGCTGCAACACCCGCCACTGGCAATACTATCGCAGTCACATCCAGGTTATGATAAACCGGAGATACTGCTGCAACAGACCAGTCGTTGAAATACAACACATTACTGATCAAACGAACAAGCAACAGCCCGCCAACTGCAACAATACTGCAGCTTACAGCCAAAATAAATACACGCATCACCATATACAACACTCGTTCTATAGGCACATGCATGTACTGTATTGATGGCGTACAATCCGCTACAGGCAAGCCTTTGCGATGGAATAAAGAAGCAAAGTATTTCATTTGCAGAGTTTTTACCGTTAAGCAGACTTTGTTTTCAAATGCTGTAAATATAATACTTGATAATAGGTAACAAGTCAGAGATCAGATTGTTAGCCGTATTTTAACTTAGATAAAATCCCCGCAATTGCAAGCTCACAAACAATTTTGTGTGTTTTATTATCGTTAAGAAAACAGCATGAATGTGCTATAAAGGGCGGAATAAATCTTTCGTAATTTCGACGCCTTCCATCGAAAGCCCACCAATTTTAAGACAGAAACCATAAAAAAAGATACGGAAAAAAAACATGACAAAGGAATCTACCTTTAATCCTGAACATCAGGCAGACAATACTGCGAGCAAGGTAGTAGCGGCACTGGAAAGACTTTCGGAAGCCTTTCGCGTGCTGCTCTGGCATGAAGCTAAACAACACGGCCTCAGCCCCATACAGGTTCAGATATTAACTTTCCTGCTGCATTATCCGGAAAAGCTAAAGACAGTTACACACCTCGCATCGCATTTTAACATGACGAAAGCAACGATCAGTGATGCTATTAAAACTTTGGAAGCGAAGGACCTCTTGAAAAGGAAAGCAGATGTTTACGATAATCGCAGTCATACCCTCCTGTTAACAAAAGCAGGGAAGGTTATTGCAAAGAAAGTAGAAAAGTTCGCACACCCCATGCAGGGATCAGTGAATGCCATTCCACCTGAAAAACAAGCCGTTCTGCTGGAGCAATTAATGGACCTTATCCATGACCTGAACCACCAACTCATTATCACACCACAACGCATGTGCTTTAATTGCCAGTTCTATGAACAGAAAGGCAAAACGCAACACTATTGCCACCTCATCCGTACGCCGTTAAGAGCAGGGGACCTTCGGTTAGATTGCCCGGAATTTGAAAGTAAAGAAGAAGAGTAAGGATCAGTTTGCCGGTCAGGCGGGCTGCATTAGTTTGCCCTTTGGCTACGCCACCAGCGCCAGCCCAGGAAGGCCATTAATGCCAAAGGTGTGAATGCCAGCATCAGGATGCCGTTGTTCAAACCCTTTGCAGGCCCTTCTCCTAATTGCTGCGCCGTTTTAGTGCACAGGGAACATTGTGCCAACAGATCACTGCAAGGCAGTAATAAAGCAATGATCATTATAAGGAATAACAGCTTTTTCACGGTACTAAATTAAGGTATTTCCATACTTCAGGAACTGATATCCGTCAGGAATAGTATGGAGAGATCATAATGTATACGATCACGCCTGTAACAGCCACATAGAACCAAATGGGCCAGGTGATGCGTGCAATCCTGCGATGACGCACATTGTCATCCTGGAAAGCGCGGAGCAGCGTAAAAAGTACCAGTGGCACAATGATCACCGCCAGCAGGATATGCGTTAACAGCAGGAAGTAGTATACATAACGTACCCCTCCTATCATACCTAGCTCAGCAGCATCCACTATACCATTATGATCGATGTCGCCAAACTTCGTGCTTTCCGTCAGGAAATGATACGTTACGTAAGACAGCAGGAACAGGACAGAAAGCGCTACTGCTGAGAGGTTCGCCCACTTATGTGCCCTGCGGCGCCCGTTCTTGATAAAGACCAGGCTCGCCACCAATAATACGGCCGTTGCAGAATTCAATACGGCATGAAAGAAAGGCATCAGCTTCACATCAAACCCAGCCTCAATATCCGGCTTTGGTATAATGAACAGCACAGCTACCAGCACAGGTATCACAATGGATACGATCGCAATGGGTATATTCAGGTTCTTATTCTTTAAGCTCATAATCCTTATTTAATTGCCAGAGGAGAAGAGCCGCTTTATAAGGCCTGGCTTCTTTTTGTCTTTAGCAATATGTAAAACAGCAATATCGTTCACCATCCGGCGCACATCATTTGTATCCAGCCCGTTGTAGTATCCACGGATATAACGGTCCTTGTCTATCACAACAAATTTCTCCGTATGGATAAAATCATCCGGCCCGCCATTGCCTTCTAAGGCATTTACGAAAAACTCATGGCGCGCCAGGTCATAGATCTCCTTTTTATCCCCGGTCAGTAACCACCAGTTCTTGGGATCTATGGTATATTTATCCGCATACTTCTTCAGGGATTTCACCGTATCTCTTTCCGGGTCTACACTTAAAGAAAGGATCTGCACCAGTTCTTCATTCTTTTTAAAAGCTTCCTGCACCATTTTCAGATGGGTGGTAAGGGTAGGGCAGATCTGTGGGCAGCTGGTAAAAAAGAAGCTCACGATCCTGATCTTACCTTCACTGTCTTTCATATGTACCTGTTCCCCTAACTGGTTGGTAAGGGTAAAATCCCTGATCTGGTGATACACCGTATCATAAGTGGTTTTACCATCTTTTACGATCGTGTCCACTCTTTCCGCGATCAGGAAAGGCGGAACATGCACGATATTCTTACCATAATGATCTACGATCAGGTATCCTGCCAATGGCACTAAAATGGCCAACGCTACACCGAGTAATGCTTTCTTAGAAATGACGGTAGATTTTAAAAGGTTTATAAATGCAAAATGTAAAAGTGAGCTCTATCAACGTGGATGGAATCACTTTTACATTTGCGATATTTTGAACTACGTTCTGTTAATGATGTGCTGGCTGATGTGCCGGCGCTTCTTTTACTGCTGGCGTACCAGGAGCAAGGTTCACCCGCATTTTCTTCCAGGAATCACCGTCCATCAGGAATGCAATAATGAACCATACGAACAGGAGTAAAGGGAACAGGATCGTCATGATCAGGTTCTTTACTTCGTGACGTAAGTGCATAAACTCCGCAACGATATAAAATGCTTTCAGCAGCGTCAGGAGAATGAACACGGAGTTCAGCCACAGCTTGCTGGGGATACCTGTTTCCAGGTGCAGGAATGCCAAACCTACTTCCACAGAAGTAATAACTAACAGGATCCAGAACACTTTCCAGATTTTCTTTACGGCTGGATCTTTCCCGTTTGTGGTTGCAGAATGTGTATGCGCCATGATCTGTAAATTCTTTTATATTAATTAGTTCAATTCTTTTTACGAGCCCTCTTCTTACAGTAAGTAGAAGCAGGTGAATACAAATACCCAAACCAGGTCTACAAAGTGCCAGTACAGCCCTACTTTCTCCACCATTTCATAATGGCCGCGGTGTTCATAAGTACCTTTCAATACATTGATCAGTACAATGATATTCAATACCACACCAGATGTTACGTGCAAACCGTGGAACCCTGTGATGGTAAAGAAGAAGTCAGTAAAGTTAGTGGAAAGTGCTGCAGTACCATCGTGATTGATGAAAGGATTTCTGCCCCACCATGCGCCTTCATGATGTAAGTGCGTCCACTCCCAGGCCTGGCAGCTCAGGAACATGATACCACCGATGATGGTCAGGATCAGCCATCTTGCCACGGCTTTCTTGTCCATATTATGACCGGCATGTACCGCTAATACCATGGTAACGGAACTCATGATCAGGATGAAGGTCATCAAGCTCACAAATACCAGCGGAAGCTCCGTATGCCCCATGAAAGGGAACGACTTGAACACTACGTTAGGATCAGGCCAGGCTTGAGCCATGAATCTTTGGGTACCATAAGCGATCAGCAATGCGCCGAACGTAAAGGCATCCGAGATCAGGAAATACCACATCATCAACTTGCCATAGCTCACACTGAAGGGCGAATGCCCACCGCTCCACCATTTTTTCTTCGCTGTTACTGCGTTATCCATTTGTACGAATTATGAATTTTATTTTTCTAAACAGTATCTTAATTATCTCGCAAGGCTGAAAAAGATCAACAGATAGATCCACAGACCGTCTACAAAATGCCAGTAGGTGGAAGCCACTTCGATCGGCACGGCGCTGTAAGTTCTGATCCTTGTTCTGTAAGCCCTTGCAAACAGTATCAGCAGTACGATCACACCACCCAGCACGTGCAGGATGTGCGCGCCAACGATCACATATATGAACGAGGCAGAAACCGTACTGTCCAATGTAAGGCCATGGCTCTTCATATCTGAAAAACCGATCACCTGGCAAACAGCAAATGCGATGCCCAGTAAGGCTGTTAACGTGATCAGTTGTTTATAACTGCTCATGTTACGCGCTTTGAACTGGCGCAGGGCTAAGTGAATGGTCAGACTACTGGTGAGGATCAATGCCGTAGATACCCAGAAGATAGTAGGCAGGCTGAAACTTTGCCAGTTGGCCTGTGCCCGTTTCACAACGTAAGCGCTGGTGAACCCTATGAACATCATCGTGATGCTGGCCATAGCGATCCACATGGAATACTTGTGCGGATGTATCTTATTTCTTGATGCGCTCATTGTAATCATTTCCCTCACAAATTTACTTTATCAAACAACAACCCCAGCAATATCACTGCCAGGTAAATGTATGATCCAAACATCAGTTTGCGGGCAGACGGCACGTCACATTTCCGGTACAGCTCAATCGCACGGTATAAATAAAAACCGCCGATCAGGATGGCCACCACTGCAGAAATAGGCCCTGTTATCTTTAACAGGTAAGGTGCTATGCCCGCAGGGATCAGTAACATGGCATACATGGCGGATTGCAATGCAATCACTTTACCCGGCCCCCTGTCTGTTGGCATCAGTTTGAAACCAGCTCTTGTATAATCAGTATGCGCTACCCAGGCTATTGCCCAGAAGTGCGGAAACTGCCACAGGAACTGTATCGCAAACAAAGCCCATCCCCCTTCAGAGAAACTGTTGGCTCCTGCCACCCAGCCGATCAATGGAGGCAAAGCTCCAGGGATAGCACCTACCAGCACTGCCAGTGAATTCCATTTCTTCCAGGGTGTGTATACAAAACCATATAACACCAGGGAAGCAAGACTAACACCTGCTGCAAGCCAGTTAAAACCAAACCCCAGGATGGCAATTCCTGCCAGGCCTGTTACCAATGCCACAATACTTGCTTCTGATACAGACAATCTGCCGGCCGGAATAGGCCTTGTAGCCGTACGGGCCATCAGCTTGTCTGTGTCTTTTTCCAGTATCTGGTTGATAGTGTTGGCAGAACCGGATACCAGTATACCGCCCGCAAATAATAAAAGAACTTTCAGCAATTCAAATTTCACACCGGGTGCCAGTAAATACGCAACCACACAGGAGAATACCACCATGAATGTGAGTGTGAATTTCATCATCATGAAGTAATCCCTTACTCTACTCGCAATGGCGTATGATACCGACAACTTTATGGAATTTTCTTGCAACATTTTATTTCTTCACGATTTCTTATCTCCTTCGCAAATTCCTTCAACTAGTGCTTGGATTCGTCAGGTGATACAGGAACGGTTTGAGGAATGAAGTCCTTACCATCCTTGCTGTAATCATAAGCCCAACGGTGAACTTCCGGAATTTCACCAGGCCAGTTACCGTGACCGGGATTGATCGGAGTGGTCCACTCAAGGGTAGTAGCTTGCCACGGATTGGGTGTGGTGAGCTTACGGCCTTTGAATATGCTATAGAAGAAGTTGAAAACGAATAACAGTTGTGTAGCAAACACGATGATCACCACAAAGCTGATGAATTCATTCAGCCCGCCGAACATGTTGAAAGACGTCCAGTTAGAGTAATCGAAGTAACGGCGTGGCATACCTGCCATACCCATGTAGTGCATTGGCCAGAAGATGAGGTAAGCACCTACGAGCGTGATCCAGAAGTGGATAAAGCCCAGTGTTTGGTTCATATAACGGCCGTACAATTTAGGGAACCAATGGTAGATACCGGCAAACATACCGAAGAATGCAGACACACCCATTACAATGTGGAAGTGTGCAATTACAAACATCGTATCATGCAGGTGAATGTCTATCGCGGAGTTACCTAACCAGATACCTGTTAAACCACCAGAGATGAACGTGCTCACAAAACCGATAGAGAACAGGGAAGCAGGTGTGAACCTGATATTCCCGCGCCAGATGGTAGTGATCCAGTTGAACACCTTGATGGCGGAAGGTACCGCAATCAGTAATGTTAAGAGTACGAAGAAGGCCCCTAAGAACGGATTCAACCCTGTTACGAACATGTGGTGCGCCCATACGAGGAAGGCCAGCAAAGTGATCGCAAAGATAGAACCCACCATCGCCAGGTAACCGAAGATCGGTTTCCGGGAATTCACCGCCAGGATCTCAGATACCATACCCATCGCAGGGAGGATAATGATATACACCTCAGGGTGACCAAGGAACCAGAACAAGTGTTGATAGAGGATAGCAGAACCACCTTCATTAGGTAATACTTTACCCGCTACAAAGATCTCGCTCAGGTAGAAGCTGGTACCACCATGACGGTCGAACAGCAACAGTACGAAACCACTCAGTAACACGGGGAAAGACAATACACCAAGCACAGCGGTGAAGAAGAACGCCCAGATAGTAAGCGGCATCTTGGTCATGCTCATGCCTTTCGTACGCATGTTCAGGATAGTGGAAATATAGTTAAGGGAACCTAACAGGGATGATACAACGAAGATCGCCATACTCATCAGCCAGAGGTCCATACCAATTTTAGAACCTATAGAAGCATCGCCCAATGCACTCAATGGAGGATAAGACGTCCATCCACCGGAAGCAGGACCAGTTTGCACAAACAGGGAAGCCATCATCAGGCAGCTGGCCAGGAAGAAGAACCAGTAGCTGAGCATGTTCATAAACGGAGAAGCCATATCGCGCGCACCTACCTGCAATGGAATAAGCAGGTTGGAGAAGGTACCGCTAAGGCCCGCTGTTAATACAAAGAATACAAGGATGGTACCGTGCATGGTCACCAGCGCATAATACGCTTCAGGCGTGATCCTGCCACCTTCGGCCCAATGACCCAGGATGCTTTCCAGCCAGGGGAAAGTAGCATCAGGATAACCCAGTTGCAAACGGAACAATACAGAGAAAAATGCACCAATGATGGCCCAGATAATACCCGTAATGAGGAATTGCTTTGCAATCATCTTATGGTCCATGCTGAAAACATACTTCGAGATGAATGTTTCCTCATGATGATGGTCGTGACCATCATGGCCATTACCATGCCCATGCTCCACACCGTGATGCATTAAATCCTGATTGTGCAATGTTGCTTCGTTACTCATAATAAGTTCTGTTTATGATCAGCCGGTAAACGGGGCAGGCTCCCGGCCATTTCTTTAATTTTTTACTCCTTCAAAAATCAATCTAAAGTCCTCACAAATTAATGCGCCTGTGCTACCGTTTTTGTTGAATCTGCGGCCGCAGCTGGTGCAGGTGAAGCAGCCGGAGCCGGATGCGCCTGTGCAAACTGTGTAGGCTGCGATGCAACCCAGGCATCATATTCTGCCTGTGTTTCCACGATGATATTAGCTTTCATAGAGTAGTGACCGCTACCACACATCTGGTCGCAGGACAGTTCATATACGAAATCAGGATTCCCTGTTTTCTTCCTCATTTCGGCAGTAGTATACTTTGGCGTAAACCAGAGTGTGGTTGGGATACCGGGTACTGCGTCCATTTTCAGACGGAAGTGAGGCAGACCAACGTCGTGCACCACATCGCGGGAACCAATGATCAGTTTTACATTCTTATTTACCACTACGTGCAGGTCCGGAGCAATCACATCGTCCGTATTCAGGCTGTCTGCCCAATCCTGACCTAATGGGTTTATCGCATTGTCAATCAGTTTAAAGTTCTTGCGGCCTAACTGTCCGTCTTTACCAGGATAGCGGACCACCCAGTTAAACTGTTTACCGGTTACTTCCACGATCATGGAATCTTTAGGTGCTTCTGAAGTGATACGCAACCAGTGGCGGATACCAAAAGCTACCAGGATGGTCAGTACAATCGCAGGGATCACCGTCCAGATCAATTCCAGTTTATTATTGTGCGGGAAATAGAAAGCGGTACGGCCATCTTTTTCCTGGAATTTGAATGCGAACCAGAACAGTAATATCTGTGTGATCACAAACACGATCATGGTAATGATGAAAGTTACCCTGATCAGGCTATCAATCCCATCTCCCTGAACGGAAGCAGATTCACCCAACATCCTGCCTTCGAAAAGATCATGACACCACCACACCCCAATCAATCCCAACACCAGGAATACGATCATCAGGAAACCGTTAATGCGGTTGGATTGCTCGCGCGATTTCTTTTCACCTTTCAGAATGGACACATATTCGCTAGCCTTCGCAATCTGGAAGATCACGACGAATATGAGAACAACTACTAAAACTGCTAAAAATCCTGACATTGCTATGAATAATAATTAAGTTATCTAATGCTATACGTTCATTCTTCTTGTGCTACGCCACGCATCAGGTGTGGTGTACGATACTTTCTTTCAGGTAAGGATGGTTCTTCGGAGCCAGTGGCGCTTTAGCCAGTTGGTTACCGGTGATCCAGATGATCAGGCCCACAAAACCGAGGCCAAGACCTAATTCATACCATGGGAAATTAAGTTCGTGTACTGTACCTGGCATTACCATTTGGAAGAAATCCAGCCAGTGACCAAAGATGATCACACCAGCCATGAAAGCTACCGTAGTATTGTTACGTTTAGGAGCACGTTTCATAAATACCAGCAACGGCGTAACGAAGTTGATGATCAGGTTCAGGAAGAAAATAGGCCTGAACGGACCCCATACGCGTGGCTGGAAGTATACTGTTTCCTCTGGCATGTTAGCATACCAGATCAGCATATACTGGGAGAACCAGAGGTAAGTCCAGAAAATGCTGAACGCAAACATGAATTTACCCAGGTCATGTAAATGCTCATCTGTTACATAAACCAGGTGACCTTTAGATTTAAGATATATTACAAACAATGCGATCAGGGACATACCGGATACAAAAGTACTGGCAAATGTATACCAGCTGTACATAGTAGAGAACCAATGCGCATCAATGCTCATTAACCAGATCCAGGGGGTGGTAGAACCAACAGACAATGCAAATACAACAATGAAACCCGCGCACCAGACTGTATTCCTCCAGAGAAGGCGTTTACCTGCTTCCGCATCCATGCTCCAGGTATCTTCTTCGAGAGACATCTTACGCAGCTTGATCGTTAATGCAGACCATAAACCAATAGTGATCACGGAAGCAATAGAAACGAAAGAAGCGTTCAGGAAAGGAGATTTATTCTCCAGGATCTCGTCGCCGTGCGGGTTCAGCCAATGGTAAATATGACCTTTGTGACCGAAGATCAGAAAACCCAACACCACAAGCAGGATACCCCCTAATACAGGAACAGCCATGGAGATAGCTTCAGGAACTCTCCTGAAACCAAGCTGCCAGCCGCCATGTGCCAGAGTGGTTACGCCAATGAAGAAAGTACTGGCCAGTGCGATCAGCAAAAAGTAAGTGCTGTTCTGCAAAATGCCAGCCCAGAAGCGGGTAGCTCCATGCTCATCATTGAACACAAATAATCCGATCAAAAAAGTCAGCAAGCCAATGCCCAAAAGCACAAAGCTGGTCGTTTTTAATCTTGCTGGTACTACAAATTGGTCCTTCATTACTGTTGTATATTAAAATACTAAGTTGAAATGCGTTTAAAACAAATTATTTCGCTGCCACTACTGTTGCTGCCGGTGCGGTTGAATCAGCAGGAGCTGCTGCAGGTGTTGCTGCGGGAGCTTTTCCACCGTTCTGCATCTGCTTGATATAACCTACCACTTTCCAGCGTTGCTCCATATCCAGCTGGCTGGCATAACTACCCATCACATTGTAACCGAAAGTGATCACATGGAAGATACGTCCTTCTGTGTAACCCATTACTTTACCGGTGAGCAGGTTAGCGGGTGCAGCCGGGTATGGACCGTCACCACCTTTATAAAGTGGTCCGTTACCATCCAGTTTCTGACCATGGCAAACACCGCAGTAGATATCATACAGGCGTTTACCTTCTTTGATACCGGCTTCGTCCAACGCCAACGGGTTCTTAACCAGGTTCGCCTGCGCCGTATCCTCTGCTTTCAGGTGATAAGGAAGCAGCGACCCTCTCTTTACAGTACCATCCACGGGTTTCAGACTGGTCAGGCGACCATTATAAAACTCGTATGCACGGGATTCGTACATATCAGGCACATAGATCTTACCGGGCTTTCTATTATGTGCTCCCTTATTACAGGCGGCCAGTAAGGCTCCACCGGCTAAAGCAGCTACAATCAGTATGTTGGAAGTCCTTTTCATCAAAATATTTATTTCTAACTGATCTTTCTTTTTGATTACGCGTTCACAGGTGTGGTACGCTGACTGAATAACTTATCTTCTCTATCGAAACGGCCCAGCCACCAGCCGGCTTCTACTTCTTGCTCATTGATCTCTTTCGCGCCAACACTGTCCAGGTAAGCTTTCACTTCCTCTGCACGTGTTTTTTCTGTCAGCTCTATCACCATCACAAACAGGTCATCGCTCTGACGGGGATGGAACACATGTTTCTTTACAAAAGGTGCCAGCTGACAGAGATACATAAAGGTCATCACCATACCTACCGCTGCAAACAATACCGTCAACTCAAAAGTGATAGGTATGAATGCCGGTAAAGGGAAGTGAGGTTTACCACCGATGTTCATCGGCCAATCTGTTGTGAATACCCAACTCATAAATGATAACGCGGTAGTTGTACCGGTAATACCATAAATGAAACCGGCAGTATGCAGGCTTGTTTCTCTCAGGCCCATGGCATGGTCCAGGCCATGCACCGGGAACGGCGTATACACATCATGAATCTTGTACCCGGCAGAGCGAACTTTCTTTACCGCCGGAAACAATACCGCCTCATCATCAAAACTGCCTACAACAAATTTTTTAACAGCCATATGGATAATATTCTATAATCCGTTAATCTAATTCAGTTCATTAGTGATGCGCCTGATCGTGCGCAAACTTATCATTGTCTTCCGTTTCGTATTTCACCATCTTCTCTTTATAGTTCTGCCCGGAAGTTTTCAGCACGTGCTTGATCTCAGCAACTGCAATAACCGGGAAGTATTTAGCAAAGAGGAAGTAACAGGTGAAGAACAGGCCGAACGTTCCAAGGTAGAAACCAACCTCAGGCCAGGATGGACGATAGTAGCCCCAGCTGGATGGAAGGTAATCGCGGTACAGTGAAGTACAGATGATCACAAAACGCTCAAACCACATACCGATGTTCACAATGATAGACATGATAAAGGTAACCATGATATTCCTTCTCATTTTCCTGAACCAGAACACCTGCGGAGACAGTACGTTACAGGTCATCATGATCCAGTAGCTCCAGCCCAGGGGA
Source organism: Chitinophaga niabensis (assembly GCF_900129465.1). Taxonomy (NCBI): domain Bacteria; kingdom Pseudomonadati; phylum Bacteroidota; class Chitinophagia; order Chitinophagales; family Chitinophagaceae; genus Chitinophaga; species Chitinophaga niabensis. Next base: position 1,305,912 of record NZ_FSRA01000002.1, on the reverse strand, counting down.
CCTGCGGCGCGGAACTTATAGAAGGTATCAAATTCATACCGGCTACCTGAATACCAGGCCATGAATAATTCTGTGAGGTAAGCTACACCCACGATAGAACCCGTCAGTACAATTACTTTGTTCATCGCCTCAATGTGGCCCATCGTAATGTAATCTTCCAGGCCCAGGATCTTACGTGTGATGATCAGCAGTGTCTGTACCATCGCAAATCCTGAGAAGATCGCACCCGCAACGAAGTAAGGCGGGAAGATGGTGGTGTGCCATCCCGGAATTACTGAAGTAGCAAAGTCGAAGGATACAATGGTGTGTACGGAAAGTACCAGCGGAGTGGACAAACCGGCTAACACCAGGGATAATGCTTCGTGGCGTTGCCAGTGTTTGGTGGAACCCGTCCAGCCAAAAGAAGCAATACCATATAAATATTTACGCAGTTTAGTTTTAGCTCTGTCCCGTACAGTTGCAAAGTCAGGCAAAAGACCTGAGTACCAGAACAACAGGGAAACGGTGAAGTACGTAGAGATCGCAAACACGTCCCACAAGAGTGGTGAGTTAAAGTTCACCCATAAAGGACCACGGGTGTTAGGGTAAGGGAGTACAAAGAAGGCCATCCAAACACGACCCATGTGCCAGATCGGGAATTGTCCCGCACACATTACCGCAAAGATGGTCATTGCTTCCGCCGCGCGGTTAACCCCTGTACGCCAACCCTGGCGGAATAGCAAAAGGATCGCGGAGATCAGCGTACCGGCATGACCGATACCTACCCACCAAACGAAGTTGGTGATATCCCAACCCCATCCAATTGTTTTGTTCAGGTTCCAAACCCCTGTTCCCCAGTATACTTCCCAGGTTACAGAGAAAACCCCAAACAGCAGCAGCAAAACGGAAATAGTTAAACCGACATACCACAGCTTGCCAGGCTTGGCTTCAATAGGCCCGATAATATCCTCCGTTACCTGGTGATAATCCTTAACCCCATCTACTAAAGGTTCTCTCAGTGTGGATTCGTACTTCAAATGCATAGTAGTATTTTGAGCTTTGCTCACCCCACCCTTTCAGATGGAGCTACGTTGTTTCAAAACTTAAAACTGATTCTTTACCAATTCTATTTTTTCGACTCAGCTCCGTTGCCGGAACTGTTACTTAATGATGAGCTTTTTCTTCTTTATGTTCTGCTTTAGCTACCGGTGCTGCATCCTTGTTACGGATCTTAGCGAGGTAGTTAATGGATGGCAGTACGTGTGTTTCTTCCAGAACATAGTACAAACGGTCTGCCTGCTCTTCATTACGAACTTTATAGATACGGCTTTCTTTATCGTTAATGTTACCGAATACGATCGCATCAGCAGCACAAGCCTGTTGACAAGCAGTACGTGCTTCTCCGTCTTTCATCGGGCGGCCAGCTTTCTTAGCAGTCAGTTTCGCATCCTGTAAACGCTGAACGCAGAAAGAACATTTTTCCATAGTACCACGGCTACGAACAACTACATCCGGGTTCAATACCATACGGGTGAGCGCGTCATTCATATCGCCGGTATCGTGCAGGTTGCCTTCAATGCTGTCCGCACCGTTCCAGTCTCTCCAGTTGAAGCGACGAACTTTATAAGGACAGTTGTTAGCACAGTAACGTGTACCGATGCAACGATTGTAAGCCATTTGGTTAATACCTTCAGAACTGTGGTTGGTAGCAGCTACCGGGCAAACGTTCTCACATGGAGCGTTATCACAGTGTTGGCAAAGCATCGGCTGGAACACTACTTCAGGATTGTTTTCATCACCACTGAAATAACGGTCGATACGCAGCCAGTGCATTTCGTGCGCCAATACCACTTGTTCTTTACCTACCACACCCACGTTATTCTCAGCTGTACAAGCTACCACACAGGCGCCGCAACCAAAACAGGTGTTCAGGTCTATGGACATACCCCATTTGATACCAGGATAACTGTGCTCAGGATACAGCGTGGCATCTTTACGGAAGTCTTTTCCATAATGGTCCAGCTCGTGGCGGTCTTCATTCACCTCTTTAGGATTCCTGATGAATTCTTCGAGGGTAGTTTCTTTTACGATCGGGCGGCCTTCGTAGCTGTTATGCGTTTGAGTAAGACCGATCGGATATTTTCTGCCAGCAGCAACGGCTGTTGCTTCTGTGGAATAGTAATCAAATGTTTGTCCGTTAGAAGAAACGAAAGGATAAGCATTCTGACCAACTTCGCCGGCAGCTTTACCAATGAATTCTTTCTTTCCACGGCCGTAACCAACTGCAATCGCAATCACATCAGGATGGATACCCGGAACGATCAGCAAAGGCAATTCTTTTTCTACACCATTCGCTTTGATCTTCAATACTTGTTTCTCTGCGTTGATCTCATAATCATCGCCCAGTTCAGTAGAGAATGTTTTTGCGAGGGTGTTGGAGATACATGCGTAGTTATCCCAGGTAGAACGGGTGATCGGATCAGGCATTTCCTGCAACCATGGGTTGTTGGCTTCCCTACCGTTACCTATCGCTACTTTTTCATACAGTACCAGCTCCAGCTTACCGCCTTTTTTGGCACTGCTGATCTTGGCAGCAGCAGCAGCAATATCACCGGCAAAAGTAGCACCAGCTAAAGCGGCACCAGCTTGTGGTTCAATGATACCGTCCTGCAGGGCTTTATCCCATGCTTCCTGTGAACCCAGTTTACCGATCCATTCTGCTTTCAGGTAATCTTCCCATGCAGTAGTGTTGCCACTCCAGTTCAGGAGAGATGACTGGAAAGCGCGGGTTTTGAACAGCGGAGCAATGGTTGGCTGAATAAAGCCATAGTAACCAGTGCGGCCTTCTGCATCTCCCCAGCTTTCAAGGAAGTGATGATCAGGAACAATATATTTACAGAGCTCTGTTGTTTCGTCGTAACGTTCGTTGAAGGATACAGAAACCGGAACTTTAGCTAACCCTTCAGCAAATTTCTTCGCATCATAGTAGCTGTAAGCAGGGTTTGCACCGTAGATCAGCAATGCGCCAACACTACCGGCATTCATATCATTCACCAGTTGGGTGAACTCACTGTCAATACCCTGGCGGTAGTTACTGGTCACTGCCCAGTCGATGGTAGTACCGTTAGAACCTGCGAGGTTATTGATAGCGTTTACAATGATCTGTACATTCACGTCGTTGGAACCGGATACCACGAGGGATTTACCGGGATTCGCCTGGATAGCTTTGGCAGCTTTGGCGATAGCGTCTTTCAGCTTAGCATCAGCCAGTGCAGGAGCAGTAACTGATCCACCCAATGCAGCCAGCAGGTTTAATGCTACGGCACCGGTTTCGGAAGGACGGTGTGTGAACCTTTCATCAGCATTTGCACCGGTAAGGCTCATCATGCTTTCGAAATGGAAATGTTTGCTCATTTCCGGGTTCTTTGCATTGATCTTACGGTTAGTACCGTACTGACGGGAGTATTCAGAAGGATTCAGCCAGGTACCGAGGAAATCGGCATTCAGGCTTACAATCACTTTTGCATTTTCAAAATGGTAAGAAGGCAGTGTTCTTTTTCCGTAAGAAGCTTCATTCGCTTGCAACATACCGGAGTAAGAAACTGCATCGTAGGTAACGTGACGGGAGCCGGGGTATTTAGCCAGGAACTCACCGATCAGTTTTTTAGTGGTAGGGCTGATGATAGTGGTAGACAGTAAAACAACAGGTTTACCGGCAATCGCTGCGCTCACCTGTTTGTCCAGCTCAGCATAAGTGAGCTCTGCAATCCTCTTCTCCAGCTCCTCAACTTTAGGTCCTTTATTGATACCGGGATAACGGAGACGGGCAACATCATACAGGCCCAGTACTGTTCCCTGCACCCTGGCAGTGGAAGCACCACCGGTTACAGACGACATTTCGTTTCCTTCTATTTTGATCGGACGGCCTTCGCGGGTCTTAACCACTAAGGGAACGTATTCACCGTCAGTAGTATAGGCAGAAGCATAATAGTTGGGTACACCGGGCGTAATATCCTGCGGTTTATTCACGTAAGGGATGGCCTTCTTCACAGGGATATCACAACTTGCCGCGATTGTTGCAGCAGCCGTGGTAAACCCGAGGTATTTCAAGAAATCCCGGCGGGGGGTAGTAGCGTTCAGCATGCTCTCACTCTCTTCAAACGGCAGGTCTTCCCTGAATTCGTTCTTCACAGTTTCCTGATGCCCAGCTGTATTGTGCAACTCCTCCAAGCCTTTCCAATACTTTTTTTGCTCCATGTGATTATATCGAGTTACGATTTAAAAAAGTTGAGTTACGTCTTTGCCTAGTGGGCCAAGCCCCATAAGCTTCCTTATATATTAATAGTGGCACTTTTGACATTCGGTACCGCCCAGCATTTCTACAGTTACATCTTCACCGCTCAGCTTCTTGTCTTTGATATCCTGATGTAATTTTTCGAAAATGCTGTAGTAGTTGTTTTCCACGAACTGCACCTTAGTAGTACGGTGGCAATTGATACACCATCCCATAGAAAGATCAGCGAACTGATGTACTTCGTCCATGTTCTGGATCTCACCGTGGCAGGTCTGACATTGTACCTGGCCGGCTTTTACGTGTTGAGAGTGGTTGAAGTAAACGTGGTCGGGCAGGTTGTGGATCTTAGTCCATTCGATAGGCTGACCTGGTTTAGTGTATTTACCGGCAGCTGCGTCCCAGCCAACGTGGTCGTATAATTTCTGGATTTCTGCAGTACCATTTACTTTCTTTCCTTCTGCAGTGAACAGGTCCGGACCAGTATACTCACTGATAGCCTTGTGACAGTTCATACAAACATTCTCAGATGGGATCATCGCATGTTTGCTCTTTTCTGCGGAAGAGTGGCAATACAAACAGTTGATCTGGTTGATGCCTGCGTGTACTTTGTGGGAGTAGAAGATCGGTTGCTCCGGCATATAGTCCTGCTGACGGCCCAGGCCAATAGCGCCCTGGATAGTGAAATAACCGCCGACTACGAACAATAATATAATGCAAAGCGCGATGTATGCTTTATTCTTATAGAAAGGAACAGGTTCAGGATTATCATGACCTTCTTTTTCAGAAGCCAGTTTGTTCAGGTTACTGTTGATCTGCATCAGTATCACCGCTACAATAGCAAGGATCAGGGTGATAATACCAAAGAGGAGGCTGTTACCGCCATCTTCTTTAGAAGCTGCTGCAGTTCCGGGATCTGTTTTTGCAGATCCGCCTGCACCAGGAGCGGGAACTGAATTCACATAAGCGAGGATGTTATCAATATCTTCATCCTTCAGGGCCGGGAACGGCGTCATCTGAAGTTTGTTGTATTGAAGGAAGAGATCATTGGCGTACTTGTCGCCACTGGCAATAACTGCCGAAGAGTTACGGATCCAGCTGTGAAGAAGTTTCTTATCAGCCCACCGATCTTCAACTCCTGCCAGCGCAGGGCCGGTTACTTTCTTGTGAACGGCGTGACAAGAAGCACAATTCTGCTGAAATAGCGTCTTACCTGCACCAGGATCTGCTGCCCCAGCTGCGGAAAATGAACTAACAAGTCCCACGCATAGGATAAGAACACTCACAAATTGCTTACGCAAACGAATGGAAACACGATACACAGCCTATTATTTAGATTTGACCTAAGGTTTCTTTAAAAGTGCTCGCAAAAATAAGACAGAATGTTGACAATTTACCAACAATTAAAAAAAAGTTGCCCTTGTTTTGAAAACACTTTTTATATATTATCCGCGAGGCCTGCGCCCGCGAAAATGCTTTGCTGTAGCTGATTGTAGTAGTACCTTACCCCGCCTGCCCTCACATCACGTTATAAATTCCTGATAAAAATCATATTTCCAAAATGAAGCGGTCCGCGCGATAACTATGATACTATTTTTGCATTGGGAGAAATGCCGGTTGAAATGAAAATTGCCTTACTCACCTTATAACCCATAAACAAGTTATAATAATAAAGGTTGCGATCGCATGATTTTAGTCATTCCCATTAAATGATAATCATCAACTTGCGACCCTTTGGAGCCCACACTCCCTAAATTTAATAAAAAAAGACCTGATTCATAAAGTCTTATCTGCCTATTTTTGCAGCTTATTAAACAACCGGGCTTGAAAAATATCGCCATATTCGCATCAGGGGCAGGCAGTAATGCACAAAAGATCATAGACCATTTCAGGGGCTCCAGCCTGGCTAAAGTCACGCTCATCCTGTCTAACAAGGCTGAGGCCGGTATCTTTAAGATAGCGGAAAGGGAACAGATCCCCGCTATATTAATAGATAAAGAACAATTCTTCCGGGGAGACACTTACATTAAGTTACTGGAGGAGGCAAAGACGGACCTCGTGGTATTGGCCGGTTTTTTATGGAAGGTACCTGCTAACCTGGTCACCGCCTTCCCCAACCGTATCATTAATATACATCCTGCCCTTTTACCCAAATTCGGAGGAAAAGGTATGTACGGTCATTTTGTGCATGAAGCAGTATTGGCCGCCGGGGAAAAAGAAAGTGGTATCACCATCCACTATGTGAATGAAAAATATGACGATGGCGGTGTGATCCTCCAGGAAAAATGTATCATTACAGAAGAGGATACCCCGGAAAGCCTGGCACGTAAGGTACAGGTGCTGGAACACAAATGGTTTCCCCTAATTGTGGAACGATTATTGACACAATAATTTCCGTAGATAACGGCTCATCTATCCGTCTGTTTCTACTTCAACTTACAGTTGTTATGAAAAGAATATTACCCTTTGTTCTGCTGTTCTCCGCTATCTGCCTATCAAGCAACGCCCAGGAAACCGAAAAGAAATTCCGTAAACGCACGTACCTGAAAGTAAATCCAACTACGATCATCAGTTCGCTGGACATCTACCTGGAACAGGACCTGACGGAAAAACTCAGCCTGGAACTAGGCGTGTCCGGTATCTATACGGATTACCCGGATTATGTTTTCATGAAAAGGATAGATGTTGGCCAAAGAAAACCCGGCCTGAGTACGGAACAATATGTGGAAGGCCGTGGATTAGGATTCAGGGCCGGTATGAAATGGTACCTTTTCCGCCAGACCTCTGAGAACACCGCAAGGGGTACTTACTTTGAACCCGTGTTATTCTATAAGAAAGTATTCTATCCCAACGAAGACCAGCTGCTCAATGGCCAGGTCTATAAAAATGAAGGTGATAAAAATGTATATGGCATCCAGTTACTGCTGGGCCGCCAGGTAAAGCGGGACAAATTCATCCTCGATCCTTACCTGGGCATAGGCATCCGCAGCAAAGTATATAACTACACCAACTATACCCTTGTTGGTAATTCCGTTAATGCAGACCAGACGGAACTGGTGAATGTTCTACCCAGCATTCACCTGGGTATTAAAGTAGGATTCAGCTTATAATTTAGTGAACCGTACACCCAGGAATCCGCGGATCCCCTGGTTGGGCGCAAACACATAACTGGGGTCAAAGGTAAGCCTGTCAGGATTCTCTGCTGTAGGCATCACCGTACCATCCGGGTTATAGACCACCTTTTTGTCAAAAGGATCATGTGAACGTGCAATAGAATTCTTCGGCGGCGTATAGTTCAACAGGTTCTTCACTCCACCATAGATCTCCCAGCCTTTCTTAAACTTCTTCGTCAGCTGAATATTCTGAATGCTCCAGTAAGGAGAAGTAGCAGGGCGCGGATCATATTCACTTTGCAGCGGCAATAACATCGGCCCGTAAATATTACCTGTATAATCGATACTGATACCGGAACGGCGGAAAGAATAGGAAGCAGACCAGGTACCGGAGAATTTTTCTGTTAACTTAGGCCGTACCTTTTCCGTTCCAGTCTTCTCATATACATCCACAAACGTTACACCCGCTATTAGTTTCAGGGGGAAGTTAAACATCAGGTCTGCATTCAGGCTAAAACCTTTGGAAATAGCATAACCCTTCAGGTTATCATATAAGATGGTATCCGGTTTATCATAATTCGGGAGGATCTTGTTGGAAAAGTAAGTATAAAAGGCCGTGGCGTCCAGGGTCAGGAAAGCATTGTTCAACGGCACCTTCTTCGTATAGTTCAGGTTAGCATTCCAGCTTTGTTCAGGTTTCAGGGCAGACTGGATCACTACTTCCCTTGCACCCGTCAGCGCCGCATGGTCTTCCGTGAAAATGGATACCACCCTGTAACCTGTTCCCGCATTCAATCTCAATACATTGCGATAGTTGGGCGTCCATTTATAAGCCAGGCGTGGTGTGAAAATGTTGCCATGAATAGAGTTATGATCATAACGCATACCCAGCAATAAAGTGTGGCTGCTGTTAAACCTCAGTTCATCCTGTAAGAACAGCCCTGGCAGAAAAGTACGCTCTGGTTTATTTGTTGAGGAGGCACCTTCTTTCAAAGCCGTCACTACCGTATTATCATCATAAAAAGTATACCGCAGCGGCAAACCTGCTAACAGGTTATGTTTGCCCACTTCCTTATCCCAGGTAAGCTGCGCAAAAGAAATAGTCTGCTGCGCCAGGAATACGGTTTTACCGTATACAGAATTCTGATCATGATAATTGAAAGATCCCTGCAGCATCAGATGCTCCTTCGCAGGCAATTGATATTGCCCGATCACCTCAGCACGACTGGTAAAAATGCTTTCCCCATACACGCTGTCCGTTCCCCTCCAGTGTTTATTCCATCGCATTTCTCCTCCCCATCTGTCTTCATAGAAATAACGCGCTGCAATCGTTGCTACCCTGTTGTTCTTACGGGAAAAGTTCCACTTGTTAAAAACAGAGATCCGGTGCTGCAATGTTACATCTGTGAAACCATCGCCATTTTTATCAATAGGATGCTGATAGTTAAAATAGTTCACCCCGAATAATGCCTGTGCCTTCTTTCCTGCATTCACACGTAAACCAAGATCAACGCTGTATTCCTGCCAGCCGGTAGCCATCACGTCGGCCGTAAATTTGGGAGCGGTAGCAGGGGATTTGGTGATGATATTAATAAGTCCGGCTACTGCTTCAGAACCATACAAAGTAGATGCGGGGCCTTTTACGATCTCTACTCTCTCTACCAGGCTGTTAGGAATACCGGATAAACCATACACAGTGGATAACGCACTTACAATAGGCATTCCGTCAATCATCACCATGGTGTAAGGTCCTTCCAGTCCATTGATATGAATGTCCCCGGTATTGCACACATTACAGTTCAGCTGCGGGCGTACGCCATTCACATTCTGTAGTGCATCGAAAATGCTGGGAGTGGGGTTCCTTTTAAAGAATACAGGAGAATATACTTCTACGGGTACAGGGCTTTCCATTTTGGATACCGCTCTTAATGTACCACTTACTACTACTTCGTTCAGATTGGAAGATGTGGGTGTTAAACGGATAGTGGTTTCCGTGATGCCGGAAGCTTTGATCTGCACAGGCTGTACATACGTAATATATCCTACAGCGCTCACCTGTAAAATATGCCTGCCGGGTGCAACGCCTTTCAGATCAAATTCTCCTGCTTCGTTTGTAACAACTCCCTGCTTTAAGTCTTTAAAACCAATGCTTGCAAATGGCACAGGTTTATCTTCTGATGTAATGGTCCCTTTTAAACGCCCTTGTGCAAATAATTCAGTTGCCTGGAACAGCAATATAGTTAGGATAAACTTGTAGGTCATATGGCAAATTTAAAATTCAAATCCATATTTGTCTAAACTTATTTTTAGTCTAGTCTAAATTAAAGGTTCGGAAATGGATCATTAAACTGCTCTCCGTACATCCAGGCCTTGATTTCCAGGTCATTGCATAAACATGCATCCAGTTCCTGTATGATCAGATCTTTCCTAAGGTCCTGCCCGATGATCACTAATTCATTATGGCGGTCTGCAAAAACGGGATGCCATCGTTGCTCAATGAATGCAGCTGTAGCTGTATCCAGCTGCCACATTTCTTTTGGGATAGCGCACCACCAGAGTCCGGCCCTATCTGCCATTAAAGATGCTCCTGCCTGGCTCCAGTTAATAGCAATGTCTGGCCTGGAAGCGATCCAGCATAAACCTTTGCTGCGGATCACACCGGCAGGCCATTGATGTTGAATGTAATCCCAGAAGCGTTCAGGATGAAAAGGAGCACGGCTTCTGTATACAAAAGAGCTGATGCCATATTCTTCTGTTTCAGGAATATGTTCCCTTTCCAGTTCTGCTATCCAGCCTGCACTGCGGGAAGTGGTTTCAAAATCAAATAACCGGGTGTGCAGTATCTCCTGCAAAGGCACAACGGATCTTTCTGCTTCAATGATCCTTGCATCTGCATTGAGTTTCCGGAGCAAAGCTTTCATGGCATCGCGTTCTGCTGCTGTAACCAGATCGCATTTGTTGAGAATGATCACATTCGCAAATTCGATCTGCTCTGTAAGCAGGTTAACAATTGTGCGGGAATCATCCGGCACCATTTCCCTGCTGGAAAAATCGCGGTGAAAATTAAAGGCATCTACTACAGTTACCAGCGTATCCAATGTGCTGAATGTGCTGAGGTCAATGCCCAGCTGATCATCCTGGTAAGTAAAGGTCTGTGCAACCGGCAATGGTTCTGAGATACCGCTGGATTCAATCAGCAGATAATCAAAGCGGCCTTCGGCTGCAAGGCGTTGCACCTCCTGCAACAGATCTTCCCGCAAAGTGCAGCAGATACAGCCATTGCTCATCTCTACCAGTTTCTCCTCCGTATGATGCAGCACGTTTTCATTACGTACCAATTGCGCATCGATATTTACTTCGCTCATATCATTCACGATCACGGCAACACGCAGGTGCTCTTTGTTATGCAGGATGTGGTTCAGCAAGGTTGTTTTGCCCGGCCCTAAAAAGCCACTCAGTACAGTAACGGGAAGTTTCTTTCTCATAACTGATCGTTTGAGGGTTCATGTTGACAAACCTTACAGCTCTTACATTCCTTCAGGTTTTGCAGATGTGCCCATACAATTAGTCCTGCGCCGAAAGTGATCACAAAAGGTTCCCAACTTTCCGGCGCCAGGAAGTGCCCTGCCAGCAATGCCACATAACCAAACGAGAAAAGTATCAGCGGCTTTGCATGCCGGTGATGTTTCCGGTAGCCTCTGAATAAAGCTGAATAGCCCACAAGGAAAGAAAAGCCCAGCAGCGCATATTCCAGTTTTTCGTTTTCCAGTATTTCCAGCCCCAGGAGCGGCAAGCCTGCAATCAGCAGCGGTAACAACACACAGTGTACTGCACAGATAAGGGAAGCGCCGATGCCCAGTGCATCGAGGTTCCATTTAGAAAAAAGATTCATCCGCATCGCAAAAATGATTTTGTGGAGAACAAAACTAAGATACTTTTGCAACTTTGTTGCAATTAACTATAACTTTATGTAAAAATATTAGATGGGATGGGTATCTTAGCCACTTGTAAGTAGCTGAATGCAACTGTGTTGCTTTTAATTAAAGAAATATGTTATACACCAGGAATCTTGCTTATGCATATCCCAATGGCCGCACACTGCGGTTTCCGGACATGGAATGTGCGGAAGGAAATGTATTGTTGATCACAGGGGGCTCGGGAGTTGGAAAGACTACACTGCTGCATCTCCTCGCGGGTTTATTGAAACCCTCCGGCGGAGAGGTACAGGTGGCAGGAACGGCCATACAATCCTTAAAGTCCGGAGCCATGGATGCTTTCCGGGGAAAACACATCGGCATCATTTATCAGCAGTCTCACTTTATTGCAGCATTGTCTGTAAAGGAAAACCTGCTGCTTGCAAAAAAAGATCACACCAGGCTGCTGGAGCTCTCTCAAAAACTGGGCATACAGTCCCTGCTGCATAAAAAACCTACGCAACTCAGCCAGGGAGAGCAGCAGCGTGCATCTATCACACGTGCGCTGATACAATCCCCGCAATTATTACTGGCAGATGAACCCACTGCCAGTTTGGATGATGATAATTGCATAGCCGTTGCAAAGCTGCTGGCAGCACAGGCTGCAGAGCAAAAAGCAGCATTGCTGATCGTTACGCACGATAACCGCCTGAAACAACTTTTTGCCAACCATATTACACTGTCATGATCCTGCGCATTGCTTTTAAGAACCTCTTACACAAACCTTTATATGCAGTGCTGTGCTGGTTGTTACTGGCTTGCAGTACTGCGGTATTATTGCTGCTGATCACACTCAGCCGCCAGGCGAAAGAACAATTGGAGAAACAGATCGATGGTGTGGATATGGTGCTGGGTGCTAAAGGCAGTCCCTTGCAACTGATCTTATCCAGCGTATATAACATCGACGCCCCTACGGGAAATATCTACCTGGAAGAAGCACAGCGTTTTATGCAGCATCCCCTGGTGGAATCCGCTATTCCCGTTTCACTCGGAGATTCCTATATGGGCTACCGCATCATTGGTACAACGGAGGCATATCTCCAAAAATACAAGCTCCAGCCTGCTTCCGGCAAAACCTTCTCCAAAGCCATGGAAGTGGTAATAGGAGCCACTGTAGCGCAACGCAGCCAACTGAAGATCGGCAGTAAGTTTGCCGGAACACATGGCCTTGGAGAAAAAGGGCATGTACATGAAGAGCATAGTTATGTAGTAACGGGCATCCTTCCGGCTACAGGGCTTTCCGTAGATCAATTGATCCTTACGCCATTACAAAGCGTCTGGGAGATCCATGAAAAACCACATGAAGAGCACGAAGAACACGAGGAGCACGAAGCTGCCAAACAACAGATCACCGCCGTACTCATCAAATTCAAAAGCCCTTTAGCGCAATTGCAAATGCCCCGCATGGTAAATGAAAATACCAATATGCAGGCTGCTGTTCCCGCCATAGAAATAAACCGCTTACAATCACTGATGGGTTCAGGTACTGCCGTGTTACGCATTCTGGGATGGCTGTTGGCTGCACTCGCAACCTGTAGTATCTTTGTAATGCTGGTGCAGGGAACGCATGAACGCAGGTATGAACTGGCTCTCTTACGCAGCATGGGTTACGGAAGAGGAAAACTACTGGGCCTGGTATTAGCGGAAGCAGCGATATTAGGAATAACAGGTATCCTCGGCGGCTTTTTGCTGAGCCGGTTATGCGGATGGTTCCTGCAACAGGAAGTATTTTCACATTATCATTTAAATTTCTCAGGCGCATGGAAGATCACGCCGGCAGATATGATCACAGGTATGGCCATCCTGGCCGCCTGTTTGCTTGCCGCACTTTTCCCCGCCATCCGGGCTTTCCGGTTAAATATCTCTAAAACACTGGCCAATGCTTAAAATAGAAAGAATATTAGTGGTTGCCATGGCTTTTCTGCTGGTTTCCTGTTCCAATATCTCGCAATTCTGCAAACATGGGAACAGTTACCTGGGCCAGGTGCTGAGGTTCAGGCAACAGGCTAATACAGAAAGCTTACCCATGTCCACTGTCAGCTATCCGGAAGATACTGCCGTGCAAAAAGTTACCTGGAAACAGCTCTCCGATGTGATCTTCGACCGCAAATGGGATGAAAAGATGCAGATGCCTATGTTGTACCCTTCTTTTTCCCGTACTATCAAAGCCATGCATGGAAAAAATATCAGCATCAGCGGTTATGTGATCCCCGTAGATGCCAAAGGGGGTATGTATGTTCTTTCCGCCAATCCCAACAGCTCCTGCTTCTTTTGCGGAGGCGCAGGCCCTGAAACTATCATGACCCTCAAGTTCAAATCCGGCAAACCGGCTTTTGAAACGGATGACTATGTTCGTTTCCAGGGCAGGTTAAGGCTCAATGAGAAAAATATTTACGAATTATATTATAATCTGGACGATGCCATACTGGTTGGCAAGTAAATGGTGATCTGGTGAAACTGTGCTACCTTTGTATATTAGATTTAAGACGGAATTGATATGTCTAAGAAAGCGATCTTTTATATCTCCTTTTTTGTGTTGCTGAGCGTAGGGTTCATGGGGTTTGCGGGACTGATGATCAAAGAAGGTACCGGTGAATTCTTCGGAAAGGAAAAGCTCCCGGTGCTGGGCACTCCCGGCCACACGGTCCAGGGTTTCAAGTTGACCAACCAGGATGGAAAAACCATCACACAGGACAATGTTAAAGGAAAGATCTACGTGGCAGAATACTTCTTCACTACCTGTACGAATATCTGCCCCGTGATGAACAAGAATATGGAGAAAGTGTATGCAAAGTATAAGGATAATCCAAACTTCCTGATCCTCTCCCATACATCTGATCCTGATTACGATTCCATCCCCGTGTTAAAGGCGTATGCTGACAAACACGGCGCGGATGTAAAGAACTGGCTTTTTTTAACGGGTGATAAAAGGCACCTGTACAAACTGGCCCGCGAAAGTTACCTCGTAGATGATGGAAAATTTACCGGTGAAGATGACTTCATTCACACCCAGTGGTTTGCACTGGTAGACGGTGATGGCCAGATCAGGGGTTTATATGAAGGAACAAAAGATAAAGATATTGAGAAGCTGATCAAAGAAATTGACCAGCTGATGCATGAATAAATTGATTCACATGGCTGCAAAACACAAAGAACTCATTGTGCAGTTGTTGCGCTCCAGTAACCTGAGTATTACGGATACGCGTGTAAAGATCCTGGAGCTCTTTTTGAAAAGTAACGGTGCACTGGAACATGCGGATTTCGAAAAACTGAGTGGCAAGTCGTTTGACAGGGTTACCATTTACCGTACCCTGCAAACCTTCCTGGATAAAGGGATCGTACATAAAATACCTACTACAGATACTTCCGTACGATATGCCATCTGCAGATCGGAATGTAAAGAACATGAACACCACGATCACCATGTTCACTTCCGTTGCGAAGAGTGTGGTAATACATCCTGCCTGGAAGAAACAGATGTTCCGGTTATTTCATTACCCAAAGGTTATGCACTGCATAATGTGGAGGTAGTGGTAAGCGGGGTATGTAAAGAATGTAAATAAAGACTACTGCTTTTTAACCGGCTCGCTCAGGTCAGATAGTTTGTATACTTTATAGTCGATGCGCATCCTGGCCGCGTTCTCTTTAACTGTAGAAGTGAACCCAGCTTTTTTCCGGCGTTCATCCACCCCTTCCGGGTCTTTAATGGGCCAGATGATCATTCCTTTTTCGCCACTTTTAAGCGTTACCATACTGCCCTGCGTACCATAGATCTGTTCCTGGCGTTTGTACATCAGTTGCCGGTCCAGTGTCATCGCATAGAAAGGGAAATCCAGTTCGCCATTATCTGCCGCAGCTTTCAACAAAGGCATAAATTCATCTATCCTGCTGGAATGCTGGATCACACTCCAGGCAGCATAACTGGCATTCTCTCCTACGAGGCTCTTTCCCGGATAACCGTAGACCCTGATCACAGAATCTATAAAACGTATATTGGCAGAATCGATACGCACCATTTCTGCAGTCAGTACAGTGTATATTTCATCTACAGGAACATTCTTTGCTTTTGCCATGGAATCCCTGTTCAGGGATGAGCTGAATAACTTCCTCACGGCCTGATCTACTACATATACACTATCCATTGACCTGGCAAGGGCAGGCTCTTTCTGTGCAGAAACAGAAAGAGCACTAACACCTACCAATAGGATGATAGTTATGCATTTTATCATAAGATCTTATCTATTTCCTGCTGCACAAAACCCGCCAGCTCTTTTACGTATGCCGGAGAGAAATCGAATTTGATCCCCGCAGCTGTATAGAGCTCTCTCAATGTTTTTGTATAACCAAGGCCCAGTGCTTTCTCATAATTGTCCAGGGCCTGTTTCGGATTTTCTTTGTATTGCTTCCACATGGCAATAGCACCTAATTGTGCAATACCGTATTCAATATAATAGAAAGGTACTTCGAATAAGTGCAGCTGCCTTTGCCAGTTGTTGGCGCGGTACGTTTCATGTCCGCTCCAGTCAATATTACCGGGAGAGAATTCATCCATGATCTTCACCCATTCAGCTGTACGTTCTGCCACGGTATGTTGGGGATGTTCATAGATCCAGTGCTGGAATTTATCAATGATAGCTATCCAGGGGAAGATGGTGATGGCCCGTTCCAGTTGTTGCAATTTGGCACGGCGCAATTCATCCGGGTTATCGAAGAAAATATCCCAATGGTCCATACTGAACAGTTCCATGCTCATGCTGGCTACTTCCGCAATCTCCATCGGGTATTCCTTAAAGGCACTGAGGGAAAGATGATGGCTCAGAAAAGAATGAATAGCATGCCCACCTTCATGTACCATAGTGGTCAGGTCTTTCATTTGCCCTGCTGCATTCATGAAAATGAAGGGCACGCCGGTTTCTGCAAGCGGACAATTATATCCGCCAGGGGCTTTATTCTTACGGCTATCCAGGTCAAGGCGGCCCAGGTCTTTCATCACCTGCAGGCACTCTCCAAAGAAAGGACGCAGTTGTGTAAAACATTCAATGGATTTGCCGATCATTTCTTCCCCGCTTTTGAATGGCTCCAGCGGTTTGGTACCCAATGGCTCTGCATCACTGTCCCATGGCTTCAGTACATCTAATCCCAGTTTTGTTTTTTGCCTTTCCAGGGATTGTTTCACCAATGGCAGGATGTGTTCTTTCACAGCCGCATGGAACTGGAAGCAATCTTCCTTGGTATATTCAAAACGCCCGAGTTCTTCAAACTTGTAATCACGGTAATTCGCAAAACCGGCATTCAATGCTATTTCGTGCCGTTTACCCACCAGTGTGGAATAGAGCTCGTCCAGCTTTTCTTTATCTTTCAAACGGCGGGCGGCCGTTTTGGTAAATACTTCTTCTCTTAACGCACGGTCAGGGTTCTCGAGGAACTTAGCTGCCTGTTGCAAAGTATACTCCTGTCCATTCACCTCTATGGTCATGGACCCTGAGATCACACCATACTGCTGTGCCATCACACTGAGTTCTGCCTGGATGGGCACATTCTTTTCATGGAAAAGTTTCACCTGTTTCTGCACATTGCGGAGGTAGGTGAAATACAACTGCTGGTCCAGCTGATCTTTGAATTCACTGGCCAGGAGCTTGCGGTTCAGCGCATCTGCATAAGGTTGCAGCTTAGGCTGGATCTCCATACAGAAATAAGTGAAGGCCTCTTCATATGCTTTGTTAGCTGTATCGCGCGTCATACGGATCTGCCGCCAGCAAGCGTCTTCGCTGATCACAGCTTCCACTTCGCTGATATCCTTCAGCCATTGTTCCAGGTCGGAAACACTTTGCAGCGGCCTGTTTTGCAGCGCTTCAAAATAAGGTTGTAATGCATCCCATGTTGTTACCGTAAAATCAGCTGGTAAGAAATGCCTGGGCGGTGCGGAAATATGAGCAGTTTGCATGATTCTTTCTGTTATTCGTTATTTATAAAAATAGCTAAACATAGCCACACAAAAAAAAGATCCAAATCCGGTAAGGGGATTTGGATCTTTTATACTGGACGGGGAGAGGATTACTCTTCCGTTTTCTTCTTTTTAGCTGCCGCTTTTGGTTTTTTCTCTTCGCCCTCTGCATCAGCAGCCGCTGCTTTCTTAGCAGGTGCTTTCTTTTTAGGAGCCGCTTTCTCTTCTGCCGGCGCTTCTTCAGCAACCGCTTCCTTTTTGGCCTTTGCTTTTGGTTTGGCTTCCTCTGCAGGAGCTGCCTCTTCCGCTGCTTCCACTTCTTCCGTTTCTTCTTCAAACTTCAGCAGGTCATTGGTTTTGAGGATGGCATACCATTTTACCATCTTCTTCATATCACTTACATAAACACGGTCCTCATCAAATTCAGGGAACACGTTTTTAAAATAAGCTTTTACCGTCTGGTTATCTGCTTTGGCATCTGCAAGCGGAAATTTCGCTTCCTTGTCCTGCATAGCCTGGAAAACAGCTGCCAGGTTCACGTTATCGCCTGTGGTGAATACTTCAATGCTCTCCAATGGGGTAAAATTATGTACCCGGGAAGAAACGAAGCGTGTGCTCTTGTCTTCCAGCGATCTTACAATAGCGCCATCCTGTTTGCTGGCCAGCAATTGAAATAAACCGCCTAAACCGGTGACTGCAACAATTTCTCTGTACTGCATGAATTCATTTTTAAGAACGGCAAATATAAAAAATTAGCAATAGATATCACGCTGACAATTCTCAATTCTCCCGAAAATACCCGGATTTATGGGGTGCCGGCCAATACCAGCGGGAGTTTCAGGGTGTTTATCCTTCCTTGCATATTAAAAATCCGTACAAAGATAACATAGATTCCCGGCCTTACCACCTCCCCGGTATCCGAAAGTCCGTCCCAGTTGATATTTCCCCTGTTCCCCAACAGCTGATTCCTTGCCAGGTGCCTCACAGTACGGCCTTCCGCATCAAATGCCATCACCTCAGCCACATAACCCGGAACGGGGAGCTCCCATTGCAGCTGTGCAATGTCCTGGTAGCCGTCGTTATTCGGACTGAACACGCGGGAAACAAGCTGAAAGCCTTCAACAGGGTTACCGGCAATTATTTGCTGGGAATTTGCATATCCCGGCGTAGCAGAACCAGCCGTGGCAGCGGCTGAATGCCAGTTTCCCGGATCCTGCGTATGTCCATCAGCCTGTACCCTTTCCAGGGAAATTCCCCTGGTGCCGGGTAAAATGCTCAAATGCCAGGCACGGTTATAATGAAGTATATCAATGATCCTGCCATCCCCCTTCATTAATAGAAGGGTACCCTCATCATCCGGTAAAGTAGGTAGAGAACCGATGGCCTGTAATTTACCCTTGCAGGCATAGGAACGGCACAATGCCGGGAGCTCAGTTGAAAAAGCCAGGTATTCTCCCGGTAATAATAAGAAAGGGCCTTTTGCCAGCTGTACAGGCTGTTTGATAGCACCATCCGGACGAAGGGAGGCAAAGTAAAGGTTTTGCAGATCAATGGCTTTATTACTGCGGTTATAAAGCTCCGCAAAATCAGCTGCTCCTGCGGGCGGATCAAATAATACTTCATTAATGACCAGGTCTAAGCTATCGGCCTTTTCCGGAAGTGCATATGCAACCGGCACCGGTTGAGAGATCTCCCGGTTGTTACAATCCGTAATGCGGTTGGTTTGCAGTGAATAGATCTGCCCTTTTTCCAATGGCGCGTTTAATTCAACCAACACTATATTATACTGCACAGCAACACTTTTAAAGTGATCAAGGGCCCGCACGGCAGACAAACTATCTATTATCCCGGAAAAGTGTAGTTGCAGATGCAGCGGGTCAGTAACCGTGACCCTTAATAGTTCCGGCAGGGGAGGTTCTTTAATAGTACCTGCAACAGCATTATTTTTTCCCGGTGTGCCGCCCAACATAGCCACGGAAGCTTTCCAGTTTTCACTTCCTGCGCAGGGCCACCTGGTATCGATCATTTCCAGGCTCCATCCGCCATTTTCTTTAATGCTGCCCGCATACCAGTCTTTATGATAATCCACTGTATGGATCAATCGCCCGCTTTTATCATAAAGGGATAAGCGTTCACCCTCGTTTCCAAGGGAAAGAAAGCTACCGGCTGCAATGGCCGGAGAGAAAAAAGGAAGCGCCGTACGGGAACAGATCACCACCAGGCTATCCGGCTGCAAAATAAATGCAGGGAGGGTAATGGCCTGGCTGCTGTCCCTTAGCACCCAGCCGCCCAGGTTCACCGCAACGGCAGAAACATTCTTTAATTCAATGAATTCATAATCCGGTAAACCCACTGTGGGAGAAGGATCTGCGAGTATTTCGTGGATCAGCACGTCATATTGTGCAGGAATGGGATCACGCATAAAAAAAGCCGCCAGCAGCAGCGTACAAACAATGGCTTGCATAATAGAAGAATTTAATGAGTTAACAAACTGATTGAATATAAGGAAAGTCTTGCTTTTCTGTATTAATTTTGTGCTCTCTTAAAAATTAAGTTTAACAATGAAAGTAGCCGTAGTAGGTGCAACCGGACTGGTAGGCACCAAAATGTTGCAAGTATTGGCGGAAAGGAATTTCCCCTTAACGGAATTGATACCCGTAGCTTCTGAGAAATCTGTTGGTAAGGAAGTGATGTATAAGGGTAAGCCGTACAAGGTTGTGACCGCAGATACGGCTATTTCCATGAAACCGAACGTAGCCATTTTCTCTGCCGGTGGCAGCACCTCCCTGGAGTGGGCACCTAAATTTGCAGCAGCAGGTATCACCGTGATCGATAATTCTTCAGCCTGGCGGATGGACCCAACCAAAAAACTGGTGGTGCCGGAAGTGAATGCACATGCCTTAACACCGGAAGATAAGATCATTGCTAATCCTAACTGTTCCACCATTCAAATGGTATTGGTATTGGAGCCTTTACATAAGAAGTATGGTATTCAACGGGTAGTGGTATCTACTTATCAATCTGTTACAGGCACAGGTGTAAAAGCAGTAGATCAGTTAATGAACGAACGTAAAGGTATTGAAGGTGTTATGGCTTATCCTTACCAGATAGACCTCAATGTGATCCCGCAGATAGATGTATTCCTGGAAAATGGTTATACAAAAGAAGAAATGAAAATGGTGAAAGAAACCACCAAGATCATGGGAGATGATAAAGTGAAGGTTACTGCTACAACTGTTCGTATCCCTGTAATGGGCGGCCATAGCGAAAGTGTGAACATTGAGTTTGAAAAAGATTTCGATCTGGCTGAAGTGCGTAACATCTTAGCTGCAGCACCTGGAGTGATCGTTGTAGATGATCCATCTAAAAGCCTGTATCCCATGCCAAAAGATGCGCATGATAAGGATGATGTATTTGTAGGTCGTATCCGCAGGGACGAAACACAGGATAACACGTTAAATCTCTGGATAGTTGCAGACAACTTAAGGAAGGGTGCAGCGACCAATGCTGTACAAATTGCGGAGTACTTAGCAAAAAAGAACTGGCTATAAAGAGTTTATAAAAAATTGTTTTTGAAGGGGCGATCTATGTTATAACATAGGTTGTCCCTTTTTAATTAATGATTATTCTCTTGTTCTTCAATCACTTATCCCTATTGATTTTCCTCCGCTTATTATAAATAATTATTTATGTCTCACATAACGTTACCATGCTTCTCTTATTCTCAATGATTTATAAAGTTGACTATTTGGAATTTGATTTTTTTAATGTAAATTCACTTCCCCGTTAAACCACGACGTGGGTTATACGAATGATCTGTTTTATTTAGAGCAACTGAGAGAGTGCCTACTGGCCTGCGTTTTATCACATAAAACAAAACTGTAAAAAAAGTAAGGGTAAAAACTACACAGAAGTAGTATTGATATGTGAAGGATATACGTCAACTTTGATATTACAATCCTATGCTAATAAATTCTTTATCGTTTTTTTCGATGACAACTAAACTATCAAACTAAACACCCTTATTCCTATGAAAACCAACACGAACCGTGAACTTTTGTTAATGCACAAGTTTACAGAAGAGTGGAGCACAAATTTTTCCTCACAGGTGTCTCGTATCATGAACATCGTTGATCAGAAAGATACACTCGATGGCATTATCCCTATCATTGAAGTAGCAAACGTTTATAACCAGCGCTTTGCACAAACAAGAGTAGACAAAGAAAACCTTTTGAAAAACCGTAAATCCCGTCCGTTTGAGTTTTTGATACACAAGAATTGATTTACTGTTATCATCCGGCAGCATGCAACTTTGCACAACGATTGAATACGTTAGGCGGGTTAGCATCATGCACAATGAAAAACCCTAGTTGCCGGAAGAATTCCGGTAACTAGTCAAGTGAAGGGCAGTTGTTTTCTTATTCGTCCTGAGCGCTGTTGAGGAATTGAATGAATGGTTGCATGACAGCAAAGGTCCGCAGGACCTCACGCACTAAAGTAGGTTGCGTAGCTGCTTCATCCGTTACATGATTGCTGACAATAAAGCTCTTCAATTTGATATAGGCAATAGCCGGATTATCTTCATGATACCCCTGTGGCGCTGTTTTAAGCGAATCCCCATTTACCTTACCAAATACGCGAATGAATTCTTTCTGCCCCACTATGCGCTGAAAGTCGGCGAAGTTGTAGTCTATCTCTTGTCTTATCTTTTTAATGATCGGCCCTTCCGGCATCCAGAGGCCGCCACCAACAAAGCTATTTCCACCCGGCTCCAGGTGGAAGTAATATCCCGCATACGGACTCTTTTTGCCTCCTTTGGCAAAAGATGCGCCCATATTGGCTTTATAAGGCGTTTTGTCTTTAGAGAACCTTACATCTTTATAGATCCGGAAAACGCAGTCTTTTACCTGCAACCCTTCTATTCCCGGGTCAACACGGGCCAGGCCATCTATGATCTGTTGTACCAGGCTCTCGAAGTCTTCCTTTGCCTGCTGATAATTGGCCTTATTATCATCAAACCAGGCTTTATTGTTGTTCAGCCTGAGGTCCTTCAGGAATTTCAATGTGGAACGTTGTAGCATATACTTATACCCTCTTTCAGGGGGGATAAGATACAAAAACTCCTGTTTGCCAAAGGGATTTTTTCCCAAGGCAAACAGGAGCTTCAAAATAGGGGGCCGGTTAAGATAACCGGCCCCACAAGCATAATGGTTTGGTTAAACCTTCTTATATGAGCCAGTGTTTAGATTTAGAACTTGTAAATCGCTGCCAGTGATACACTTGCAGATGATTTTTTAGGCGCATCATCCTTATCGTGGAAGATGCCTTCCTTGTTACCCTGGTCCAAACGAACCTCAGGGATCAGTGTAAAACCACCTATCCTGTAATTACCGGATAAGGTGAAGGAAACCACACTGCCGCCTTCGGGGAATTCTGTAGGATCAGTATAAACCTTCAGACCATCTTTATCGCTGAAGTATTCACCACGGAGGCTCAGACCAAAGCTTTCAGAAGGATCATAGTTCAGGTACAATGCAGAGCCAAACCAGTTGGTAGCATCGGTTTTAGCAGGTTTGTTCTTGTAAGTGCTGTAAGTACCGTTGTAGCCGATTCCGAACTTAGGTGCTACCTGGTAACTGAGTACCAGGTCCACCTGGTCATTACGCGTTTGGAAAGTATCCAGTCCGCCGATGTAGTTCAGATAAGCTTTGAAAGGTACGCTGGCAGAAGCAAAACCATATTGTGCACCAATGTACTTGATACCTTCATGGCCATCCCATGCAGCTTTAAGATCTGTTGGATTGAAAACGCCGATCATCAGGTTGTGCTCTCCAAAGGTCAGATCAGCTTTAGCACCGGTATGAAAAAAGGGTCCATAGGAAAACATGTAGGACATGCTGTAATTTCTGTTTGCATATGCATCCACCAGTTCGTAACCAACGTGTGTGGCAAAACTACCCATGGTGAACTTCAACCAGGAAGTTGGTGCATATGAAATATATAATTGCTTTATCGCGAGGCGCGTTTTTTCGTCATTATAAGAGAAATCTTCTGCTCTTTTTCCAAAGCCGATGTCCGCAACCAATCCTACATTCTTGAAAGTGCTTTCCAGTTTCAAAGACACCATACCTAATTCAAAAGAGTTGTGTGAGTTGGTAAAGCTCGTCTTATTATCTCCTTTGTTTTCATTAAAACCATACTTGTAATAAACATCAGCGTATCCGGATAATTTAAATCCTACTGGCAGCAAGCGTAAAGAATCCTGGGCAGAAGCGGACATAGCAATAAACATAGCCAGAAGGGCAAATAAACTTTTTCTCATTAGGCGAGAGTTTTTGGTTAATAAAAATGATAAGGGTTTTGTGTGGCGCTTTTATTGTTGAGGTGCTGATGTTGTATGGACAAATTTGCTAATTGGCAGGCAATAGGGAGCCGGATCGTTTAATCACCACGGCGGTTTCCCGCATTTACGGCTGGCGCCGTGGTGATAAACAAATACTTACTAATCCGGATCAAACAATTATTAACTAGGTGATATTATCCGTGTTGTACAGGTTCTTCGGCTAATGAACCCTGACCATTGATGCTCAGGTTTTGTGGGTGATAGATCTCGTTGTGTTGTGTAACGTCCAGACCCAGTTCTTCTTCCTGTTCAGTTACGCGCAGCGGATGAATGAAGTTGATGAACTTGAAGATCAGCCAGGATACAACAAAGCTGTAAGTAACTACCAGCAACAGGCCCAGTACTTGTTTGTAGAACAGGTCAAAGTTACCGTAAGCCCAACCGTCGTTACCTGCAGGGTTGATCAGTTTGGAAGCAAACACGCCGGTCATCAGCATACCTACCATACCACCTACACCATGGCAGGGGAATACGTCCAATGTATCATCGATGGCAGATTTGTTCTTATAATGTACAACGATGTTAGAAACGATCGCAGCAATGAAACCAATGAAGAGGCTTTGTGGTACTCCAACGTATCCTGCAGCAGGTGTGATGGCAACAAGACCAACAACCGCACCGATACAGAATCCAAGTACAGATGGTTTTCTACCGCGGATCACATCAAAGAAGATCCAGGAAAGACCGGCAGCAGCGGCAGCTGTATTGGTAGCAGCGAAAGCTGTTACAGCCAAACCGTTAGCAGCAAGAGAAGAACCTGCGTTGAAGCCGAACCAGCCAAACCACAGCAAACCGGTACCGATCAATACGAAAGGAATGTTTGCAGGTTGCAGTTCTTTTTTAGCAATGTGGTCTTTACGGCGTCTTAAAACCAGCGCACCGGCAAGAGCAGCACAACCAGCAGAAATATGTACAACAGTACCACCGGCAAAGTCAAGTACACCCAATTTAAAGAGGATGCCGTCTGCATGCCAGGTCCAGTGTGCAATTGGTGCATATACCAACAGGCTGAACAGTACCATGAATAATACATAAGATGTGAAGCGGATCCGCTCAGCAACCGCACCCACAACAAGGGCAGGAGTGATCACAGCGAATTTCAGCTGGAACAAAGCGAATAATAAAATGGGAATAGTGCCCCATGGTCCGCCTGAACCTACACCATTAAAGAAGAAATAAGTAGTAGGGTCACCAATGATCCCTCCTTTAGAAGTTCCGAATGCAAGGCTGAAACCAACAACCACCCAGATAATACTGATGAGGCCGGTTGCAATAAAGCTTTGCATCATAGTGGAGATCACATTCTTCTTGTTTACCATTCCTCCGTAGAAGAAGGATAAACCCGGGGTCATCAAAAATACCAAAGTGGTAGCCACTAAAACCCAGGCAACATCTGCTGCATTATACTTGCTGGCATCGGCAAATGTTGGAGCTGTAGGTAAAAAAATGCCAATTACTGCCAGCGCAGCTAAAAATATAAATGGCAGATAATCCTGAATCGAAATTTTCTTCATAGCGTATCATTTTAAATTTCGAAATAAAAGTAGGCAGATGCTTTAAAAGTTCAAATAGAAGGCCCTAAAAATGGAAATATTCGAAAAAATGACGAAATATGAGGCGCCGAATACAATCACATTATAATTAATAAACATATTATAACGGTTTTTAGGAATATGAAGGAGTGTAACGGGGTAGGATAATGGGTATTAACAATTTGATAATGATTAAGTTACAAAAGTTTTAACAAAGAATTACGAAATTCTAATTTTTCAGGGGGCATGTTACACTGTAAATCTTACACTAAGCCTTCAAACATTTGACTGTAAAGGATTTAAATATTAAAAAGGATAACAGTGTTTGTTGAAAAACACCATTATCCTTTCAGTTATATTATAAATAATTCTATGTTGAGTTTGTTGTTTGAGCAACTATTTCCGCTTCATATTTTCCAGATCGTTCTGCATCGTAAACATTTGGTCCCTTAACCTGGCCGCTTCCATAAAATCCAGGTCTTTTGCCGCCTTTTCCATATTCTTCCGCACCTTGCCGATCTCCTTTTCCATCTGTGGAATGCTCTTAATAGTATCCTTGTTGTATCCTGCCGGGTCTTCTGTTACCAGCCCCATCGCATCCATCACTGCATAAGGAGAATTCTCATCAAAGTTCTTGATCTCCAGTACGGAAGTAGATCCCATGATCTGCTCCTTGGTTTTAAGTACAGTCATAGGCGTGATACCATATTTGGCATTATGCTCCCGCTGGCGTTGACGCCTCCTGTCTGTTTCATCCATTGTACGGCGCATACTATCTGTGATCTTATCTGCATAGAAGATCACCAGGCCATCCACATTCCGTGCTGCCCGTCCCGCTGTTTGCGTAAGGGAGCGTTCATCCCGCAGAAAACCTTCCTTGTCTGCATCCAGTATAGCCACCAACGATACCTCCGGCAGATCAAGCCCTTCCCTTAACAGGTTCACTCCCACTACCACATCTATATTACCTAAGCGCAGGTCCCTTAAGATCTCTACCCGCTCCAATGTATCCACTTCTGAGTGAATGTAACGGCTCTTAATATTAATACGGTGCAGGTACTTGTCCATCTCCTCTGCCATTTTCTTGGTCAGCGTAGTCACCAGCACCCGGTCTCCTTTTAATATACGTTTATCTATTTCATCCAGCAGGTCATCCACCTGGTTCTTACTGGGCCGGATCTCAATGGGAGGATCTAATAACCCTGTCGGCCGTACGATCTGTTCCACCACCACACCTTCTGTTTGCTTTAGTTCGTATTCTCCCGGTGTGGCACTTACAAAAACCACCTGGTTCAACAGGTTCTCAAACTCATTGAAATTAAGCGGCCGGTTGTCCAGCGCAGAGGGTAAACGGAATCCATAATCCACCAGCGTGAGTTTACGGGAACGGTCTCCGCCATACATCCCGCTTACCTGTGGAATGGTGGCATGGCTTTCATCTATCACCAGCAGGAAGTCTTTCGGGAAATAATCCAGTAAACAGAATGGGCGCATACCAGGCTTCCGCCTGTCCAGGAAGCGGGAGTAGTTTTCAATACCACTGCAATAACCCAGCTCCCGGATCATTTCCACATCATAATTAACGCGTTCGGATAAACGCTGTGCTTCTATGAGTTTGCCGTTCTTTTTAAAATATTCCACCTGTGCCTGCATTTCATCCTGGATCTCATGGAGGATCTGCACCATCATGTCCTTAGGTGCTATATAAAGATTGGCCGGGAAGATCGCTGCGGTATCCAATGTCATGATCCGTTTTCCGTTGCTCACATCAAAGCTCTCGATCTCTTCTATCTCATCTCCAAAGAAAGTAATGCGGTATCCATAATCCACGTAAGGCAGATTGATATCCACCGTATCTCCCTGCACCCGGAAATTACTCCGGTTGAAATCTCCGGTGGTCCTGGAATAGAGGGCATTCACCAGCCCATGTAATAAGGTGTTCCGGCCAATGGTCATTCCTTTATGGATCCGGATGATCCCGTTCTCAAAATCGGTAGGGTTACCCATACCATATATACAGGATACACTGGCTACCACTATAATGTCCCTTCTGCCGGATAAAAGGTTGGAGGTGGCACGGAGCCTTAATTTATCCAACTCTTCATTAATGGCAAGGTCCTTTTCTATATAAGTATCACTCACCGGCATATACGCTTCCGGCTGATAATAATCGTAGTAACTTACAAAATACTCTACCGCATTGTCCGGAAAGAACTGGCGGAGTTCTCCGTACAATTGTGCAACGAGGGTTTTATTATGGGTAAGTACCAGGGTAGGCTTCTGGGTATTCTGTATAACGTTCGCCATAGTGAACGTTTTACCCGAACCGGTAACCCCCAGCAAAGTCTGGAAACGCTCTCCGTCCTGTATCCCTTCTGTAAGTAAACGGATCGCATTGGGTTGGTCGCCTGCTGGTTTATATGGTGCTTGGAGCTTAAAAGGCATAATTGTTTCGGATTGGTGATCGGGTTCACGAATTTCGGCTTTTAGCAGGTAAAGACCTTGTTAAAATTTTACAATAAAGTCATTTTACAATCCGACATTCGGGTATCAAAATTCGACAAATAGTTTAACATGAAAAAGCTCCTTTTAAGCGTTCTGACAACAACGCTATTGCTCTCCGGCATCCAACCCGTTAAAGCCTGGGGCCCTGTTGGCCACAGGGTAGTAGGAGAGATCGCCTCCTGGCACCTGACCCCTAAAGCCCAACTCGCCATCCGGAACATCATAGGTAACGAAACCCTTGCCATGATCTCCAACTGGCCGGACTTCATTAAATCAGATACTACCAACCTGTACAAACATACCTCGCCCTGGCATTACCTCGATTTTCCAGGTCACTGTTCCCGCCAGGAATTCGACAAATTGGTTAGTGAGGCTAAAGGAGAAAATCTCTATACTTCCATCCTTGCCATGATCAAAGAACTGAAAGATCCTGCCACTCCCAAAGCCCGGAAAAGGTTCGCCCTCAGCTTCCTCGTACACATGATCGGAGACCTCCACCAACCGCTGCATGTGGGTAGAGATGAAGATCAGGGTGGAAATAAGGTCAATGTGACATGGTTTGACCGCCCTACCAACCTCCACCGGGTATGGGACGAACATTTAATTGACTTTCAACAATATAGCTACACAGAATATGCCCAAAATCTAAATCGTGTAGTTACCACACAAAATAAAAAAGCCTACCAAATGGGGGCAATTACAGACTGGATGTGGGAATCTCACCTGCTTTCTGACAAAGTGTACGACCGTACCCCCGATGGTGAAAAACTCAGCTACCGGTACAATTATATCTTCGTGGATGACCTCAACGGTCAGCTCACAAAAGGGGGTATCCGCCTCGCAAAAGTGCTGAACGACATCTTTAAATGATTGTCATGCTGCATGGTGAAAGTTTAGAATATGTAAACGTATTCTTTAGCTTCAGATAGGTTTCACATAGGGTTGACATAGGCTCAACATAGGGTAAAGGTTATACTATCCTTCTCTTCACATAGGCTCAAGGTTCGATATTCCTATAACTAAAAAAGGACCGTCCTTCACAGGACGGTCCTTTTTTCTATAATAATATACTGGCACTATACCAGGTCAATATCAAAGTTCACCAGTTCCACGAATTGCTCCAGCCTTGCAGAGATATCT
The DNA here is from genome assembly GCF_900129465.1 of Chitinophaga niabensis. Lineage (NCBI taxonomy): Bacteria > Pseudomonadati > Bacteroidota > Chitinophagia > Chitinophagales > Chitinophagaceae > Chitinophaga > Chitinophaga niabensis. The sequence goes on along the minus strand of NZ_FSRA01000002.1, from coordinate 1,277,031 downwards.
TCTTTGGAGATCTCCCTTAAACGGGCAGCACCAAATTTCTCCACGCAGAAAGAAGCCATTGCTGAACCAACGATGATCGCCGTCTTCATGTTCTCGAAGGAAATGTCCTTCGTTTTAGCCAGGTGGCCAATGAAACCGCCGGCGAAAGTATCCCCTGCACCGGTTGGGTCAAATACATCTTCCAATGGGAGAGCGGGTGCAAAGAACACATGGTTTTCATGGAAAAGCAATGCGCCATGTTCACCTTTCTTGATCACCAGGTAACGGGGACCCATGGTCAGGATCTTCTTAGCCGCTTTCACCAGGGAGAACTCACCGGTCAGCTGACGGGCTTCGCTGTCATTCACTACCAGTACATCTACCAATTTAATGGTCTTCAACAGGTCCTCCAGGGCAATGTCCATCCAGAAGTTCATGGTGTCCATTACAATCAGTTTCGGACGGGGGCTGAGCTGATTGATCACGCTCATCTGTACCTGCGGGCTCAGATTACCGAGGATCAGGAATTCGCTTCCCTGGTAGCTGGCCGGGATAACGGGTTCAAAATCTGCCAGTACGTTCAGCTCTGTAACCAGTGTATCACGGGAGTTCATATCCAGGTGGTATTTACCAGCCCAGTAGAAAGATTTTTCGTCTTTCTTCACCTGTACACCATCTAATGCAACCCCTCTTTTAGTGAGTGCATCCAGTTCAGACTGCGGGAAATCGCCCCCGATCACAGAAACCTGGTTTACTGGTTGTACAAAGTTTGATGCAGCCCAGGCAATATAAGAAGCTGATCCGCCTACGATTTTATCCGATTTACCAAAGGGCGTTTCGATATCATCGAAAGCCATGGTGCCAACTACGGTAAGAGACATGTAATGAATTAATTAAAGGTTGAAAAACGCAGCAAATGTAAGCAATTAGCTACTAAACCTTTACTTTCTTCCATTTCCCCTTCCGGAATATGATCACCGCCATGGTAGCGATTATTGACTCTGCAATGAAGATAGCCCAGAAAACCCCTGTAGGCCCCCATTTCAATGGAATGGCCAGGAACCAGGCCAGGGGTATCTGTATCACCCAGAAGCCTATTAAATTAATAATGGTAGGTGTTCTGGTATCTCCGGCCCCATTGAAAGATTGTGCCATCACCATCCCGAATGCATAAAAGATATACCCGAGACTGATCAGTCGCAGCCCTTCTATTCCGTAAGCCAGTACAGCCGGGTCTTTAGAGAAGAAGCTCAGCATCCAGGGTGCAAAGATGATGAACACAATGGACACGAAGCCCAGTATGATCATATTTAAATAAGCCGCCTTCCAGACGCTCTTCTCTGCCCGCTCTGGTTCTCCTGCTCCCAGGTTTTGCCCTACCAGGGTAGCAGCTGCATTTGCTACGCCCCATGCAGGAAGGATAGCAAACACAATGATGCGGATGGCAAAAGTATAACCTGCCAGCGCATCTTCTCCAAACTGGGAAATAATGCGGATCAGGAAGATCCAGCTGGCTGAACCGATCAGGAATTGCAAGGTACCACCGGAAGCCAGTTTGATCATCTTCGCAATGGTCTCCCATTCAGGACGGATATGCCGCCAGCTCACCTGGATAGTTCTTTTACCACTGAATAAATGGTATAACTGATAAGCCACGCCGGTACCACGGCCAATTGTTGTGGCTATCGCAGCACCTTCCAGTCCAAATGCAGGAACAGGCCCCAGTCCATATATAAACAGCGGACACAGGATGATGTTCAGGATATTGGCCAGCCATAAACTCCTCATAGCGATACTGGCCTCACCGGCACCACGGAAGATCCCGTTGATCAGGAAAAGCAGTACGATCACCAGGTTAGAGCCCATGGCTATTTGTGTGTACGTATGTCCTGAACGGATCATTTCTGCATCGGCTCCCATCAGTCCCAGGATCTCCCTGGAAAAGAGAATGCCGCAAATGCTCACGATCACAGAAAACCCCAGTGACAGGTAAAGTGCCTGTACCGCAGCTTTGGAAGCTCCTTCAGGATCTTTTTCTCCAATACGCCTGGCCACTACGGCAGTGGCAGCCATACTGATCCCAACGGCGATGGCATATATGAGGCTTAATACAGATTCTGTTAATCCTACAGTGGAAATAGCGGCCTTGCCTAATCTTCCCACAAAGAAAGCATCCACCAATGCGAATAACGATTCCATGGTCATTTCCAGCATCATGGGAATGGCCAGTAATATTAATGCCCGGTTGATACTCCCGGTTGTATAAACTTTTTCGTCTCCTTTCAGCGCTTCCTTAATTAATTGAAAAAGCCTGTATGTGCGCGACGTAACGTGCGTAATAGTTCGCATGTAGTAATGTTGATATTTAATAAATAGAATAAGGTGTAATGCACCAGGTTATAGCGCGATAGTTCGGGGAGGAGATCGTCAGCACGCAAATAGGCCGACGGTATTACATTTTCATATGCGTTGTATTGAAGGATACAAAGGTAATTGTTTCATTGATTTGGCCATTCGAAAAATTACAACGCCGTTTTATCCCTGCCGCATGCCGGACGAATTGGTTTCATCCTTAACAATAATTCCTAAAACCAATCGTTGCCGGAGATTGTTATTCAGGAGTATACAGGATAAATAAAAAAATTATTTCATAGTGAAACAAGCCATCACAGCCGGTTTCACCTATACTAACAGGGGTATTTGCAAAGAAATCGTTAAAATGTTTGTAACATTTTAAAACGATGCCCGTTTTACAAGCGTACCACAAACGGGAATACACTTTAACCTAATTTGAAAACAAGCTAATTTAAAACGGAAACCATGCTTATTAACAAAAACAAAGCTCTTTCACTGGGGCTTATCGCTACTGCTATCTTTGGAATTTCCCTCGCATCCTGCTCTGACGATGATCCTGCAAGAGTATTACGCAAAAAAGAAATCCCACTGAGAACGGCGACTGAAATCGGAGGTGGAACAGTGACCATTCAGGAAAGAACAGACAGTACTTTTGATCTGACCATTAAGATCAACAAAAGCACTAAAGACATCACTTACAAATTCAGCGTGATCAAAGGCGATACTGCTTTGCTCCGTACGCAAAATCCAACGCTGGAAGTTGGTTTAGACCTGGGTTCAGAGAAGAGCACCACTAATGATGCTGCTGTGATCAAAACCATTACGGTTAAGAAGATCAAACCTGCAACAGGTGATTCTGTTAAGTTTAACTACGATTCTCTGCTGAAGTACAGCTACTTTGCAAGAGTTCACTATGTAACCGCTGCTACACCTCCTGCTGATAGCAACGTTGCAAGAGCTAAGATCGGAAAATAAGCGTACTATTTTTTAGTTGATAGATGGAGAGGGCTGTTCTGCAATGCAGGGCAGCCTTTTTATTACCTTCTTTTTCATTAGATCGATCCAAAATAGTAGTAGCCGGCGGATGCCGGCTACTACTTGTATATGATAGGATATGGTTCATATTGGGAAAGAATTCCCGCTCAGAACTTCTTACTGCGTTATCTGAATTAATTCCGTAACACTTTAAACTCCGTCCGGCGGTTTAATTGCCTTCCATCCGGGTTGTCTTTACCATTAGGCAATGTGTTCGGCGCTACCGGTCTTGATTCACCATAACCTTTACTCACTACGCGGGTCTGTGGAATGCCTTTACTGATCAGGTAGTCCACACAGGATTTAGCACGCGCATTGGATAATTTAAGGTTGTAAGCATCTGTTCCTTTACTATCCGTATGTGCTCCAAGTTCTATTTCCATCTTTGGATTATCCAGCAACAGGTAATACAGCGAATCGAGGATCAGTTTCGATTCCGGCCGCAATGTGGCTTTATTGTAATCATAGAAGATATCATTGATCACAATCGGTTTGTTCATTTCAAATCGTTTCAGACAAACAGTAGGGTTCATCATGGAGTCCACCATGGAGAGTTGTTCCGTATTGAAGGAAAAATTCTTTGAGAAGTAATTATCTTTTTCTATCAGTACTTTATACTTTTTATTCATCTCCAGTTCAAACATATAATTACCGCCATAACCTGTGGTTTGTGTTTCGAGTGTATTCCTTTGCGTACTATCAAGCAAAGTGATCTTTGCACCTTCCAGCGGTTTGCCTGTTTCGCAATCCATCACTAAACCTCCGGCCATTTTGGCTTTGCGTTTAACCGCAAATATTTCCAGGCAGCAGATGGATTCCCTGTCTGAACTGATATACCCTTTATTTAATGCATTCTTTGGTTGCAAAGCGGCATAATACTGATCATCTTTAGCGGAGTTCAAAGGATACCCCATGTTCTCCGGCACCGTCCATCCACCAAAACTTCCCTTGCTGCTGAAAAAATCCTGCCCGCCAAAACCAACACGGCCATTAGAGCTGAATACGAGCACCTGTTTATTAGGATCATAAAAAGGCGCGCTTTCTTCTTCTTTGGTGTTGATGGTATTACCCATGTTATTGGCTGCGCTTAGCGTACCGCCACTGCTGATGGTACAATACCACAGGTCAAATTTCCCCATGCCGCCGGGGCGGTCTGATACAAAGAGGAAATATTTACCGTCTGAAGTAACGAAAGGTTCCTTTGCACTGTAACCGGCAGCATTGATAGTAGCATCCAGCAACTGTGGTTCCGTCCACCCGTTACCGGCTTTGTTGCTGCGGTAGATGGCGGATTGTTTATTGCCGTCTTTGATTGTCCATCTTGTTACATACAACGTATTGCCATCGGGAGCAATAGCAGCAACTCCTTGTTCTGTGCCCTTTTCCATGGGTATGGATAATTTCTCATTGCTATCAAAACTGCTATTCTCTCCCTTGGCGATGTATAGTGTATTGATGAAAGGATTTGATTTCTTTACAAGTAATGTGGAATCCGGGCGGGAAGAAGTAAAGTAGAATGTGTTATTGCTCACCGGTACCGGGGCATAGTTTGCACCACCCTGGTTGATGTTCCCTGCCACTTTTACTACTTCATATCTTGGCGGATGTTTCATTTCCTCTATCGCAAATTCACAACTTTGAATTTCGATATTGGTCCTGTTGGAATATTCATCCGTTCCCTTATAGGATTGTTTGAACTGTTGAAATTGCGCGAGTGCATTTTCATAATCCTCGCCGGTCTTTGCATTAGCCCTGAGGCACACCCCATACCAATACTTTACCAGCGGGAACTGTACAGGATCAAAGTTGATGGCTTCTGCATACCATTTGCCTGCATTACCAAAATCATTATACATCCTGTAGGATTCAGCAAGGCGATACACTACCTGCTCATAATCTTTCAGCCTTTTCTGTTTGCTTTTCCCTCCTTTCTCCAGCAGGTAAGGTTTATACTCTCCGGGTTTTACCGTAAAAGTGCCCAGTGCTTTGCTGTAATATTGCGCGGCGGAATAGTAATCTTTCTGTGCAAAATAATTATCCGCCGTACGTTTGAAATCAGTTACATATGTCTGTGCCTGCAAAGGATTAACAAGACCTGTTAAAACCAACAGCAGGATGAGTGTAAATCTTTTCATAATTTCCTCTTTTGGTGTTACGATTATAACCTCGGACAGATAAAGTATTCCGGCTGCATAATTCTACGTTTGCGGCCTATAAAGGATAAAGAAAGTTCAAATGCATTGCTGCCGGTGGTTAACCTTCTCAGGTTGGAAGTATTGGCATCATAGCTCAAGCCCAGTGTGAAGCTCTTATAGCTGAAACCGGCAAAAGGAGAGACCGCATCGTTCACCCGGTAGTTGGCCCCCAGTAAAAGATCGAACTCAGGATTCACCCTGATCTGGGAATACACTCCTGCTACAATTTCTTCTGCATTACCCTGGCGCATGTACAGTCCATGCGGTGTGAGGTTCACCATATCTGTTACACGGATGCGGGAACCGCCATGTGCCACATAACGGACGGGTAATGATTTAGATTCTTTATTCTCAGCAACAAAGGGATCTTCCGGTTGGGTAAGGTGTGCGCCGGAAAAACCAATGAATGGGTTGAAACGGTGATTGGGATTACCATCAAATAACATGATCCCTGCATTTGCATCAAATACAGTAGAAGAAGTAGCGCGTAATGTTTCGCCGGATGGGATGTTCGGATCAAATCCCATTACGGGGTTATACTGGCTGCCCAACTGGAATTTGGACTGGTCCACACGGCGATTGATCACCCCGGCCTGGATACCTGCCACCAGTCTTGTAGTTCCATTCGCACCCATCTTTACCCCACTATAGGAAACGGTGGCCATGGCGTTGAAGTAGTTATATCCTGCTTCCCCGGCAGACATATTCAGGGCTGTAATACCAAGCCCCACGTTCTTTTCTGTAGCCGCATCAAATGATACGCCTGCAGTAGAATAAGGCGTGCCGAAATTAGCCCACTGATTACGATAGTTGCCCGTAAGCCTGTAATCACCATCTATCACACCTGCCAATGCAGGATTCAGCCAGAGTGGGTATGCATAATACTGTGCAAAATGCGGATCAACCTGTGCCATTGAGGGCTTTACATATAAAGTGCACAATGAAAGCACTGCTATTAAAATTTTACTCTTCATAGGAAGAAAATTTTTCGAGTTTGGAATAAGCCGGAATGAAGGGTTACTTCATTCCGGCATGTATTGCTTGCCTGGTGTCTGGGTTATCTGACGATTGTTATAGTTCCCCGTTTCTGTACGGTTGTGCCGTCCTGCAGTGTAGCTCTCAGGATGTAGTTGTATACACCCACCGGTTGTTTTTTGCCACTCATCGTACCATCCCATCCACGTCCTTTGTCTTTCGATTCAAAGATCATCTGACCCCACTGGTTGTAGATCCTGATCTCCATAGTTGCAATGGTAGTACCATATACAAGGAGCACATCATTCAATCCGTCACCATTTGGCGTGAAGGCATTTGGTACAAAGATGGTATTACCGGCAGGGTTATCTGTTCCGCCACCTCCCTGGAACCATGCGCTGTTAGCACATTCTGTTGCACCGATAGACATTACCTGTAAGGTCACGGTCTGGTTCGGCAACAGGTTCGTTACCGTATGTGTAGTACCGGTGAGGCCGGAGCTTGGTTGTGTGAATGTAATACCGCCATCTGCAGATACCCTGTAACCCAACGCACCTGGAACAGCATTCCACTGGAAGGTTACGGATGTAGCTGTTTTCGAAGCCACAGATACAGTTGGTGCAGGTAATGCTGCATAGATATTGATGGTTACCGGTGTACGGGTAGTACTCATACAACCACCATTGAAGCCGGCTGCTGCATAATAAGTAGTAGCAGTGGTCAGTCCAGGCGTTCTGAATACCGGCCCTGTGAATACTGCCGTACCGCCTGTTGCTGTAGTATACCAGCTGAATATCAGGCCTGGCTGTGCAGAAGAAGCTCTCAGTGTTGCACTGCTATCCGGACAAACCGTATTCGCATCTGCTGTTACCAACGGAGCACCCGGAACAGGAGATACAGTAGCTGTACCTTTTGCCCGGCCGGCACTTGCGCAACCTCCACCAATCAGTGCTTCCACATAAACGTCCATGTTCGCAGTAAGTACACCGGTTGTGTAGCTCGTACCATTTGCCAGCAGTACATTACCTCCGGTTGCTGCATCATACCAGCGGTAGGTTACATTCGCCGTTGGGTTCTGTACATTGAAGGTGGCCGTTGTACCGGTACAAACTGTTACTGCACCACTGTTCACCAGCACAGGATTACCCGGAGCATCTGCAGGAATTAATATTACCTGTGCACGTCCATTACTGATGCAGGTACCACCAGGTAAGCTGGCTTCGAGGTACACGGTATCTTTTACATTCAATGGATCTGCCGTAGAGTAAGTATTGCCTGTGAAGAGCAATGTACCTCCGATCGGCGCATCGTACCAACGATACTGCAGATTAGCGTTCGCGTTCTGCACACTCACTGTTGGGCGATTGCCGCGGCAAACGGTTACTTCTGCCGGAGCTGCCGGAACAGCGGGGCCATTCGTTACGGTAACACTTACTCTTGTGCGGGTAACGCTGGCGCAGTTGCTGCCATTGATAGCTGCCACATAGTAATCCTTATTGGCAGAGAGTGCCGGTGTTATAAAGTCTGGCGAAGAAGAAACAATTGTTCCACCTACTGCGGCATCATACCAGCGGTAAGTAAGACCCGGTTGTGGATTCACTACATGCAGGTCTGCCGTGTTGCCGATACAAACTGTTTTCGCTGTTGCATCAACTGTTACAGTTGGCGGCGCAGGATTCACGGTGATGGTTACAGGTGTTCTGCCTGCACTGCTGCATACGCCGCTGGAGGCTTCTACATAATAGGTCACAGAAGAAGTTACACCTGTTGGTGCAAAGGTTGTTCCCTGTGCCAGCCTGTTACCACCTGCTGCAGCATCATACCAGCTATAAGTAAGGCCGGCTGCCGGGTTTTGTATGGAAAGACTGATAGCATCTCCCTGGCAAACTGTTGTATTACCTAATACTACAGGTAAGGTTGGCGCATCAGTTACCTGAACATCCACACGGGTCATGGTAGCACTGGCACATCCGCCACTGCTTACTGCTTCCACATAGTAACTGCTGCCGGTAACCTGTACGCCTGTTAAGAACACAGCTCCTGTGAACAGTTTATTACCACCTGGTGCATCGTACCAATTGTAGGTTACACCACCCAGCGGATTTTGCACCCTCAGGGTAGCCTGTGCACCACGGCAAACAGTAACGTTCGCAGATTCAACAGTTGGCGGGTTCAATGTGGATACCACACTTACACTCGCAACCGCGCGGCTGGTACTTGGACAATTACCGGTACCCACTGCTTCCACGAAGAAGGTTGCGGTATCGGTTAATGGCCCTGTTGTATAAGTAGCCCCGGTAGATAACAAGGTACCACCTGTTGCAGCACTGTACCAGTTATATGTGATACCTGCTACAGGATTTTGTACGGAAAGCGTAGCCGGCTGATTGCGGCAGGTTATTCTAACCGCATCCACCAATACCGGAACTGCCGGTGTAGCATTCACATTCACTACTGCCTGTATCCTTCCGCCACCATTTGCACAACCACCGGCTGTGCTGGTAGCTTCCACATAATAGATGGTAGTAGTGCTCAATGCCGGTGTGGTGAATTGTGCACCAGTGGATACCGGTGTACCGCCAGATTGAACAGTGTACCAGTTGATGGTGATCCCTGTGGTGGCTGAAGTTACACGCAATGTTGCGCTGGTACCGGAACAGATGGTGAGATTACCGGATTCCAGTACAGGATCATTTGGCGCCGTGCCCACTGTAACGGTTACAGGTACACGTACTGCTGAACCGCAACTTCCATTATATGCTTCTGCATAGAATACGGTAGTGGTGGTGAGCGCACCTGTTACGAACAGGCTATCCAGCGAAACTGCCGTACCACCTGTTGAACTGAGGAACCAACGGATAGTATGTGCTGGATCAACTGCACGGGCACGCAGGATTGCACTGTTGCCGGCACAGATCGCTGTATCTCCTGACAGGATCTGCGGGGTCTGTGGTACAGTAAGTACCTGTATGGTAGCAGATGTACGGATCGGATTAGCACAATTAGTAGATGCACGGAAACTTTCTGCATAGTAAGTGGTGGTAGCATTCAGCACAGGTGTGGTAAATACTTTACCTGTGAATACAGGTGTACCGCCTGTTGGTACGGTGTACCATCTTACTGTAGTACTGTCAGACGCAGTGGCTGTTAAAGTAGCCTGGGCACCGGCACATACTGTTGTATTATCTACCGTTACCGTTGGCGAAGCCAGGATACGGTTAGCGTATTGAATGTTCACGCTGGTCAGCAGGGTAGCAAGACCGGTTATCCTTATTTCAATACGGTCATATGCAGCACCTGGTGCAAACAATGCAGCGCGTTGATCGGAACCGCCAAGCAGTACCAGTTTCAGGCCAGCTGCATCCAGTGCCTTGGTATCGTTATTAGAAGTAGTACCATTATAAGAAGTGATGGTGATATTAGAAAGCAGGCTCAGGTCCACCAGGCCGGTTGGGAAGGACAATCTTACTTTAACAGTATCCCCTGCAGATGCAAGGCTGCCGAAGTTCATAAAGTAAGAAACATTGCCGCCCACACCTACCGGTATGCTGATATTCGTAACATTGGTGGTATCGTTGTCCACGGAATTATCCGGATTATTCACTGCACACAGTACACAAAGCCCGTTGGTAGTATGGGACTGTGAATTCGCGAAATCACAACCCGGGTTGAAATTCCTGTTCACCAATACCGTAACGCCTGTACGGCCGATACTTGCACAACCACTTTCGCCCACCGCTTCTACAAAGTAACGGGTGTTATTAGTTAACGGCTGAGTAGTGTATGCAGCTCCTGTAAATATAGGCGTAGTGCCCAGTGAATCCAGGAACCAACGATAGGTTATTGCACCTGGCGAAGCAGAGCTGGCAGTCAATACCGCTGTTTGCCCATACTCTACCAAACCGCTTGCAGGATTAATGCTAACAGTTGGTTTGGCAGGAACGGCATTCACGGTTACTGTCACCATTTTCGCAGCAGCGCTTGCACACTGTCCGTTCACTGCCACTACAAAGTAAGAAGTGGTAGCAGTTAAGGCTGGTGTGGTGAAGGAAGCCCCTGTAAATAACAGGTTATCCATGGCTGCGCTGGAATACCAGTTGAATACAACACCCGGTGTAGTGGAAGTAGCAGTAAGTGTGGTAACACTGCCTGCACAAACAGCTGCGCTTGGTGGTGTTATATCAGGAGTGGCCGGCCTTGCTGTAATATTTACCTGTACCGCTGTACGGGTAGCGCTTGCACAACCACCACTGGATATTGTTTCTGCATAATAGATCACAGAACTATCCAGCGCAGGTGTTATAAATGTATTGCCTGTAAATATTGGTGTGCCTCCTGTTTGTTGCGCGTACCAGCGGAAGGTAGCACCCACAGGAGCCGTAGCCTTAATAGTAGCTGTGGTACCTGCGCAGGTGTTTACAGATGTATTATCCAGTGTTGGGGCAGCAGGGGCACCGGTGATCTTAACAACGGCTTTTGTCCTGATCGGATTCGGACAGTTGATAGATGCTTTCACCGCTTCCACATAGAAGGCTGTATCTGTAGATACAGGGCCTGACTGGAAGGTAGTACCGGTAAATAATGGTGTACCGCCTGTTGCCTGGCTATACCAGCGGAAAATGGTATTAGTCCTTGGCGCCACAGCAATCGTTGCCGTACTGCCCACACAGGTATTCACCGTATCCGGTGTTACATCCGGAACAGGAATGAAACGTTGCGCGAAATGAATATTAGCAGCACTGAGTGCTGTGGCCAAACCAGCATTCATACGAACTTCCACCCTGTCGAAGACAGCAGCCGGCGCAAAGGTTACAATAGCGGTTTGATTACCAGGTAACAGTTGCAGATTAAGCAAACCACCACCTGTAAGGTTAGCCCTGTCATTATTATATTGCGTGCCATTATAAGTAGCAATCTGCACACTGCCCAGCAATGCAGCATCAGCCAGTGAAGCAGGGAAGGACATTACCAGCCTCACACTGTCTCCCAGGTCACTTGGGTTCGGGAAGATGAGTGTTTGCTGTGCATAACCACCTAACAAGCCTGCTATCACATGGATAGTAGAGAAGGTAGTGGTGCTTGCATCAACGGCAGAGCTTTGATTATCTACATAACATCCCAGGCAGATACCATTTACATTACTTACCTGTGCAGTAGCAGCATCGCAGGGTATATCAGGATTCACGACCTGCACGGTAGCAATCACCGGAATCCTTTGGGCACTGGCACAACCTGTGCTGGTGGTAGCTTCCACATAATAAGTAGTGGTAACATTCAATGCCGGTGTGGTGAAGCTTGGGCCTGTAGCTAATGGTGTTCCGCCTGTTGGTACACTATACCAGTTGTAAGTATATGCAGGGTTAGGCGTATTTACATTAAAGGTAGCCGTGCCGCCTTGTGGAATTGTAATATTGTTAGCAGTAACAGCAACACTGGCCAGGCCAACTTTTACAAATACAGGTTTGCGTGTTTCACTTGCACAACCTGTACCGGAAACAGCGGCTACATAATATACAGCATCAGCTGTAATGGCAGGTGTAGTATAACTTGCGCCGGTGAATAATAAATTCCCGCCGGAAGGTGCATCATACCAGTTGAAAGTAGCGCCGGCCGGGAAGTTTGCATTCAGTGTAGCCGTTTGACCACTGCAAACATTAACGGTATCCGAAACCACTTTAGCCATTGGCGTGATCTGTTGTACGTAGAACAGGTTCACTTCCGTAACGGCAGTAGCAAGACCGGTGATCCGGAACTCTACTTCATCAAACACCTGTGAAGGTACAAATGAGATCACCTGGCGTGCGCCGCCATCCAGTAATTGCAGGCTCAGCAGGCCACTGTTTACAGGCCTTACATCTGCCGCATTTTCAACGCCATTATTACGTGGCCGGATAGTAACATTCCCCAACAATGCGAGATTGAGCAGGCCTGTGGTAGATCCTACCACTATACGTAAACTATCCCCTACTGAACTTTCATGGCCAAAGGTGAGAGTTTGTTGCACACCGCCTAACAGGCCAACCGGCACATGCAGCCTGGATGATGTTTGTGGATTATCATCCACAGCCAGTTCCGGTGTATTCACAGCACAGAGTAAGCAAAGCAAACCTACTGTGCCATTTGTTTGAGTAATACCTCTGCCGCATGAGAGATCAGGACTACCAGGCCCAACTCTCACGGTAACAGGAACGGCAGTACGGATATAACTCTTCAGGCCATCCGGTGTGGAAGCTTCAACATAGAATGTTCTGTCTCCTATAAGGACAGGCGTATTAAATGTAGCACCTGTAGCCAGTGGTGTACCACCTGTTGGCGTATCGTACCAGCTGAAAGTAGCACCTGGCAGGCGAATGGAAGCAGTAAGCGTTGTATCGTTGCCAAATGGCACAACAACAGGCGGCGGCGGTGTAACCGTTACCGGTATAAAGGCCGCTGCTTCATAAATATTCAGATTGGTTAATCCTGAAACAAGCCCGGTAAGATCTACCTGTGCCCCATCAAATCCGCTGTTAACAGGGATGGTTACACGGAATTTTCCTACGCTGCCGGTTGGATCAAGACCCAGGGCCTGCAGGTTGATCAGGTCATTATCCAGCGTGATCGCATCATTATTAGGCGTAGTGCCATTAAAGGTCTGTACCCTGATGCCGGAAAGCAGTTGTGCACTCAGCATTTGATTGGGTACGCCCAATGTAAAGGAAATGCTGTCTCCCGCCTGGTAAGTACCAGGGAATTTCAAGAGCTGCCCTACGGAACCGGCAACACCCACTGTGATCATTTCCTGGGAAGCGGTAGTGGTATCACCATCTACAGCAAGGTTGGGATTTTGTACGCTGCAACCAAGGCAAATGCCACCAATGATGGGGCTTGTTTGTTGGTCTGCATACGTCCACAATGGACCAGGGCCGCCACTTACAGTAACAGGAGCAGCTGTACGCACGAAGCTGGTTTTACCATCCGGTGTTGCAGCTTCTGCATAGTATTTTTTACTGCGGGTTAATGTGGGTGTGGTAAAGCTGGCTGTTGTACCTACAGCAGTACCTCCTGTCGGACTTTCATACCAGGTATAAGTTGCACCCGGTGCTCTTACACTTGCCGTCATGGTAGCAGTAGTACCGGATGGAATTACCGGAGCAGGAGGTGTAATATTTACAGGCATAAAGGCAACTGCTTCGTATACACGCAAATTACCTAAACCGGCAAGCGCTGCCGTGGTACCTATCTTTACGCCATCAAACGTATTGTTGACAGGAATAGTGATACGGAATTTACCGGTTGTGCCCACTCCCAGGCCTAATGCCTGTAAACGAACAGCATTATTGTCCAGGGTAATGGCATCTGCATTAGGGGTACTGCCATTATAGGTTTGCACATTGATACCGGCCAGCAGCTGTGCGTTAAACAATTGGTTGGGCACTTCAAGGTCCAGTGCTATACTGTCTCCTGCCTGGTAAGTACCAGGGAAATGGATGAGTTGGGAAACACCGCCCAATGCACCTACAGTCATATTGAGCAGGGAGGAAGTATTCGGATTACCATCCACTGCGTTTGCAGGGTCCTGAACATTACAGCCAAGACAAACGCCGGTGATCAATGGGCTCTCCTCTCTGTCCCCATACGTCCATAATGGCCCTGCGCCACCACCTACATTAACAGTGGCCAGTGAGCGAACGTAACTTGTTTTGCCATCGGGTGTGGCAGCTTCTACATAATATTTAGTCTGCCGCGTAAGGTTGGGGGTAACGAACGATGGACCGCTGAATACAGCAGTACCGCCCGTTGGCGTTGTATACCAGTTTAATGTTGCAGAAGGTAAACGGTTAGCTCCATTGATAGTAGCACTGGTACCATAAGGTATGGTTTGTGTGGCAGGGTTAACTGTTACAGGTACCATTGCAGTAGCTTCATAGATCTGCAGATTGCCCAGGCCGCCCACAACTGGTGCAAGCGAAACCTGTACTGCATCAAATGCAGCCGTAGCTGGTAATGCTACCTTGAACTTACCGGTACTGCCAACGGGGATGCCCAGTAATTGTGCATTGCCCAAAGCAGTACTGAATGCAGCCGCATCATTATTAGAAGTAGCACCATTGAATGTTTCAATGCGGATGCCGGAAAGTAATTGTGCAGATAAAAGCTGGCCCGCGGGTATACCAAGGTCGAGGATAATACTATCCCCTGCCTGGTAATTACCAGGGAAACGGATCAATTGCCCTGCTGAACTTAACACGCCCAAAGGAATGTTCACCGTAGCAGCAGTAGTGGTATCTCCATCCACTGCCAGCAATGGGTTCTGTACACTACAGCCAACACAGACACCACTGAGCTTAGGGCTCTCCTGTGTATCCCCATGGCTCCATAATGGACCATCGCTGCCACCCACTCTTACAGGTACAACAGTACGTTTGAAGCTCGTTAAGCCATCCGGAGTAGCGGCTTCTACATAATAAGTAGTGCTGCGTGTAAGTGCCGGCGTTGGGAAACTGGCGCCGGTAGCAACAGCACTACCACCTGTTGGTTGTGTATACCAGTTAAATGTAGCACCCGCAGAACGGATAGCTGCATTCAGGTTAACAGATGTATTATAAGGTGTAACCGCAGGTGAAGGCGTTACGGCTACAGGTATCATAGCAGCAGCTTCATATACACGCAGGAAACCCAGTTCTGCAAACAGTGCATTGAGGTTCACCTGCACGCCATCGAAAGTAACGGAGGAAGGAACTACTACACGGAACTTGGATGTTCCGCCAACACCAATACCTAACACCTGTAAACGAACGAGATCATTGTCCAGCGCAATAGCAGGACCGGCAGCACTTGCGCCGTTGTATGGTTGTATACTGATACCGGATAATAATTGTTTGGTGTATAACTGACCGGGAAGTTCAAGGTCCAGCACAATACTGTCGCCCGACTGGTAAATACCGGGGAACCTGATCAGCTGGCCAACAGAGCTGGCAAGCCCTACAGGCATAGATAACATGGAAGAGGTAGTAGTATCTGCGTCTATGGCATTCTGCGGATCGGTAACGATACACAACGCACAAACACCGGAATTCCGGGGGCTTTGCTGTTCATCACCAAATGTCCACAACAAACCGGGGCCGCCTCCCACATCTACGTTCGCGGCGGTTCTGATGAAACTGGTTTTGCCATCTGCTGTAGTAGTGGCTTCCACATAATATTGTTTCACACCGCGGAAAAGCACCGGCGTTGTGAAAATATTACCGGTATATAAGGGGGTACCGCCACTGGGAACATCATACCAACGGAATGTTGCAGCACCCAGCCTGTGCGATGCCGTTAATACAGCAGATTGCCCTGCTGGAGAAATAATGGGGTTGGCAGAAGGAGAAACAGTTACCGGCACAACAGCAGTCACTTCATATATATATAACTCATTCAACAAACCTGCCAGTGAACCGATGGTCACTTCCACCCTGTCAAATGTACCGCCGATAGGCATTACAGCCCGCATCTTTCCGGATGTACCAATGCCTGTACCTAAAACACGCAAGGTTCCCAGGTCACTGATGTTGACAGTGGTTACCAGGGACCCGCCATTAAAAGCCTGCAATCTTATTGAGCTTAGAACGGATGCACTTAAAGCACCGGGCACTTCAAAATCCAATACCACACTATCCCCATTCTCATAGGTACCGGGGAAAATGATCCGCTGACCCGCACGTGTAGCAAGGCCTATACCAATAGTAATATGCGAAGCCGTATTAATGCTGCCGTCATGGGATTGCCCTTGCTGCGTGATAGTACAGCCTAAACAGAGGAGGGGGTTGAGAATATCCTGATCGCTGATGCCCGGGCTCGAAATAGGCCCTGCAGCAAAAAAACTGCGTATATCCGCAGGCGTTAAAAATCCATTTTCCTGTTTATGTAATAATGGTGATTGGCCATACCAATTTTCTGCTGTTGTAACAGCAGAAATTTCAGTAGTGGGGGACCACCAATATTGCATATGAGAAAGGGGAGCAGTATTTGCAGCATACGCATTTGCAACAGGCCAGGAAAGGAGCCAGATTGCGGTAAAGACAATAAGTTTGCGCATAACGCTGCATGGAGTAACATTTAACCTCATATACAAGGGTTTGGGTTATTATAAATATTTCTATCGCAGTTTTGAATTATATGAATAGAAGCATTGACCTGCATATGAAGCAGGATATGGTTTCTTTAAGGCCTATCATTTAGATTGAAAGCATTCACAGTTTCTCAGGGGCCGTTCATTTCATTTTTGATAGGATATAGTTTTGGTTATTGGTACAGAAATACATTCACGATAGCACGAAATTAATGGGTGTTATTGGGGAAACGATGTACCATTCTTATTCATTCAAACACAGAAAAGCCACTCTGTTCAAATGAATCAATTCTGTTCATTTTGTTCATTTTTAAAAAAATCAAAACAAAACGTGTTCAATGTGTGTATTGAACACGAACAAGATTATTAATAGTGGAAATTAGCGTCTACTGTCATTAGTGGGTCAAAACCTTATGAAAAACCACCAGTAGTTCACTCCCGGGAACGCAGTTAGGTATCCTACATAAATGAATGACGTTTTTCTCCCTAACTCATAACGAAGAAAAAAATATAAAAAAATTATGCCGCAATTTATTACTATAAGTCACTGATTTTTAAACGCAAATACATCAACGTTCATTAGAATGCAGTCTATTCAGTTTATCCATTTTTAAAAACCTAAATCCACATGTTCATTTTTCTACGTATCTACCCGATTGTACCCGATCCAAATTCATTCTTTTTGTTCCATTAATTGTTCCCTTATGATCGACCTGTCCTACGATTTTATCATTACGTTACAAAATGAGGTCTTGCGGCAATTTGGGGTAGACAACTTACAACCAAATCAATGCAAACACCTTGCGCAGGCCATCCTAAATCAAACAGGCAAACTTGTTAGTGAGACTACCCTCAAAAGGGTATTCGGTTTTGCGGTTACACAACATAGCTTCTCACGCTATACATTGAACACGCTCGCGCAATATTGCCGGTTCAAAGATTGGGAAGACTTTCAGGCACATTATTATAAAAAAACACTGCGGCCCTCCGCACAAACAGACCATTCCAGGTGGGCCGATGTAAAGAAACGCGCCGCAGCCATTTCTCATTATACGCTGCTTACGCTCAAGAACCGTTGCGGCGTTCCCTTTGATCATACGGTTCCCCGCCAGTATTGCCTTTCTCATATTGAACGCTTCCTGGAAAGTGACTATGCCGCCACCGTGTTCATTGCACCGGCAGGCTGGGGTAAATCAATGGCGCTTGTTCATGCAGCAGAGCATTTCTGGTTTGGAAGGGACCCTGTATACCAGCAGGATATCTGCTGGTTCATCAACGCACATGCCGCCGGAAGCCTGCTGGTAAAAGGTTTTTCCCTATCCGCCTGGCTGGATAACCAGCTAAACCTTGGTAATGGTGAAAACTTCCGGGAGTATTTCAGCACCAATACACATGAAAAAGGCGGCAGGCTGGTGCTGATCATAGACGGCTTCGATGAATTGGCCATGGGCGCCGATAAATTGAAGATGCTGTACAACAAACTGGAAGATTTTGTGTACTCTAATGACCAGCATCCCTGGGTGAAAGTGATCCTCTCCATCCGGTCCGGCACATGGGGAGATGTATTCCAGCAATCCACCCAATATCCTGCATTCCGCCGCTATTGGTACCTGGGGCCTGAAATGGATGAAGAAACCAATACGAATATTCCGTTGCTAACAGAACAGGAGGTAAAATCCGTACTTTATAATTGTGAGTATGAACCTGCCACGGTAAGATTGTTTTCGGAAAGTTTCCTGCAAAAACTGCGGCATCCATATTACCTGCAATTGTTCTGCCAGCTCAGCAGTACGCCTGACCAGTCGTTTGTAGATGAAAACCTGAGCCTCTACGAGATCATTTCTAAGTTTATCCTCAACCGTGTTTTTAATTCTCCCAACAACACTTTTAAAATAAAGATCATCGAAAAACTGCTGTTGCTGCTGGACATGGGCAGGGATGGCCTTTACACCGATAAAAGCAAATTGCTTAATCAAAATGCGGACCTGTTCCCCGCTTACAAGGAACTACTTGCAGATAATATACTGGTAGAAGAAAATCTCAGCCAGGAGATCATGTTCAATGTAAAAGTCCGCTTTGCCCATAATTTCCTGCTGGAATATTTTACCGCTATGCATTTCATTCAACAGCACGGATCTGAACTATCAGAAGAACTGGTGCAAACGGTGATAAATTATTTTCCGCAATCGCCTTTCCGGATCTCTGTGTTGAAATGGTTACTGCGTTATGCCATCACCAACGACCAGGTGAAGGGTATTCAATACATATTCCAGCAGCCGCTCAACACTGTGGGGAAAGCACATCTGCTGGAATATGTTGTATTACATTATCAGCAGGAAGGGAATCATCAACCGCAGCTCTCGAGGATATTCCCTCCCGGTTATTTCCGCAAGAACCCCATCAGCAATTTCATCAGCGACGATTTCATCCATTTCAAAAAACGGAAGATGCTGAATACCCTGCTGGGAATGGCTGAATCTCCGGAAGACAAACTGAAGATCCGCTGCAACCTCTTTGTAATGGCCTTAATGCAACTGGATGCGGAACAATGTGAAGTAGAACTGGCGAGCATTAAAAAGCTCTGCATGGCAGATGAAACCGTTATGGCCATGTGGATCAATCCTTATGAGGCCTTCCTCTTTATTTATGAATACCTGAAGTTCGGGATCATGAATGAAGCAGCCAGGGAAAAGATCTATCATTATGCACAATGCTGGAGTTTCCCGGAAAAGCAGCCTTTTACAGTTAGCGAAGAAGCGGTGTACCGTGCTATCTGTTTCATCTTCCTGCTACTGGGAGATCCTCAGCAGTTGCTGAACTTCACGCAACGTTTGTTTAAAGAACATCCTTCCATCCTCTTCAACAGAACGGATCCTTTCCGCCTGATGATGTTATGCTGGAAAGCACAGGCCCACCTGGATACAGGAGACATCACTTCTGCTAAAAGGATCAATACCCATGTGGAAAGGATATTGAAACAATATAATACGGATTTCTTCAATGGCCGCCACCTGGAAACATTGCAAAAGATCATCGCAGCCGGCATCTATTACAGGGAGAGTGATTTCAACAAAGCCATCCGCGCTGCCGAATCTGCCATGGACATGGCCCAGAAACTTGACTTCAAAATTTTCTCACTCCTGAATTACGGCGTACTTAACCGAATATACCAACACCTTCAAATGGACAAGCAGAAGAAGGACGCATTGCAGAAAATTGAATCTATCCGGGAAAGCACTTCTTTCAAACAGGCTTTGCCCCATTTTCTCTGATGCACATGTGTAAGCCGTACGGATTCTTTAATAAATGTTTAAGGTTCCGTACGGCATAATTGGCATAATTTTGCGGTACTAATATTCGCAATGCCCATTGACCAGAGCAAATACACAACTTTCCAGCATTTCCTGCTGAACCTGCTGAGCCTATTGACATTACTGCCACTGGCCCCATATATTAACCGGTTCATGCCGGTAGTTCAGCTCGGGCAATGGCATATAGACCTGTTCCTTTCCATCCTCATTGCTTTTTTATTCACCCGCATCCTCTTATGGATCTTCAGGCCCCTGATCATTCCCGCTTTCGTACTGGTGGCAGGGGTAATGGTATTCAATTCCCTCACCGGCCGCTATTCGTTCACCAATGTACTGAACGACTACCAGGGTATGGTACAGGGCAACTGGGGTACCCGGGATAACAAGCAACTGGACATCCTGAGCTTCTATCCCCGTAAAGTGGAAACCTACGTGGATAAGACCGTAAGGGGCATCCGGGAAAAGATCAATTACCAGGACTCCACCGTCCGCAATTTTTCCGTTGAATATTCTGTCGCTAACTTCGATGAATACTGGCCAAAGTATGGGAAGATCGTCCGGTACCTTTCCCTCTGGTCTCATATTAGAAAGAATTTTAAATATGTGAACGACAGCCAGCGGGATGAATACTTTGCCACCCCCATGGAAACCATCAGGAATGGACTGGGCGGTGATTGTGATGATCACTCCATCCTGGTAGCTTCCTGCTTGCAGTCCATCGGAGCCAGAACAAGGATCGTGCTGATCAGGGGGCATGCCTATCCGGAACTGTATTGTGGCAATGCAGAGGATTTTGAGGTATTAAAGCAGGCAATTGTGCTTTTATTCAACAATCCCCCTGTAAAAGAGTTATATTATCATGAGATGAAGGGAGAATACTGGATCAACCTGGATTATTCAGCGATGCATCCCGGCGGGCGTTACCTGAATGATAAGGTTTATGCCCTGATCGAATTATAAAGAGTCAAATTTTTTACCCAAAAAACATTATAACCATGAAAGTAAACATTGGCGTACCCGAGAAACATTTACAGGAAGTAGCAGACAAATTGCAGGTATTGTTAGCGGATGAACACATCCTCTATACCAAAACCCGCAACTACCACTGGAATGTAGTAGGGGACAATTTTTCTGAGATGCATCTTTTCTTTGAAAAACAGTATGGCGATCTGGCAGAGATCATTGACGAAGTAGCAGAAAGGATCCGTATGATCGGACATTACAGCACAGGCAGACTGGTAGATTTCCTGAAACTCACTAACCTGCTGGAACCTGAGTATACCAGCAAACAATCTGAGCAGATCAAGAACCTGCTGGATGATCATGAAACCATCATCCGTAGCCTCCGGGAACTGATCACTGAATTCAGCGACAAGCAAAAAGACCTTGGCTCCAGCGATTTCGTTACAGGGCTCCTCCGCCAGCATGAAAAAATGGCCTGGATGCTCCGCTCCTACCTGGCAAAATAATCTTCCTGTTTGAACTGTTTAAAAATGCTGAAGGCCAGCCAACTAATGTTGACTGGCCTTTTTTTATAATTGCCTGCCTGGGTAATTCGAAAACTAATCCGCCCCTTTATAAATAATGATCTCCACCCGCCGGTTCTTCCTCCGGCCTTCAGGTGTATCATTTCCTGTAACAGGTGAGGCTTCTCCCATACCAGCCACATGCCTTATGACCTGTTCCAATCCCTTTTTCCGCAGGTATTCTGCTACAGACATAGCCCGCCTGCGGGAAAGGTCCAGGTTATATTCATCCGCCCCCACATTATCTGTATGCCCCAGCAGTTGCAGCTGTATCACTTCTTCCCTTGGGATCTTCTGAATAAGGCTGTCCAGCGAACTATATAATTTTGCATTCAATTCACTGCTATTGAACCGGAACAATACATCCGGGATCACCAGCGTATCTGGTTTAGGAGGCACTGCTTGCGCTATCTCCGGCTCAGGCGCCAGCTGAGGAATACAACATTCCAGTGTTACATATGTATTTCCTTCCCGCCCTTCTTCTGTGGAAGCATCGAAACGTGGCATGGTATTGCCTTTCCCGTCAATGGCGATATCATCATAATTAAACCCGCTCCTGTACACCAGTATATCTGCTATTTTCCTTGCAGTTTCCAGGGACATTACTTTATTGAAATTGTACGATCCTGCTTTAGCAGAATGCCCTGTGATAGTTACTTTCATACCCACTCCGGGATCATACAACCGAAGCACAGAATCCAACCTGGCAGCGGCTTCCGGCTCTAATGCCCTTCCCCTGGCGGTAAAGATCTTTTCGTCTTTCACAAGGATGGTGATACATTTTACCGGTAGCACAGGCCTTTGCAGGCTTTCCTGCAAGCGCCGGTAAAAAACAGCAGGGATCAAATGGCGGCGGTGCTGCTCATATAAACGCTCCTTTATCTTTACGGCATTTTCACAAAGTAGCCCCTGCTCTCCTACAGGTGCAATGCTGATACTGTCTACATAATTATAAATCCTCTCTGAACTGAATGGTCCTTCCTGGAAGTTGCCGATCAGTACATAACCATAACTTTCTGCTGCCGTGAACTCACGCTGGAAAGTATAAAAATTGATCCTGCCCTTTACTGATCTGATCACATCCCCGGCCTCCATTTTCAGATGAGCCTGCAACTCCGTCAAAGGATTGGCAAACTCCCGGAAAATGTAAGCAGTATCAAAATGAAAGTCCAGTTCAGGAATGCCTTCCTCGTCTTTTCCAGCCACCAGTGTGATCCGGTATTTGCGGCCTTTCTCCAAAGGGCAGAGCAATTGCGTTTGTGCATAATTGCGTTTCCTGTTCGGAGCAGCATATACCAGCCTGATAAAATTATTCCCCGCTACCGGAACGGGATTGTACATATAATCCAGCCGCATGCTTTCCGGCGCTACGCTTTCCCAGGCCGATGGCGAACAGGGTGCATTAAACTCTGTGCAAATATTCACATCCTCAAAGCTCGGATTAGGTATAAGGTTCTGGGCCTTGCCAGATATGATCAATAGCAGCTGCGTGGAAATAAATAATATATGCTTCTTCGTTAGGAACATAGGAACGGGCGATCGGGATTTTGATTTGTACTATAACTGAAAATCAGGCAAAATATTATATATCAATGATTTCCCTATCATAGAAAAACCACCTCAGCTGCCGGCCGGGACGGTTCAATTTAATGATTATCAATTATTTATCAAGAAAATCATCTGCCGGGGCAAGGAACCGGGCCGGAGGTATCGGAAAAAGGGAATTGGCCATCCAAAGGCCGGCTGGATGAAAGCGCCTGCGCCGTGGATATTCATCCATTCCTTCCCGCATTTCATCAATAAAGATTGCTACATTACAGTAACCACAGTAGTTTGGCTACATGAACCTCTTATACAGATATAAAGTCCATCACATCCTTTTCTGGATCGCCTATGCCTTTTTCTGGATCACGTTTTCCATGAAAATGAATCATATGCCGCTGGGCAATGCCATCCTGTCGATCTCGTTCTGGATAATGGGGCAGGGTGCTTGTGTGTACTTAGGTATGTATTGGATAGTTCCCCGTTATTTTCATCCACGGAACTACTGGAAGTTTGCTTTAGCCATCATGTTGGATATACTGGTTTGTACATCATTCATTGCGGGTATCCATTTCACTATTTTTACCCGCATACCCCATTCATTTTTCTCTTATGTGCTGATGGCAAATACCTATGCAGCTTTTGGAGCGATCGCCGTTAAGATCATTAAAGACAAAGTGGTAGCAGACAGGCGGAACAACCAGGCAGAGAAACACCAGATGCAGCATGAGCTAAGGTTCCTGCGTGCCCAGATGAACCCTCACTTTCTGTTCAATGCCATCAACAGTATTTATGTACTGATCCGCAAAGACCCTGAAACAGCTGCGCAAACACTCGCTAAGTTTTCAGACATGATGCGTTACCAGTTATATGAATGTAATACGGAGGTAATTCCCATTGAGAAAGAGATCGCTTACCTCAATGATTATATCGCACTGGAGAAATTACGCAAGGGCAATGCCGTGCAGATCAATTATGAAGTAAAGGAAAGCGTAAAGGATTTCTCTATTGCGCCACTATTACTCATTGCCTTTGTGGAGAATGCCTTCAAATACCTGTCCACCGGGCCGGAGAATTACATCCATATTCTGCTGGAACAGCAAAACAATACCTTTGCATTCCGGATTGAAAACAGCAAAGATGAAATGCCTGCTCAACAGGAGGCCGGAGGGATCGGGCAGATCAATGTAAAAAGAAGACTGGAACTCCTTTATCCGCACCAGCATAAGTTAAAGATCTACGACAGCCCGAAAAAATACATAGTTTTACTCAGTATACAACTTGCATGAACATCCGTTGCATCATAGTAGACGATGAACCATTAGCCCGCGAGGGTATGGAGCTGCTGGTAAAAGATATCAGCTTTCTTCAGCTGGTGGCACAATGCAGTAATGCCATGGAAGCTAATGAAGTGCTGGTGGCAGAGAAGATTGACCTGATGTTCCTGGACATCCAGATGCCCCGGATCAGGGGGATTGATTTTCTTAAAAGTCTTACCGTAAAGCCACTGGTGATCATCACCACGGCATATCCCAATTATGCCCTGGAAGGTTTTGAGCTGAATGTGCTGGATTACCTCGTTAAGCCCATTACGCCGGAACGCTTCCTGCAATCTGTGAACCGTGCCAGGGCATTATTTACGGATACCCCGGCTCCCGCAGATCACCTTTTTATTAAAACAGGGCATGGCTTTGAAAAGATCGCTTATGCGGAAATACTTTTTATAGAAGGCGCACAGAATTATATCACCATCCATACGGCAAAGGGGAAATATATGACCCTGGCCACTATCAAATCTGCGGAAAACCAACTGCCCCCGGGAAAATTCCTCCGGGTACATAAATCCTATATTGTGGCGGCAGATAAGATCCAGGCCTTCTCCGGCAACGAGATCACCTCCGGTACGCATAAGATCCCCGTCAGTAAAAATCACCGCGATGAACTGATGAAGCTCATCGATCAACGGCTGATCAGGAAATGATCTGCCCCTTCCCCCAAATACCCGTAAAATTACCTCCTATTAAAAAAAACTTGCCACTGTTGTACAGGATTTACGGCTGTTTGACGTCATATAGGTACGCGAACAGAAGAACTAAGAGACCATCAGGCAAAAAAAGACACAGCCCTACCATTTATCCCGATTATCCCGCTTATGTGTAATTGTTACTATTTACTGGATGCGGGGTAGTAATTTTCGGACATCAACCTATATTATCATTTAGATGAATATCAAGCCAAATGGCAGCATTGCAACCATTTTCGGAAGCCTTTGCCTGCTCGGATGTATGTTAGCTAGCGAAGTAAAAGCACAACAACCCCCTTCTAATAAGGATACCGAAACCGGTACTGTTAAAGGAAAAGTTTTGCAGGCCTCCAACAAGGAACCCATTCCATTTGCTACCATCGCCTTGCTCAATGAGGACGATTCCACCGTAGTCACCGGCGCCGCTGCCGATGAACGGGGTGCTTTTATTATAAAACCTGTAGTATATGGTAGTTATATCGTAAGGATTGGCACCATGGGCTTTGCGCCCTACTTTGTGAATGTAAAGGTGAACGCAGAACGTACACTCTGGGAACTGGGCACCATTCTCCTGGAAACCGGCACCCGCACCCTGAAAGAAGTGACCATCGTGAGCCAGAAGAAGATGTTCACCATGAACAAAGACAGTATCATTTTCACGCCGGACGAAAACTTCCTGCCCGGCGGTACTGGTATGGAACTGCTGGAATATGTACCCGGTATCACCATAGATGCTAATAATAATATCACCATGGAGGGAAAGGATAAGGTGAAGTTTTATGTGGATGATAAACCCATTGCCCTCACCGGTATGGACTACAACAGCTACCTCAACAACCTTCCCTCTTTCATGATCGAAAGGATAGAAGTGCTGAAAGTACCACCAGACCCCGTAGAAGCAGAACAGGCGTTGGTAGAAGGCCGTACCAATATCCGCTATATCAATATCATTACCCGTAAGATCCAGTTCAGGGGTTATTCCGCCGCCTTTACTGCGGGAATGGACAGCAGAAGGAACCTGAACGCCAAAATGCGCTACAATCTCAACCTCGCGCCATTCCAGGTAACATATTTTAATAACGGAGTATATAATTCAGACAGCTCTTACCTCAACCGTAGCTATTTCCCGAAAGTACCGGGAGGCGACACTTCCTTCCTGGACCAGAAAAACTTCCGTACCTCTTATAATTTCAACCATAACCTCAATGGCCGTTACGAACTGAAGATCACGGAGAAAGAAAAGCTCCGGGGCTCAGTAACCCTTGGCTGGACGGGTGATGGCAGCAACAGTTCCAATAACAGCACCAATAGTGATTATACCCATAAACCCACTATGCAGAAGGCCCAGGACAATATAAACCGCAGGAACGGGTTCCGCGGAGTAACGGACTGGAACTATATAAAAGAATATGAACAGCGGGAAAAGAAA
This sequence comes from Chitinophaga niabensis, assembly GCF_900129465.1. Classification (NCBI taxonomy): domain Bacteria; kingdom Pseudomonadati; phylum Bacteroidota; class Chitinophagia; order Chitinophagales; family Chitinophagaceae; genus Chitinophaga; species Chitinophaga niabensis. The sequence continues at coordinate 1,250,565 of NZ_FSRA01000002.1, read as the reverse complement.
CTGGAAGCAGGTTTCAACTTCACAAAGAACAACGGCAGCGGATATGGGAATAATGATTATTTCTACCTGTTAACGGAAGACACATCCCTGCAGAGGAACAAACGGCGTAATGGCAATTTCAGCATGCGCGGCAACTTCCATTTCCGTCAGCCGCTCTCTGACGGTAAGTACTACGACCTGAGCAGCAGCATGGAAATGAGCGGAGGTAGCAACCTCAACCTCGCCACCCGCAAGAATGTAAACGATATTGAAATGTTACCTGCACCCAGGCTTTCTACAGATTATTCTGATTTCAACCAGAACTATGCTGTAAGCGCCTCCTATGGGAAACGCAGCAGGAAACTCGGCTATAACTTCACCAGCCGCTTAGGATATACTGGCTCCAAATCAGAAGAACAATATGCCGGCAACCGTTTCAACAATGAAACATATGAGATCCGTAGTTCGCTCGGTATCAATTATAGCCCCTGGAAAGATCATATGGCTAATCTCCGCTTCAATCCGGGGATCCAGTTCTTTAACCAGATGGCCCTGCTGGATTCCCTGAGAAGCCGCGTACCTTTCAAATACACGAACTTCTCCCCGGGTATCAACTTCCAGTACGATTACAAACAACAACAGCTCACATTCAATTTCAACCGGAATATGGACCGCCCCTCTCCGGACCAGTTGAATCCCTTTGTGAACACTTCCGATAGTTTCAACATCCGTACCGGGAATCCCAATCTGCGGCCTTCTTTCACAAAGGATTACCGCATGGAATATACTGTGCAGATCAAGAGCCATCAAATTAAAGCCGGCCTGGAACAACAGGATGCCAGTGACATCATTTCCCGTTATACCAAAGTGGAATACATCAATGATACCACCATCATCAACACCAGTACTTTTGTGAACCTTGCCAGCAGGAAGGACCGCAACTTCTACCTTACCCTCAACTCTCACTTCTTTAAAGCCATACAGAACAACAAAGGTGCCATCAACATGAATATCAGTGGAGGTATCCGTTATTATAATACCACAACGGATGGCGGAGAGGAAGGAAAAGATGCCGTAAGTGATAAATTTGCCCATGTGGAAGGATGGACTTCCAACTTAACCGTCTGGGCAGCCTACCGCATCCGCGTATTCTCGATCTCCGTGAATGGAAGGTATAATGGCCCCCGTTATTATGCTCAGGGTAAACAGGAAGCACGTTTCAATAGTGGTCTACGCGGACAGGTGAACTTATTCAAACGTAAAATGAATGTATCCTTCACTGTAGAAAATCTCTTCGGGTCTACCGTTAAGAACTTCTACGAGTTAACGAAAGACTATGAGCAGTTCTCCAATAACCGGAAGAATGTACGCTACCTCAGCCTGAACATCACTTATAACATCCGCAAATTCACTAAGCTGGGCAACAAGGGCCCGAAAGATTTTGAAAAGGAAGAACCGCTGTAACTAAGCAAGCATGCGGGATTTTAGCTCAAGGTACTTATTCACCACATCCACCGTTAGGTGCTCGGGTGTAGTGAGTAAGGACATAATACCATATTGCGCCAGCTCTCTTACGATCTGTTTTTTCTCATGTGCAAACTTCTGGGCGATCACCTGGATGTAAATATCCTCTACGGCAGTTGCCTTTTGCTCATTGAGCTTTTTGATCTCTGTGTTCTCAAAGAACACCACCAGCAGCAAATGATATTTAGCCAGCTGGCGTAAGTAAGGTAACTGGCGTTGCAGGGCAGAAGCAGATTCAAAATTGGTGAAGAGGATCAATAAGGAACGTTGCGAAAGAGAAGCCCGCAAATTAACGCCCAGTCTCTCATAATCACTTTCCGTCCACTGTGTGGTCTGCGCATATAACTGATCCAGTATCTTGTTAAGCTGAACTTTCTTATTTCCTGCTGCCAGGACCTCCGTTTGAAACCCTGTAAAAGTGATCAGCCCGGCCTTATCTCCCTTATGCAATGCCACATTGCTGAACACCAGCGTGGAATTGATAGCATAATCCAACAGGCTCAATCCGTTAAAGGGCATTTTCATATTCCGCCCTTTGTCGATCACACAATACACCTGCTGCGATCTTTCTTCCGTGAAATTATTCACCATCAGGTTCCCGCGGCGGGCTGTGGCTTTCCAGTTTAAGGTACGCACATCATCCCCCATCGTGTATTCCTTAATATGATCAAACTCTATGCTATGCCCGATCGCTCGTTTGCGGTGTACACCTATTTCGTTGAGCTTATGTTTGAAAGAGAATAATTCATAATTACGCAATTGCAAATAAGAAGGATATACCTTCACATTTTGCGGATGGTTAAAAGTAAAACGCCTCCTGAGCAGGCTGAATGGCGTTTTCACAAAAACATGCGTAGCCCCGAACTGGTATTCCCCTCTTTCCACCGGACGTAATTGATAGTTAAACGCCTGTTCCTCTTTACTCCTCAGAAAACCATATCGTACAAAATCACGTTCCTGGAACTGGAAAGGTAATTCATCCAGTATTTCCATCCGTACCGGGAAATTATAGTTATTGCGGATAATGATGCTTACTTCATTGGGGTCCCCGTTACTGAAACGTTCCGCCATTTTACGGTCTGCCTGTAATGCGCGCCCCGCGGCATAGAGCAATACAAAATCCAGCAGCACCAATGCAGCCAATGCCAGCAAGGCAATGATCGCAAAGGGATAAACAGCCGGCGCAAAAAAGCTCACTACAAATAATACCACTACAGCACCCAGCGATAGATACAAGCGGGTATGAAAGAAAAGCGAATAGTAGAATCTTACTGGCGTTTCCATATTAACGTGGTACCGCAACGGCTTTAAGGATCTCTCCAATAATATCATCAGGTGTAATACCTTCCATTTCTCTTTCCGGGGTGAGCATAATACGATGCCGTAAAATATGCGGCAATACATATACAACATCATCCGGTGTTACAAAATCACGTCCGTTCATCACGGCGATGGCTTTGGCGCAGTTCATCACGGCAATGGATGCACGCGGGGAAGCGCCCAGGTAAATGCTGGGATTATGACGGGTTTCATTCATCAGCGTGGCAATATATTGCAGCAGTTTTTCGTCCAGTAATACCTGCCTCACCTGTGTTTGCAGGTCCTGCACCTGAGTGGCCGTGAGTACACTTTCCACTTTGTCCAGCACATGCGCACTTTTTTGCAGGTTGGCCGCTTTTAATATTTCTACCTCTTCTTCCACCTGCGGATACTTCACTTCTATCTTAAATAAGAAACGGTCCAGCTGCGCTTCCGGCAAACGGTAAGTACCTTCCTGCTCAATCGGGTTCTGTGTGGCGATCACCATAAAAGGCTGATTGAGGAAATGAGGTACGCCGTCGTTGGTGATCTGGCGTTCTTCCATTACTTCAAACAAAGCCGCCTGTGTTTTAGCCGGTGCCCGGTTGATCTCGTCTATCAGGATGATATTGCCGAAGATGGGGCCTTTCTTGTATTCAAACTCTTTGCTTTGCGGATTGAAGATAGAGGTACCCAACACATCCGCCGGCATGAGGTCGGGCGTAAACTGGATACGGGAGAATTTAGCATCTATTGTGCTGGCGAGTAATTTGGCCGCCAGGGTTTTTGCCACACCGGGCACACCTTCAATGAGGATGTGCCCGTTTGCCAGCAATCCCGCAACGAGCAGATCTATCATCTGTTGCTGCCCTATGATCACTTTTGCCATCTCTGCTTTTACTGCTGCGATGGCTGTATGTACAGCAGAAAGGTCTGTGCGCGGCTCAAAGGTGTTTACTTCTTCCATTAGTTCGCTTTTAAATAGAATTGATAGATGCTATTATAGAAATGTTGTAATTCGTTATCTGAAACACTGTCTGCCAACCGTAAGGCATGCACCTGCCTGAACATCTCTGCTACTGCTTCCTGCGGATGGCCTGATTTACGGGATAACAGCAGCACAAATTCATCATTCAACTGGCTCGTGTTCAGGTAATAATGATTCCGGATATATTCGAGCAGATGCTGGATCATTTTACGGGCAAGGTTACTATTGTCGTGATGAAGGTAATACAAGCGCCCCAGTGTTTCTGCAAATTCCAGCGAGGTATTGGTCAGTGCTGGTTTTGGAGGAATGAGCCGTTGCCTGCGTTTACCCTCGAACAATACATATAGCAGGAGTAATAACACCGCCAGCCACAAAGCCCATTTAAGCGCAGGATGCCGCATTAATACCTGCCAGTTGGAGAAATCCCCCTGCTGGCGGTAACGCAGTTGTTTGTAATATTCATCCCAGTAAACATTCTGTGGATACTGCGGCAGATAAGCCATCTGGTTCTCCAGCGCTTTGATGTTCTTCTTCTCCAGCAGGAAATTATTCGTCCAGGTCATCGGGTTCAGCAGCACAAACAAATGCCCGTTACCTACATTGATGCGGAAGAAATTAGGAGCATGCTGCGCATTGGTACCCAATATGGTAGTGATAGCTGTATCTGTTTTACCCAATGCATCCAGCATTGAGATGCCTTTTGCCGAGAAAAAAGTATCCGGCGCAAATCCTGGATTTACAAAAGATTGCACGGCCACATCATAAGGTAGTTTAAATGTGGTATCTGCGGTAGTAGAAAAGTTAAATACCGCCTCCAGCAATGAATCCGTTTTTTCTACCACCATAAACAACCTGTTGCCTGCACTGACATAATTGTACATGGCATTCACATCCTCTTCTGTGGCATAGAGCCGGCCTGCTACAATAATGTATATATCGTTGGATGCTTCCCGGAAATGCTCATTTTTCCTGTAGGTCTGTGCAAATGATTTGGTGATGACCTTCGCCTTATTATTATCGAAGAAATTTTCCAGCAGCTTATACGGCACATAACTGCCAAAAGGCTTTTTATCCCTGCTGCTATAAGTGATATGCTCCCGTGAAAACCTGTTATCCTCCTCCACTATTGTGTTACTGATCCCCGCCAATGCCAGCAGGAAAATAACACCGAGTGTAAGGATAGAGATAGTTATGATGATGGCTGCTCTCACGGGTTGTTATCTTAAAGATGTTTTAAACGCTGAAAATTGTTCCTCCAGTTGTGCAAACTGTCCGTTATTCAGCGGTTGCTGCCCATACCATATATATTCATAGTGCAGGGTAAGTTTAGCAAAGGGCTTATGCCAGGCAGTACTGGTAAGTTCCCGGAGATAATCCATATTTGTTTTATCCTTGCCCGGCGCAATCAATTGTTTTGCTTCCAGTAATTGCAGCGAATGCAGGTAACGCATCCGCACGGCCTCCCGCCAATAACCTGCGGCAATAGCTGCACGGGCCAATGCATCATAGTTTTGCGGGCCTTCTGTTGTGAGTGTTCCTTCTTCTTCCATTTCCTGGTGGGAACGGCGGAAGAACCGGATATCGTTTTTACGGATGAATAAAAGGATGCATGCCAGTAAAAGTACTCCCAGCAAAATATATAAGAGTGTACGGAAGAATTCCCTATGCTTACGTACCCAGGCTCCCGTATCCTGCCACCAGCTATCCTTTTTGATGGACGCCTGTTCGTATTGCAGTGCTTTCATGTTGCGCATTTCTTCCATTTTATCTTTGGATAGTTCCTGCCTGGAAAGCCTTCCTTCTGCTGCATCATTCCACTCTCCCGGTTTTTGATCGTCCCACAGGGAATGGGGTAGTTTTTTCGTCCGCAGCTTGTCCTCTAAAGTAGATGCTGTTGAAGTAGTATCTGCTTCCTGCGCTTTCGCGCCAATGCAAACAGTAAGGAGTAACCATATGTACAAGAGCCTCCTCATAATTGCATCGGTTTGATCAGTTTTCCTGCTGTGTTCAGGCGGTATCCCTGCTTTTGCACCCTGATAGGATAAATAATAAAATACCACACAATAAAAGCCAGCGAAAGTGCCAGGATGCTGATACTGACAGCAACAGGCATGGAAGTATGGCGTGTAATAAAGCTTTCCAGGAAAGCCGCCACCATAAATATAGGGATCAGTGCCACGATGATCTTCAGCCCTTCTTTGGCGCCTCTTTTAAGTGAATCCTTTCTGGTATGCGTTCCCGGGAAAAGGATACTATTGCCGAGTATCATGCCTGCCGTTCCGGCAATGATGATAGAAGAGATCTCCAGCGTGCCGTGTACCCATATTACCAATACCGAGGCCCAACCCAGTCCTTTTGAGAAGAAGAAGTACTGGAAGGAGCCCAGCATGATCCCGTTTTGCAGCAATACCCATAAAGTTCCCGCGGAAAGGGCGATCCCGAAAACAAAGCAGAACATGCTCACCCTGATATTATTAAAAGCAATACGCAGCCACATATACCCGGGATTCTGATCTTTATATACGCCAAAGGGATCACCATTGGCAATGTTTTGTTCCGTCATATTTACATATTCATCTCCCAGCACCCCTCTTACAAACGTTTCATCGTGGGCCGCAGAAAAGGCCCCGATAATACATATGAGCAGGAAATAACAGAAAGTGAACAGGAAAAGGCGATGGTGTTTGCGGATCAGTAACGGCAACTGGTAGTAAAAGAAGTTAGAGAAACGGTTCTTTTCTCCCTGGTGGCTGCTGTAAATACGTTGAAATATACCCCCGGCCAGGCCATTAATGTAATGGGTAACCTTACTATGGCTATAAAATGTTTTGGCGTAGGCCAGGTCGTCCAGCAATCCGGTAAAGCGTTCCGCCATCTCATCGGGGTCTTCCGTGGGTTCCTCCTGGATCTTTTTCCAGCGGTGCAGGTTCCTTTTAATAAATGAAGATTCTCTCATGCGATACCGGAGATAAAAATACTTAAGCGGAAATATAATAAATTTTAAATTTGTTTATGCCTATTATCAAAATACCTACCGCATTTAACATTGACCTTGAGTTCGAGGGAGCTGACCTCGGCCGGCGTTCGGTAGCTTATTTGATCGATCTGCTGATCAGGATAGCCTATATGGTACTGGTAGGAATGCTTATTAGCAGGAATGTAAGCAATTCAAATACAGCCGATGTACTGATGTTCCTGTTTATGATAATCCCTGTTTCCCTGTATTACCTGATCTCCGAGATCCTCATGAAAGGGCAAAGCCTGGGCAAACGGGCCATGGACATCAAGGTGGTAAGCCTGATAGGAAATACCCCCTCCCTTAGCCAGATCTTGCTGCGCTGGATGTTCCGGCTGGTGGAATCTCCCATATTCACCCTGACCATCATCCTCACTATGGTGGAAGAATCTTCTGCATTCACCATCCTTATTTCCCTGGCCATTGCCATTATCCCTGTAATCATTGTTTTCCGTTCAGCATACAATCAGCGGCTGGGAGATATTGCCGCAGGCACCATCATTGTACGTAACCGCCAGCGCCATACCATACAGGATACCATTTTCCGGGAAATTGACCAGGTGGATTATGTACCCCGGTTCTCCCAGATCCTGCGCCTGTCTGATAAAGACCTGAGCAAGATCAAAAGTGTACTGGATACTTCCATGCGCAATAACGACTGGGCCGTGGCAACCCGTATGTCTGAAAAGATCAAACAGGTGCTGCATATCGAAACAGATATGGAACCCGCCACTTTCCTGGAAACCCTGCTGAACGACTATAATTATCTTGTAACAAGAAAGTAAACTTTTTTTGTCTTTACCCAACCTTTCTCCTTCTGCCAGGCGTCTGTATACATTAAGACTTTTGGATCAGAGAAGAAGAAATAGCTTTAAACCGGATGATCAGGCAGATCAACCCATGGCCCTTACAACGCTTATTGAAGGTTGTAAAAGGGGAGACCGCCTGTGCCAGGAAAAACTATATGCGCTTTTCTTTGATCAGATGTTAGCTGTTATCCGTCGCTCTTTTAGCGATCAGGATGCGGCTATCAGTATTTTAAACAATGGATTCCTGCGTGCCTTTAAAAAAATTGACCAATATAAAGGCAGCGGAAGTTTTGAAGGATGGTTGCGCAGGATCATTACACATGCTATTGCAGACTATTACAGGGAGCATGAATCAGAATTGAATATCCGTAAAGCTGAAATAGCGGAGAACCTGCCGGAGCTACACACAAAAGACCCTATGGCCTATAAGGATCTGCTGCAGGTACTACAGCATTTGCCGCCTGCTACCAGGGTTGTGATCAACTTGTTTATTGTCGAAGGCTATGCACACAAAGAAATTTCGGAAATGCTGGGTATTAGTACGGGCACTTCCAAATGGCATGTTTCGGAGGGGAAAAGAATATTGAAAAACCTTTTAAACATTCAATTCACTCAATGAGCAAACGCAATCAAAATATTGAAGACTGGTTGCGGCAGGCTGCAGCACAAGACCCGGAAGTTTCTTCGGATCAGGTGAAGCAGCAGGCATGGGGGCAATTGAACAATATGCTGGATGGGGGAGAAACCTTGCCCGATCGGCCACGTTCATCCGGTTCCGGCTGGTGGACGATCCTTCTTGAAGCCATAATACTCGTGGGATCTTTTGCGTATTTGACAGTTACTGAAAAAAAACATCATACTCCCATTTCCGTAAATGAAAAAGGATCTTTTTTCATAGAAGAAAAACATCCATCAGGCACTGCTCATACCGTTTTCCCCTTTACAAGAGAGCAAGACTCCATAGGGGCGCTGCCTACATCATTACCAGGCACTGATCATATCGTTTTTCCCTTCGCAAAAGAACAAGATTCCATAAGAGCGTTGCAGACATCATTACCAGGAACTACTTATATCGTTTTCCCCTTTGCAAGAGAGCAAGATTCCATAGGGGCGCTGCCTGCATCATTACCAGGCACTGATCATGCTGTTCCCCCATTTGCAAAAGCACAGCATTTGTCAATTGCTCATTCTCCCTTCCTTTTCAAAAAAGGTCAATTACCAATCAAACAGGCATCGAAACCATCCTCTTCTTCTGCCAGCAAAAGACAAATCAATCCCCGATCAACTACAGGTGCTGTTTACTGGAATACCGATCCGCCAGAAAAAAACCATTCCGATCAACAACAAACACGCCTCCGCTACACAGGCAACAGTACAGGGACCATACATCCGCTGGTCACCAGGCAATTATTCATGCCGGTAAAGGACTCCGGAGTACAACATACACCAACTCCAAAAACACCCCGCTCACATAGGGAGGAACGTAGAGAACAATCTCCTTACAGCCTGAAGATAGCTGCCATACTTCCAGTAGCAGATGCTTATGGAGCTGCCGCCAGTATAGAATATACTTTTCAGTGGAGAGAAAAATGGCGCATCAGGCCCTACATTGGTGCTGAATACCTAACAGGATTCAACAAGGTTTACGATCATCGCTACTATGCCGCATTTTCAAGTGGTGGAGGTCCATTAGGGCAGGGAATGCCGGGCAAAACGGACAGTGTACTCACACATTTTACTTTAAATGGAATAGCATATGGAAAAGCTGGTGTGCAGGCAGCCTATGTTTTCTCCAGATGGGAAATAGCCACCGGTATTGAATACAGGTATACGCTTTACGCATCAGGTAAGGACACTGCTTTTATAGTAAACAGGCAGAACATTGTCAACCCTGTCGACCTTCAATACGTTCCGTTTAATAAAAAACAAATAACCGGTACAGGAAATGTTCGGTTGCAATTAGGATTGGATTATACGATAAACCGCCGCCTGCAAATAGGCGCCATTTATTATATGCAGTTGAACAGGCAAAGATTGGATTCAGCTTATAGAAGGCCGCATCCCAAACTACCTGATCAGACATCTTTTCAGATACATCTCCGTTATCAATTTATGCGTAGACCACACCGTTAATATAAACGTGTTGTGGTTCAAACGCTTCATTGAATATCGTAAGGTCCGCTTTTTGCCCGATGGTGATCTCTCCCCGCTGTGGCGTACCAAAAAGCCGGGCCGGGTAGGTAGATGCCATCCGTACTGCTTCATCTAACGGGATACCTGCATACTGCACACAGTTATGAATACCTTGTAAGAGGGTAATAGCAGAACCGGATAAAGTACCATCCGGCAAAGTGAACCGGTCCTTCTGGCGTACGTGAGGATATGCGCCAGTACTGGCTTCCACAGCATCTGTGATGAGGAACAAACGATCCCCCATCACCTTTTTACTAATGGATAGAGCAGGAAAAGAAACATGGATGCCATCCGGAATAATACTGGCATAAGCTGTATCCGCCTGGTAAGCTGCACCCGGCAAACCTGTGTCCCTATGATGAAAAGGGCTCATGGCATTAAAAAGATGTGTAGTGCTTTGGATACCGTTCATATAACCCGCCGTTCCTTCTTGATAAGTGGCATTACTGTGCCCTGCGGAGATGATCACTCCCTTATCCAATAATAACCGGATGATCTCCGGATCACACATTTCCGGTGCCAGTGTGATCATCTTTATAACACCCTGGGCTCTTTTCAATAAAGCTTCTACTTCTTTACGTTCCGGCCTTTTGATGTATTGTTCAATATGCGCGCCTTTCTTTGCAGGATTGATGTAAGGGCCTTCCAGGTGGAGTCCTAAGACAGCGGGATGTGGATTATCCCGCACCACATCTATCGCTCTTTCAAATAATGTTATACTGTTAGTCGCCAGGGTAATGAGGAAACCGGTGGTGCCCGTCCTTATTAAACCGGTGGCCATAGCCGTTAAAGCAGCAAAGGAGGGATCATCTGAAAACAGATGACCTCCTCCTCCGTATATCTGCAGATCTAGCAGGCCTGGTACAATGTAGTGGCCTTCATGGTTGATGACGCGGGCTTCCGTTGATATGCTGACGGGATCGATCCAACCTTTTATTGTTCCATCCTCGAGTAATAGTGCTTTGTCTTTTATGATCTCTTTTCCGGTAAAAAAAATACCGTTGGTCAACACTGTCAGCATACGTAATATTTTTACGGGAAGTTACTGCACCCAGTCCGGATTTTGGAGCAGATCTACCCCTTTATCTTTATACAATTTTATCTGGTCCAGTGGAAGCGGGTCCAGGTACCATTTAGTATAAAGTTTATCTCCTTCTATAAACAGGCGGTCTGTAAGCGGATTAGGAGCAGGGATAATATAACCTTCCTGTCCGCCGCCTTCCAGTGTAACGTTAGACAGCCAGCTGCCTGTAGGTACTTTGGCCCATTCGGCACGGTTGATCCAGCAGCCCCTGTTAAGATCGGGGTTGGCCCTGTTGTCTACATAAGCCAGTTTCTTCCATCTTCTCAGATCATCCAGGCGCATTCCTTCCATAGTTAATTCCACCCGGCGTTCCCTGCGGATCTCCCAAAGCATTTCGGATACGGCAGGATCTCTTTTAGGATCAGTATATACCACACCGGCAATGGCAGGCTGGCCGCCGGATACTTCCAGCTTAGGCAGTTTGGCAGCTGTGCCGGAAGGGCGTAAGCGGAGTTTATTGATAGATTTATCCAGGTCTGCCTGTGTGATAGCTCCTGTTTCTGCAGCTGCTTCCGCATAGTTGATCAGCACTTCTCCCAAACGGATCACAGGAGCATGTGTGGGGTTTACGCTGGAAGAACCTTCCGGCAGATCGCGGATAGCATCGTTCAGGAATTTCCAGGTGCAGTATCCTGAAGTAGATGTGCCCAGTTTATTATACCGGTTGTTGGAACCCGGAGGACGTAATTCCGGATTAAAGGTATCCAGCAAACGTGGGTCCCTGTTAGTTCTTACTTTCTCATTGGTTTTATCTCCCTGGTAAACAGCAGAAGTACCTATAGGTCTTCCATCAGTACACAGATAAGCTTCCATCAGGTTTTTGTTAGGTCCGGTCTGGCCTTCACCATTTACATAACTGTTTAGCGAATGCGTCAGCAAACCAGTTGCATAACGGCGATACATGATGATCTCTGTGTTCTTGGAAAGGTCCAGGTTATTGAAAGATTCCCTGTACGTTTGGTTGAAAGAATAACCTCCGTTAGTGATCACATCATCTGCAGCCGCTTTTGCTGCCAATAGGTATTCCTGCGCTTTTGCAGCATTATTAAGATGATACTTTTGCCAGGTACCTTCAAACAGGAATACCCTGGACATATATGCTTCCACTATCCATTTGGTAACGTTCAATCCTTTCTCTCCATCTGCCGCACGTACATTTTCGGAAGCATATTTAAAGTCGAGCAATACGCTATCCATTACCAGTGTACGTGGATCACGGGGTTTGTATAATATGTCATCATCAGTAATATCTGTAATAGCACTACTATACCATGGAACATCTCCGAAAGCTTTCACCAACCGATAGTATGCCATGCCGCGGAAGAAACGGGCGATCCCTATCCAATGTTTCTGGGCAACTGGATCCAGGTTTGCCATGCCCTTCACACGTTCCAGCATAATGTTGGCTTTGCGCACATTTGTAAAAGCCCAGCCCCCGCCGCTCGCAGGTATGATCTTGTTGAATTGTGGAGGGCTGGTTGGCGCGAAGTCATCATTTAATGATTGCCCCTGATAGAAATAATCACCAAAAGCAAAACCGGTACCATAACCAACAAAATACGTTGTATAAAAGCCATACGCGTATGTTCGCAGGTTCTTTTCATTCGTCCAGAAGATGTCGTCGCTCTCCAGGTCAAGTGGTGGACGGTTAAGGAATTCCTTACTGCAACCTGTGCCGAGCCATGCCAACAATACCAGGATATATATTTTCGATTTCATAAGATCCAGATTTGTGTTTTAGAAAGTAAGTTGAAGGCCAAATGAAATTTCCTTGCGGAAAGGATAGGTACGCCCAAACGCGGTAGGATCTGTTTGTTCCGGCGTATAATCAATTTCCGGGTCCAGCGGGATCTGTAAATTATCCCATGTGAACAGGTTTTCTCCACTTACATAAATACGAGCCTGTTTGATATGGGCTCTGTTACTAAGATTTACAGGAAGCGTATAACCCAGTGAAATGTTTTTCAAACGGGTATAAGACATGTCTAGCAAATAACGGCTCTGGCGCTGGAAGTTGCGCGTAACATTAGACCCTGCTGTAAAAGTAGGTTGTGGATAATAGGCACCTGTGTTGGTTGGCGTCCAATAGTCCAGATGATGATCATACCAGGAATCCGTTCCAAAACCTGGAATGAATAAAGGTCCGGAAGGCCATAACTCTCTTTTCCCTACTCCCTGTATAAATACGCTGAAATCAATCCCTTTCCAGTCGGCACCCAGGCGGATGCCATACTGATAGCGTGGTGTTGAGTTACCGATCACCATCATATCTCCAAAATCATCCAATGAAGAAGCCCCGGGCGTTACTTTTCCGTCTCCGTTACGGTCTACATACTTTACATCACCCGGCTGGAAATAGAACCAGGGTTGGGTTCCTCCAAGAACGGTCTGATCTGCGATACCCTGCTTGGGCACCCATACACCATTTTGTTTGGTGAAGTCGCTTTCCTGGAAAAGGCGGTCTGTCTGATAACCCCATATTTCGCCGATCGTTTTACCTTCGTAGTTATTGGCCAGCAATTTAGAGCCGGCATAATGGGTGATCGTTTCTTTGAAGTCAGTCAATGTGGCCAGCACATTAAAGCGCAGACCATTATCAAACGAATGGTTATAATCGATAGCCAGTTCCCATCCTTTGGTTTGCATTTCCCCAAAATTCCGCTTAGGCGTATTTCCACCAAAAGAACTCGGCAAAGTAACACCTCCACTGAGCATATTGCTGGTGGTTCTGTTATACCAGTCAAATGTGATTCCAAGCGCATTATTAAAGAACCTGGCATCCACGCCAAAATCAGTAGTGGTCACCGTTTCCCAGGTTAAGCTCCTGGAAACCAGTTGGGGTGTACTTACTGTTACCTGGTTAGTATTTCCTATCAACCAGCCAGAAAGCGGTGTGGACATAGTAGGTATAAACTGGTAATCTCCTACATTCTGATTACCTAAGGACCCATAAGAAGCCCTGAGTTTGAAGAAGGACAATATTGGTTTTGCAAAGTCCATGAACTTCTCCTCCGTGATCACATATCCTGCAGATGCTGAAGGGAAAAATCCATACAGGTCGTTTTTGGGGAATCTGGAAGATCCGTCATAACGCCCATTGATCTCAAACAGGAACTTGTTCTTATAATCATAGTTGATACGGGCAAAGTAACCGTTGGTCGCCCATTGATCACGGCCCCCTCCGGCAAATTGATCTCCGGTGGCGAGTGGAATTTCTCCCAGGTTCGGATCAATAAGGGTCCTTCTTTCTGAAGTTTGGGATGTGTATTTATAAAGATCCACATCCATTCCTGCAATCACTTTAAAATGATGATCAGAAAAATCTTTCTTGTAAGTGGCAAAAGCACGGCCTGTATTCCAGTCATTCCAGGAAGAAACATACCTTACACGATCCCAGGAAACATCCTGATAATTATCGAAGTATTGCAACTGCGTAGGGTTAGCCCAGAAGTTAATACCTGCCGTAGGTCCGCCAACAGTGCGGAAATGCGTATTAGTGGCAGAATAGGTATAATCCACATCAATGGTCAGGTCTTTCAATGGCTTAAGTGTACCACCTATTTGTACCCTGTTGAAAGTAGATTTTGTTTCATCCATATTTGCCTGCTGCACTTCTGTTAAAGCACTGCGGAAAGGTTTACCCTTATATGTACCATAAGGATAGATCACCGGCCAGCGATAGAGATAATACCAGGGACCCAACTGTGCGCCGGAATAAGACATCGGTGTTTCGAACTTAGACTGGTTCATCATGATCTTTCCTCTTACATCCAGCCAGTCCTTTACTGCGGAATTCACAGATAAAGTGGCATTATATCTTTGAAATTTATCCGTTTTAAATTTCAATACCCCACTTTGATTAAGGTATCCGAGACTCAGGTTGTAGGTTGTTTTTTCTCCACCTCCGCTGAAAGACAGATCATGTTTTTGCATCATGGTCCAGTCTTTCATGTATTTTTTACCAACATCCCATGGACGATAAAAATAGAGCAGACCATTTTTGATCTCAAAATCGCGGCCCATTACCATGGAATCTCCCAGCTCTTTACCACCAAAATCCTTTTCCCATTGTTTCATTTTCTCAATGCCTTCTCTGTCAAAGCCCATTCCGAGTGTGCCAAAGAACGCTTTATTAGGCTCCTGTCTTAAATAAGCTGCGAACATAGCTTCTGCTCCGGCCGCGGCTCCTGCTATTTTAGGCATAGTGGTGGGCTGGCTCCAGGAAAAGTTATTGGAATAATTTACCCTGGCAGGTGCGCCTGTTTTACCTGATTTGGTAGTGATCAGGATCACACCCCAGGCAGCGCGGGCACCATAAATGGAGGTGGATGCCGCATCTTTCAATACGGAGATGGATTCAATATCCTGCGGGTTGATCATTTGCAGATTGGGCATCTCTACGTTGTCCACCAGGATCAAAGGTTGGGCACCTGCAGCACCCGTATTCAGTGAGCCCGCCATACCCCTTAAACGGATGGCAGGATTCCTGCCCAGATCTCCACTTGCAGAAGTGATGGTTAAACCGGGCACGGTTCCCTGTAATCCACGGCCTATATCAGAGATCGGCCTGGAGTTCAATGTTTTATTAATATCAACAGAAGTTACAGCACCGGTTAAGTTGGCTTTCTTTTGGGTACCATACCCTACGATCACCACATCGTCCAGTTTACGGTTATCACTTTTCAGTATTACATTGATCACTGTTGCTTTTCCTACCACTACTTCCTGCTGGATAGCTCCGATGGAACTAAAGATCACCACCTGTCCACGATTGGCGGCAAGGGTAAAAACCCCGTCCGCATCTGTGTACACTCCTTTAGTAGTGTTCTGGATCCTTACAGAAACACCCGGCATAGGTACGCCGGATTCATCCGTCACCTTTCCTTTGAGGGTAACAACAGAATCCGCAACCATTGAAGGGGTAAGCTCAGCCGGTTGTTCATGGCGGGCTACGATCATGATCGTGTTGTCTGTTAATTTATATCCCAGGCCGGCTGGTTTGAGTAAAGCGCTGAGTGTGGCGCCCACACTCCGGGTGGCATATTGGAGGGATACCCGCCCTGAACGTTCCACGAGTTCAGAGGCAAAAGCAATGCGAAAGCCGGAAAGCTTTTCGACCTGCGTTAACGCTTTTTCCAAGGTGGCGTCGGTAACCTCCATGGTGATCTTCTTCTCCTCGAGCGCCTGGCCTTTGCCGGAAACTGCCCAAAGAAGCTGAAAGCTAACCAGCATACAAATGATGGTGGAGAGGCTTAATCTCATAAAGAAACGCATTTGCGAGGAATAAACTGCTAGAGACAGTGCAGACATAAGTCGCCCTGTAGCAAAAACCGCTGATTTTTGCATATTTTGCAATTGTTTAGAATGATGAAGAATAGCCTTAGGGCTGTTTAATGTTCTAAGCGAATCCCCTCCCGGACCTTCCACAGTACGGAGGGGAATTTTTTTGTCTGAAAAACAAGTTTAAGACGGCGGACGCGTGATCCAGCTCATGGAAAAAGATTTTGGTAAAGTGGTATTAGTGAATTTTCCCTATTTGTCAGTACATCCCTTCCCGTCGATGATCACTTCGTTTTCTTCCACGATATAAGAAGCGTTTCCAACGGTACATAAAATGTATAAGACCTTGTCAAGTGATTCTGTTCCTTCAAAAGTGGCGCGGATCCTGCACTGGCGGAGAGCAGGGTTAGCAAATCGTATGGGTACCTGGTATTGTTCGCCTATCTGTTTAGCGATATCCTCGAATGGTATAGAATTAAAGTCCATGCCTTTTTTCAGCCATGCAACGGTTTCTTCCGCTTTCACCACTTTAGTAGCCGCTACTTTGTTCTCGTAAACAATTTGCTGATCCGGTAAAAGTATGCCGAGCAATTCGCGGCTCTGCTCATCTTCTATTTTCACTTTACCCCGTGTAACAGTAACTGTAACCGAAGACTGGTCCGGATAGGCTTTGATATTAAAGGCTGTTCCCAGTACAGTGGTCAGCAATCTTCCGGAATGGATCACAAATGGTTTACCCGGCTGGTGCCGGATATCAAAATAACCCTCTCCTTTGAGTGTTACTTCCCTGCTTTTCCCATTAAATGAAGCAGGATATATGAGGCTGCTGCCTTCACGCAATACAACAGTACTGCTATCCGGCAGCAGGATGAAACGTTTACTTTCCGGCACATCCGGAGAAACTGCCAGCATCTGGCTGGCGCTACCCTGCTCTTTTGCAGAAGGACGGGTGAACCACAATAAAACGCCGATCCCAACAATGGGGACCAGAACAGCCGCTACACGCAGCCAGATATGACGGGAGCCGCTGCGGAAAAGGGTTTCCTTTCTGCGGCGGTAATCTGTAAAATCCTGCAGTAGTTCCTGTGCCAATTCCTCATCCGGCCGCCATTGCAGCGATTCCGCTTCCGGGTGCTGCCAGGTTTCGTACCAGCTTTCCAAAGCTTGTAATTCCTCTGGCGTACAGGTGCCGGATTTGTATTTTTCTAATAGTTCTTTAACATCTAACAAGCTCATAAGTGGGAATTGAGACCTCCGTCATTATACAAGGACAAACAATAAAAAACAAACCGTTACTCCCCTGAAAAAAATATTATTCTTTCATGAAATCCTATTTTCCTTGGAAAATTAGCGCTTAAATTTCCTTACATTTAACTTACGCAAAATTTCAGGGTCTATTCCACAGTACACACACCATACGGACGTAGAGTTGCTCTCCTCATGGAAAAAGGGCGATCAGGCTGCATTTGACGCCTTATACCAACGTTATGCCGTGATGTTACTGAAGAAAGCATATGAAAAGACCGGTAACAAAGAAACTGCCCGCGAATTTGTACAGGAAGTTTTCCTGGAGTTACTGGAAAGGAAAGACCGACTGGATATTCACACCTCTTTCAAGGCTTATATTTTCACTGCGTTGCGCAACCGCGTGCTGAACTACCTGCATCGCCAGTTCATCCATCATAAATACGAAGTATACCAGGAAACCCGGCCTCCTGCTATCAGCAATGATGTGGAATCCTATCTTTCCCATAAGGAATTAACCCTCCAGGTGTCCGATGCCATTCAGCAATTACCGGAAAAATGCCGCCAGGTATTTTTATTAAGCCGCTCTGAAGAACTCAGCAATAAAGAGATCGCGGAACGTTCCGGCATCTCCGTGAACACCGTAGAACAGCATATGCGCAAAGCATTACGGCTCCTCCGGAGTGGTTTGCAAAGGACCCCGCTTTTAATTGCCTTCATTTTCTTTTAATGCCAGCAGGTAGATCAATGAAGCCGTACCATCCATGGTAGGTTCGTTGGTACTGTAATCTCCGTAATCGTCATGGTATACAACCAGGCTACTTTGAAAAGCGGCATACTCATCAGGATCTGCTAAGCGGATGCCAATAAGACTGTTATAAATAGTACCATATACAGGGCCATCCACTAAGCCCCCATCAATCGGGTAATTCTTCAGATGGGTAAAAGCAGAATGCGGGTCTACAGGTGTATCGCCGTTTGCCGGTAAACCATATACCATACTGGTTCCCCAGGGATTACAACCAAAGAGCCAGTCAAAATTTGCCTGTGCCAATGCAGCAAAAGAAGCGTCCCCGCTGAGTTGTTGATACCAGTAACACTGGATGGCAAATGAAGTGGTCAGATTATTGCTGCACCAGATGAAAGGCACGCCACGGTAAAAGGCATTCTCTTTTGCCTTTTCCCAAACCCTTTCCACCCCGGTCCTATAATATTGAACAAGCTGTTGTTTTGCAGTTCCTTTAGAATGTTTCGCTAATTCGTAATGCCCGATATTAATGAACGGATACCATTGATAATGGCTCGCCGTGTCTTTGCCCAGCCAGGGAGTAACCGTTTCTTTCGCTGCATACGCCTGCCCTTCTTTTAAGAAGGCCTGTTTTTTTGTAACAGCAAAAAGCTGTGCCGCTGCGAGCTCCATATCATCCGTCCAATTATCTTCCGCATAGATGTAAGGGGACAATACAGATGCGGTCTGCTGTACACCGGGCTTTTTCACGCCTAAGCTATAAGCAGTATTGGCACGTTTTAATAATTGGCTGGCATAAACGGGGTCATTTTTCTGAAAGAGGGAATAGGCCAAAGAGAAAGCACTGGAGAATTTTCCGGCTGTAGAAGCTACACCGGTACTTTTATTCATCTTGTTATATTTCACACCCTGCACCTGTGGTTCTCCTGAGCAAAAATAAACCGGCCTTTCAAAACCTCTTCCATAGAATGGGTCCAGCCCCGGAATACGCATGCCTTTATGGTCCCTGTCGTCTGCGATCTGGTTAAAGAGCCAATCATCCTGTGGATGCATTCTCAGTAACCAATCCAGTCCCCAGCGTGCTTCATCCAATACATCTGCTGTGCTGTTCTTGCCTGGCAGACCATTGGCATCATGCTGATCACCAAATACTTTCGGAAAATCCCGGTAGGCTGCCAGTAAATGATAAGCAGTATTTGCAGAGGTGGTAGAATATTGGAGATAATCACTCGCATCGTGCCAGCCGCCTATTGCATTGATATGTGTACTATCCGGCATGGGGCCGTAGAGTGTATAACCGTCAAAAGTATGACAGGAATCTTTGAGGAAAGGATTGAAGCCGCAACGTTGCTGGCGCAAATAACGCAGGCAGAAATCAGCGGAACCCTGGTACACGTTTCGGGCTATACGAAAGTAAGGGGAGGAAATATTGCCCGTTCTCAGCTGATAAGTACCCGGTGTTTTAAAAGAAGAGAAGTCCAGCCGGTAAGATTGTTTGAAAGGGCCATAACTCCCGAATGCTTTTCCTGCGGCGGCCTTGAATACTACTTTGCCGGAAGCAGAGTCCAGCAGTTCAAATGATTGCAGCGTTGCGTCCGTGAGGCTTCCCCACACAGCCACTTTAATACCCGCAGGAAGATACCCGAGTTGATTGATCCGGATATACGCTGCCTGTACAGAAGTGGCGAAAAATATAAGAAGTAGGAAAATGCAGCGTTTCATTGTAGCCAGTTTATCTCTGTAAGATAGACAAACTGTTTAAAATGAACCGTTACGCCGCGTGTTGCAGCATTTTGGAAGCACTGATATAATTCTGGTCAGGACTGTACATAAACAGGCAGCTGCCGTTCTGTATCCTGCTGATGATCTTTTTATGCAGCTTCACCGGAACAGCAGGGCAGCCAAGGCTGCGGCCAATGTAACCTTGCAGGCGGGCCAGCTTTTCATCCACATAGCTGGCAGCATGCATCACAATGCCTCTTGACATGGCATTGGAATTAATACCTTCTTCCTCACCTTCCAGTTTTAAGGAATATCCATGTTTACCTCTATAAGTACTACCGGTAACATAGAATCCAAGACTGCTCTGAAAGCTTTCCTGGGAGTTGGAGAAGTTGGTGGCCATGTCCTTGCCGGAATTACGTCCGTGAGACACCAGTGAATTAAATAACAGTTTGCCGGAGGCAAGGTCTATTACAAAGAGGCGTTTTTTAGAAGAGGGAAGGCTAAAATCTACTATAGATAAGATATCATCGTTCTTCAGTTTACCTTCCTCCAGCAGCCGCTCATATCCGGCCAGGGCATATTCATATGCCTGTTGGGAAAGCCCCAAAGCTCCCAAAGCCAGTTGATCATACAACATAGCATTGGCTGATACTGCTTTTGCAACAGTATGTTTTACAACACCGGTATTCTTTTTACCTATGGAAGAAACCTTCAGGCTCATCAGTGAAGTAAGGCACAGGAAGGGTAGTATGTATCTTTTTTTGCTAACTCTTATTTTCATCCGCTACATTGCTTTTACTAGTTAATAAACGGTTTTTCAGATATGTTATTGCAGTCTACAAAGATACAAATTATTTATTATTTGATACTGTTGTTTAAACGCTTAAGTGTCAGGAAGATGTCAAAATTACCAGGAAATAGGCTGTTTTTTGTGAAAAAAGCCGCCATTTGGGCCTTCTTTGGGCAAAGTTGCCAGCCAAACCAGGGTTTCTGCCCCTTCTGACACTTCCATAGGAGCCCATTCTGTACCCATATCCGTTTTTACCCAACCAGGGAAAGCAGAATTTACTTTAAGAAAAGTACCTGCATAAGCATTGGCGAGGTGGATCGTGTATGAGTTGAGCGCTGTTTTGGTAGTATTATAAGCAAAGGTTTTCAGGAGTGGCTCTCCGTTTGAGCGCATGGACAGGGAACCCATATTAGTAGAAACATTCACGATCCTCGGTGTTTTGCTCTTCATAAGGAGCGGTAGTAACAGGTTAGTAAATGCAACCGTACCAAAGAAATTCGTTTCAAAAGAACGCTTTAATATTTCAACTGGTACATTATCCGTGGAGTCTTTCATAATATCCTCCTCCAGCATAACACCCGCATTATTAATTAATACATCCAGTCTTCCATAAGTATTGGTGATGCCATCTACTGCATTGCTGAAAGTATTTTCATCTTCCAGATCTATGATCACAGGGATCAGGGGATGCAGGCTTTCTATTTTGTGGATAGCATCCATTCCTTTCTCTTTACTTCTTACACCAAGAAAAATAATGTGCCCTAATGCTGCTAATTGACGGGCTGTTTCCAGGCCTAATCCCCTGTTAGCGCCGGTGATTAAAATTACATTTTGCTCCATGCTGTTTTTGGGGATCAATATATTTCAATAATGATTCGAAGTAATGAGGTGTTGTTTTAAATATCGTTTTTACGCGTTGAAGTGAATATTTATGTGATTCAAATAATGATCAATGCGTTTCGTCATTAAAGTTTTTGATTGCTGAAAATTAGTTTCATCTTTGCATCGTTAAAAATAATTAAACACATGCAACGGTTTATCAAACATACAAATCAGGTACAAACAGATAGCACCATGAGGGGCTATAAAGTTTGCGGAGCATGTTATGCCACGGAATAAGTTGAAAAGACGAATTCGATATAACTAAGGCCCCGCAAGCAATTGCGGGGTTTTTAATTTTCAGGAAGATGCCACAAAGATTTAGGAACATACCACTTAAACATATGATTGATCAAAGATCAATACGACCTTTTTATGTCCACACATAAATAATTTATGTAGCAGGAAAATAAAACCCGGTCGTTGTGCGGCCGGGTTTTTTATTGTATGGTGACTTAGCTCAGTTGGAAGAGCACTACGCTGATATCGTAGCGGTCGGCGGTTCGAACCTGTCAGTCACCACAGCGACTTAGCTCAGTTGGAAGAGCACTATGCTCATATCGTAGGGGTCGACAGTTCGAACCTGTCAGTCGCTACAAATTACTGGATGGTGTAATGGTTAACATATCACACTTTGACTGTGATGTTCTCAGTTCGAATCTGAGTCCGGTATCTGAATACGGTGTTTGTAGTTCAATGGCAGAACGTCCGATTGTGGATCGGAAGATAAGGGTTCGATCCCCGCAAACACCCTGATACATTGGTTCGTAACTCAAGTGGTTAGAGTACCGGTCTTTTAAACCGGGTGTTGTGAGTTCAAGTCTCACCGGGCCAACAATGGATAAATAGCTCAACGGTAGAGCACCGGTTTGTTAAGCCGCTGGTTGAAAGTTCGAATCTTTCTTTATCCTCTATGGACAAGTAGCTCCAATGGTAGAGCAGTGGTTTGAAGCACCGCCTGTACAGGTTCGATTCCTGTCTTGTCCGCCAAACACTGATGGCAGCATCAGTGAAAGAATGTTACAACCATTATGCACAAACCGGGTGAGGGTTTCTGTATAGCCCCACAGTGCAGCGGCGGTTGCCGCCTGTATGCTGTTGTGATAATGCTCTTGTAACCACCATAATTTGTGGGTTGTGGGTTCGAATCCCATCGGAGTGTAAACTCCGTAACTCAACGGGTAGAGTAACAAAAAGCAGTCTTGAAAACTGCTCCTCCTTTTACGAGGATCTAAGGGAGCTGGCCACTCTATAAAATGGCCACTGAAAAAGTCAGCGAGGCTTGCCGAAAAAATTCGGTGAACGCTCTGCAAACGGGTGTAAATGTGATACGCGTGCTTATTACTTGTTATTAAGAGTTGCACAACTAACAGGTACAACATCACTAAAATCCGCTTCCGTGTGAATTGAATGGAAAGCATAGCTGACTTTTTAAACTTTAAAACCTATATGAAATGAAAAGAGTGATCATTAACGCATACCAAATTGGATTGGTTTTCAAGCGTGATGTGTACAAAAGGATGTTAACAGAAGGAACTTACTGGATCGGCTTCTCTGAAGAACTGATCTATGCCAACAAATTTGATCCTTTCAATCCTCCACAGGAATTGAACATCTATTTGCAGGACCCTGCATTAGCAGCCGCCTTGCATGTAGTAGAAGTAAAGGATAACGAGATTGCATTGCAATACGAGAATGGTTTGTTGAAGAAAGTATTAACACCAGGGCGTTATGCATACTGGAAAAGCCTGATCGAATACCAATTCGTTCATGCGGACATCAGTAAGATCGATATCACCGAAGCATTGGATAGAGCCACCCTGCTGAGCAAACATGTGATGCCTTATGTACGTTCCTACACCGTTGAAAGCTACGAACAGGCTTTATTGTTTGTGGATGGTAAATACACCCAAACATTAAGCGGCGGAACTTATTTGTGGTGGAAGAACAATATCCCGGTTCATATTGCTAAAACAGATACCCGTCAGTTACAATTGGAGATCAACGGGCAGGAGATCTTAACGAAGGATAAAGCCGGATTAAGGATCAATGCCTGGGTGCAGTACAGGGTAACCGATATCATCAAAGCCTTGTTGCAGAATAAGGAATATGAACGTCAATTGTACATTACCGTTCAGTTGGCTTTAAGGGAATATGTTGCCGCTTTGAGCTTTGATGAGTTGTTGGAAAAGAAAGACAATATCAGGTTGAATGTAGACGTAGCAGAATTGGGAGTGGAAGTATTAGCCATCGGTATCAGGGATATCATCTTACCAGGTGAGATGAAGGATATCATGAACCAGGTGTTGGTAGCAGAAAAGAAAGCGCAGGCGAATATCATCATGAGAAGGGAGGAAACTGCAAGTACCCGTAGCTTGCTGAACACTGCCAAGTTGATGGAAGATAATCCTATGCTGTTCAAATTGAAGGAGATGGAATATGTGGAGAAGATTGCTGAAAAGATCAATAGTATCAGTGTAAGCGGGAATGGTGTATTGATCGATCAGTTAAGGCAGATCTTTGTTACCCAAAAATAAAAAGGAGTTGGCTGGTGTATCGGCCGGCTCCTTATCTTTATGGGCATGAAGTATTTTGCAGATAAAGTGATCTGGATAACAGGCGCCTCTTCCGGATTGGGTGCAGAACTGGCCCTTCAGCTGGCTAAAGAGAAGGCCCGCCTGATCTTGAGCGCCAGGAACGAAACTGCCCTGCAGGCTGTTCAGCAGCAATGCTTATCCTACACCACACATTGCGTAGTGTTACCTGCAGATCTCGTAAAAGATCCTTTAGCACCGCTTACATCTGAAGCCCTTCGTGCTTATGGTCATATTGACATCCTCATCAACAATGCCGGTGTTACACAACGTTCCCTGGCGGTAGACACTACCCCGGAAGTAGACCGCAGGCTGATGGAAATAAATTTCTTCGCTCCCGTATCCCTCACGAAACATCTCTTACCCCATTTCCGGGAAAGGCAATCCGGCCACGTGATTGTGGTCAGCAGCATGGCCGGGTTAATGGGATTTCCATTACGCACTGCCTATTCCGCCGCCAAACATGCGCTGCATGGTTATTTTGAAACCTTGCAGGTAGAGCATACCATTCCCGGTTTACATATTACCATTGTTAGTCCGGGCCGTGTGAACACACCCATCTCCCTCCATGCGCTCACCGGCACCGGTAGTTTGCACAACCAGATGGATAAGGGACAACAGAACGGCATACCAGTGGAGGTATGTGCTGCCAGGATACTGACGGCAATAGAGAGAAAGAAAAGGCATGTGATCATTGCCCGCAATGAAAAGCTGCTTTGGTGGCTGCGTAAATTTATTCCTCCCTTATACTATTCCATTGCGCGGAAAGCCGGGTTGAAACATTAGTCAGGCTTTGTCCCATTATTCCGTAATTGGGAAAGCGCATGTTGCACAAGCTGGCACAGCAATTTATTTATTGCATCCAGCTTCGCTACCAACTGCGGCAAAAACTCTTCCTGCAAAATAGCGGGAATTTTGCCTTTGAGAAGAGCTATCAGGTCTTTTTCGTCAAAGGCAAATAAGTTCTCCAACGTAAGATCATACAATGCTGCAATGCTTCCTAACCGCTTAACGGGTATGGCGGAAGCATCTTTTTCGATACCTACATAGATGGTGGTGGAAACGCCTATTTGTTTTGCTACATATGCCTGCGTGTAGCCGTGTAGTGCTCTTAAACAGAACAGCTTTCTGCTGAGGTCTTTCATACTTTTAGGATTAAGGTCCCAAAACTAAAATCAATTTTTTTACGAGAACTTGATCTATATCAATATTTTCCTGCTCTGATCTTACTTAGTGTTTCTGGCGCAATATCTAAAAAAGAGGCTACTGCCTTGGCAGGCACGCGGCTAAAGATGTCAGGAATGTCTTTCAGTAAGCGGTTATATCTTTGTGTCGCATCCTCTACGAGGTAGGAGTATACTCTTATATTATCTTTCACATGGTAGGGTATTTTCAATTTCCTGCCGATAACATTAAACTCCAGGAAATTATCAAAGTTCCACTCCAGCATTTCGTAAGACATGGAAATACAGATCGCTTCCTTATACACGTAAATAGCCTCATAACTGGGGATCTGTTCATGAAAACTTACAACTGAAATAGCCATATCATTTTCTTTCAGAAACCATGATATACGTTCAGCGCCATTATTTTTCAGATAATAACCCCATAATGTACCGCTGAAAACAAAATGGATGTCGCGGTTTACCTTTCCGATCTCCAGCATATACTGCTTTCGCTTAAATACTTTCACCTGGGAATGCCTGATAATAGAGTTTTTTAGTCCTTCGCTAACCGGGTAAGCGCTGTTGAACATCTCAAATAACGCGTTGTAAATAGCTTCAACTACTTCCATGCTTAATTTCGAGGCGCTTTTGCTAATGTTGTACTGTGGTTTTTTCTCTGACATACGATACCGTTTTAATTTGAGTAATTAAAATACGGTCCCGATTAGATGCTCAGTCAGATACAGAAGTGTAATGCGAATATAAAATAAATCACATAAAAAAGGCCGCACCTCTTTAAGGTGTGGCCTATAATATTCAAAGTATCTTATTGATTATTCAGGATCGGCAGCCACTGGCTCCAGGATGGAAGCGTTCAGGCTCAGTTCAAAACCTTTGCTCATGTTCATTTTCACGCTTTTATCTACCAACCAGCGCTGTACGTCTCCGTTCTCATTCAATAACTGCATCAGATCGATGGCAACAGCGGAATCCCTGATATCATTTTGCACTTTGCCTTTCTCGATCTCTAACGTGAACTGGTAGTTATACTTTACCTTGTTGGCAGCAACTTCAAATTCTCTTTTAGAGAGAGATAAACGCTGCTCTTCATTCAAAGATTTTTTCAACAGGATCTTGATAGCAGGTACGTATTTTTTCCACAATTGCTGATATCTCCCAATTTCGTTATTCATATGTGTTTGATTGTTTTTTAAACAAAATAATGCGCTAAATGATTCTTTTTCTCTTCTGGTGAATTACAAACGAGGACTATTGATCGTAAGCGAAGGGAATTAAATATCTGGCGAAATAAACATTCACATAGCTGTAATCGGAGGTAAAGATACGTATTTTGGTGTGTTTGCAGGATTTTAAAGCGTCCAACCCTTCCCCCAAACAACAGTAGAATATGTAATATTTTGTAAATCAATCCACAAGGTGGGTTTTAGGTCAAAAATATTCTATACAGCCTCGTAGAACATAGACTACAAAAAACACATATATCTTGCATCAACAAGTTTGTTAACGTGTTTTATAGGAAAGCAAGACGGCACCGCCTGCAAAGGTCTTTGTGCCTATATGTTTAAGTTTGAGTGTTGCTGTGATGTCTTTAAATAAGGGTGTTCCGCTTCCCAATACAATTGGATAAACAATGATCCGGTATTCATCAATAAGGTTTAGCTTTCTGAGCGAAGATAACATCTCCGCTCCGGCAAAAAGTACAAGATCTTTCCCGGGTTGTGCTTTCAATGTTTTGATAGTTCCTTCTATATCGTCTTTTACTACCGTCGTATTATTCCATTCTGCTTTTTCCAGCGTGTGGGAAAAAACCATCTTAGGCTTACTATTCATCTTATCCGCAAAGGTACTTTTATCCTTTGGCCAATAGGACAGCATGAGTTCATACGACTTACGCCCGTAGATCATCAGGTCTATTGAATCTAATACGGAATGAAAATAGTTGAACAATTCGTCATCATCGGTGAACTCGTCCAGTTCCTGGTTCGGTCCTTCAATAAACCCATCCAGCGACATCATTATGGATACAAATAACTTTCTCATAACATCATTTTTGATCGATTAATAACGCCAAAATTAGGCCATCGATTAACAGCAGGAAGGGTGTAAAACAGCAATTTAAAGGGGGGAATTGCGAAAGTGATTTTAGTTACTTTTGGCCTATGGTACATGTATCTGTTCTGGTCCCGCAGGGAGCAAGCCCTGGCCACATTGATGGCATATATGATATTTTCTGTGACGCCAATGACTTTCTGAAAAGTACTTTCTTTCAGATGCAGCTGGTAGGTGTTACGAAAGCAGTTACTTTAAAAAACGGATCTTTCACTATTAGTACGGATAGCCTGATCTATGACGTAAAAAAGACAGACCTCATCATTATTCCTTCTTCCTTTTTAACAGATTTCCCCACTACTATTTCCCTGAACAAAGAACTGTTCCCCTGGATCGTTCAGCAACATCAGGCCGGAGCAGAAGTAGCGGGTTTCTGTATCGCCTCTTTCCTGTTAGCTGCCACCGGATTATTAAACGGCAAGCGCTGCGCCACCAATTGGATGGTTATGGATGAATTCCGGGGCATGTTTCCTTCTGTACAGCTGATCACAGATAAGATCATCATTGATGAACAGGGATTGTATTCAAGTGGTGGCGGGTATTCTTACATCAATCTTATCATTTACCTCGTTGAAAAATACGCCGGCCGGGAAACTGCTGTTCATTTGGCTAAGGTGTTC
Organism: Chitinophaga niabensis; assembly: GCF_900129465.1. NCBI lineage: Bacteria > Pseudomonadati > Bacteroidota > Chitinophagia > Chitinophagales > Chitinophagaceae > Chitinophaga > Chitinophaga niabensis. Next base: position 1,222,496 of record NZ_FSRA01000002.1, on the reverse strand, counting down.
CAGATAGATCTGAGCCGGAACAGCCAGTCTCCATTTATCATCTTTAATGGGCAAAAGGGACATGGGGATGCTGAGATAAAAAATGCACAAGAGTATATAGAGCAGCACTTTCAGGAAAAGATATCCATTGAGCAGTTAGCAAAGGAACTTTGCATAGGGAGAAGAAGTTTAGAGTTGCGGTTCAAAAAGGCAACAGGGAATACAGTGAATGAATATGTGCAAAGGGTAAAGATAGAAGCGGCGAAGAAACAATTAGAGAATAGCAGAAAGAGCATTAATGAGGTGATGTATCATGTGGGGTATACGGATGTGAAGGCTTTCAGGGCTTTGTTTAAGAAGATCACGGGGGTATCGCCTGTAGTGTATAAGAAGAAGTTTAGTAAAGATGAAGCATTTACGTAGATGAACTGCCTTCGTAATTGTATACGTCATCTTTCAATCTGTCCGCTTTATCGGAAACCGCTCCCCCGCCTGCTTGTTTTAAACACCTTTGATTTAAAACAAGCAATCATGAACTTAAGACCACAAAAGCAATCTATTGGACAGGCGCAGTATTAACCTCATGATAGATTGGCACCAGCGGCTTTTTTGGAATTAACAAGAAATCCCATCGCTTGGGAAATCACTATGCATTGGGTCATTCTCCGAACTTCATTTATATTCTTGGGGGCTAAGCTTTCAGGCATTGTTGTCCTTTTAGCTACTGAGGTTAAAGGAATGGGTATTTGCAGGGATATTCTTTGACATCGCCTTCGCCTTTTTCTCTAAATTAAGTGTGCTGAACCTCTCGACGTAATAGATGCTGTCGTAGCATTTGTGATGATAACTGTGACTTACACTATGTCTAAGAAATTACACCCTGCTTCTTATGGCATAAACAGCCCGCTATAATGTCGGAAACGCCCTCTCAAGGGTGTGAATATGCCAATATCTTTGTTTTAAAAACAATGAAAAGACTAAAATTACAAATGCAGCTTTCAGTAGATGGGTTTGTTTCCTCTGCCAAGGGCAAGTCGTCCGACTGGATGGTATGGGACTTTGGTGAGAACTGGGCCTGGGATAAGGATCTGCAGGAATACCATACCAGTTTGACGGCTTCTATAGATTGTGTATTGCTCAGCAGGAAAATGGCGGAGGAAGGGTTTATTGATCACTGGGCTGATATGGCAGTTAATACAACCAACCCCCAGTCTGCTTTTGCAAGGAACATTAACAATGCACGTAAAATAGTTGTTACTCAAAAGCTTGAAAGATCTATCTGGAATAACACAGAACTCGCTAAAGGTGACCTGGTTACAGAAGTTAATAAACTGAAAGCCCAAGGCGGGAAAGATATTATCGTTTATGGAGGGGCAAGCTTTGTTTCCGCATTGATCAAAGAAAGGCTCATTGATGAATATCACCTCATTATCAACCCTACCATACTTGGAAGTGGTGTGCCTATCTTCAATGGCAGACAGGACCTGACGCTTATTTCGGCCAGATCTTACGGCAAGGGGATGGTGGTACTGGTCTATGCAGCTATCCTATAAATAAGCAGGATCGCCCAGGCCGAAATAAAGATCCAGGGCATTATCCGCCATGGACGGAAGAACCGGATGAAAGTCATCTTACTATTGAGCTGCAGGGCCTTCAGTGGAGGGCCATCGTAATCGGATAAATGTTTATCCCACCACTGGCTAAGGTTGTTATATGCCGCGCGGGTCAATTTGATGGCTGACAGGAATGAAAGTGCAACAGTGATCCCCATAATACTGATGATGATCATCACAAACAGGGGGCTGTCTTTCCATACAAAACCAAGACTGGCGAAAAGTAGTCCTTGCAGGGTGGTAAACCAGGAAAAGCGCATGTTGAGCAGTTCATTTTCGTGCTCATTCATTTTGCGGATGGTATCCGCATGTTTTTCTTTTGTTTCATTGCTCCAGTTATTGGGGCCTTCGGGGGGCATTGGAGCATCTACTGCGTGTAGCATAACTTTGTTTTTGGAGGTATAAGGATTAGGTAAAGTTGAGAAATAATTGGAGATCCTGCAACATTATTATGCTAAAGGCATCATATTAGAATATCCAGATAAAATTGCTAATTGGATTGCGGAAAAAATTCCGGTTGACTAGCCGGTAATAAAGACAAATAAGAGAATGGCATCATCCCAACTTTGCCATCCGCGAAAAATCGATTGAAGCGAAAAATATTCCAACAACTAGTAATGGTTATCTCAACAAGCGATGTATCATTATACAAACTGAACAAAGAGCAAATGCTAATTGGAAAAATTGGCCTGAAGGAAGTACCTTTTATAGATGAATATGACACTTAATAAATCAATTGAACAACTTGAAAATGATTACTGGAAAGATATAGCGTTTCCCACAGGACTTGTTGAACGTTGTTATCGCTACAGAAGAATACCCATAGGTAATCTGACGGCTGAGCAGATGAGAACGCTCATTAGTCAGCAATTAGGCATAAAGTTCTTAATGCCTTTAGTATTAGAGATGTTAAAGAAAGATGTATTAATGGAAGCCGATCTTTACGAAGGAGATCTATTAGAAGTCGTTTTAAAGATAAAAGCACCATTCTGGGAGCAAAACCCGAGCATTAAATCCCAGGTATTACACCTCATCGAGGCTAACAAGCAATTACTCGTTCAAGCTGGTGTTGCAAAGCTCTTTAACCAGTTCCTGGAAATCCACGCTTGAAAAAAAGGAGGTGGCTTTATTTCCTACTATCCTCAATGCCGAACAAACTAAAATAAAAAAGGCCTGCATTTCTGCAAGCCTTTATACTTTCTGCTCCCCCTGTTGGACTTGAACCAACGACCCTCTGATTAACAGTCAGATGCTCTAACCAACTGAGCTAAGGAGGAATTTCCCATTTCAAATTGGGATTGCAAAAATAGACAAATTTTTATTTCTGCAAAATCTAATTCAACTTTTTTTCTAAACACCCGCAATTCTGATATCTTTATAGCAGCCAGATTTAATATGAAGTGGATTCTGCTTAACCTTTTCCTCATACTCGCAACTGCCGGGGCAAAAGCCCATGCAGGTACCCCTAATGCTAAAAGCACCGCAAGTAGCTACGCCGCTGAAAACCCTGCCGGTACCTATATTGCTGAAAGCACCGAACGCACCGAAGCCGCTGAAAGTACTGAACATGCTGAAGCTCCCGAAAACACCGAAAACACCGAAGCCGCTGAAAGCACCAACAATACCAAAGCTCCAGAAAGCACAGACTCCCTCCTCCGCCAACTCAACCAAATCCTCGCCCAATCCAAAACATACGACAATACCAAACTCACCCACCTCAAACAACTAAAAACCACCCTGGCCCAAGCCAAACAACTGCCGGAACAATACTCCGCCTGCCTCCAACTCTACGAAGCCTACAAAGCCTTTCACTACGATTCCGCTTTCTCCTATGCCCTAATGCTCCAGGATATCGCCAACAAAATGCAGGACAACCATCGCAGCCAATACGCGAAGATCAAACTGGGCTTCATTTTACTCTCTTCCGGCATGTTCCGCGAAACTGCAGAGATCATGGACACCCTCAAAACAAACCACCTGCCAGACAGCATGCGCGCAGAATTCTTCGTCCTCATGCGCCGCTATTACTACGACCTCGCAGACTATGTGAACGATCAGCATTATTCCCCCATCTACTTAAAAGAAGCGGCCCGCTACACTGATTCCGCCGTTGCCCTCTATCCTGAAAATCATTTTCAACGCCTGGACTGCCTGGGATATAAATACTATAAACAAGGCAACCTGGACTCATCCCTCTATTACTTCAACCGTATCATCGCTAAAAACAACCTCACCTTCCACGAGCAAGCCAGGGTAAATGCCAACCTGGGCTTCATATATGTGATTAGAAATGAATACGAAAAGGCCATCGACCTGCTCGCAAAATCTGCTATGGCAGATGCCCAAGGCTCTGTGAAAGAAACTACGGCCACCTTTAACCTCGCTTCCATTCTTTTCAAAACCGGGGATATAAAAAATGCCTCCAGGTATATTGAAAAAGCAGTGGAAGACGCTACTTTTTACGGTGCCCGGCAAAGAAAAGTACAGGTAAGCGCCATCCTCCCCATCATAGAAGGAGAACGGTTCAATACCGTCGAAAGTCAGAAAGACCGCCTTTTCATCTATTCCGCCGTAGCCACTTTCCTGCTGCTGGCTTCTATCGTGATGTCCTTCATCATCTACAAACAGGTGCAAAAGCTCAAAGCGGCGCAGAATACCATCACCAAAGCCAACCAGATCCAGCAGGAAATAAACGACAAACTCCTGGAATCCAATAAGATAAAGGAAGAATACATCGGCTACTGCTTCCAGATCGCCTCCGCTTATATCGATAAGATCGAAAAACTCAAAAACCAGGTAGACCACAAGCTCATAGATAATAAGTACTCGGAAATACGCTTCCTGGTCAACAACATTAATATTAAACAGGAAAGGGATGAACTGTTCCGCAACTTCGACCGCATCTTCCTGAAGATCTTCCCCAATTTCGTAGCCCATTTCAACTCCTTCTTTAAAGAAGAAGACCAGGTGAAACTAAAAGACAACGAACTCCTCAATACAGACCTCCGTATCTATGCCCTCATCCGCATCGGTATCAGCGAAAATGAAAAAATAGCCCAGATCCTCGAATATTCGGTGAACACCATTTATGCCTATAAAACCAAGATCAGGAACAAATCCCTCCTTCCAAACGATGAATTTGAAGAGAAAATCATGGGAATTAAGATCTAAATCATCGATATTACACTAATTTATATATATTATCAAAGCGCTAATAATCAAATCATTAGGAGAGCCAACCCATCTTGATCCCCCTTTAATTTCTATACTCCGCCCATACTAATTGGCCACTGAAGACAGACCCCCTTACTTTGAATTGATTTCAACCAAAAATTCATTCCACGTACAGAAAGCATAATTCCACCGGGTTTCCTGTACACATCCTAGTAACTCTTTTAAACACTACGTTATGACCAAAATGCGACTACTCAAAGCGCTTCTGTTCTTCCCACTCCTATTTCTTGCCACAGGAGCTTTAGCCCAGACAAAAGCCTTAACCGGAAATATCCGGGACGCCCAGGGCGCTGCCATTCCAGGTGCCAACATCCAGATAAAAGGCACTAACTCTGGTACCGTAACTGATGGTAATGGCGCTTTTAAACTCTCCGTACCTGCTTCAGCCACAACCCTCATCATTTCCTTTATCGGTTACCTGAAACAGGAAGTACCCATCGGCACAAAAACCGAATTCGACATTACGCTTCAACTGGATAATACTACCCTCGCAGATGTAGTGGTAGTAGGTTACGGTATAGCACGAAAGAAAGACCTCACCGGTGCCGTGGCCTCTCTTAAAGCAAAGGACTTTAACAGGGGTATCACCAATGCCCCGGACCAACTGATCCAGGGTAAAGTTGCCGGCCTCATGGTGGTGAACAACAGTGGAGCCCCCGGTGCTGCAACCACTGTTCGCATACGTGGTGTCTCTTCTGTAAGGTCCGGTAACCAACCGCTCTATGTGATCGACGGAGTTCCCCTGGATGGACGAATTGCCCGCCCAGGCGTCAATACCACTTTAGGTACCTCACCTGATGCTAACCCGCTGAACTTTGTGAACGCTTTCGACATTGCTTCCATGGAAGTACTGAAAGATGCATCGGCTACCGCCATTTATGGTTCCCGCGGTTCTAACGGGGTGATTATGATCACTACCAAAAAAGGACAAACGGGGCCGGCTAAACTGGATTTCGGTTATTCTGTCGGTATAAGCAGTATCATGAAAAAACTGAAAGTGCTGGACGCCGGTCAATACAAAGCAGCCCTGCAACAATATAACCTGAGTGGAGGAGATGAAGGAGGAAGTGCTGATGCCATGGATGCTATCCTGCGCAAAGGGCTCACGCAAAACTTCAATGTGGGTGTTAGCGGTGGAAACGAAACCGGCAAGTACCGCGCTTCTTTTGGTCTCATGAACCAGGAAGGTATCATCCGCAAAACAGGTATGAAAAAATATACCGGTAACATCACCGGGCAATATAAATTCCTGGAGTCTAAAAAATTAGGATTGGATTTCAACGTAATGGCTTCTCATACCACCGAACAACTGGCACCTATTTCCAATAACGCCGGTTACCTGGGAAGCCTGGTTGGCCAGGCTTTACAATGGAACCCCACCCGCAACCTAAGAAAACCAGACGGCTCCCTGAATATCATGCAAGGAGATAACTCTCCGATCAATCCGCTGGCCATGTCTGAAGCATGGGAAGATAAAGCGGATATCTCTTACATCCTCGGTAGCATTTCTCCTTACTATAAGATCACGGACGACCTGGAATACCGTTTTCTCTTCTCTGTGAATCGCCAGACTGGTATCCGCCGCGCGCAGATCGCTTCGTTTATCAACATCCAGGGAATTAAAGACCTCGGGATCGCCTATTATGGCAATGCGGAACTCACCACAAAATTATTTACCCACACCCTTAGCTACAACAAAAAGATCTCTTCTACACTCAACCTGAATGCAGTTGTAGGTTACGAATACCAGGATTTCAATTTCAAAGGAGCAGACCTGGGCGCAAGTGGTTTTTCAACGGACGCGGTACCTTATACCAGCATCCTGCAAAATGCCGCACAGTCTAATACATTTATGTCTTCTTATGAAAACCCCAGCTCTGAACTGCAATCTATCTTCGGCAGGGTAACGGTAAATCTGAAAGAGAAATATCTGCTCACGGCTACTTTAAGGGCTGACGGTTCCAACAAATTCGGGAAGAACAACCGCTATGGTTATTTCCCTTCCTTCGCCGCGAAATGGAATGTAAGTGAAGAAGATTTCCTGAAAGGCAACAGCTTTGTACAGAACCTTGCTTTACGCGCAGGATGGGGCCAGACGGGTAACCAGGAATTCCCTGCCGGTGCGGCACAGGAACAATATGATCTCCGTTCAGCTGGTGCTGCCGGTTTGATGAATGTGGCCAACCCCGACCTGAAATGGGAAAGCTCCAAGCAACTGAATATTGGTGTGGACTTCTCCCTGCTGGATAACAGGCTCAGCGGTAACGTGGATTACTTTAACAAGAACACCTCCAACCTCCTGTTCAACTTCCCTGCCATTGCACCTGCTCCGGCATCCAATACATGGGTGAACCTTCCGGGAGAAGTGATCAACAAGGGTGTAGAAGTTGCACTGAGAGGAGAAATTATACGTGGAAAGGATTTCTCCTGGATGCTGGGAGCAAATGTCACTTTCATTAAAAATGAATTGAAGAACTATACAGGACCCAATGTACTCACGGGCTCTATCAGCGGACAAGGTGTGAGTGGTGCAACGGTACAACGTTTCGCCAATGGCCAGCCACTAAACGTATTTTACGTACGCAAATTCAAAGGGCTGGATAAAGATGGTCTCAGTATTTTTGAAGACAATGGCAACTCTTTCTACTATTCCGGCGACCCCAATCCCAAACAAATGCTGGGACTCACTACAGAATTTGGTTATAAGAAATGGTTCCTTTCTGTAAATATGAATGGCGCCTTCGGCCACAAAGTATATAACAACACCGCCAATACAGTATTGCCGATCACTAACCTTGGTTCCAGGAACGTGGCGTTAGAACTGTTATCATTAAAAGAAAGCAGATCTAACCCCATCACCACTTCCACCCGCTACCTGGAAAATGGCAACTTCATGAAACTCACCAATGCTACCCTCAGTTATTCCCTGGGTAATGTTGGCAAATCCTTCAAAAACGTTTCGCTTTATCTCACCGGTCAAAACCTTTTTGTGATCACTAAATACAGTGGCTTTGATCCTGAAGTGAATACAGATAAGAATGTAAACGGTGTTACGTCCTTCGGTATTGAGTATTCTCCATACCCTACTGCGAGGAACGTAATCTTCGGTATCAATCTTTCCCTTTAATCACTTTAAAAACTACGATCATGCATCTATATAAAAAAATTGCTTGTTTATTACTGGCAGGATATGGCTTTGCTTCCTGCACCAAGCTGGATGAAAAACTCGGTTCCACGATCACCAAACGCCAGGCGGACTCTGTGATACAGGTATCCTCTCTGCTGAAAAGCGCATACGATGCCTTACAACTTCCTTACCAGGACCAATCTAACTTCTGGGCTTTACAGGAAATGCCTTCCGATGAAGCAGTTGCCCCAACACGTGGTGGCGACTGGGACGATAATGGCGCATGGCGTTCCCTGAAAACACATACCTGGAATGCAGAACACGGTACCATCGGCGCCGCATTCAGTAACTTATTATTGTTGCAGTTCAGCGCCACCAATGTATTGAACTTTAACCCCAATGCGCGCCAGGCTGCGGAAGCCCGTTTCCTCCGTGCATTGTCCATGTACTCTGTACTGGATGGATGGGGCCAGGTACCTTTCCGCGAACCGGGTGATAATCTCCTCATAGCTCCTAAAGTATTGAAAGGTGCTGCAGCATCAGATTTTATCATCTCTGAACTTACCGCCATCATCAACGACCTGCCGGAACATTCTGCTACTGTACCTGCGTTTGTAGCATCTAAAGATGCGGCAAGAACATTGCTGATGAAATGTTACCTGCAAAAGGGTGCCTTCGCAAATCCCGCAGCTCCCACATTTGCAGCAGCAGACATGCAGCAGGTGATCACCCTCGCCAATACTATCATCTCCAGCGGCAGGTACACCCTCGCCACCAATTACTTCGACAACTTTACGCAGAACAATAATGTACTGTCTACCGAAAATATCTTCACGCAGGAAAACGGCCCCGGCCTTAGTACTGTAAGGCCTGGTAACGCCGCATTCTGCCATTGGGCACCTACTTTGCATTACTACCAAACACCCGGTGGATGGAACGGTTTTGCAACGGTGTCTGATTTCTATGATAAGTTTGAAGCTGTGGACTCCCGCCGGGGTGGCCCCTACACTGGTGTTACAAACCTCACCGGTACAAATGTCGGATTCCTTGTAGGCCAGCAGTACAACAAAGATGGCGTCGCGCTGAAAGACCGTAACGGCAACAACCTCATCTTTACGCGTGAGCTGGCCCTGTCAGAATCCGGCAATGACCTTGAAGTGAAAGGCATCCGTGTAGTAAAATATCCACCGGATATGATCACTCCCGGCGGCTCCAACAGCAACAACGGAAACAATGATTATGTGTTCCTGAGATATGCAGATGTACTGTTAATGAAAGCAGAAGCCATGCTCCGCACCAATGATCCGGCCGGTGCATTGCTGATCGTAAATGATCTTCGCGTGAAACGTAAAGCTACGCCACTCGGAACTGTTGATCTGAATGTGATGCTCGATGAACGTGGCCGCGAATTCTATTGGGAAGGATGGCGCAGGCACGATCTCATCCGGTTCAACAAATATTTAGCCCTCTGGCAGTTGAAACCGGCTGATGACCCTAAGAACCTGCTGTTCCCCATACCAGTAAACGATCTGGCTGTTAACCCCAATCTTTCACAGAATCCCGGTTATTAAGGATTTGCTTATCAAAGCAAACCATCCATCAGGGGGCACATAACATGCCCCCTGATGGATCCTTATTGTGTCATAAAAAGATGATCATGGTATTTAGAATCGTTTTTTTTCTTTGTTCTTTTTCACTGGCCACAAATGCACAGTTGGTAAAGCATAGCGGCAAAGTAACTGCCGTAAACATACAGCCGCAGGAAATAAGGATCACCACACAGAACGGCTTTGCTATCATTACTGCTTACAGCCCTTCTGTTATCCGCGTAAGGATAGACAAACAACCACTGGCTAAAGATTTCTCCTATGCAGTGATCAGCAGCCCCCTTGTTTTTAAACCCTGCATCTCGCAGAACGCAGATGAAATAAAGCTGGAAACGGATTCGCTCACCGCCATAGTGAGCAAAAACCCTTTCGGCATCAGATTCATAACGCCGGACGGAAAAACAATAAACAAAGATGAACCCGGGCTCGGTACTTCATGGATCGGCGAAGAAGTTACTACTTACAAAACCATGCAGGAAGGAGAACGTTTTATCGGCCTTGGGGAAAAGACAGGAAATCTCGATCGCAAAGGCAGCTCCTACACCAACTGGAATACAGACGCATTTGGTTACACCATAAACCAGGACCCGATCTATGCTACCATCCCTTTTTATATCGGGGTGCATCATGGTCTTAACTACGGCATCTTTTTCGATAATAGTTACCGCAGCAATTTCAACTTCGGCGCCAGTAATAACCGGTTCTCTTCTTTCAACGCCAATGGTGGTGAAATGAATTACTACTTCATTTTCCATCAGCGGGTGGCAGATATCATTACATCTTATACACAACTAACAGGCCGCATCACGCTGCCACCCCTATGGAGCCTTGGTTATCAGCAGAACCGTTATAGTTATTACCCGGAGGCTGAGGTGATGCGCATTGCCCAAACTCTCCGGGAGAAAGAGATCCCCGCAGATGGTATTACGCTGGACATTCATCATATGGATGCCTACAAACTTTTCACCTGGAACAAATCCCGCTTCCCCGATCCCGGAAGTATGAACGAAAAACTAAACAAACTAGGTTTCAAAACCACGGTGATCGTAGATCCGGGTATTAAAGTAGAAAAAGGATATCATGCCTACGAAAGTGGATTACAATCAGATATATTTATCAAATACAGTGATGGCCAGAATTACACGGGCCAGGTATGGCCCGGCTGGTGCCACTTTCCGGACTTCACCAGTTCAAAAGGCAGGGCATGGTGGAAAGAACAGGTTAACCATTATGCCCAAAGCGGTGTTTCCGGATTATGGAATGATATGAATGAAATTGCCACCTGGGGCCAGAACATGCCGGACAATGTGATCTTCGATTTTGAAGGAAACCCCGTTACCCATCAACAGGCACACAATGTTTACGGATTGGAAATGATCCGCGCCAGCTATGAAGGTTATCGTGCAGCCTTGCCTGATAAACGGCCTTTCATCCTTACCCGCGCAGGTTATGCAGGCCTGCAACGTTACTCTGCTATCTGGACTGGCGACAATCGTGCAGAAGAAGATCACATGTTATTGGGGGTTCGCTTAATGAACAGTCTTGGCCTGAGCGGCGTTCCTTTTTCCGGTATGGACATTGGTGGTTTCACAGGAAATGGTTCCCCCAGCCTGTATGCACGTTGGATCCAGATCGGTGCTTTCATTCCATATTTCCGTAGTCACACAGGCATTAATACTAAATCCGCGGAGCCATGGGCTTTCGGAGAAGAAGTGCTGGAGATAGCACGCAATTATATCAACCTGCGTTATAAGTTACTGCCTTATCTCTATTCGAATTTTTATGAAGCATCCGTTTCCGGATTGCCGATCATGCGTACGCTGGCATTAGACAATACACATGATGCTAATGTATATGATACCCGCTTTCAAAATGAATACTGCTTTGGGCCTTCCTTCCTCATTGCACCATATGAAAGCAAACAAACCTATGCGCCGGTATATTTCCCGCAGGGTAAGTGGTATAATTTTTATAACGATAGCATAGAAGGTGGTGGTAAAGAAAAAATATTCACCCTGTCCATGCAGCAGTTGCCGGTATTTGTGAAAGAAAGCAGTATCATCCCCATGCAGTCCCTGATCCAAACAACGGCGGATAAACCCACAGATACTTTATTCCTGCACGTTTACAAAGGTGCAGTGAAAAATAAATTCGTTTATTATGAAGATGATGGAGAAAGTTATGCTTATGAAAAAGGCGCCTTTTACAAACGTGCCATTACTTATGATCCATCAGCAAACAAGCTGCTGCTGGAAAGCCCAACAGGGCAATCCCTTTCAAAATTCAGGTTCGTACAACTGATCTTACATGGATTCAGCACACAGGAAAATATGCAGTCGGGTGAAATAGCCTTCCTGCAACCAATTTCCCGTTTCGACCCGCAGGGAGAGGCTACGCCTCCTGTTGTTTGTAAGGTGCAGAAGAGAACTTTTGTAAACACAAAAGAAGAAATTGCCGTACAGCTCAAGTAAAAGGACAGGCTGGCAGAAATAAATCTGCCAGCCTGTCCCTATTTAAAAATATCCTGTTTAAAATTCATTTACACAAAGCCTGCTTCATTCGAAATACCAGCATAATAAATCTGCTAATTCAAACATTCACCAATCAAGCCGCCAGCCCATCCAATAACTTCATTCACACCTGCCCATTCAAAAATCCAATTCCATACATTCAGCAGTTCAAACCATCGTCCAGCCAATCAAACCGGCGCTCACCACCCCAACCAACTCTTTTCCAGTCCCACATAAGCCCCATCCTCTCTCATCTCCACCGGGTACGTTTTCAGATAAAAACCTTCGCCGCTGCTATTATACCCATTCCGCACACTAAACTTATACCGGTGCAAAGGACACACCACATTCCCCTGCCCATCCATCCTTCCATCTGCCATAATCCCTCCGGCATGCGGGCATTTATACGCAAACGCATACAACTGCCCCTGGTACCGGGAGAAGCAGATCTTCTTCCCATTCACTTCCTGGACCGTAATAACCTGTTCATCCGCCGATACTTCATCTGTTAGCCTGTACCAGTTATACTGTTTGCTCATTAAAAGAAATATTCTGATTTATAGGGGAAGCGCTGGCGATACATCTCCATCACTTTCTCAAGGATCGTTTTCCGCAGTTCTTCCACATTCCTTTTCTCGATAGCAGCAATGAACACACAATTCCCATTAGCGCGCTGCTGCCAGCTTTGCTTCAGTTGGAAGAGGATATCATCTTTCACATCATCCGCCAGCCATTCATCGAATGTCTGTTTTTCGTAGAGGTCCATTTTGTTGAAGATCATGATAGTGGGTTTATCCAATACCTTCAGGTCTGCAAGGGTACGGTTCACCACTTCGATCTGATCTTCATATTGAGGATGGGAAATATCTACTACATGCAGCAGGATATCACTTTCACGCACCTCATCCAGGGTGGATTTGAAACTCTCCACCAGGTGATGGGGAAGTTTACGGATAAACCCTACCGTATCACTCAGGAGGAAAGGTGTTTGTTCAAATACTACTTTCCGCGTGGTGGTGTCCAGGGTGGCAAACAATTTGTTCTCTGCAAACACTTCACTTTTGCTGAGCATGTTCATGATGGTACTCTTGCCTACGTTGGTATATCCTACCAATGCTACACGGATGTATTCACCACGTTCTTTCCGCTGGGTGAGGGATTGTTTATCGATTTCCGCGAGCCGTTTACGCAGCAGGGAGATCTTGTCCTTCACAATACGCCTGTCCGTTTCAATTTCCGTTTCACCCGGTCCGCGCATGCCTATCCCCCCTTTCTGACGTTCAAGGTGCGTCCACATACCACGGAGGCGTGGCAGGATATATTGGTATTGGGCCAGTTCCACCTGCGTTCTTGCCTGGGCCGTTCTGGCACGATGTGCAAAGATGTCCAGGATCAGGTCACTCCGGTCAATCACTTTTACCTTCAGTTCCTTCTGGATATTGGAGATCTGGGAGCCGCTCAGCTCATCGTCAAATATTACAAGACTTACATCTTTATTTAATACATATTGCCGCACTTCCTCCAGCTTTCCTTTCCCGATGAAAGTAGCCCTGTCCGGATGCGGGAGTCTTTGCGTAAAGCGCTTTACCGCCACAGCACCTGCTGTTTCTGCCAGGAAGGCCAGTTCATCCAGGTATTCGTTTACTTCGGTGTCTGTCTGCTCTTTGTGAATAAGACCTATCAGTACCGCACGTTCATCATTTTGTACTACTTGTTGTTTTTCTATCAAAGTATTATAAGGATTTGTGCAAAGTTAATGAATTCATCGCCGCTTACAGCAAGGGCTGCCTTCAGCTATTTTTTCCTACATTTATGCCCTGTCATAACAAAATCTACACCAATGCATAAGTCTCTCCTGCTTGCAGGTATTTTATTCATTCAAAACAGCATGGCACAACAGAAAATGAGCCCTGAGCTGCTCTGGCAGCTGGGAAGAGTAAGTGGAGAAACCGTTACCGCAGACGGTACTGTTCTTTACGGCGTTTCCCGCTACGATCTTAAAGAAAATAAAAGTGAGAGGAACCTGTATGGCATTCCCCTTGGTGGTGGTACGGCAAAACAGCTCACCACCAGCCCTGGTGCTGAATCCGGCGCACAGGTGCTTCCCAACGGCCGTATCCTTTACAGCTATAAAGGGCAGTTATGGGAAATGGATAAAGATGGTGGAAATCCCGTACAGAGAACAAATGTGGAAGGCGGCATGCAGAATATCCGCATTTCTCCCAAAGGTACACACCTGCTTTTCTCCAATGAAGTGAAACTGGAAAAAGTGAGTGGGGAAGATTTTCATAAAGATCTCCCCAAATCCAATGCGCAGATCTATACCAGCCTTAACTACCGCCACTGGGATACCTGGGAGGACGGGAAATATAATCATGTGTTCTACGCCACCTACGATGTGCACACCGGCAAAGTGGGAGAGCCGCAGGATATCATGAAAGGGGAACTGTTCGATTGCCCTCAAATGCCCTTTGGTGGCGGTGAGGACTTTATCTGGGACCCCACCGGCACACAGATCATTTACGTGTCTAAAAAGAAACACGGTAAGGATTATGCCATCAGCACCAACACAGATATCTATCGTTATACCCTTGCCAGTGGCCAAACGGAGAACCTTTCAGAAGGCCTGAACGGTTATGATGTACAACCTGTTTTCAGCCCGGATGGCAGCAAGTTACTCTGGCTGAGCATGGCCCGCGATGGTTTTGAGGCTGATAAGAATGATATCATCCGTTATGATCCCGCTACCAAAACCCGCATCAACTTAACCAAAGATTGGGATGGTACAGTTTCCTCCGCCCGTTTCAGTAACGATGGCAAAAAGATCCAGTTCCTGGCGGTGATAAAAGGAACAGAGCAGTTGTTTGAAACCAGCGAGCAGAAAGCTGAGATCCGCCAGGTCACCAAAGGCCAGTTTGATATCAATGGCTTTGTTGGCCAGCATGGCAACACACTGGTCGTAACACGTGCAGACATGAACCATGCTGCCGAACTTTACACCGTAGATCTGAAAAGCGGCGCCCTGAAACAACTCAGCACCGTAAACGATAATGTCTACAACTCACTCCAATTAAGCAAAGTACAGGAGCGCTGGACGAAAGCAAGCGATGGAAAAGACCTCCTTTCCTGGATCATCTATCCTCCCGATTTTGATCCCGCTAAAAAATATCCCACCCTGTTATATTGCCAGGGAGGCCCGCAATCTGCCGTATCCCAATTCTATTCCTATCGCTGGAACTTCCAGCTGATGGCTGCACAGGGATATATTGTGGTAGCACCTAACCGCAGAGGTATGCCGGGGCATGGCGTGAAATGGAATGAAGATATCAGCAAAGACTGGGGCGGACAAGCCATCCGTGACTACCTCGCTGCCATCGACGACATGAGCAAAGAGCCTTATGTTGACAAAAGCCGCCTTGGAGCCGTGGGCGCCAGTTACGGAGGATACTCCGTTTACATGCTGGCCGGTGTACACAAGGACCGTTTTAAAACATTCATTGCACATGATGGTCTTTTTGATCTCCGCAGCTGGTATGGCACAACAGAAGAACTATGGTTTGCCAACTGGGATATCGGTGCTTACTGGGATAAGAACAACGAAAAAAGCTACGCTGAATTTAACCCCAGCAATCTTGTGAATAACTGGAACAGGCCTATTATGATCGTGCAGGGAGGTATTGATTTCCGGGTGGGTATTGAACAGGGATTACAGGCTTTCCAGGTGGCACAGCTGAAAGGGCTCAAAAGCAAACTCCTGTATTTCCCTGAAGAAAACCATTGGGTGCTGAGTGCACAGAATGCCATTGTATGGCAACGGGAATTCTTTAACTGGTTAACAGAAACACTCTAAACCATGACCTCACTCACTCTTGATATACAAAACGGCATTGCCACCATCACCCTCAACCGGCCCGATGTGTACAATGCCTTCAATGATCCGCTCAGTTATGAATTGCAGGATGCCCTGAAAAAAGCAGAGAAAGATCCCGCAGTAAGAGCTGTAGTGCTAACCGGCGCCGGCAAAGCTTTTTCCAGTGGGCAGGACCTGAAAGCCGCTATGGACAGCTCCGGCAAACCCCGCAACCTGGGAGATTCCCTGCACAAACGCTATAATCCCATTATCCGTGCCATCCGCAATATGCCCAAGCCTGTAATTTGCAGGCTCAATGGTGTGGCTGCCGGCGCAGGATGTTCACTGGCATTGGCTTGTGATGTGATCATTGCCTCAGAGAACGCCTCCCTGATAGAGATCTTCATAAACATTGCACTCGTACTGGATTCCGGCTCTTCTTACTTCCTGCCCCGCACTGTTGGCTATCACCGTGCGTTCGAGCTGGCCACAAAAGCCACCAAACTAAGTGCAGCCGAAGCTTTGCAGTTAGGCCTGATCAATAAGGTAGTGAAACCGGAAGAACTGGATGCCGCCGTTCAGGCAGAAGCGGAATTTTACGCAAACGCCCCTACGAAGGCCATCGCCCTCCTCAAGAAAATGCTCACCAAGGGCATGACGGACGACCTGGATGCTGTATTGGACTATGAGGCTTACTGCCAGGAAATAGCCGGAAATACGGCTGATAATGTGGAAGGAGTACAGGCCTTTCTCGAAAAAAGGAAGCCTGTTTTTAAGGGAGAATGATGATATTTTAACAGGAGATTCAAAGATCAATCCTATAAGACTGGTTCGCTACGCGTTCGTTCATCCTTTACCCGGGGCAAAATCGTTAATATAGTATCATAACAAAGGGGCTGACCTAACAACGTTAGATCAGCCCCTCTGATATAAAGGTATGTTATTTCTCTCTTATAAACCACTCAGGGCTATACCAACGGAAAATGGCCTTACTTCCATATTCGCATTATCCTTGAACAGGGGGTTCAGGTTCATAGAACCAAACAGGGCAAAGTTGCCATAGCCTACGCGGGCAGTGGCAGCAAAACGCCATGGATTAAAGAAACGCCTGTTCTGTTCTTTGATGATGTTCTTCTCGCCACCCAGGGTATTTTTTCCTTTAGTATGCGCATTTACCAGCATCCCGGCCTTTACACCGATAGACGCTTTAAAGCCGGTATTGGCATTATCTGCCACCTGGCGGTACCGCAATTCCAGTGGAATTTCCAGGTAGGTAGTAGCTACTTTAAACTTTTTATACTTACCTGCATTCGGAGCGAACTTTACCAGGTTAGAGTTGCCGTTGGACATATCCAGGTAGCGATCATCCAGGAACATGCTGCTTGTACTGATCCCCAAACCTGGTGCTACACTGAACTTGGAATTCTTAAAAGGAACATCATACATGAATGCCACATTAAAGCCGCGCGATAATCCTTTCGTTTTAACACTATCAGGTTTCTGCGCCCAGCCATCAATAGAAAACTGGATCATGAAGAAGTCCCTGGAGTAAGTAGCCCTTTCGCGAGCCTTACCCATGGCCGCGCCAGCCATATTATCCTGCGCAAAAACACCCGTAGAAGCCGCGATACAACCCAGTGTAAAAAGTAATTTTTTCATAATATGTTTAAATGCTTGGCAAAAAGAATATCAGGCAAATTTAATGGAATGCAAATAAACCAAAGGGTTAAAATATTGCAAAAATAATTCATGGTAATTTACCCAAAGCCGATTCACCTATTTTAAGTAAATTGTAAAGCTAGTAGTTATCACACCAAAGTCAATCATGTAGTTCGAAACACGTTAGTTGTTTTAAGCCCCGATAGCCTGAAAAGCCTTACGTGTAGCGGGATTGAAAATAATTGTTTGCATGAAAAAAATCAGCAGCCCCGTCATTATCATTTTTGTTGCTGCCATCATATCCGTTGCCTGGTTCGTTTATCACGCCTGGTCTGCCGACAAACTGGCTATGACCAATAACGAACGGGTCCGTCACGTGAATGACAAGATCCGCCAGCTGGAACAGATCGCCTACACGGTAAAATCTATGGAATCCGCCGTCAGGGCCTACGTTATTACAGGCGATTCCGGTTTCCTTTACCGGGAGGACTATATGGAAGCGCATCTCCGTACCCCGCTTGCCAATCTCATGCTGTTATATAAGGATAACACGGCAGCGCAAAAACAGTTGGATTCCCTTCGTGCAGAAATAGAAAAAAAGATCATTTTCTTCAACTATCTCGTACAGGCCAACCAGGAATCCCCTGTAATGGCAGGCGCCATGCTGCAAACCAGGAGGCCCGCGTCCAATACAGATGCTACCTCCCGTTTACTCGCCAGCATGCTCCAAAAAGAACATGCCCTGCTGGAAGACCGCCTCGGCAATCAATTGCAAAACCGCAGTCCTTACCTGTTTTCCCTCCTCATAAGTATCCTTTTTGTAGGGTTTCTCATATGGGGAATCTACCAATTGGTGAAAATGATCAATAAAGCCGGCGAAACAGAAGACGAACTCCGCCGCAGTGAAAAGAAATACCGCCAGTTGATAGAAGGTGCCGGTGCTACCATGTTCACTACCAACCGTGGTGGCTTCTTTACTTATGTGAACAGCAAAGCGCTCGAGCTTACAGGGTATTCCGCAGAAGAATTGCTGGGCAAACAATACACCATGTTGCTGGACCCTCCGCAACAAAAGGAATTACGCAATTTCTACGAAACACAGGCATTTGAAGGGCCGGACGATTCAACGATAGAATTCCCTATCCGCCACAAGAACGGAGAGAAAAAATGGGTAGAGCAACAGGTGGTATTACTCCGCCAGCATGGGGTGGTGAAACAATACCAGTGTATTGTGAAGGATATCCACGCCAGGAAAATGATGCAGATGAAAGCGGAAAATACGCAGAAGGAACTCGATATCATCAATTTCAGATTTCAATCCGTACTACGTAATTCTCCTTCCGTTATTTTTATCAAAGACATTTACGGCAGGTACCAGATGGTCAATGAAAGGTTTGAAGAAGTGTTCGGCATCAATAAAGAACATATCCTTGGCAGAACAGATAGAGAATTCCCGTCCAAACTGAAACCGGAAAAGTACGCGCCTTCAGACAAGGAAGTGGTTTTACATGAAAGGCCTGTGGAAATGGAAGACATGCTGGAGATCAACAACGAAACCCGTTATTTCTTCATCACCAAATTCCCGCTGAGGGACCATACCCAAAGAGTATACGGCCTTTGCGGAATTGCCACAGATATTACAGACAGGATAGAACATGAACATGCGCTGATCAGCGCCAGGAAAAAAGCAGAACACGCCCGCAAGACACAGGAAAGGTTTATGGCAAATATGAGCCATGAGATCAGAACACCGCTGAACGGAATTATTGGTATCACCAATCTCTTAAAACAAACCGAGGTACAGCCGGAACAAAAGGAATATATCACAGACATCAAGGAATCTGCCAATAACCTGCTGGTACTCGTGGAAAAGATCCTTGATTTCTCCCATCTCAACTCGGGCAAGCTAACACTCGCCCGTGTAGATTTCAACCCCGCACATGTGATCCGCAAAGCCCTGAACAGCAAAAGGGAAGAAGCCGAAAACAAAGGTCTGTCGCTGGACGCAGATATAGACCCGGCCATGCCGGAAACCGTGATCGGCGATCCTTGCCGTTTACACGACGTAATCGTAAGCCTGCTGGATAACTCCATCCGTTTCACAGAAAAGGGCAGCATTCACCTCGCCGCACATATCAGTGCAAAGGATGAAGAGAAGGTTACTTTCTCTTTTGAATTACGCGATACGGGCATGGGCATTCCTGAGCATTTACATGAAGAAGTATTCGAAAGTTTCTCGCAGATCCAGGGAAGCAACGATAGAAAATATGGTGGTGCAGGTCTTGGCCTTGCATTAACACGTGCCTTGCTCAAATTACAGGATGGCGGTATCAGTATTCATAATAATGAAGGAGCCGGCACCCTCGTGCGTTTCACTATTCCTTATTATCTTTTTGCCGTACCACAGAAAGCAGCCCCCTCCGAAACAGGCGACCTGCATCTGCCTCCCCTCTATGGAAAATCCATCCTCGTGGCGGAAGACAACCTGCTCAACCAGAAAGTGGCCCAACGTACATTAGTACAGGCAGGGGCCAAAGTGGAAATTGCAGAGAACGGCGTAGAAGTACTGAACAAGCTGGAAGGAAATACATATGACCTGATCCTGATGGACATCCAGATGCCGACTATGGATGGGCTCCGCGCCACCCGCCAGATCAGGGACCAGGGCCTTGGCATTCCCATTATTGCCATGACGGCTTCCGCCTTAAAAGGAGACCGTGAAAGATGCCTGCTGGCCGGTATGAATGATTATATCGCCAAACCATTTATACCCAATGTGCTCTTCCAGAAGATCCTGGAAGTACTGGGAGAAAGGGACCCCGGATTCGCCAATTTCGAGGCACTGGATTATGAACAGCAAACACACCGTCCCTTCATTGACCTGCTTTATCTGCGTGGTATTGTAGACGATGACCAGGATGCGATGCTGGACCTCCTGAACACTTTCCTGGAAAGAACGGCCGGTATGTTTGATAACCTGCTGAACAGCGCACAGCTGGAAAATTGGGAAGATGCCCTTCAGCATGCAAGCCTGCTGCGCAGTAGCTTTATGATCGTACGCATAGATCCCTTATCAAAGATCATTCTCGAAATAGAACATAACATCCGCAATAAAACCTATCTGCACACCGTAATACCGGATATCAATCTCGCCATCAAGATCTACCTGGATGCACAGGAAGTATTAAAAAGGGAAGCAGAGCAAATAAAGAAGAATTAAGCCAAAGGCAAAGAGAACCAGAAACGGCTTCCTTTCCCTAATTCACTTTCCACACCAATGGTACCGCCCTGGGCTTCAATGAATTCCTTGGCAATGGCCAGTCCCAGCCCGCTGCCTTTGGCATCATCAGATCCAGGCACCTGGAAGAAACGTTCAAAGATCCTGCTACGGAAAACAGGGTCAATACCCTTTCCATGGTCCCGTACACTGAAATGCAGTGTACCCGTTTCCGTTTGCAGCACATCCAGTTCCACCTCGGTTCCCATGGAAGAATACCGGATGGCATTCGTTAGGAGGTTTACCAGTACCCAGGCACTCTTTTCTGCATCTGCCGCAATCATCGGGGAGCCGGGAGGTAAAGTGGTACGGATATTCACCTGTTTGCCAAAGGCCTGTTTCTGCACAGTATCCAATGCATACTGCACAATATTCTCAGGAGGCACTGGTTGAATTTGTAATTGTATGTTCCCGCTTTCTACACGCGAAAAATCAAGCAGATCACTCACCATGCGGATCATCCTGCGGTTATCCTGCCGGATGCTCTCCATCAGTTCTTTTTGCTCGCCGGAAAGAGGGCCGGTACGCTCATCTTCCAGCAATTTTAAACTGAGGTCTGTTGCTGCCAGCGGTGTTTTTAATTCATGGGAGATGGTAGCAATGAAATGTGTTTTGGCCAGGTCCTGCTCTTTAAATGTTGTAATGTTCTTCAGGATCATGATATACCCGATCTTCGCATTTTCATAGTGAATATCCGCCGTTTCCCTGGTAAAGAAGCTCTCCTTCCCATTCACCACAATCTTCACGGGGCCACCACCTTCCAGTTGGTTCAGCAGGTATTTCATCAGGTCATTCCTTTTAGCTATTTCAGCAGCTGCCCAGCCGATCACATCCTTTTCCACCATGTTGAGCAATTGCAGTGCTTCCGCATTCGCAAAAAGGATGGTGCCTTTATTATCTACGCCAATGGTGGCATCTTTCAAACTACTGATCACCGCTTCTGCCCGTTTCTTTTCAAACACTATCTTTGCCAGGTTGCTGTGTTCATATTCATCCAGCTTTTCCGCCATGCTGTTAAAGGCCGAAGCCAGTTCTCCAAACTCATCCATGGATTTGAAGTGCAGCCTTTGCTCGTATTTTTTCTGTGCAATCCCTTTGATCCCTTCTGTGAGTTCATGAATAGGGTTCGCAATATAACCGGGGAAATTATACACGAAGGTAATACCCAGAACAAAACAGACCCCACTGATAATGGCAATGTAAAGGATGGCTTTGTCTGCCGCGTCCTTTGTGCTTTCATTTTTCCGGATGATGGCACGCATGTTCAGTTCCATCACCGTATACAGGTCTTTTCGGGCTTCGGGGATGGCCGTTTTAAAATGTTGTGCTGCTCTCGCCGTAGCCAATGCTTCCCCTGGTTCTGTTACATTCTGTTGTTGCTTTTTGAGGTTGGCCAGGAAAACAGCTTCATTCACAGGTTCCGCATCCAGGGCCTGCAGCATGTTCTTGGCATACTCCACAGATTCATAGTTATCCTGAAGGATGGTACGGGCATCCCGGTTCACGCGGTTGAGATAATAGTATCCCAGTATGCTTACCAGCATCAGCATGAGAAAGAGGAATAAAACCCCTACCGTGATCTTTGATTTAAGTCCTAACCGCTTCATGATAATATAACTAAGTCGATTTCATTAGAGGATAACGTTTTCAACAACTGGGAAAAAACATTGGTCCGTAAAATAATCCCAAACAGGCTGATATGCGGTTTACCAATACATACGGTAGTAATATCTTTCTCTACCGCCGTTTGCATGATCGCATGGGAGATATTGGAATCCTGCACCCTCAGCACCTCTGCCCCCAGTTCAGTAGCCAGTTTCAGGTTATTAATAAGATGCCGCTGATCGGATAGTTTAATTCGGCCCACACTTTCCCGGGGTGTTTGCACATACAGCACGTACCATTCCCCGTGATAATAAGCCGCCAGCCTTGCAGCCTTCCGGATCACCTTTTTCGCCACTTCATCATTCGTGGAAATGCAAACAAGGAACCGCTCATGCCGCATTTGCTGCCCCCGCGGTATTTCTATTTCCACTTTCCTTTCTACCTGCGAAGCTACTTCTTTCAAAGCCAGTTCCCGCAGTTGCAGGATCTTTTCCGATTGAAAGAAATTCTTCAGGGCTGATTCCACTTTAGTGGGGTCATAGATCTTTCCTTCTTTCAGGCGGGTGATCAGTTCATCCGCCGTAAGGTCAATGTTCACTACTTCATCCGCGATCTGCAACATACTGTCCGGCACCCTTTCCTGTACTTCCACCCCGGTGATTATTTTCACCTGGTGATTGATACTTTCCATGTGCTGAATGTTCACCGCAGAGATCACATTGATCCCTGCATTGAGCAGGTCCATCACATCCTGCCAGCGTTTTTCATTCTTAGATCCCGGGATATTTGTATGTGCCAGTTCATCCACGATCACCCATTCCGGCGCCAGCAGGAGAATGGCATTGAGGTCCATTTCTTCCAGCATCTTGCCTTTATAGAAAACCTGCCGCCGTGGAATTACGGGCAGGCCCTCTACCAAAGCTTCCGTTTCTTTCCGGCCATGCGTTTCAATGAACCCTACCTGTACATTCACACCTTTTCGCAGAAGGGTATGCGCTTCCTGTAACATCCGGTAACTCTTCCCCACACCGGCACTCATACCAATGTAGATCTTGAATTCTCCCCGGCCTGCTTTATTGGCCAGGTGTAAAAAACGTTGCATCATTTGCAAACTGGTTTAAACCACCTCAGCGCTCCCTTTCGGAAGCGCCTCAGGAGATGGCTTTTGCTTATGGTTTAAAATGACACTGCCAGTGAGGCAGTCAACGCTACGTTGCTGTTTTTAACTTCCGTGTTCTTTACGAAAATATCATCCTTGCTGTTGTACAATTTTCCTTCCAGTCGGAACAACACATTGCTCACAGGGGCCACATCAAAGTTCAGGGAATACCCGCTGGTCTTAAATCCATTGGGAGTACCCGTGGCAATGATCACACCGTTCTCATCGTTGTAATATTCATACCGGCCTGCCAATGCTATCTTATCCGTAAAGGCATATTTGGCGATCAGTATAGGTGTATACCAGTTATTCAGATCACTTTTGCCCTTCTCCTTTTGTTCCAGGCCATAATCGAATCCTGCTATCAGGCTGAATTTATCCGTGATATTAAAGATACCGTAAACATCATTGAAATAACGCATCTGGCGAACGGAATCCGGCTTATCGTTGCCCACAAAAGTGCTCCAGTTCAGTGTTACTTTACTACCTGGTCTAAACGTGATCTGTGTACCAAATCCAGGGGTTTGATTACCATCCACGCGTTTGATCCTTTGCCAGCCGTTGAGGTACATAGCCGCCAATGTCCATTTTTCATTCGGCGTCCAGGTGATCTTTGCACCGGCTTCATAATAAGGAGAGTTCTCTGCCCCAAGGCTGCGGCTGAGGGTCATGTTATCTTTGGTGATAGCACTCTCAAAACCGATATGCGAAGGCATGATGCCTGCATCTACCCATACATTCTTTCCAACACGCACGCCCACATTCGCTTCATAGATATGGCGCATCAGTTCTGATTCTGCAGCCAGGTTATATTGGGCATAGGTACCTGCCATAATAGAAAGGTTCGCGCGTACCCGGTCGCTGGTATAACTGCCTTTCAGGTAAGCCAGGTTAATGTTCAGTTCATTATGACGATTGTGATTATACAGGAAACCGGGGCGTAAATGATTGACCGGTTCATTGAGATCGAAAGAGTAATATGCCTCCGCATAACCGGAGAAATTGAGCTTCGGTTCTTCCTTCACAGGTTGCTCCTGTGCCATTACATGCATATACAGGATGCTACCTGCTGCTAATAAAATTGTCTTCTTCATGTTGCTTTTTTGCACTTTTAAGCGTGCGCTGAACTTTAGCCCAGCGCACACAAGGTTTATATAGGAATCGTTTATTTAAGATCGTCCAGCGCGATATTCAGTTTCAATACATTCACGGTAGCAGGGCCGAACATTCCTAACAAAGGCCCTTTCGTTTGCCCGGCCACCAGCGCATTCAGCTTCTCAACAGAAATGCCACGCAAGGCAGCGATACGTTTTACCTGAACCAGGGCGCCCTCAGGAGAAAGGTGAGGATCTAATCCACTACCGGAAGCTGTAACCAGCTCCACAGGGATCTCAGATTTTTTAACGCCCGGATTGTGTACCAGGAAAGTGTCTATCCTTTCCTGTACTACTTTCAGGTAATCAGCATTGGAAGGGCCTTTGTTGGAACCACCGGAACCTGCGGCATTATAACCTACCGCAGATGGGCGGCCCTGGAAATATTTATCGTCGGAAAACAACTGGCCCACATTAGCGTAGCCGACTACAGTATCTCCCCTGGAAACGGTTACCCCATCTCCTTTACCGGGTGCCAGTTTAGATACGCCTGCTATCAGCAGGGGATAAATTCCGGCAGTGAGTACCACCAGTACGGCAGTCAGTTTTAAAGCAGGCAAAAAATATCTTTTCATGATTGTGAGAATTAATAGAATAAAGAAACCACCAGGTCTATCAGCTTAATACCAATGAAGGGGATGATCACACCACCCAGGCCATAGATCAACAGGTTGCGGCGCAACAATGCGCTGGCCCCTATTGGTTTGTAAGCCACCCCTCTCAGTGCCAATGGTATCAGCAATGGTATAATGATGGCATTAAAGATCACCGCACTCAGGATAGCCGTTTCAGGGCTATGCAGTTGCATGATATTGATGCTTTGCAGGGCTGGAATAGAAAGAACGAAGAGGGCAGGCACGATCGCAAAATATTTCGCCACATCGTTTGCAATAGAGAAGGTGGTTAATGTACCTCTTGTCATCAGCAATTGTTTACCGATCTCTACGATCTCAATCAGTTTGGTAGGATCATTATCAAGGTCTACCATGTTACCTGCTTCTTTTGCAGCCTGTGTACCACTGTTCATGGCCACGCCAACATCTGCCTGAGCCAATGCGGGCGCATCATTTGTACCGTCGCCCATCATGGCTACCAGCCTTCCTTCCTGTTGCTCTTTGCGGATATAGGTCATTTTATCTTCCGGTTTGGCCTCTGCGATAAAATCATCCACACCGGCTTTCTGTGCAATATATTTTGCGGTCAGCGGGTTGTCGCCTGTTACCATCACGGTTTTCACACCCATTTTGCGAAGGCGTTCAAAACGTTCCTGGATACCGGGTTTAATGATATCCTGCAATTCGATCACGCCGGTCACTTTATTATTTACAGACACCACCAGTGGTGTACCGCCATTACTGGAGATCTGTTTTACCTGTGCCAATGTTTCTGCAGGGAAATCATTGCCTGCTTTCGCTGCCATATCGCGGATAGCATCGTAAGCCCCTTTACGGATACGGGTACCATCCGGCAGGTCAATACCACTGCTGCGGGTTTCCGCCGTAAACTTTATCATGGAAGCCCCGTTAAGGGATAACTGGCTCACCACTTCTCTGCCCGCAAGTTCCAGGATAGATTTACCCTCTGGTGTTTCATCTGCCAGTGAACTGAACGCGCTGAAGCGGATGAATTCTTCTTTGGAATAGCCATTGGTTTCATAGAAGTTCGTGGCTTTACGGTTACCGATGGTGATGGTACCGGTTTTATCCAGTAACAGCACATCCACGTCCCCGGCTGTTTCTACCGCTTTACCGGATTTGGTGATCACATTCGCCCTCAAAGCCCTGTCCATACCCGCGATACCGATAGCTGATAAAAGGCCGCCGATAGTAGTGGGGATCAAACAGACAAACAGAGAAATGAACGCAGCGATGGTGATAGGGGTTTGCGCATAATCCGCAAAAGGTTTCAGCGTTACACATACAATGATGAACACGAGCGTAAAGCTGGCCAGTAATATGGTCAATGCAATTTCATTCGGTGTTTTCTGACGGGTAGCGCCTTCCACCAGTGCAATCATTTTATCAAGGAATGATTCACCGGGTTCTGTACTTACCCTTACCACAATGCGGTCGCTTAATACTTTAGTACCGCCAACCACACTGCTTTTGTCGCCACCGGCTTCCCTGATCACAGGGGCACTTTCCCCGGTGATAGCAGATTCGTCTATACTGGCCAATCCTTTTACGATCTCACCATCTGAGGGAATGATATCGCCTGCTTCACAAACGAACAGATCCCCTTTACGCAGCAGGGAAGAGGATACCACTTTGATCTCATCCGTGAACATTTCGCCCACAGCCAGGATCTTTTTGGCAGGAGTTTCTTCCCTGGTTTTACGGAGGCTTTCCGCCTGTGCTTTACCTCTTGCTTCAGCAATCGCTTCTGCGAAGTTGCCGAAGAGCACTGTCAGTAACAATACGATGAAGATGGTCAGGTTATAGCCGAAGCTGCCCTGGGAAAGATCGCCGGTGAAAAAGGTATTGAGTGTAACCACCAGCATTACGATGGTACCAATCTCTACCGTGAACATCACCGGATTTTTAATGAGTAACCGTGGGTTTAGTTTCACGAAAGACTGCCTGAGGCTTTCTTTCACGAGGTCCGCGGGGAAGAGTTTATTATCTTTTGCTTTCATGTTGATTTCAGCTTTATCATTAATACAGGGAGAAGTGCTCAGCAATAGGCCCCAGCACCAGTGCAGGGAAGAAAGCCAATGCCGCCAGGATGATGATCACCGCGAAGGTCATGATCCCGAAAGTGGCCGTATCCGTTTTTAAGGTACCCGCCGATTCAGGAATGTATTTCTTCTGCGCCAGGATGCCTGCAATGGCCACAGGGCCAAGGATAGGCAGGAAGCGGGAAAATATGAGCACAAAACCTGTAGTTACGTTCCAGAAAATATTATTGTCTCCCAGCCCCTCAAAACCGGAACCGTTGTTGGCTGCAGCGGATGTGTATTCATACAGCATCTCTGAGAAACCGTGATAACCGGGGTTATTTAACCAGGGCAATGTTGGGTCATGGGCTATCATATAAGAAGAAAGAGCTGTTCCTGAAAGGATAAGGAAAGGATGCAGCAATGCTACCAGTGCCGCTATCTTCACTTCTTTCGCTTCCACCTTATGGCCCATGAATTCAGGCGTACGGCCTACCATCAATCCTGATATAAATACCGCGATGATCACGAAGATGAAGTAGTTAAGGAAACCTACTCCACAACCACCATAGAAAGCATTTGTCATCATACCCACCATTTCCATCATACCTGTAAGCGGCATGGTACTATCATGGAAACCATTCACAGAACCTGTAGAGATAACTGTGGTGATCGTACTCCAGTAACCTGTGGCAGCAGGGCCGAACCGCACTTCTTTTCCTTCCATGGCACCCGTCAATTGGGAAACACCCATTTTAGCGATAGCCGGGTTACCATTTATCTCATAGAGCATGGAGGGCACCAGTAGTAAAAGGAAACCTGCCGTCATCACCCCAAATACGATATAAGAAAACTTTCTGCGGTTAATAAAGAACCCTAATGCAAAGATCATCGCAATAGGTATGATCATTTGTGCAATGGCTTCCGTCATATTAGTGAGGTAGCTCGGGTTTTCCAAAGGATGGATAGAGTTAGCACCAAACCAGCCACCACCATTGGTACCAAGATGTTTAATGGCAATCATGCCGGCAGCAGGGCCACGGGATACGCCCACGGTATCTCCCTGCATAGTTACGATGGTATCCTTACCTGCATAACTGGCAGGTGTTCCGTTAAAGGAAAGGATCAAAGCGATCACTACACACAGCGGCAGCAACAAACGGGTATTGGTTTTTACCAGGAATTCCCAGAAGTTGCCCAGCTTGGTAGTGGTTTTGTCCCTGAATGCTTTGAACAATACAACCAGTGCAGCAATACCTGTAGCAGCACTCACGAATTGCAGGAAGGTGATCACGAACAATTGCGTGAGATAGGTAAGTCCTGATTCACCGGAGTAGTGTTGCAGATCGCAGTTCACCAGGAAACTGATAGCTGTGTTGAAAGCAAGGTCCGGCGTCTGGCCAGGATTCCCATCCGGATTCAGGGGGAGTTTATCCTGGAAGATAAGCAGGAAGAAAGCATACACGAACCATAGCATATTGATGGTAACTAATGCCTTGAGGTGTTGTTTCCAGTTCATTTCCTCTTTGGGATTGATCCCGCAGATCCTGTAGATAAAGCGTTCCACGGGGTTCAGGAAATCCAGCCAGGTCTTTTCCCCCTTGAAAACTTTGGAGATATACTTCCCCAATGGTATGGCGATGATCAGCGTCAGCACGTACGTGGCAATGACGCCTAATAATTCTGTATTCATTTTATTGCTTTAAAATTTTTCAGGCTTCAGCAATACATAGATCATGTATAGGAAAACGAGGATGGACAATACAAATAATGCGTTCATCATATGGGTACAGTTTAAATCTTTTCAAAAAAGTCGACCGCCTTGTAGATCAGCCAGAAGCTGACAATACCGGCTAAAAAGAGCAGGAGCATTAACATAGTGTATTTTTTAAGTGTTGATTTCTCAGGTGTTTTAAGGATTGCGGCAGAGATTCCTTTATGTACTGTTGTGCTTCCAGGAAAGGAGAGATGCTGTAGAGGAACACGTCCTCGATGGCGTTCTTTAAGAGTGTACTGCCGTTCCTGTACAACACACCCGCCATAGAAAAACATTTCTTTACTTCCTGCAACTGTCCTTTGTTGATCAGCTGTTTTGTGTAAGCGGTAAAAGTTCTGATCGTTTGCGTTACTGGTCCCGTTTGCTCCATGCCTGGCGACAAAGCGGGGATCTGTTGAGCGATCAGTAAGGGGATTTTAGCATCCGGTAACATGTTGTTCAATTTTCCCGGTATATGCCATTGGGGTGCCAGATGTGCTAATCTACACTTAACTCATTGGTAATTAACAAACAACATTAAAAAAGGTTGCTGCTTTTTTAGCGGCAACCATGCAGAAACTGAAGGGTATATGCAAAAATGGGAAGATTAGATATTGTACTCTTTGATCTTATTATACAGGGTCGTTAAGCCTATTTGCATTAACTCTGCTGCTTTGGTCTTATTTCCTTTGGCAAATTGTAATACCCGGATAATATGCTGTTTCTCAACGTCGGCTAAGGTAAGAGAAGAGTGGTTCACGGCGGCAGGCCCCGCAAACTGGAATTCAAAAGGTAAAGAATCTGTGTCCAGCTCCGTTGCATCCGCCAGGATCACTGCCCGTTCTATCACGTTCCTTAATTCACGGATATTCCCTTTCCAGTTATGCTGCTGTAATGCTTTGGAAAAAGCCTCCGTCATGCCCGTGATCTTCTTACCGTTCTTAGGTGCAAACTGTTGCAGGAAGAATTGCGCCAGCAGGGGAATATCTTTACTACGCTCATTCAGGGAAGGTAACTTGATCTGGAAGGCAGATAACCGGTAATAAAGGTCTGCCCGGAAATGCCCGGCCTCTATTTCTTTTTCCAGCTCTCTGTTGGTAGCCGCAATAATGCGGATATTCACCTTAATGGGTTTTGAATCCCCCACTTTATAGAATTCCTGCGTTTCCAGTACACGCAATAATTTCGCTTGTAACTCTATTGCCATCTCCCCGATCTCATCCAGGAAAATGGTGCCATTATGGGCTTCTTCCAGGAAACCTTTTTTGTCTTTCACCGCACTGGTAAAAGCACCCGCTTTATGCCCAAAGAGTTCACTTTCCAGGATCTCTCTGCCAAATGCGCTGCAATTCACTGCCACAAAAGGTTGCGAACGACGGGAGCTGGCACGGTGGATAGCCTGCGCAAACACTTCTTTACCGGAACCTGTTTCCCCCAGCAGCAACACTGTTACATCTGTGGCAGCCACTTTCTCTGCTACCGCAACCGCTTCCTTTATTTCTTTAGACTGCCCGATAATATTCCCGAAATCATATTTACTCCCGATCTTATTCTCCAGCGAACGGATGCGGAATTGCAGCTGTGCTTTGTCCATCGCCTTGCTCACTAATGGAAGGATGCGGTTATTATCATCCCCTTTGGTCAGGTAATCGAATGCCCCATTTTTAATAGCCTGCACACCATCCGCAATATTTCCATACGCCGTGAGCACGATCACTTCCGTTTCCGGGTACTGGTGTTTTAGTTCACTTGTAAACTGTACGCCATTACCGTCCGGCAGTTTAACGTCAGACAAAACCACCTGCACTTCTTCCTTCTCCAGCAGCTTACCGGCAGCCTTAATGTTTCCCGCCTCCAGGATATTATATCCTTCCAGCAACAATAATCTCCCCAGCAGTTTGCGCAACTGCTCCTCGTCATCAATAATAAGAATTTGACCTTTGGACATGCATGCAAAGGTAGGGGGAAAGAATTATTTGGCCGCAGTAGTTTTCTGATTACGCTTTACGGTCATGGCCCCGATCCCTGCGGCAAGGAAACCCAGTACCAAATTCATGAAGAGAACATTGGTGACCAGGTAGATCCAGAAACCTTCTCTTTTGGTAACGCTGTATTCGCTCAAATGACCTCCGTCTGAAGGGATATTCACTGAATTATCCACGTTCGGCTCTGTGGCCAGGTGGAAAAGGATCGTAGCGGTAGAGATCATGATAATAGCGATGGCGGCGGTAAGCACCCCTGTTGTTAATAAACTTCCGATGGAAGCCTTGCCGCCCATGGCTTTATTGGCATGGATAACGGAGAAGAGTACGCCAAGGAATAATACGCCGCTAACCAGGTAACCCGTCCACAGGTCTGCGGCCCACTGTGTCATGTAAAAGATCATGGTTAGGGCGATGCACACGAAAGCGATCAGGATGCCGTATACCCATGTTAGTTTTAGTGGAGAGGTAATAGTTGTTTCTGGCATACGCGTTATTTTTGGTTAGTAATAGCCTTGCGGGCAATACGTTTCAGCTTGCATTGCAATTGCTGCAGCCACAAATCCCGCTTAGGTGATGTGAGTATAAATCCAATAAACGTGCCTGTCAACAGGCCCTTTATGAAATACTTGTTCATTTTGCCTGGTTTTTAAGTACTGCTTTCAAATCGTTTTTGCTTTTGTAGATATTGGCCCAGAGGTCGCCTTTCTTTTTAAGACGGCTTACGGTATTGCCTATATGAAAATCTTTCATATCCAGTTTCTCATTCACTTCTTTCCAATCCAGTGGAGTGGATACGGTAGCGCCTGGTTTGGGCCTGGCGGAATAAGGTGCTGCAATGGTTTGCCCGCGGCTATTCTGCAAAAAATCCACATACACTTTTTTCTTCCTTTGGGATTTTGTACGGATCACGCTGGTGATGCCGGGTAATTGCGCATTGGTTTCCCTTGCTATGAATTCTGCAAAGAGCCTGCAGGTATCATATTCATATTTTGCGCCGGTAGGAATGAAAATATGCAAGCCCCTGGAACCGGAGGTTTTACAGTAGGAACTGATCCCATATTTCTCCAGTATCTCATGCACGCATTGCGCAGTTTCTACCACGGCGGAGAAAGGAATGCCTTCCGGGTCGAGGTCTATCACTATATTATCAGGATGTTCAGGTTTGCTGATGCGGGATAACCAGGGGTTTACTTCTATGCAACCCAGGTTTACCATATATAGGAGTGTGGCGGCATCATTGCACAGCAGGTAATCCACTTCTTTCCCTGTGGATTCGGCCAGGAAAGAAACCGTTTTCAACCAGGATGGGATGGTTTTCACATCCATGTCCTTCTGATAAAAGCTCATGCCTGTAATGCCGTTGGGGAAACGGTGCAAGGATAAAGGCCGGTCTTTCAGGTGGGGGAGGAGGTAGTCTGCTATTGATATATAATAGTCTATCAGCTGCCCTTTTGTGATCTTTTCCTGTGGCCAGTAGATCTTCTGCTGGTTAGTGAGGGTAACAGATCTTTTATTCAGGAGTAAGGTGCGTTCATTTTCAGGAGTTGCTTTGGTTGATGTGGATGCCTTAGCAGTACCCGATGAGCGCTTTGCAGTGCTTTCTTTTTTTGCGGATGTTTTTGCTGATCTGGAAGTCTGTTTTGCAGCATTTCCACCTTTCGCAGCTTTTGCAAGTGTTTTGGTAGCCATGGTTTTTCCTTTTATGGTATCTGCATCCAAAGGTTGCTCTTCTTTAATGCTCTTAGCAGGCTTATCCTCCCGCAGCGCCACAAAGACCGGTTGCCTCAATAGCCCGTCTTCCGTCCAGCCGGCAAACTTCACTTCACACACTAATACAGGTTTTAGCCAGGTAACGGCCGTATTTGTTTTAATCCTTTCTGCAAAAGGAGAGCCTTCCTGTATATACTTCTGCAGCAACGCATGCATATCACTTAATCCCTGGTCATTGAATCCGCCGCCGCAATGCCCGATATACCGGAGTTTGTTCTTTTCATACACGCCCAGTATCAAAGCCCCGATCTTCTTCCTGCTCCCCCTGGGCTCTGTATATCCGCAAATGATCACCTCCTGCCGGTTCAGTATCTTTACCTTGAGCCAGTTAAGCGTACGATCACCTTCTATATATTCACTCTCTCCGTTCTTTGCGATGATGCCTTCCCATCCTTTCTCCTTTGCTTTCTCAAAAAGTCGGGTCCCCTTCTCCGCCACATGCCCCGAATATTTAACAACAGGATCATCCAGTTGTTTCACCAGTTCCTGCAATAATGTTTTCCTTTCCAGTAATGTTAATGCCTTCAGATCGTGACCATCCATGTGCAGGAGATCAAATACTTCGTAGGTGAGCTTTCCTTTCCTGGTAGATTTATAATTCTGTAAAGCCTGAAAATCCGTGTAGTTATTAGCACCCAGCATTACTACTTCTCCGTCCAGCACCACATTATGAGGAATTTTCTCCACGGCTGCTGTAATAGGAGCATATACTATATTGAAAGAAAGTTGGTTCCGCGAGTAGAGTTCCGCCTTTCCATTCTGCACCGCCGCAATGGCGCGATAGCCATCCCATTTTGTTTCAAAGATCCACCCTGCCCTGTCAAAAGGTTCATCAACCAGGGTAGCGAGCATGGGATGGTACCATTCCTTTATTTTACTCTTTGTTGCCGGGGCTTTTTTTTTACCGGGGTGGCTGCTTTTTTAGCAGGGGCTGTTTTTGCTGCCGCCTTTTTCACCGCAGCTTTCCTGGGAGCTACTTTCTGCGTAGCAGCCTTTTTAGGAGCGGCTTTCCCCACAGCAGCCTTCTTAGCAACCGCTATCACTTCCTTCTCTGCAGCCCCTTTCTTTTTCGCAATCACCCGTTTCGGCGTATAATCCTCACTGTTATACTCCCCATCCACCGCATACTTATCCTTATGTTTGATCAGCAGCCATGCGTTCTCTTCTCTTCCTCCCTTCATCTTCACGATCGCAAACTCTCCCTTTAACTTCTTCCCATGCAGCACTACCTTCATATTACCAGACTTCCATTCCTTTAAGGCATTGCCTTTTTTATCCAATAGTTCAAAAGTTCCCTTATCCCAGATATATACATACCCTGCACCATAATTCCTCGCTGGTATCTGTCCTTCAAAGTCCTTATAATCGTAAGGATGATCTTCCACTTCCATCGCCAGCCGTTTATCAGCAGGGTTTAAAGAAGGGCCCTTGGGAACCGCCCAGCTTTTCAGTGTTCCATCTATCTCCAGCCGGAAATCATAATGCAATCGTGTAGCATGATGCCGCTGTACAACAAAGATGTGTTTGCCTTCTGCTTTACCGGAAACTGGTTCTGAGGTCTGTTTGAAATTCCTTTTCTGTTTATATTTCGCGAGGCTCATGATACACGTTTTTTACCGCCAAGGCTCGCTTTGAGTTGTTCAAAGATATCCGTACTCTTGGTATGGGCCACCCGCAGTTTCTTCACTGTTGGCTTCTTACCGGAAGCTTTGGCTTTGATGATCTTCATCAGTTCTTTCTTATACTCATCTTTGTATTGGGAAATATCGAACGTTTCTGTGTATTCGTTCACCAGCTTCACTGCCATGTCCAGCTCTTTCTTGGAGATCTTTACATTAGTGGGAAGATTTATCTCCGGTTTGCGGATTTCTTCCTCAAAACGTAACCGGTGCAGCATCAGGTAGTTCTCTTTGGGCCGAACGATGGCCAGGTTCTCGTGGTTACGCAATACAAACAAACTAACGCCTGCCTTACCTGTTTTCTCCAATGTACGTAACAGCAATTCATAAGCCTTACCGCCACTTTTATCCGGCTCAATAAAGTAAGGTGATTCAAAATACACATCATCGATCTCCGCTGCTTCCACAAAAGAGGTGATCTCTATTATTTTGCTTTTCTTTGGGCTCGCATCCTCAAAATCCTTATCGTCCAGAACAATGTATTCATCGTTCAGGTTGTATCCCTTTACAATATTTGCCCACACTACTTCTTTCCCTGTTTTTTCATTGATCCGCTGAAAGCGGATGCGGGAATGGTCTTTTTTATCCAGCATATCCAGGTCGAGATTACTCTCCTGAACAGCACTGTATAATTTAACCGGGATGTTTACGAGGCCGAAGCCTATGCTACCTGACCATACAGCTCTCATAGTATAATGATTTTATAACAATAGGGTATCAATCATTATACCAGCAAAAAAAACCGTCCCGGGACCGGGACGGAATTAGCTTAATAAATATGCATAACTATGGGGGGAATAGATGTTAATTATTTTATAAAACCCATCCAATAATTGCGCCACTTTGATGTGGCATAGCTTTTGGATTTATACTACTGAACAAAAAATACTTTTATGGAAACACCAACTCCTAATAAACCAGGCGAAATGACAACACTCTCCCAAATAATGAACAAACTTCATTCAAAGGGATACGATAATGAATTTAAGATGAGCGACCACGGAAGGATGCAACCTGTAGAAGGGGATCAGATCTATGATCCGGAAGACCTGAAGATCATCAAAACCTATCGTTTTGAAGGTGAATCAGACCCGTCTGACAGTGCTGTACTGTACCTGCTGGAAGACAAGGAAGGTCATAAAGGCTATGTGGTGGATGCATACGGCATGTACAGCTCGCATGATGAAGCGGGATTTGATGACTTCCTGAAGAAGATCCCTGTGGAAGACCGCGATGAACAAGCAATCTTTGGTGGTTTGTGAAGATAGGACAGTGTAATAAAAAACCGTCTCGGAACAAGTTCTGAGGCGGTTTTTTATTATAAGGTGGGAAAACAAACCAACAGATAACCTGATGTTGGTTTTTCAACAAGAAGGCGTTCAAAACGGCCGCTCCGGAGGGAACAGCCGTACACATGATCTACCCGTTCACTATTTCTCCTCCGTTAGGATGTAGTATCTGTCCGGTTATATAACTGGCATCCTCCGAAGCGAGGAACACATAACAGGGTGCAACTTCCACAGGTTGTCCCGCTCTTTTCAGGGGAACGTCCGAACCAAACTCCGCAACATCTTTCGCTCTGAAGGTAGCTGGTATCAATGGTGTCCATATAGGCCCGGGGGCCACACCATTAACCCTGATACCTTTATCCGCCAGCATGGAAGATAAAGAGCGGGTGAAGCTAACGATAGCGCCTTTAGTGGAAGAATAATCCAATAAATGGCCGCTACCGCGATAAGCGGTAACGGAAGTAGTATTAATGATACTGCTGCCGCGCGCCATATGTGGTAAAACTGCTTTGGCTAAATAGAAATGTGAGAAGATATTCACCGTAAAGGTTTTCAGGAGCTGCTCTGCGGTTATGTCCTGTATGGATTTTTGCGGATACTGTACGGCAGCATTGTTCACGAGGATATCGATCTTCCCGAATTCCTTCACAGTTTGACGAACAATTTTCTCACAATGTTTTTCACGACCGATATCTCCCGCGATCAATAACGCCTTACGGCCATATTCAGTTACCTGCTTTGCAGTATCTTTTGCATCCTTGTCCTCATCCAGGTAAGCGATCGCAATATCTGCGCCTTCCGCTGCAAATGCCAACGCTACCGCTTTCCCGATCCCACTATCTCCGCCAGTGATCAAAGCTACTTTCCCCTGTAACCTGCCACTGGCGGAAACGATCTCTTTCTCTGCAACCGGCAGCGGCTTCATCTTTGATTCAATGCCAGGCTGTTTGTTCTGATGCTGCGGCGGTCTGATATCCTTTTTTCGATTTGCTTTCTGCATGCTTTTTAGTCTCGTTACTCAGATAACGCTTCTTCGTTCACGGTTGATTCGGCGATCTGGGTCAATAACCCATCTGCTTCTTTTTCTTCCGCCAGCGTTTGTTCTAACAGATGAGCCACTTCTGTATGGCCCATTATGTTTGCTAACGTGCGGAGACTTCCGTAAGTAGCAATTTCATAATGTTCCACTTTCTGTGCTGCAATGATCAAACCGGCATCCAGTACTGCGGACTCCTCTTCTTCTTCCATCAGTTCCTGTGCTTCCATTACCAGGCCTTCCATGGCTTCACATTTCTTGGCTACGGCCTTGGCACCGAGTAATTCAAATATTTCCTCAATGCGGCTTACCTGCCCTTTGGTCACTGCGAGATGTTCGCCGATCGCATTGGCCAGTTCTTCAGACGTAGCGGCTTTCTGCATTTTAGGCAATGCTTTTACCAGGTGTTTTTCAGCCCAGTAAATGTCTTTCAGTTCGTCCATGAATAATTGGTGGAATTTTGAGTTTTCCATTTTAGCGCTACCATTCTTCTTTGGTGTGGAAGAGGTTTTTGCTTTTGCGGGGGATGTTTTCTTAGTTGCCATTTTTGTTCTTTTTATATGGTGTTTCTTTATTAGGAAAAGGGAAACGATCCCTGCTGTCTACTAAACTCTCCGGATCTTTATTACCGGTATCACGGTCATCCTCCACTAACAGGTCCGGGTCTTGTTCTTCTACGTCGTTGTTCTCTTCGCTTTCTCCTTTATCCGGGATCTGTTTTTTTGGGCCCTGCTCCGGTCCATTAGGAACAGATTGCGGGTCACTCGGCTTACGGTCTATTTCACGTTTGGGAACTTCTTCCGGGATATCTGGTATCTCAGGTTTAGGTTGCCCACCACCTTCCCCATGTCTGCCCTTTTCTTCCTCTTTTCCTGGTGGCTGCGGCTGTGGTTGGCCGGGTTTTACAGGATTATCCTGATTGGTTAGGCTGTTCATAACTCACAATTTTAATAAGATGTAAAGAATAGATATGCACTGCTGCACTACAGGGAAAATATTTCAAACAACATTCCAATAACGGTATCACATTTGCGTTCTGATAAAGGCACAGACTTAAGAATTACAACCACAAGTGGTTCCAGTTGCTGTTAGCAATAGTAATATTTAAGCGCGTTCACACTTACACCATGCTTGGTTTTGTCAGCCTGATCTTGTTATGTAGAAATACCTTTTCAAACTGTAGAAATTGTTGCACGAGGGGGGAAACACAATAAGTACTTGTTTTTAAGTAACTTAGTTAAGCCCATCTTAATTTATCAAATGCATATCAGCGTACAGAAAAAGATCAGGATCGGCTTCTTTATCGCATTTACGATCATCGTAGGAGCCACGGTATTATCATATCTGATAGCGAAAAACCTTATGCATAACGCTAATCAGCTGAATCATACCATTGAGGTATCCAAAAAGCTGGAGGTGATCACCAAACAGCTGAAAGATGCCGAAGCAGCCATTCGTGGGTATAACCTCACCAAGCAGACCACCTTCCTCCATCCCAGCATGGAACAGCGCAGTATTAAAATTGAACAGGAATACCAGACCCTGCGCAGGATCATGACGGACCCTGTTCAGCAAAAGAACCTGGATACCTTAAAACAATTGCTGGATATAAAGTACAAACAGCTCACCGCAGGGGAACAAAAAGATGCTGCCCTCGGCGCCAGGATCTCGGTAGGAGAAGGAGAAACCTATATGGACCTGATAGATAAGAAAGTGCAGGATATGACAGATATAGAAGAGGCCCAGCTAACAGAAAGGTCCCGCCTCTTCCAGTTCTTCTCTAATCTCTGGATCCCTGTAGTTTTTATCATTTCCATCTTCGCCATTTTTATCGGCGTCTATTCCTACATTATCCTCAACAGGGAGTTCCGGCTGCAATTGCATGTAGAAACACGCCTTAAGAACTATCAGCGGGAACTGCAGGAAAACATCAACCTCCTGAATAAAAGTAACCTGGAACTGGAACAGTTTGCCTATGTGGCTTCGCACGACCTCCAGGAACCGCTGCGTAAAATATCCACCTTTTCAGACCGCCTGCAGATAAAATTCAAACCAGCACTTCCCGTAGAGGCTTCCCAGCTGATAGACCGTATGGTAGTGGCCGTATCCAGGATGCGCGTGCTCATTAACGACCTGCTCACCTTTTCCCGTGCAGGCAGGATCACCACGGAGATTGTAAAACCGGTGGATATGAACCTGCTCCTCCAGAATGTGATCGGAGACCTGGAACTGGCCCTGCAGGAACGAAAAGGAACAGTATATTATGATCAATTGCCCGACATTGAAGGCAGCGATACCGCTTTCCACCAGCTATTCCTCAACCTCCTGTCCAATTCCATAAAATTTGCCGATCCCGCACGTGACCTGGAGATCAGGATCAAAAAGGAACTATTGTCCGGCAGGGAAACAGGCGTTGTGAAAGAAGATAAACAGGATGCCACGTTCTGCCGGTTCATCATAGAAGATAATGGGATCGGCTTTGACCAGGCCTATGCAGAACGGATCTTCCTCATTTTTCAACGTTTACATGGCGTCAGCGAATATAAAGGCACCGGCATAGGCCTGGCCATCTGTAAAAAGATAGTAGACGCACATCACGGTTTTATCAATGCCTACGGTTATCCGGGAAAAGGAGCCAGCTTTGTGATCATTCTGCCCCTCAAACAATAAAAAACCGCGTTTTCAAAAAAAGAGCATGCTTATTGCTGATAAATTGACTGGATGAAAAATACACGTAAGCGCATTTTAATGATAGACGATGACGAGGATGATTTTTTCCTTGTCAACAGTTTACTGCAGGACACTGCCCCTGACCAATACGAAGTGGAATGGGCGCCTACTTATCAAAAGGGGATCGCCGCCATTGAGAAAAAAGAACATGAACTATATCTCGTGGATTACCGCCTGGGGCAGTACACCGGTATAGACACCCTCCGCCATTTTCATGAAATTGGTTATGAGGCCCCCGTGATCATGCTCACAGGAAAGGGAGATTATGCTATAGATAATGAAGCAATGATGGCCGGCGCCACGGATTACCTGGTAAAAGGGGAGATCACCGGGCAGGAACTCGAAAGGGCCATCCGTTACGGCATCACTGAATTCAAACACCTGCGCCTTATTGCGGAGAATGAAAGAAAATATTTCGGCATCTTCGAAAAGAGCCACGACCTGATCATCCTGGCGGATTGCGATAAGAATGTTATCGAAGTCAATCCCACCGCCATGCGGAAACTGCAATATACCAAGGAAGAACTCCTTACCATGAACCTGAAGGAGCTGTTCATGAATGAAACAGAGGCCCTGCAATTCCTGCTGGACATCTGTGAAGATAGCGCCATCGTTCATAAGGAGTATGCCTTCAAAAGCAAGAACGGCCAGAAGCTGGATATGCTTATCAATGCCAATAAACTGGATGAACAACTGGGCACTTTCCTCTGCGTGGCAGAAGATATCTCAGATAAAAAACGGGAGGAACAGGAGAAACGCAACCAGGAGAAATTTGTGATCACCGGCCGTATTGCCCGTGTAATTGCACACGAGGTAAGGAATCCTCTTACTAATATACTATTGGCGGTTGGCCAGTACCGGCAGGATGAACAGCCTTCCCCGGAAGACAGCAGCCTTTACCTGGATATTATAGAACGCAATTGTACCCGCATCAATGTATTGGTAACGGAGCTACTGCAATCTACCCGCATGCTGGAACTCAATATGCAGGAATATCCCGCCAACGACGTGGTAAAAAGAGCGCTGGCACTTGCTGAAGACCGCCTGCAACTCAATGGCATCCGCTTGCTGGAACATTATATGGAAGAAGAAGCAACGTTGCTGGTAGACGAAGAGAAAATGAACATCGCCCTGCTGAACCTCTTCATCAATGCTATTGAGGCCATGACACCCGGAACCGGCATTCTCACCGTGAGCACCCAGATGGGGCAGGGCAAAATACTGATCCGCATCGGTGATAACGGTACCGGCATCCCTGAAGAGAACAAAAGCAAACTCTTTGATCCATTTTATACCTCCAAAGCCAAAGGGACGGGCCTGGGCCTAACCTCTACCCAGAACATCATTCTCAACCACAAAGGTACCATCCAGGTGGAAAGCGCACTGGGAGAAGGTACCTTATTCACCATTACATTACCTCTTGTTTAAAATGAGAAGAGGAAAAAGAACGATGTTCTTCTTCCTCTTTCTCTTTTTTATGGATCAGAATTTCTTCCCTAAACAGCCCTTCCACGAATAATGTTGATGAGTATGGCAATAATAGCCAGTACCAGTAATGCATGGATAAGACCACTTGCTGAGTATACAAAGAATCCAAGTAACCAGCCTATAATAAGGATCACTGCGATCAGATAAAGTAAATTACTCATGGCTTTATAGTTTAAGTTCACTATCTGTATTGGAAAAACTGTGCCAATGCATAAAAACGGCAGTATCCTTAACTGTGGCGTATTTCATGGGATACTTTGTGGAAGCTCTTCCCCCATAGGGGGTAAATGATCGTCATAGTTTGAAGGAATACCGCATGTTTCCGGGTGGCAGTGTTTTTGGAGTTATGCTATTATTGATCATCCAAAAAATTAACCGTTATGCAACATTCTGAAAAAACAGCAGAAGTATTGGAAGACCTGGTGAAAATCAACAATGACCGGATCGAGGGGTATCAGAAAGCCATTAAACAAACGGATGATGGTGACCTGAAGATCCTCTTCGATAAAATGGTTGCTGACAGCAAACAATTCACCACTGAATTAAACAAACAACTCCGCAACCTTGGAGAAGAAAGGGAAAGGGACAGTACCATAGCAGGTAAGATCTATCGCACCTGGATGGACGTGAAAGTATCCTTCGGTGGAAACAGCCGGCATGCTATCCTCGCCTCCTGCGAATATGGCGAAGATGCTGCGCAGAAATCCTACCGCGAGGCTTTAGCACAGGACCACTTACCGGAAGATGTGCGTGCGCTGATCACAGATCAGCAAAGAACATTGAAAGCAGCGCATGACCAGATCCGCCATATGAGAGATGTTGAAGCGGTGAATAAATAATCAGTTCTTCCATTTAGTGAGCAACTCCATCGGCCTTTGGTATGTATTTACCAAAGGCTTTTTTATGCCCGGAAGAAGACATAAAAAAAGCCGTCCTGCATGAATTATGCAGGACGGCAAGGCAAGCTATCTGGTTTTATATTGCTTCGCTTTCCACATGAAACACTTTATCATTTTATTGATAAATGTTATGATGCTGCTCACATTATAAAACCTTCACAGCAGCCAATAACTAAAACAACAGCTATGATAAAAGTATAGCCGACGCACCGGCTATAAATCCTTAATTAATTTTTGCACTTCTTCTTTGGACTTGCCCAGCTTTTTTTGCAGTTTACCGAACAGCTCGTCTTCTTTCCCTTCTGTGTACAACAGATCATCATCCGTGAGATCTGCATATTGCTGTTTTAATTTACCTTTGACCTCGTTCCATGTTCCTTTCAATTGTAGTGAGTTCATATGATGGTAGTTTTGTTTCTACAGGTAAAAAGACAATTACTATACCACCAGGCCAAAGCGGTTAACAACTGGAAAAATGATGGATATTTTCGCAGATTGGGGAAACAGGAACAGGGAAAAGTGTGGAATTTTATCCCCACTTCAGCGGCTGAGGCAGGTATTTTGTTCCGGCAGAGTGTTTGCAACTGTTATTGTTGAACTGAAGGGGACTGTAACCATGAGCCACAGAAGAAACACATACTGGAATAAGATATTCGGAAATGTTTTTGGTCTATCGATCATACACCCGGCCCGCGAACACCGCGTACTTATCCCTGCCAAACATGCCAATAGTGTCCCTAAAAAAGATACACAACACCAAAAGATCATGGGAAATTCAATTCTGATCATTGATGATGAACCGGATATCTGCCGCCTACTGCAATTGAATCTCAGCAAGTATGGATATAAAGTAAAATATGTTCATGCCTTGTCGGAAGGCTGGCAATTCCTCAGAAGTCATCCTACTGACGTTCTGTTCCTCGACATACACCTCCCGGATGGCTCCGGGCTGGAAGCCCTGCCTCAGATCAAGAAATTATATCCTGCCCTGCAGGTGATCACTATCAGTGCCTATGACAACGGATTAGAAAAAGAAAAAGCGCTAACAGCAGGAGCGGCCCACTTTTTGCCGAAACCTTTTAACGTAGGTAAATTGCAGGAGATCATTACTGACGTGAAAGTTAGTGATTAGCTTAAGTTAGCATGTGCATAATTAGTCGTAAATTTAATACCCGTCCAATACCAAATAATAAGTATGAAACGTATCCTCATAATTGATGATGAAATAAACATTTGTACCCTTCTGAGCAAGTTTTTAAGTAAACATGGGTTCAAGGTAGATAGTACCATGACCGGCGCTCAGGCTTTAAAAATGATCAAAGAGGAACCTTATGATCTGATATTGTGTGACTACAGGCTGAAAGATACTGACGGTGCCAAACTGTTGAATGACATCCACCAGATCAGCCCGCAAACCGTGGTGATCATCATTACCGGTTATACAGATGTAAGGATCGCAGTGGAAATGGTGAAGAACGGGGCTTATGATTATATTTCCAAACCATTATACCCGGATGAGATCCTGAACCTTGTAAACAAGGCCCTGTCTCAAAAACCGGTAGCCATCAGTGAAATTGCCGTTGCGCCGCATGCGCACGAAGAAAATAATTTGCCTGCTACCCAGCAGCACAAAACCGGCTCTTATGTTTATGGAGAAAGTGAGCCCTCCAAAGCATTGTATCGCGAACTCACGCTTGTTGCACCAACAGATTACAGCGTGATCATTTTTGGTGAAACAGGTACAGGTAAAGAATCTGTGGCCCATCTGATCCATGAGCACAGCAGCCGGAAAGGGCAACCATTTGTAGCCCTGGATTGTGGCAGCCTCTCACGTGAACTCGCTGCCAGCGAGCTTTTTGGTCATGAAAAAGGTTCTTTTACAGGGGCCATCGGCACCAAAATAGGCGCTTTTGAACAAGCCCATGGAGGAACATTATTCCTGGATGAAATATCCAACCTCACATACGATATCCAGGTGGCATTGCTTAGGGTGATCCAGGAAA
This sequence comes from Chitinophaga niabensis, assembly GCF_900129465.1. NCBI lineage: Bacteria > Pseudomonadati > Bacteroidota > Chitinophagia > Chitinophagales > Chitinophagaceae > Chitinophaga > Chitinophaga niabensis. The sequence continues at coordinate 1,178,431 of NZ_FSRA01000002.1, read as the reverse complement.
AACAGATCCGCCGCGTAGGCAGCATGAAGGAAATTTCCATAGATGTACGCCTGATCGTTGCTTCTAACGAAAACCTCTTTGAATCTGTTCAAAAAGGTAAGTTCAGGGAAGACCTTTTCCACCGTTTCAATGAATTCACTATTCATATTCCTCCCTTACGTGCCCGTAGGGAAGACCTTCCGTTTTTTGTGGACTCGTTCATGACCCAGGTAAGTAAAGAGTTGAATAAGCCACCTGTAGTGCTCAGCGAAGAAGTATGGGAATGCTTCCGGCAATACGACTGGCCAGGGAATATCCGTGAACTGAAGAACGTGATCCGCCGCGCCAGCCTCTTAACACCTGCCAATAAAGAAATAAGCATGGCCGCCCTTCCATTGGAAATGAAAGGAGGAGGTACCTTCCGCACAACAATGGCGCCACCACAGGAAACATTTAGCCAGAATGGCGAAGAAGAACTTGAAATGCCTGAGTCTAATGATCTGAAATCCGTAGCGTTAAAAGCGGAATACAATAAGATCATCAATGTGCTCAAGGAAGTGAAGTATAACAAAACCAAAGCAGCACAACTATTGAACATCGACAGGAAAACCCTGTACAATAAACTGCGCCTGCTGAATATTAATTACTAAAATATATGGCCCAGAAAAAGGTACATGTTTTTGAAAAGATATCAGAAAAAGTAGTGTCCGCCACCGGAACCCCCTGGGCCTTTATACTGGCCCTTTCAACAATTATCGTGTGGGGCATAACCGGCCCCATCTTTAAATATTCTGATACCTGGCAGCTGGTGATCAATACCGGTACCACCATCATCACTTTCCTGATGGTGTTCATCATCCAGAAGTCGCAGAATAAAGATTCCAAATCCATTCAGCTGAAACTGAACGAACTGATCGCGGCCACTAAAACCGCCAGTAACCGTTTGATTGATGTGGAGTCTTTATCAGAGGAAGAACTAAATACGCTCCGCCAGTTCTATACAAAACTGGCCCTGGAAACGCCCAAACACCTGGACCTTAAACATTCCCATTCCATTGAGGAGGCGATTGATAATATTGAAGATAAAGTAGAGGCCTTCAAAAAAAGTTAACTTTCCAGCTCCTGCAACAAATTGCTGAGGTTCAGGCGATGTGTATACATCGTCAGTTGCCCGTTCTCATCTTTGGGCCACTGGTCCCGGGGTTTGTCCCAATACAGCTCAACACCATTCTGGTCAGGGTCATTGAGGTACAATGCTTCAGACACACCATGATCTGAAAAACCCGTGAAAGGTACTTTTGCATCGGTTAATCTTTTATAGATCGCCGCAAGGTCTTTACGCGTGGGATATAAGATAGCCGTATGATACAGACCGGGCGCATTCTCCGGAGCCGGCGGCATTCCTTTGCTGTGCCAGGTGTTCAATCCGATATGGTGATGATACCCTCCTGCAGAGATGAAGGCAGCCTGGTCCCCGTATTTCACCATTAATTCAAACCCCAGTAACCCACAATAAAAATCCAGGGAACGTTGCAGGTCTGAAACCTTTAAATGCACATGGCCAATACGTGTCTGTGCAGGAACTGTGTAACTCATGTAGCAAAGATAAGGACTTACAGGATCACCAGCGGACTGATCACCCCAACTGAAATGCGGTAATTATCTGTATTGCGCTGCCCAAGGTCCTGCCTGGCACTTTCCGTGTATTTGTATACCCTGCCTATAAATGCGCCAAATACTTTCAGGTTGAAGTTCTTAACAGGATATACTTCCAGCCCCGGAATATATCCCCAGGCCTGCCGCAGTTTAGTATGGCTGCTTTCAGTGGGTTTCTTCCAGAAAGCATCGTCCAGCATACCCACAAAGAATACATTCACTTTATCAGACACACGCACATCCACCTTTGCCCAATGGCTGACGTAGCGTACATTCTGTGCCGTTTTAATATCAATATTTTCTGTGAATCCTGATACGATCCCCTTCCTGTCCAATTGCTCCTGGCTGAATTTGAAATCGTACTCCAGTTTAACCTTATCCAGGTTGAGCTGGTTACCCAGTGCGAAGTAGTTCATGTACTCATATTCTGCCTCGCGGAATAAGGAATAGGACCAGATGGTATTGAGCTTTCCGTTAAAGAAACTGCCGCGCCAGTTAGCTACGGCAGCAAAGGGGAAACGCGCTTCCTTAATACCGGGAATGGTATCGTACAACTCATAAAAACTGGCCGTACGTGTATTCAGTAATTGCAGCGTGAACTCATGTTTCGTGCCAGGCAACACATATCCAACACCCACTCCGGCCAGGAAATTATCTGCATATTCAACAATATCAGAGTACTCGTAAATATCAATGGGGTTCGCATCAAACTCATAACCACCCCAGTCTGCAGACATTTTACCGGCATAGATCTTCCAGTTGGGTGTAGGATCGAACCGGAGATAGGCCATATCCGTAGAGCGGCTGATATTGTCGATCGACTGGGGCACCACATTGCGTGTATACCTGTCCCGGAAACGGAAATAAACCTTCTCATGCACTTTCCCTTTGATCTCCAGCCTGAATTGTTCCAGCGTAAAACGGGAACGCTGATAAGTGCCTTCACTGAATTCATTCCTGAAAGCCACCTGCATATTCGCGATCATATCTATGTTAGACAACAACGATTGTTTGCTTACCGGGATAATGGGTTGCCCGTTGGCTACCGTATCCTGCTGCCGCTGTGCCATCACAGCCATGGGTACAAATAACAGAACAATGATCAGGGAACGCATAAGAAAGGTTTTTTTAAGGTCCTGCTACCAGAATATACTGGCTAGCAGAAATCCCGCAGCAACGGAAACAGAAACACTCACTAAGCCGGGGATCATAAAACTATGGTTGATCAGATACTTGCCGATATGTGTACTGCCAGTACGGTCAAAGTTGATCGCAGCCAGCAGGGTAGGATAGCCGGGTAATACAAAATCCCCGTTCGTGGCAGGGAACATAGCCACCAGGCTGCTGGGAGGAATGCCCAGTAATACTCCCAGCGGCATCAAAGCTTTGGTGGTAGCTGCCTGGCTGAACAACAACATGCTCAGTACAAACAATGCGATGGAGAATGTCCAGGGGGCAGCTCTTACCATATCTCCCAATCCTCCTTCTATCACTGCTTCGTTCGCTTCCATAAATGTAGCACTCATCCACACCACGCCGAAAATAGATACTACAGCCTGTGCGCCTGCCGTAAACAAACTTGCTTTAGCGATAGCAGTAGTGGTGGTTTTTGTAAGCAACAACATCAGTGCAGCAGCAGCCAGCATCACCAGTTCAATCACAGCGGCCATTTTAATGGTGCCGTTTGCATTCACAGAAAGGTTTGCCTTACCGGGTTCAAAATGCGGCAGCATGTTCGGGAATGCACCTACCAGCACAATCAATAATACCGCAACCCCAAAAATGATCACAGAGGTTTTGGCGCCCTTGGGCAATGGTTTATTATTATCTGCATTCTCTGCATCCAGTTCTTTGGCAAATTCAGGGTCTTTCATTTTCTCAATGAACACGGGATCATTTTCCAGCTCCTTTCCTTTCTTCCACACAACAGCCACCCCTGCCAGGATACCAATAAGGCAGGCAGGGATACATATTTTCAGGATGTGTATCATTTCTATCTGCCCGGCCAGGATAGTGATCATCGCTGCTGTGGCAGCAGAAATGGGGCTGGACGTAATGCCCAGGTGTGCAGCTATTACGGAGATACTGAGTGGCCGTTCAGGACGGATCCTTTTTTTGGTGGCCACTTCTGAAATGATCGGCAGGAGGGAATAAGTGATATGAGAGGTACCTGCAAAAAGTGTAAAGCAGTAAGTTACGAGTGGCCCCATCAAAGTGATCATGGAAGGTTTGCTGCGCAGGATCTTTTCTGCGATGCGTACCATATAATCCATCCCTCCGGCAGCCTGCATGGTTGCTGCAGTAGTTACTACCGCCAGGATGATCAGCATTACATCAATGGGCGGCTCTGCCGGCCGCATACGGAATAAAAAAAGGTAGAGGGCAAGTGCTATCATTCCCATTACGCCAAGGCCTATGCCTTTCATTCTTGCGCCGATAAGAATGGCACCCAACAGGATTGCAAATTGAAGCCAGATCATGTGTTTTATTTATACGATAATTGAAAGCAACGCCATTAATACCTGAAGAACATCTCCTGGATCTTCTTCGGATCTTTGGTTTTTAACAATGCCAGTTGTAAAAGGATGCGTGCTTTCTGCGGATTGAGATCATCAGCTACAATTGTTCCCAGCGCGGCGTCATCAGTTTCGGAATTCAATGTAACTCTTCCACTGCCTGTTCGTGAAGAACGTACAACCACCACACCTTTACGGGTAATATCTTTCACACGGGCTTCCACAGTCGGGTACAGGTTACCATTGCCCACTCCGGCAATTACAACTCCCTGTGCTTTATCATTCACCACCGCATCCAGCAGCACAGGATTCATATTGGCATAGCCGTACAAGATATCTACTTTCGGCAAAGAATTCACCTGGCTGATATCAAATTCTGTCTGAACGGTGTGTTTACGCAGGATGCCGTGGTAATATTCCACCTTCCCGTCGAACACCGTACCCAGGGGGCCGGTGTTCGGACTTTGGAAAGTAGCCACATTGGTGGTGTTGGTTTTAGTCACTTCCCGGGCGGAAAATATCTGGTCGTTCATACATACCAGAATACCCCTGTTCGATGATCTTTTATCTGATGCGGTAACGATCGCATTGTATAGGTTCATGGGGCCATCTGCAGAAATTGCCGTGGCAGAACGCATAGCGCCTGCCAGCACTACCGGTTTTTCTGTTTTAACGGTCAGCTGCAAAAAGTATCCCGTCTCCCCTTCTGTATCTGTACCATGTGTGATCACAATACCATCTACTTCCGGTTTGGCTGCCAGCTCGTTGATCCTTTTGGCCAGCTTCAGCCAAACACTGTCATGCATGGCCTGGCTTCCTACGGAAGCTACCTGTTCTCCGGTAAGGTTCGCAATCTTGCGGGCTTCCGGTAATGCGTTCAGCAATGCGTCGATGGGTAATTTACCGGCTGTGTAAGCAGTGCCCACACTGGATGTACCGGCACCTGCAATAGTGCCGCCGGTTGCCAGGATCACCACATTGGGCAGTTTGCTTTGCTGCTGTGCGGCTACCTGTAATGAAGAAAACAAAACAAAGACGAGGTAGGTGTATGGTTTCATAGCTAACTATTGATAAACTTAGGGCGGATGAGATTCTCGAATGTGAAGATCTCATCCCATTTTTCCTGCGTTACCAGTTTCTTTTCTTTCACGGCAATATCATGTACAGACTTTCCTGTTTCCAATGCCTCTTTCGCAATGGCCGCAGATTTTTCATAACCAATGATGGGGTTTAGTTGGGTTACGATGCCAATGCTCTGCATCACCATTTCCTGCGTACGTGTGGCATTGGCCGTTATACCCACCACGCACTTCTCGCGCAGAGTATTGCAGGCATTGGTCATATAAGTGATGGAAGTGAACAGTGAAAAGCCTATCACGGGTTCCATTACATTCAGTTGTAATTGCCCTGCTTCTGCGGCCAGGGTTAAAGTAAGATCTGCCCCGATCACATAGAAGGCCGTTTGATTCACCACTTCCGGGATCACGGGATTCACTTTGCCAGGCATGATGGAAGAGCCGGGTTGCATAGGCGGCAGGTTGATCTCATTCAATCCGCAACGTGGCCCGGAAGACAACAACCGAAGATCATTACAGATCTTAGAAACCTTCACTGCCGTACGTTTCAGCACACCTGATAATTGAACATAAGCGCCTGTATCATATGTGGCCTCTATCAGGTCAGTAGCCAGGGAAAGACTGAGACCACTTGCTTTATTGAGATATTTGATCACCAGTTCCGCATATCCTTTAGGTGCATTCACACCGGTACCAATAGCAGTGGCGCCCATATTCACTTCAGAGATAAGGCGTTTGCTATCTTCTATCCGGGACAGTTCTTCCCGCAGATTGGTAGCAAAGGCTATGAACTCATCGCCCATGCTCATGGGCACGGCATCCTGTAATTGGGTACGTCCCATTTTCAATACCTGGCTGAATTCCTGGCCTTTTGCATAAAAGGAATCTGCCAGCTCCCGCAGGCTTTCGCTATAGGCTGTGAGCTTATTGATCAGGGCAATGCGGAATGCGGTGGGGTATGCATCATTCGTGGATTGCGAACAGTTCACATGATTATTGGGATGGCAGAAATCATAATTGCCTTTATCTTTTCCCATCATCTCCAGCGCTACATTCGCGATCACTTCATTTGCATTCATGTTCACGGAAGTACCTGCCCCCCCTTGTATAAGGTCTGTAGGGAACTGGTCCAGGAATTCTCCCTGGATCAAACGATCGCTGGCCTTTACGATGGCGGCTGCAATGCCTTTATCCAATGCACCAAGGTCTGCATTGGCCTGTGCTGCTGCTTTCTTCACATACCCCAGCGCCTGCACAAATATGGGCTCGCTTTTCAACTGGATGCCTGTAATATGAAAATTCTCAATTGCACGAAGGGTTTGAATGCCATAATAGACATCCTTAGGGATTTCTTTTTCACCTAAAAAATCATGTTCAACACGTTGTGCCATAAGTCAAATATTGAAGGTTTAGTAATGTTGCTCGGTACTACTATCCTCAATAAACAGCACAAAAGAAGATTTTGTTTAAGGGCGGAAGAAGAGATACGATAATGCTATTTTGGAGACGATTGTTGCAACTCCTTTCTTACTTTTTCTCTTTCCTGCTGACGGTCCTCTACCTGGCGGTATTTGAAGTAGAAATAAATAGCGAGGAATAAACAAAATTTGAAAAGGAGGAAAGCAATTACAAAGATCCATTTCCATATTTTATGGACGGTCATGTAGTTGCTTTGATTATGCTGGATATTGATGAAGGTATAGTTGGGAGGCTTTTTACCAGCGCCGGGATCAGTGTCTGCCCAGCTGAGTGGTTGCAGGGAACGTTCACGTAACTCCATGGGAGGAGGTACGGCATCTTCCAGCCATAATTTCTGAATGGTTTGTTCCACGGCGTTGAACTCTTTGCGCAACTCCGGGTACTCTTTGATCAAACGCTCCAGTTCCTTCGCCTCCTCGGGAGTCGCAAGGCCCAGCACGTAGCTTTCAACCATTCCATTGTCTATGTATTCCTGTACGTTCAATTGTTATTGGAAAATTTTCTGAATGCTATCATCGCCTGCTGTAATAAGAGAAACACCTGTTGTTCAGATAAGCCCAGGCGGGCTGCCACAACTGATCTGGAGAGTCCCATGCAGTAACACTGATTGAACACTTCCCGGCATTCAACGCCAAGCGTGCTGCTAAATTGCATTAAACCACTTTTTGCCAGGATGCTTATATCATTACCAGTTAATCCGGCGTAAGGAATTTCTGCTTCGGCAGTTTCCCTCGCCTGTTTCATTATCCACGAAAATAAGGATATTCCGCCGGAATGATAATATTCTTCGATATTTTTGAAAACATGAACAAATGTTCTTACCAATGCGTTGTTCGCATCCTGCTTCCGCGGAAACAACTGTAATAAAAGCCCATAAACAGGCGCAGCATATTGGTCATATAACCAATGCTTTGCATGGGGATCGCCGGCTTTTATCTTCTCAATTAAAATGCGCTCATCGGGGTACACTGCTGCTCGTTGCAAATATCGGCTGGTTTTGGTGTAGTCTAATTTAGGGAAATTTACTCATACAAAAAAAAGGCCGGCCTCGCGGCCGACCCATTGCTCAATTAACCAAAAAAGCTACTATTTCAATGCGTTATATATTTCTTTCAACAGGGACTTATCATCATTACTGTCAAAATCCACTGCCCAGAGGTAAGCACCTTTGAAGCCGGCCAGTTTGATCTGGTCTGCCTTCTTTTTTGCCAGCGGCTGGCCATTATAGTAAATACCAAAGTTTTTGTCCACTTTCTCCTTGCCTGCTGCAGCGGGGTCCATTCCCAAAATAGTCCTGTAGGGAACATAATCGTAAGAAGCCCATCCCTCATTATTACCATTGGCATCTATGGCATTGTAGCGTAAACCAAAAGCCGGAATGCCGATCACCAGTTTATCTGCGGGAAGATGAAAATCCGTCCAGATCTTGGCGGCGGCCACCATATAATCATAACTGGAAGCCTGTCCGCGTGGTGCTGCAGGCCCTACATGTATCCCATCTTCAAAAGCTCTTACATTCACCCATGTAGCCGCAGCAAGGCTCGGATAATCCCAGTGCTGCCATCCGGCGCCAACTGTTGCAGTAACAATGGCGTTTGCCGGCAGGGCTGCTTTCAGTTCAGTGATAAAAGGAGCCATGGCAGCCTGGTTGGCAGCATAAGCACCTGAATTCACATCACTCATCATCACATCCACACCATCCAGTTTTTTAGCGGTTACATAATTCTTTACGGTATTTACCAAAGCAGCACGCGTAGCCGGATCTTTAATGGCCTGCCCGAAATCATTGGCTTCGTAAATAGCCCATCCGTCAACAGCTGAAAGCCTTCCCGTAAGGCCCAGCAATACTGCTTTACCTGCTATATGCCCACGTGCCACTACTTCATCCATCCTTTGATTGGTTTCTCCTGCGGCAAAATCTACCGTACCATCTGAAGAAACACGGCCGGCCTGGAAGGTTACATGCGTAAGTTGCTCATAGTTGAGACTTTTGGCAGTGCCCGCATCAGAGAGATAAGCATTCACTACTTTATTGTAAGGCTTCAGTGTATAGGTAGCGGGAGGTACTAGGATATTGGCCGAGCGGGTGCTTTTCAATCCTCCATATTCTACATCCAGTAATAAAGTATATTCTCCCGGAGCCGGTGGTGTGAATGAAAATGTTGTATCTGTAGATTTCTGTTCACCATTTACTTTCCAGGATATTTTCACTTTACCTGCGGGTGAATATAACAGCCCGGTATAATTGGCAGGCTGCCCTGGTGCCAGGATCTGCACAGGTGAAACAAAAACGTTCCTGATATCATAAATGCGCGGATAATCCCCGGCGCCAAATTCAGGATCTTTGATCCTTTCTTTGTCGCAAGCCATCAATGCAAGGAGGGACACCAGCAGTATGTATATTTTCTTATGCATGTTCATGGTTGTTAAGTGATAGAATGCTTATTGCTTGTCCCACCATACGCGGGCTGTCCAATCATCATTTCCGCCCATATCCTGCAGGGCTTTATCATAATTCGCTTTATTCTGCTCTTTCTCAGACAGCGGATATTCAAAACGGCGTGGTATGGTATTGATATTGGAATAGCCGGGTTTATACCCTGGTGTCAATTGCGGGAAGCCTGACCTGCGCCAGTTGGCATATGCTTCAGGACCATTCATGAACAGCACTACCCAAAGCTGGTGATTGATCATCTGCAATTCCCTGCCGGGCGCTAACACGTTATCTGCTTTATACTGTGTGATCTTCCCTGTTTCAATGGAAGGCCCGCCGGGATAAAAGCTCAGCTGACGGATACCTGCTTCAATACCATTATTGTAGTGCGTGGTATAATCTCCATTGAGGTTAAGCCCCCAGCGGAAACAGGCTTCGGCCAGTAACAATTCTGTTTCCGCATAAGTAAGATGCAGGAAAGGCGCATTATTGGCAATGAGGAAATTAGCCAGCTGGATCTTTTGCCCGTTGTTGCCGATCTCAAAATCTCCGCGGCCGGGAACCGTAATGGTAAACGTACTCTTCCAGTCGTCCCACACAAAATCACCATTATTGCAACCGGTATATCCCACTACTGCTCTTACCTGTTCGGTAACATCCAGCCGTTCCATGAACTTGTAAGGAATATCAATGTAATACCTGGCCATATGCTCAAGGCGTGGATCGTTGGTATTGCGAAGTGCATTGATGAATACCTGGTTATAACGGTAAGGCACCAACTCTCCCTGGTTGATGGAAGCAGAAAGGCCGTTTCCTCTTACATCCGCATAATTATTCTGTACATTCTCATGCGTCATTTTACACACATCTTCATTACGGCTGAATACGCCGCGGGCAAATGCTTTCTGTACTTCTGCCTTTGCTTTTGTTTCATCCCGTTTTACCAAACGCATGGCCAAACGGAGATGTAATGAGTTCGCAAATTTCTTCCAGGCAGCGATATCTCCTTTATAGAACTGGTCCTGTGCAACCTGGTCTTTAGCAGGGTCCAGCGCAGTAGAAGCTTCTGTGAGTTCTTTGAAGAAATCGTCATAGATATCTGCCTGCTTATCGTATTTAGGATGTACAATGCCTTTGCTGTAACCGGAGGATGCTTCTGAATAAGGAATATCTCCATAGAGGTCCGTTAACCTGGCAAAAACATACACCTTCATAATGCGGCAGATGTTATGCAGGTTTTGTTTTTTCGGATCGTCCTTGGAGCGGTTCACGGCATCTGCGATGTTCAGGATATCATTAGGATAGTTCAGCTCCCAGAGGATGCTCATGTATTGCTGCTGCTTCACATAAAAACCTCCGTACTGGCAGGCCCATGCACCGCCCAGTTGTTGCACCATGGGCATGCAGTTAAAAGTGCCCACGCGTTCATTGGATTCGAGGTCCCCGGAAAACCGGGCCTGGATCAGCGCAAGCTGAAGTGCAGGGTCCATGTTACTGCTTTTTGTGGGATTCACGTTCATGTCCCCAAAATCATCGCAGCTCATCAACCCTGTCACCAAAGCCAGGCATAAGTACAACAGGGAATTATAATAACGTTTCATACTTTTCATTTTTGGTTGTTCAATCGGGCATCTTTTATCAGAACCTTGCATTCAGGTTCAAACCCCAGCTTCTGCGGGAAGGCAGGGAACCATATTCCAGCCCCTGGCCGTTACCATTATTATAGTTGGAATCAGGGTCTACATTCGGCACATTTTTATGCAGGATGAAAGGATTACGGCTAACAATAGCCACCGTTAAAGCATTGATACCGATCCGTTTTAAAAGACCGGATGGCACACTGTACATCAAAGACATTTCGCGCATTTTAATGTAGGATGCATCATATAGGAAAGGGGTGGTGATACCCTTGTTATCACTATAGAAGAGCGACCAGTATTGACCGGGATCTACCGCCGCCGTGTTTTTCACATACTGCTGCTTACCATCAGGCCCCATGCCGTTAGGCACAACGCCCTGCGGAACATATCCTCTTACCTTCCCCTCCTCTTTCCATTCTATTGCCGTTTTATTGGCAGCCAGTCTTTCTTCCTCTGAATGGATCCATTCCTGACGGCCTTCCAGGGTGGTTTTATGACTACCACGGATCACCGCAAAAAGATTGGTCATGGAAAAGAGATCTGCGCCCTGTTTAATATCCAGGATAGCGTTGAAGGTGAAATTCTTATAAGAGAGGGATGTGGTCATACCACCGGTCCAGTCCCAGGTACCTTTACCTAAAACCTGGCGGTTATCTGTAGTAAGCGGGGTAAGGGTTATGGAATCCAGGATCACATTCCCTCCTGCGTCATACTGATAATCATATCCGAGGATAGCACCATAAGGCGTATTAGGTTGTGCTACAACTGAAACACCCAGCCAGCGGGCATCAGAGAGTGTAAGGAATGGAACACCATTTGCCAGTGATTTCACTACGTTCTTGTTACGTGCGGCATTCACACTGATATCCCATCTAAAATCTCCTTTATTAACAGGGGTGGCGGAAAGCGCTATTTCCCATCCGCTGTTGGAGATCACACCTGCATTGATCAGGCGTTGTGTAAATCCTGAAGAAGTAGGCGCCGGCAGGTAATTGATCTGATCTCTTGAGTCCTGTGAATAATAGGTTACATCAAGACCGATGTTATTATTCAGGAACTTCATTTCCGTTCCCACTTCAAAAGAACGGGTACGTGTGGGTTTCAGATCTGTAATAGGCATTATTTTACCATCAACGCCTCCAAGGGCCTGGCCATTAATAGGGTATGGGGCAAGGCTGTAATACAAACCATCCATGAAAGGATCTGTATCATTTCCTACTTCTGCAATAGATGCCCGCAGTTTACCATAACTCAGGGTTTTGCCTTTCAGGTTCAGTGCATCTGAGAATACAAAACTTCCTGATAATGAACCGTAGATATAAGAGTTCACATCCTTCGGTAAAGTAGATGCAGCATCTCTGCGAACGGAGGCATCTAAATAAGCCCAGTTCTTATATGCCACGCTGAACAAGCCATAGAATGAGTTGATACGTTTGCGGGATTCCAGGTCTTCCACCACTTTATCATTGAAGCTGTTAAAGCTGATCACATCTTTCACCTGCATATCTGTAGCCAGCAGGCGGGTACCCGGTTTGGAATATTGGGAAAGGCTGGTACCTAACCTTGCAGCAGCATACCATTTTGGCGTGAATTGTTTTTGGAGGGTAAGCAGGAGGTCTGCTTCTGTGGTCTGGTATTTCTGATCAACTCCTTCATATCTTCCGGTAATAGATCCCGGTGTACTGGGAGGACTGAACTTACGGTAATTGAAATAAGTGAAGTCTGTAGAGAACCTTCCCTGTAAGCCGATCCAGTCTTTGAACTGGTAATTGGCCACCAGGTTGCCGATCACACGGTCCTTTTTAGTGGTGTTCTGCATTTCATTGATCACCCAGTAAGGATTAAGCCGGTATTCTCCTCCTCCCCAGTCCACATAATCCCCGTTTATATTTTTATACCCGGTAGAGAAGATTTCCTGGTCTACATTATTGGCCAGGCCTACAAAAGAGTTACCAATGTTACCGGCATCGTCTCCCAAAGCCGGGCGGTTATTCACTTTTTCCCGCATGTACATCACTTTGGCATCCACGGTAAGTTTCTTGCCGAACTTTGAATTGCTGGAAAAGTTAACCGTGTTGCGGTTCATGTCGCTATTGGGAACAATGTCGTTATTACGCAGGTCGGACAAAGACAGACGAAAGGCCGTGTTATCAGTTGAGCTTGTAAGGGAAATGGTGTTTGTAAAAGTAGAACCGGTACGGAAGAAGTTTTCGATGTTGTTACGTACCAGTCCGTAAGGGCGCAGTTTCCCGTCGAACCCTGTTACCGGCAGATTAGGGTCCAGCCTTGCGCCGAAGTTGCTGAACAAAGTAGTTCTTGCCTGGTCTTTATCACGAGGGATGGTACCACCTGTGCCCTGCCCGTATTCGTATTGGTAATCATCAAAACGGGTCAGTTGTTTTTCCATTGTGGCCGTACTGTTCAGTTCTATGCCAAGCGATTTTTTAAGTGTTCCTTTTTTAGTGGTGATAAGGATAACACCGTGGCCTGCGCGGCTTCCATACAATGCAGAAGCAGAAGGGCCTTTCAGTACACTGATGGTTTCAATATCATCCGGGTTGATAGCAGAGATGGCATCTCCGAAATCAAAACCACTGGAATATTTTTCACTGCCTACCTGGCCATAGTTAGAGTTGTCAATAGGTACACCATCCACTACATACAGCGGTTGGTTATTACCGGTGATGGTTGTATTACCACGAATGATCACACGGGACGAACCAGCGGGGCCACCAGCCGTGCTGTTGATCACCAGACCTGGTACTTTACCGGCCAGTGAATTGATCACATTTGTTTCGCGTGCTCTCTTCATATCGTCACCTGAAACCTCTGCATGTGCATAACCTAAAGCACGTGCCTCTCTGCGGATACCAAGGGCCGTTACCACTACAGCACCCAGTTCCGTCACTTTTTCTTTCAGGGTGATATTTAATACACTGCCTTCAGCACCCGCTATACGAACCAGGGATTCAAAACCTATCATGGTGAATTCAATGCGGTCTCCCTGGTTGGCTTCAATGGTGTACGTTCCATTGTCTACTGTATGCACTGCTTTTTTGAGACGCAGGTTGTGTACGGTTACGCCTGGCAGTGCTTCCCCTTTTTCATTGACCACTCTCCCTTGCAGCGGATGGGTGGCTACTTCCGTGGGGCCACTTGTGGGGCGGATCATCACAATGTTATCTGTGATCCTGTAATTGGAATTAATGGCCTGGCAAAGCCGTGCAACAACTGCATCCAGTTGCTGACTGTCTATTCGTAAATGAATAGAGGTGTTCTCTTTAATGCCGGAGGGATTGTAGGAAAAACGAACATTCGCGGCCTGTTCAATTTGTTTGAACACACTTGAAAGCGCTACATTTTCCCAGTTGAAAGAATACTTTTTTTGCTGCCCATAGGCAAATGTAGTGATGGTCTGCCATAGCAATAGCATAGCAAACATCATACATGAACGTGGTAACGTTTTAGTCATGTATATAGGTTTTAGGTAACCAAAAATTGCGTCCTGTCTTAAAAGCGGATCACTACCTCATTGTTTTCGAGGCGGTAAGTGAACTCATTGGTAAAGCTGATTGCGTCCAGTACTACATTCAGTTGTTGGTTGTTAAATACACCGGTGAACCTTACGGCCTTTCCGGTGGGGCGTTTCTCCAGTTTCACCTTTACTCCATAGTATTCTTCGAGGGTCTTTGATATCTGATCCAGGTCTGCGTTTACAAACTCAACTTTCCGCTGGATCCATCGTTGCATATTCTCAGGCTGATAGTTAGTTTTTTTAATTCCTGCGCCATCTTCACAGATCGCTTCCTCTCCCGGGGTTAATTCCATCGTTTTAGATTGCGCCTCCACTCTCACTTTACCAGATGCCAGCATGATCTGTGCATGGTGGTCTGCGGGGTAACTGCGTACTTTGAATGCTGTACCTAATACAGTGGTAGCGGTTTTGCTGGTGATCACGGTAAAAGGAAGGCTGGCATTTGATCTTACGTCGAAGTAAGCTTCCCCGTCCAGGTATACAGAACGGTCTCCTTTATTGAAGTTGTCGCTCAACTGCAACCTGCTGGCAGTGCTGAGGAGAACGGAGGAGCCATCGGGGAGGGTAAGGCGGGTTCGGTCTTGCAGTCCTGTTGCTGCAAGTGGTGTATAATGGATGCTTTTTTCTTTCTTATTATTAAACACCAGGAAAGAAGCCAGGGCAATGGCCACAACACTGGCGGCGGCGATCCATTTATAGGAAAGCCTGCGTACAGGTGTGGTAACTTCCTGGGCATCAAGACTGTCCTTCAATCTTTGAAGGGCTGCGGTCTTCAGGGAAATAGGGGGATATCCTTGCATGGTGAGGTATAATTCGCGGGCTCTTTCCACTTCAGGTAACAATTGCGGATGCTCCAGGAGCATCTGCTCCCAGTATAGTACATCGTCTTCCGGAGTACCTTTACAGTAGTGGAGGAATGAATCGATCAGCAGTAATTCTTCTGCGGTAGAATGCGAATGCAGCATATACTATATTGGTTGATACTATACAAGTGTGAGAAAGCTTTCGTTTTTACCAATGAATTCAAAAAAATATTTTACTTTACCCATGTCAACCAAAAATTAAGTATTCATCACCCGATGAACCAGCTTCGTACGTCAAAAATTGAAAAGAATTGGCACCTGCTTGCCGGAGGGGACCGTGAGGGCCTTTACGAGTGCTTTGATCTTTTCTATGACGACCTTTTCAGGCTGGGCGTTGCCCTTTACCGCGATGTGGACCTTGTACAGGGATGTATCAATGAGCTTTTCCTGGAATTATGGAAGATCAGGGAACGCCTGAAGGAAGTACAGAACATCCAGCAATATGTGATCACCATCTTCAAACGCCTCCTCTATAAAGCCTCCAATGGCGCCAAAGTGGTGTTGTTCGATGAAGCAGTGCATATGGAGTTAACGCAGTCCTCTTATGAAGAGATGCTCATTGCCCTCCAAACAGACGAAGGACTGAAAGCAAAGCTCCAGGTAGCTATGAAACAATTATCCGGGCGGCAGATGCAATTGGTGCAGATGAGGTTTTATGAAGGAAGGGGATTCAAAGAGATGGCCGAAGTAACAGGGCTGACTGAACGAACGATCTATAATACATTGCATAATGCGTTGCAGGTGTTGCGGAAGGAAATGGATTAAACATATCCCGCAATCCGGGGATGGCCCCAATCTGAAAGTTTCCTTAATTTTATTACATGAAACCATTGCATGTACTCCTGCTGGCGCTAACGATATGTTATAACGCCACTTCCGCTCAATCCAAAGCCCTTGTTCTCCAAACAGATTTCGGCCTGAAAGATGGCGCTGTGTCCGCCATGAAGGGAGTAGCCTTCGGCGTATCCAACGATCTGAAGATCTTTGACCTTACCCACGAAATTCCGGCTTACAACATCTGGGAAGCTGCATACCGCCTGGAACAAACAGCTCCTTACTGGCCCGCCGGCACAGTATTCGTATCCGTAGTAGATCCCGGCGTAGGCTCTGAAAGAAAATCAGTTGTGCTGCAAACCAACAGCGGGCATTATTTTGTAACGCCGGATAATGGAACACTTACCCTGATCGCCAGACACCTGGGTATCAAAGCGGTGAGGGAGATAGATGAAAAGCGCAACCGGCTGCCGGGCTCTTCAGCATCTTATACCTTTCATGGCCGTGACGTATACGCCTATACGGGAGCAAGGCTTGCAGCGGGCGTGATCCCCTTTGATTCCGTTGGCCCTGCCTTACCCAATGCAGTTGTAAACATTC
This sequence comes from Chitinophaga niabensis, assembly GCF_900129465.1. NCBI lineage: Bacteria > Pseudomonadati > Bacteroidota > Chitinophagia > Chitinophagales > Chitinophagaceae > Chitinophaga > Chitinophaga niabensis. The sequence continues at coordinate 1,161,879 of NZ_FSRA01000002.1, read as the reverse complement.
CTTATCAGCAGGCTGAATTCAGGGAAGGCACTATCTATGGTAATATTCCTATCCTGGATATCCAATACGGCAACGTATGGACCAATATCGACGCCGCCACACTGGCCAAACTGAACCTGAAATATAGCGATCAGCTAAACATTCGCATCCTGCATAATAAAAAGCTGGTGTTTGCAGGGGTTATGCCATATGTCACTACCTTTGCTGCTGTAAAAGAAGGTTTACCGCTGGCCTATCAGAACAGCCTGATGAACCTTTCCTTCGCCATTAATTACGGCAACTTTGCAGCGCAGCATAAGGTAGCCAGCGGCCCTGAATGGACCGTAGAAGTAAAATCAAACAGATGAGCAACGAACAAAAGATATTATCCTCGGAAACACGCATTTTCAAAGCCGTATTCCCCAACACCACCAATCATTACGATACCCTTTTCGGCGGTACCGCCATGCAGCTGATGGACGAAGTAGCCTTTATCACCGCTACCCGTTATTCCCGCAAACGCATGGTCACCGTGTCTTCAGACAAGATCGATTTTAATAAACCCATTCCCGGCGGAACCATTGTGGAACTGATCGGTAAAGTGATCCACACCGGGAACACCAGCCTTAAAGTGTCGGTAGAAATTTTTGTGGAGGAAATGTATTCAGAAGAAAGGTATAAAGCGATCAGTGGTACATTCACCTTTGTGGCCATTGATGAATACAAACGCCCTGTACCCATCGATGCCTGATCAACTACAGGATCGTTGCCCGCAGGCTCAGGTAAACATAGAACACAAACAAACCCGTTGCCAGTAACCCGATAATGCCAACGCGGATGGTTTTCCTGTATGCGATCAATAAGAACGCAAAGACCACTACGGTAATAACATTCATCAGGTTCACAGCAAAAACTACCTGGGTAACCTTATTCAGGATGCCAGGCCACTTCCCGGCTATTGTTCTGCCGGTTTCCGTTTGCCTGCTAAAGTAAAATCCTAGGATCTGGAACAGCATTAGCATAGAACCTGCTAATACATAAATGATCATGAACCGATCAATCCTGCGTGCTAATTTTTCTTCGTCCATACTTTTGATAAGCTATCGTGCACCAAGCTACTTAAATATTCCCAAATACTATACGAGGCCTTCACTCTTTGGATAATCGAAGAAAAGGAAACGTTTCTTTGCGCGGTCAAAATCCTCCCAGTGATCGGTTTCGGCTTCTATACCAAAGATGCCGGTGGTGGGAACATTATCGATGCGGATCTCTTCCGTGAGGTAATTGGCAAAATCAGTGATCCCGGGGTTATGGGCAAAAATGGCCACTGCTTTAAAATCGTCATCAATTTTAGTGATCACTTTAAGGAAAGTGGAGGCATAACAGAGATACAGTTCCTCCTCCAGTAAAATAGCCTCTTTTGGATATTTCCATTCCTTGGCCATGATACGGGCAGTAGCGCGGGCACGTTTGGCCGGGCTGGAAATGATCAATTCCGGAACTGTTCCCCTGGTGAGTAGCCTTGTTGCCATTTCAGGAGCATTCAGTTTTCCCCGTTTGTTAAGCGGGCGGTCAAAATCATCCATGTCCGGATCGTTCCAGCTTGATTTTGCGTGACGGATAAGCAACAATGTTTTCATACACATTGTAAACCATTGAGTACAAACACTTATCGAAAATACGGGTTTTTACTGTAAGTTAATGTGTAATGCTATGGAGGGGAAGTTTGGGGCGGGAATTAAGATAAAATTAACATAATTGGCCGGGGAATATATTATTGACAACATATTCCCCATACCACTTAGTAACCTCTTTCGTTCTTGCCTTCCATGTAGTTCATAAAGGATTTATTCACTACGCGGTTACCACCGGGAGTAGGGTAGTTACCGGTGAAGTACCAGTCCCCAAGGTTATTGGGGCAGCTGGCATGCAAGCTTTCAATATTCTGGTAGATCACTTCCACATTAGCAGAGATACCGGCTGGTGTAATGATCTGTGCAATCTTTTTAGAGATCTCTTCCGGTGTGAACGCTTTGTAGACATTCTTCACCACATTCTGTGCATGGAGGGTATTGGTACGCTCCAGTTCTTTACAGAGACCGTAGGCTTCCTGCAGGATATAATCCTTGCCCTGTTCCCTGATCAGTGCGATGGCTGCCTGGAAGGCCACAAACTCACCCATCTTACTCATATCTATACCGTAACAGTCCGGATAACGGATCTGTGGGGCAGAGCTCATGATAATGATCCTTTTCGGGCCAAGGCGGTCCAGCATTTTGATGATGCTTTCCCGCAGGGTGGTTCCTCTGACAATAGAGTCGTCTATTACAACAAGGGTATCCGTGCCTGGTTTAACGGTACCATACGTGATATCGTACACGTGCTGCACCATTTCATTCCTGCTGGCATCTTCTGTAATGAAGGTGCGCATCTTCACATCCTTGATGGCAATCTTATCTATCCTGATCCTGCGGTTCACCATTTCCTGGAGCTTCTCTTCATCGAAATCCTTACCCCAGGACATGATCCTTTCTACCTTGATGCGGTTCAGGTAATCTTCCAGGCCTTTGATCAGGCCATAAAAGGCTACCTCTGCCGTATTGGGAATGAAAGAGAAGATAGTGTTACGCAGGTCGTTATCAATTGCTTTCAGCACAGTTTCGGATAAATGATACCCGAGTGCTGAACGTTCTTTATAGATCTTTTCGTCGTTCCCGCGGGAGAAGTAGATGCGCTCAAAGCTACAGGCGCGGCGTTCTTTAGCAGGAATGATCTGTTCAATAGAATAATCTCCGTTCTCTTTCACGATGAGTGCAGTACCCGGCATCAGTTCCATTACCTCATTCTCCCCAACGTTAAAAGCAGTACGGATAGCGGCCCTTTCGGAAGCAGCTACGATCACTTCATCGTTGATATAGTAATAAGAAGGACGGATACCATGAGGGTCGCGGATCACAAAGGAATCGCCGGAACCGATCAGGCCGCAGACGTGGTAACCACCATCGAACATGGAGAATGCCTGCTGGAGGATGGATTTAACATCCAGGCCGTTCTGGCGTACTTCATCTTCTTTGGCGAGGAAGTGGTGTACTACTTCCAGCATGGCGGCGAGATCACTGTTCTTATGGGTTTCGCCGGGTGATACTTTTACAAAGTTGAAGAGTTCGTCCACATTCACCAGGTTGAAGTTGCCTGCCATGGTAAGGTTGCGGGCGGGAATGGTGTTGTAGCGAACAAAGGGATGGCATAACTCAACGTTATTCTTTCCTTGTGTAGCATAACGGAGATGCCCTAACAGCAGTTCTCCCAGGAAGCGCATGTGGCCTTTCAGGAGACCGGGGTATTTGGTGATCTCCGGCTGGTATTTTTCTATTTCTGCAATTTCTTCTCTGATCTTGGCGAAGACGTCGCCGATGGGTTGGGGTTCACTACTACGGATCCTGTGCATGAAGGGGACGCCCGGTTCCGTGTGCAATTTTACTGCGGCTACTCCTGCGCCGTCCTGACCACGGTTGTGCTGTTTTTCCATGAGGAGATACAGCTTATTCAATCCGTAGAAAACCGTTCCGTGCTTTTGCTGGTAGTAACTGAATGGTTTTCTTAATCTTATGAATGCTAAACCGCATTCATGCTTTATCGCGTCACTCATGCTGTAAAATTGAAGACGCAAAGTTACGCTTAAATTATTAAACCTCCTTCTCTTTAGCAAAGGCTTCACAGTTCTCCCGGGAACGTGCCGGGGGCTTGGATTAGGGGATTTTATTTTTTAGCAGGAAGGGAGTACTTCTAAAAACTGCGGTGATCTGTTGGATGTATCTCCGGGAATGGGCAGATCTTTTCTAAAAAACGAAATCATGAGGGGCTCTGCCTTTTTCTAAAACACCCCCGAAAGGGTGTTTGTACTTCTATTTAAAATACCCAACCTTTCAGGGGGCTGGCACTTCTTTACAAAAACCTACACCTTTCAGCCGCTGATACTTCCCTCAAACAAAAATCCCGGACCTCTCTGGGAGGATCCGGGATAGTGTTACTTTATCGTTGTTGCGAATGATCTACTTCTGCGCGACCGCTCCTGCCGTCCACTTCGAAACATTGGCACACTCGGTGTACTCAGGTTCCACGTGAACATAGAAGGTAGGGATCTTGTCCATCAGCCATTTGTTCAGCGCTACTACTTGTTTCTCCTGCAAAGTACGTTGCTGGATACGGGAGTAGTCGTCTTTCAGGTTCTCTCTGTGAGGCTGGGTACGTGTTTTCAGATATACGAGGCGAATTCCTTTACGGCCCTGCTCATCGTCGAACAGCATAGGTTTGCTTACGCCACCTGGTTTCAGGGAATCCAGCATCATTACAATATCCTTGGTGGATGGATCATTCAACTGATCTACTGTAATGTAAGTGCTGCCTGTTTGAGGATTCTGCAGCATACCGCCGTTAAACTTAGCCATCGGCTCATCGCTGTATTTTACAACGGCTTCACCAAAGGTCATTTTTCCGGAAATGATATTCGCTCTTACAGTATCCAGTTTATTCATGGCAGCAGTGATATCTGCTGTTACGATATTAGGCTTGATAAGGATGTGCTGCACTACCACGTTATCCCCGGCACGTTTGATCATTTTGATCAGGTGGTAACCGAATTGGGATTTAACGGGAGAAGACATATCCCCTTCCTTTAAACGGAAAGAAGCGGCCAGGAAGTCCGGGTCCCAGTTCTTATCGTTCCTGTTCAGGGTATAAGTACCGCCATTCTCTTTTACACCGGGGTCTTCAGAGTAAAGGCTGGCGTATGTGCTGAATTCACCTTCTTTCTTTTCTACTTTGCTTTTGAAATCCAGCAAACGGTCTATGGCATATTTATCCATTTCACGGCTGGCTTTCGGCAAGATCATCAGCTGACCGATCTCCAGTTCTGATTCATAGAAAGGAAGACTGTCTGCAGGGATCTTTTCAAAGCTGGTCTTTACTTCTGTAGGCGTTACTTTCACAGCGTTCACCACCTTGTCGCGCATGGCTTTTGCCAGCATACTTTCCTTGATGGCATCACGGAAACGCTCACGGAGCTGGTAAATAGTGTAACCCGTTACTTCCGTCATTTTCTCACGACTTCCATAACGTTGTTCTGCCCAACGGATCTGGCTTTCGATACGGCCATCCACGTCTGCTTCGCTGATCGGCAAACTATCCCGTTCAGCTTGTAAAACCAATATTTTTTGTGCGATGATTTGTTCAATAGCAGAGCAGGAAGCGTTTGGTGGTAAAGGTTGCCCTTCCAGCGCCTGCTGTTGCATATCTACGAGGGCAGATTCAATGTCCGATTTAAGGACGATCTTGTCTCCCACTTTGGCAACGATCTTATCGGCTACCACTTTCTGTCCCTGTTGTGCTACTGCTACCTGGAAAAGCAGCATAGCGCCTAAGGAGGATACGAGAATTTTTTTCATAGTAACGTTACTGTAATACCAAAATAACCAATAAAAAATTAGCCGTACAAAGACGGCTAATCTATTTAACAAAAATTTCGGTTTTGGAGTGGGCCAGCGGCCCATTCCAAACGATTTTAGAGTGTTCTTTTAACTTCCACCTCTTCGAAACCTTCCACGATGTCTCCCACCTTCAGGTCCGCATAGTTCTTGATGCTCAAGCCGCACTCCATACCGGATACCACTTCTTTCACATCATCTTTATAGCGTTTGAGGGACTGGAGTTCGCCAGTGTGCACCACGATACCATCGCGAACGATGTTGATACGGGTGTTCCTGTTCAGCTTACCATCCAGCACATAACAACCGGCGATGGTCACCTTGTCGAACTTGTAAGTTTCGCGGATCTCCACGTTGCACACCACTTTCTTCTCGATCTTCGGCTCAAGCATACCTTCCATGGCGCTCTTCAGCTCGTCGATCGCATCGTAGATGATGGAGTAAGTGCGGATCTCGATGTTCTCTTTCTCAGCCAGTTTTGCCGCATTCATAGAAGGGCGTACCTGGAAACCGATGATCAATGCATCCGATGCAGTAGCCAGCAATACGTCTGATTCTGTGATCTGACCCACGCCTTTCAGCACCACGCTCACCACGATCTCTTCTGTAGACAGTTTCTGCAGGGAATCGCTCAACGCTTCTACGGAACCATCCACGTCCCCTTTCAGGATCAGGTTCAGTTGTTTAAAGTTACCCAGTGCAAGGCGGCGTCCGATCTCATCAAGCGTAATGTGTTTCTTGGTACGGATACCTTGTTCCCGCACGAGTTGTGCTCTGCGGTTGGCCACTTCTTTCGCTTCAGATTCATCTTCATAAACCTTGAACTTCTCACCGGCCTGTGATGCTCCGTTCAAACCGAGCAACTGAACAGGGGTGGAAGGACCGGCTTTTTCAACACGCTGACCGCGTTCGTTGAACATGGCCTTGATCTTACCAAAGTGAGCGCCGGAAACGATGGTGTCTCCCTGTTTCAGGGTACCGCTGGATACCAGTACGGTTGTTACATAACCGCGGCCTTTATCCAGGGTGGCTTCGATCACTGTACCTGTACCTTCCCGGTCAGGGTTGGCTTTCAGTTCCAGCAATTCCGCTTCGAGCAATATTTTCTCCAATAGAATGTCGATGTTCAAACCACTTTTCGCGGAGATCTCCTGGCTTTGGTATTTACCGCCCCAGTCTTCTACCAGGAGGTTCATGCCGGCCAGTTGTTCTTTGATCTTCTCCGGATTGGCGCCATCTTTATCGACCTTGTTGATCGCAAAGACCATGGGGAGGCCTGCAGCCTGGGAGTGGGAGATAGCTTCACGTGTTTGAGGCATGATGGCATCGTCCGCAGCAACCACAATTACTGCAATGTCCGCAACTTTGGCACCACGGGCACGCATCGCGGTAAACGCTTCGTGACCGGGGGTATCGAGGAAGGTTACTTTTTTACCGGTGGCGGTAGTTACCTGGTAAGCACCAATGTGCTGGGTGATACCACCAGCCTCACCGGCTACCACATTCGCACTGCGGATGTAGTCGAGCAGGGAGGTTTTACCATGGTCAACGTGACCCATGATGGTAACGATCGGTGCACGGGGAAGCAGATCTTCCGGATCATCTACTACTTCTTCATCATCATCGTCCGTTGCATCTTCAATTCCAATAAACTCAACTTCATATCCGAACTCACCGGCAACCAGTTCTATTACTTCCGCATCGAGGCGTTGGTTGATAGATACCATGATGCCGAGGCCCATACATTTTGAGATCACTTCTGCAAAGCTCACGTCCATCAGGTTAGCCAGCTCACTTACAGACACGAATTCCGTTACCTGTAATTTTGCACCTTCTCCGTTAGCAGAGCTTTCTCTGCGACTGGCCATTTCCTGGCGTTTGTCGTGACGGCGTTTTGCTTTGGTAGAACGGCCACGGGAGTTGCCGCCCAGTTTGGCCATTGTTTCCTTGATCTTATTCTGGATCTCGTTCTTGTCAATTTCTTTATCCTTGTCTTCCGGTCTGCGGGGAGCGCCTTGTCCGTAACCACCTTGTCCCGGACGGGGTTGGCGGGCTTGTAGGGGACGGCTGTTGCCGGTACCCGGAGCACCTGGGGGACGATTGCCACCTCCTGGTGCGCCACCACCTGGGCCGCGGTTTCCACCATGACCACCACCTGGGCCACGATTATCACGGTTTCCACCATGACCTCCGGGTCCACGATTTCCACCCGGGCCTCCTGGTCCGCGATGACCTCCACCCTGATGAGTGCCAGGTCCTCCGGGACCGCGGTTTTCGCGATTGCCCTGATGCCCGCCACCTGGTGCATTTTGTCCGCCTTCTTTAGCGAACTCACCTGGTTTGATGGGTTCTGGTTTCTTTTCTATAACGATGCGCTTGCGCTTACGTTTTTCGTCTTTAGAGTTATTAAACCCTTTACTATTATCCCGGCGATCTTGCTGCACCGGCAGGTCAATCTTTCCGATCACCTTGGGACCAGTGAGTTTATTAGCCTGGATATTTTCGATCACTGCTTTGCTGTTGTCTTCTCCTGATTCGTCTGTTGGTTCATTAGGAACGGGGGGCTGAGGTGCTTCCACTTTGGCAGCCGGCCTTTCTGTTCTTTCTTCTCTCGGTGCTTTCGCTGGAGGAGGAGCTTGTTCAGCGGGTTTCTCTTCTGCTTTCGCAGCGGGTTTTTCCACTTTTACCGGCGGTTCCTCTTTTTTAGCGACAGGCACTTCTTTCACTTCAGGAGCAGGCGTTGCTTTCACTTCCGCAACCGGTACAGCTTCCTGTGGTGCGGGAGTTGGTTTATCCTCAACAGTTTCAGTGTCGTCTTTCTTTTTGGCAGCAGGTTTTTTAGCAGTGCGGTTATCCTTATTCAGCGCGTCCAGGTCGATAGAACCCATTATTTTGGGACCATTGATCTTGGGGGCTTCAGGTTTCACTACTTCTTCTGCTTTAGGTGTTTCCTCTACAACAGCTTTGGGTGCAGGAGCAGGTTCCGGTTTAGGTTCCGGTTTTACTTCCTGTACGGGCGGCTGTGGTTTTGGTTCAGGTTGCGGTTCGGGTTTGGGTTCCGGTTTCGCTTCCTGTTTTTCCACCTTTGCTTCCGGTTGCGGTACCACCTTAGGTGCTACTACAGGTTCCGGCTGTGGCTCAGGTTTGGCAGGAGCCTCTTCTTTCTTTTTAGCAGCAGCGGTATCAGCATCTTCTTTCTCTTTCTTCTTCGCTGCGAGCTCTGCCTCTTCCTTCTCCTTCTTTTTGGCTGCATCCAGCACGGTTCCTTTGGGTAAGGCTATCTGATCACTTTTCTTCTTGTTTGCCTTATCCTGTTGAAACTCATTCTGCAAGGAGTTGTACATCTGGGCTGTGAGACGGGCGTTAGGAGATCCGAATCCGTCCATATCATAGCCCTTATTGGCCAGGAAATCGATGAGCGTTTCCTTTCCAATATTGAATTCCTTGGCCGCAGCCAGCAATCGCGGTGTGTTGTTTGTTACTTCAGGCATATCGTATTCGCGTCCTTCCCGTTTAATCCCCACCAGCCGGCGGAGTAATTCTTTTAACATTTTAACAAATAACTCAATTATCTCTGCAATCAAAAAAGCCTACCACTTGGGAAGGGGTAGCGGACGGCTTTATTCTTTTTCAAATTCTTCCTGCAAAATTCTCCTCACTTCATGTACGGTTTCCTCTTCGAGGTCGGAACGGCGTACAAGTTCTTCCGGAGTCAGATCCAGTACACTGCGGGCAGTGTCGCAACCAATGCGTTTTAATTCATCGATCACCCATGCTTCAATTTCATCCGCGAATTCGCCCAGGTCAATGTCAAACTCAGTTTGTTCCTGTTCTTCATCACGGAATACATCTATCTCAAATCCCGTCAATTCGCAGGCCAATTTTATATTCACCCCTTTCTTACCGATGGCCAGTGATACCTGGTCTGGTTTAAGATAAACGGATGCATATTTATTTTCATTGTCTACGTCCATGCGGCTAATCCTCGCTGGTGTCAGCGCACGTTGGATCAGCAGTTGTATGTTCGCGGTATAGTTGATAATGTCGATGTTCTCATTGCGCAGCTCACGAACGATACCGTGGATACGGCTACCTTTCATACCTACGCAGGCACCTACGGGGTCAATACGGTCGTCATAAGACTCCACAGCCACTTTGGCTCTTTCGCCGGGTTCTCTTACGATTTTTTTGATCACGATAAGACCATCGAAAATTTCCGGCACTTCAATTTCGAGAAGTTTCGCCAGGAAGGAAGGATGTGTTCTGGAGAGGATGATCAGTGGAGAGTTGTTCTTCATTTCCACTTTTTTCACTACCGCCCGCACATTTTCGCCTTTTTTGAAATAATCTGTTGGAATCTGCTCGGATTTAGGCAATATTAACTCATTCCCTTCATCATCCAATAATAAAACTTCCTTTTTCCATACCTGGTATACCTCGCCTGTCACGATCTCACCTACGCGGTCGCCATATTTCTTCACCAGGATATTCTTTTTCAGGTCACCGATCCGGGCAGTCAGCGTTTGTTTGGCTGCCAGGATAGCACGACGGCCGAAATCCAGGATCTCTACCTCTTCGTACAGGTCTTCACCTACCTGGTAATCGGGTTCTACCAGGATAGCTTCCGAATATGCGATCTGGGCGTTATCATCTTCTACCGTACCATCTTCTACGATCATACGGCGACGGAGGATCTCCAGGTCACCTTTTTCGGTATTTACAATCACGTCAAAGTTCTCATCTGAGCCATATTTCTTACGCAACAGCGTCTTAAACACATCCTCTAACACCTTCATTAGGGTCGGGCGGTCGATATTTTCCGCCTCCTTAAACTCGGTGAATGACTCAATCAGGTTAATACTAGCCATGTTCTGTTATTATTTTTTAAAACACGATGCACACCTTTGTGTGCTTTATTTCGGATAAATTGATATTTGTTTGCTTAATTTCCTTTTTCTTACCTACTGTTTCTTCCAGCACCAATTCCGTTTCGTTGAAGCTCAGCAGTTTGCCTTCCAGGACGGTGCCGTTCAGCAACATCACTTCCACTTTTCTGCCCACATTCTTTTGGAACTGACGCGGAGACTTTAATGGTTCATCCAAACCGGGAGAAGATACTTCCAGGGAGAAATCATCTGCCGGAAACAATCCGGCCGCTTCCAGCAGCGGGTATAATTGCCTGTTCAGCGACACCAGCTTGTCGATGGAAGCACCATTATCTGCATCTACAAAGACCTTAATATTATTGGTAGGTTTGATCTTAATATCCACCACAAAATACTCTGGTTTGTCCGCCAGGAGCGAATCCAGCATTTCCCGGATGGGTGCTATCACTTGTTCGTTTGCCATACAAAAAAGAAGAAGGGGACTTTTTCGTCCCCTTCATTTGAATCATTTTTCCACTACAAAATTAGCATTTTATTTCATTACAAAAAGTATTTCTTCTAAATATAATACAGTGTAGGCCTCGGGAAAGCCGCAACCACACACATGTTGTTTAATCTTAATAGAAATTGTAAATGCGGCAGGATTACGCTATCTTGTATACACATGCAGCGCTATTTTCCCAAAATAAATATAGAACTGATTGCCTGGGCCGCGGGCCTGCTTTACCTCGCTATCATCCATCCCGGCGAGGGCTTCACCGGTTTTTGTTTTTTTAAAATGATTGGTTTGGGCGGCTGCCCGGGTTGTGGTCTGGGCACTTCCATCAGCCATCTTTTTCATGGGGAATGGCAGGAAAGCTGGGAAAGTCACAAACTGGGGGCGATTGTATTATTGGCTTTGCTGTGGCGGATCATTCAACTGATAAAACTTTTCCATATACCATTTAAGCCTGTAAAATAAACACTATATGAACAACTTCCATTTTGCCATGTTACCGGGCATCGACCATGAAGAGATCATCTGGTTGGAGGAATTAACCAAAAAATACGATGAAGATACGCGCCAGCGCTTCCTGATCCTTTACCAGGCAAGGCGTAAAGATCCGCAAACAATACTGATCACCTGCCTGCTGGGCCTGGTAGCCGTAGCCGGCATTCACCGTTTCCTGATGGACCAGGTGCTGATGGGTATCCTTTACCTGTTCACCGGCGGCTTCTGTTTAGTGGGTACAATCATCGATGCCATGAACTATCGCAAACTTACCTGGGAGTACAATAAACAGGCTTCCATGGATGTTGCAGCGATGATCGGACTTCGTTAAAGAATCCCTAAAATGAGGCAGAAAATGGGAGATACTGCTATCTTTGCGTGATTATGTTAAAGTTACTCATTTATATAGTCGTAGGCTGGATCCTTTATAAACTGGTGTTTGAGTTCATCATTCCGGTCTATAATTCTACCAAGCTTGTCCGCCGCCAGGTACGGGATATGCAACAGCATATGCGTGAGCAATTCGAGCAACAGCAGCAACAACAAGCTCCTCCTTCTCCGCCGCCTTCTCCCAAACCCAGGGATAAAGGGGATTACATAGATTTTGAAGAGATCAAATAATCACTTTCTGAAAATATCCAGGATGGTTTTCGGCGCCTGCAGGTGAATGGCCTGTATGCCCAGTTCTTTCGCGGCTTCCACATTAGGAAGCGTGTCGTCAATGAACAGGGTATGCTCCGGCCGGAGATCGTTTTCGTCCAGGATCAACTGGTAAATTTCCTTTCCGGGCTTGCGAAGCCCCACCAGGTGGGAATAATATGTTTTGTCGAAAAATGAAGCGAGGGAGGAAATGCCCCGGCTTTTTTCCAGGATGGTATTAAATGCAGCCAGGTGGATGGCATTGGTATTGCTGAGCAGGAATAAATTGTAATGCTGCCGCAATTGCTGAAGCAACTGCAACCGGGCTACAGGATAATCCAGCAGCATGGCATTCCAGGCGGTAATGATGGCTTCGTTTGTTGTTTTCTCAGGCAGGTGTTCCTTTATTTTCTCCAGGAATTCTTCTTCACTCACCTTGCCGGTTTCCAGGTCTTCAAACAGCGAATCGGCATGAAGTTGGGAGAAGTGTGTATTAAAATCAGCGATGCCCAGATCGGTGAATGCTTTGTGGGTGAGTTGATAATCGATATTGAGGAGTACGCCTCCCAGGTCGAAAATGATGTGTTGGATTCCTTGCATGGTGCCGCAAAGTTAAGGCCTGGAAGAAAAAAGAAATAATTCTTGGGGGATTGACTAAAAAATATTTAGTTTTGCCGTCCCTGAAAAGGGCCCAATTAAAGTTTATATATATTTTTGTCCGCAAGGACTGGTCCTATAGCTCAGTTGGTTAGAGCATCTGACTCATAATCAGAGGGTCCTTGGTTCAAGCCCGAGTGGGACCACACTTTAAAGCACTTATAACAGCTGTTGTAAGTGCTTTTTTATTTTACATAATTTAGTCCGATGAATGAACAGGAATTCCTGCTGTTGAAGGGTATATTCCGCAAAGAAAGCTGGAAGCTTTTGGGGGCTATTGTTCTTATGGCGCTAATGGTGTTTTTTATTCCAGGCCACCAGCGCAGGGTAATTCAGGGAGGGGACGGACGATTAATAGACATGAACGCTTACTGGATAGGAGTGGTGGTTGGTGGTATCATTGGGCTTATCCTACTCATGGTAATGTTAAAGGATTACTTAAAATTGCTACGGGATGTTCTTTCAAAACGGAAATACACCTACGAAAAACAGATCTCCCTTATAAGCAAAGCCGATGATGAGACCTGGGCTCTCGGCTTAACTCCCTCCGGTGAATTAATCGAAATGGGGGAAATAAAAATAAAAACGGCAGAATTTGAGGTGCTGCAGCCTGCTGTTGGGGATACGCTTCGCATAAACACCGGCTTTTATACACGCAGGGTACTTAGCTTGGAAATAGCCGGTTGAGAAAAAACTCATCCCCCGGCTTTTACACCGGGGGATAAGCTTCATGTCAAAAAGCAATGTTCATCAAAGCGAAATCTCCAGCATCCCTTCATTTCCCGGAAGGTCTGTTGCTTTTGCCCTGATCACTGTCCCGGCGTTGGCCTGTGTAACCGTGTACACCCATTGCCCTCGTTTAACCGGGTCCAGTAATGCATTGCCTTCTTCCAGCAACACGCCGCCGGGATCAAAGATGCTCACCTTTACGCCAGCTACCCTGAAATCATCTTTCGCATGAACAACGATCGTTGAACCGGGTGTGCCATTGTAATTTGTTACATCGATCTTTTTTACAACAGGTGCTTTCAGATAATCCCTGAATGCCATGTTGTAAGCAGAGCTTCCGGATGGGGCCTTTTTTTCGTACTCCCTCTTTAAGTCTGCCGAATCAATAGCGCCTTTTGCGTACAATACTGCCGATGCGAACCGATCGCGGGTTTCTATCTGCTTCGTTGTAGCTACTGCGTCTTTGTTGACGGACGGCATCCTGGCGATATGCGTGTTATTTCCGCGTTTACGGTAAACGAATTGTTTACCTACATTACCCCTTGCGCCGCGGACGAGCAAGTTTTCGTTTATGTTTGCCATTTTTGAATTTTTTTAAGTTGTTAATAAAATTGTTTACCCTGTAATCCCCGTGCCAGGAGAAAGTTTCCCGGGGTGCTCCTCCCGTTTCACTTAAGCACTGCTCCTTGTGCGGCGATCAACAAATCAAAAGTATACTCAATTCAGTGGCCCCTGAAATCAGATGGCCGTTTTTGCCGCTTTTTGCCGATTATGCCGTTTTTGTCACTTTATGCCGTTTTTAGCGATTTTTTACCGTGAATAAATGACCAATCCTTGCTTTATCCTTGCTTCAAACTAGCTCAAACCCGCTCCAGGCCGCAACATGAAGCAAGGATAGAGCAAGGATGAAGCTACCATGGCGGATTCTCCCAAAAAGCAATAATTTTACGCTTATGGCAAAAGCTAAAGACTTCAAAGCAAACGGAAGGATCTGGATAGATGGAAAAGAAGGCGCTTTTCTCGGCTACGGCAGAGTAGAGTTGCTGGAAAAGATCCACGAACTAGGCTCTATCCGTCAGGCGGCACAGGCTATGAAAATGTCCTACCGGCAGGCCTGGGAGTTTGTAAAACAAATGAACGAACAAACGGAAAATCCACTTGTGCTCATGAATGTTGGTGGTAAAGGTGGTGGGCAAACACAACTCACGGAAGCCGGATTACGGGCTATTGAAACGTTTAAATCATTCAATACTGCTTTTCAGAAATTCCTCGATTCTTACAGTAAGCAACTCTCTTTTTAATCGATTTTGGCCCCTAAAAGCATGATTTAAAATATCATTAGCCAAAAAACGAAGGCCGAATTTTCCATATTATCTATTTTACAAACGTCTATATTTATGGCGTTATTCAAAAAAATACATAATGAAAACACGCCTCCCCACTACGTTTCTCATTTTCCTGATCTCTTCTTTTGCCTATGGCCAATCCCGGACCTTCCAACTCGGAGAGGTGGTAATTACTTCTCAGAAACAGGATTCCGCCACCGCTGTCAACCAGGCAACCATGATCAAACTGCAACGCCTGAACGTTGCCACTGTGCTTAATCTGTTACCGGGGATCACTTTAGGGAACATCGGCCCAAGGAATGAATCTGTGGTGTACCTCCGTGGATTTGATCTGCGGCAGGTACCTGTTTTCATTGATGGTATTCCTGTTTATGTGCCTTATGACGGATATGTAGACCTTGCCCGCTTTACTACCTATGATCTTTCTAAGATCACTGTCAGCAAAGGCAATGCCTCCGTGCTGTATGGCCCAAATACAATGGGTGGAGCTATCAACCTGGTATCCAAACAACCTGTCCGCAAATTAGAAATACAAGGCAATCTCGGATGGCTTTCCGGTGGTTATGATTGTGCTTTAAATATCGGCAGCCGCTGGAAAAAGTTTTATGTACAGGCAGGTGTATCTAAATTTCAAAGGGATTATTTCGAACTGCCGGAAGGCGTTAAACGGGAGAACTCCTACAATAACGACATTAAAGTTAATGTCAAACTGGCCTATGCCCCCAACACCAACAGCGAATATGCCATAGGATATATCAACCAGCATGGCGAAAAAGGAACACCGGTATATGCAGGAAAAGATACCCTCAATTCCCAATTCAAAAGCCCCCGCTTTTGGAAATGGCCTTACTGGGATAAGCAAAGCCTCTATTTCCTCTCAAACACCAAACTGGACAGCAGCAGCTATCTCAAAGTGCGGGCTTTCTATGACCAGTTCCGCAACCGTCTCGAAAGTTATGACGACGCAAAATATACAACACAAACCAGGCCCTATGCCTTCACCAGTTTCTATGACGATTACAGCTTCGGAGGAAATACAGAATATGGCAGGGCACTCAGTACAGCTAATACGCTAAAAGCAGCACTGCATTATAAAAAGGATATCCACCGGGAAAATAATGCAGGAGAGCCGGTGAGAAAAACAGCTGACAATACTTACTCCCTGGGCCTTACGGATGAACATCGCTTCTCTGGGAAACTGAGCGCATCCGCAGGCATTAGTTTTAATGCAAGGGAAAGTGACGGCGCAGAGGAATATAATAGCACCACCAAAAAGATCAGCCAATTCCCTGCGAATAAGAACAGCGCCTGGAATATACAGGCAGGCTTATCTTATCTATTCACGCCTTCCCAATCCCTGGAGGCCTCTTTCGGGAGAATGACCCGCTTTGCAACAATCAAAGACAGGTACTCCTATCGCATGGGAACCGCCATCCCTAATCCTGATCTTAAAGCAGAAAGGGCCACGCATTATGAACTGAAGTATAATGATGTTTCCATTTCGCGTCTGCGGATACAGGCCGCTTTGTTCTATAGCCGCATCAACGATGTGATCCAACAAGAGAACAATGTTAAATTCGATACCGCCGCAGCCCGCTGGCAATCTCAATTGCAGAACAAGGGACGTGCAGAATTTTATGGTGGTGAAGCTTCCGTTAATTACCTGGTAACAACAGGATTAAATGCGGGGATTAACTACTCCTACATTACCCGCAAAAACCTGGATAATAAATCGCTCCGCTTTACCGATGTACCTGAACATAAGATTGTTGGTATCATTGCCTATACTATCAAACGCCTGGACCTGAATGTAGATGGATCTTATAACTCATTCCGTTATAGTACCAGCTATGGCACCAAGGCGCCCGGTTTCTTCCTGCTGAATGGTGGCGCTTCTTTTGCCTTCATTCCATCTCTAAGGCTCAGCGCCGGGGTGAACAATATCTTTGATAAAAGCTACATGCTGGTGGAAGGATATCCTGAACAGGGACGGAACTATTTCGCTAAATTACTTTTCAATCTTTAAACGTTACCATATGCTGATCAAATCACTCTTAATTATTGCGGCGCTTTTTAACGTCACCAATAAAGTGACCGTAAAAGGACTGGTAGAACACCCTCTTGAAATAACACGCTCCAATATCAAAGCCTTTAAACCTGAAACACAGAAAGACCTGAAGATCATCGGATCAACAGGAGATGTGAAGAAAACGTTCAATTCCTATAAAGGCGTAAGCCTCAAAAGCATACTGGACAGCGCAAAGATCACCATGCCCAATCATAAAGAAAGAGGGAAGTATTACATCGCGGTGAAGGCCAGTGATGGTTATACTACTTTATACTCCTGGAATGATATCTTCAATAATCCAACAGGCGATCATGTTTTCCTGGTCTTTGAAGTGAATGGTAAACCTATTGAAGAAGATGGGCAATTTGTGATGGTGTGCAGTAATGATAAGATCACAGGCGCACGGCATGTGAAGTGGGTGCAGGAGATTGAAGTAGGTAAGCTGCCTTAAATTATTTCAGCGCTGCCTGCAAAAAACAGGCAGCGCTCGCTTTCCCTGAAACTCAAAAGTCGTTCCTGAATCAACCTGACCAAAATCATTCCCACCAACCATCCCAATTCCTTAGCTTTACAGCATGCATCAACGTATCATAGCTGCGTTCCTCTTTCTCACCTGGCTCTGCCAGGTCGGGGACCGTTATGTTGTGATGCTGGAGTTCTGCCTCAATCAATCCTACATCGCCCAAAACCTCTGTGAAAACCGCACCAGGCCCCAGTTAAACTGTAACGGTAATTGCGTGCTTTCTAAGAAACTTGCAGAAGAACAAAAGAAGCAACAGGAGCTCCCTGCTAAAAAAACGGAAAGCAAAGAGATCATTTACCTAAGCTGCAAAACAGATAACTCCCTCTCCAACGTTTATACCTTATTAGACAAAACATTCATCTTCCCCATATCCATTGGATATCCTATAGATCAATCAGCCACCATCTTTCACCCACCCGCCGCATAGTTTCATACATCACATTTAGTCCAGCTTACATCCGCAAGCCTTATTGTCATGCCCATTGCTGCGCCATTCCGCGGCCGGGAATTCTATTGCCTAAAACTCAAAAAACTATGCGACAAGCAAAATTACTCATCCTATCTCTGTTCATTTTCTCCGCCTGTAAAAAAGATTCCATCGCCACAGACTCTACTGCCAAAGCCACGCTCAGCATCCAATTCGATAATGTTGCCGGAGATAAGAACCTGCAACTGAATACCGGTAATTATTCCAACGAAGCAGGAGAACAGTTCAATGTTTCCCTGCTGCAATATTTCGTCAGTAATATCAAAGTGAAAACAGCCGCAGGAGTGGAATATGTTGTTCCGCAGGACAGCAGCTATTTCCTCATCTCAGAAAGCAATCCATCCACGCAATTCGTTAAAGTAAAAGTGCCCCAGGGAGATTATGCCAGCATCAGCTTTGTGCTGGGCGTGGATAGCCTCAGAAGCACGATGGACATCGATAAACGTACCGGTGTGCTGGATCCTTCCGGCGGCCATGATGATGGTATGTATTGGGGATGGAACAGTGGTTACATTTTTTTCAGGATGGAAGGGATTGCAGCTGCTGCTCCCATCGACCCCAGCGGGCAACGCAAATTCAGATATCATATTGGTGGCTTCGGTGGCTACAGTGCCCCAACGATCAATAACATCAGAACAATCAGCGTAGACCTGAATGCAGGTGGTGTGGCGAAAGTGAGGGTAGGCCGCCAACCGAATATCCACCTGATGGTAGATATTCTGAAAGCATTCAAAGGAGCCAGCATCGCTGCAAACCCTACCGTGATGTTCAGCGAATTCAGCGGGAAGATCGCCAACAACTTCACCGGCATGTTCCATCACGATCACACTGAAAACTGATGATCCATGAAACAACTCTTAATAGCATTATCAATATTTATACTGGCCTGTACCAAACAGGACCTGATGGAACGTTTCTTCGGCTTTAAACAGCCGGAGAACTTTCCTCCCACGGTATACAAAAAGGACGTAACGCAGGCTGGTTTTGAATTAGGCAGGAAGTTATTCTATGAACCCCGCCTTTCCAGGAACAATACCGTTTCCTGTGGAAGCTGCCATATTCAAAGCGCGGCGTTCACCCATCATGGTCATGATATCAGTCATGGTATTGACGACCGGCTGGGTAACCGCAACGCCACGCCCATTATGAACATGGCCTGGCACACTACTTTCATGTGGGATGGCGGGGTGTTTGACCTGGACCTTCAACCCATTGTTCCCATCACAAACGTGGTGGAAATGGATGAAACCATAGAAAATGTGCTGAACAAGCTTCGCAACCATCCGCAATACCCTGAGCTGTTCAAAAGGGCGTACGGCAGCACGGAGATCACTTCTGCCAAAATGCTCAAAGCCTTATCCCAGTTCATGGTGATGCTGGTAAGCGCTGATTCAAAATACGATAGCGTTAAGCTGCGAAAAACCACCTTTACGGAAGCAGAACAACAAGGCTACCAGATCTTCCAACAGCAATGCAACAGTTGCCACCAGGAACCCTTGTTCACGGACCTTTCCTTCAGGAATAACGGCATCGGGCCAGGGCCAGCCAATGATGAAGGGAGGGAACCTATCACACTCAACCCGGCGGATAAGTTCAAATTCAAGGTGCCCAGTCTCCGTAACCTGGCTTACACCGCTCCCTACATGCACGATGGCAGGTTCTACTCCCTGGATGCCGTACTGAACCACTACTCGGATGAAGTAAAGGATATGCCCACATTGGACCCAATGCTGAAGAACGGCATTGCTTTAACAGCAACGGAAAAAATACAGCTGAAAGCTTTCCTGAATACCCTGAACGATAAAAATTTCATAACAGATAAACGTTTTGCCGAACAATGAAAAAGATGACCTTACTATTATTTTTACTTGTAGCCGGCAAGCTTGCATTTGCCTGCGATATCTGCGGTTGCGGGGTGGGCAGTTATTACATCGGCTTATTGCCTGATTTCAAACAACGTTTCGCGGGCCTGCGTTACCAGTATAAAACCATGCGCTCACATCTTGGCCCCGGCGGCAGCACCTCCTACCTCACCACAGATGAAACTTACCAGGCAGCAGAATTATGGGGTGGCTGGAATATCGGGAAGAAGTTCAGGCTGCTGGGCTTTGTTCCGCTTAATTTCAGCGAACGCAGCAACCAGGGTATATCAAAAAGCAAAACAGGATTGGGGGATATTGCTGTTACAGGATATTACCAGGTGTTCAGCAAAATGAATACAGTGGCACATTCATTATGGATAGGCGGAGGTGTGAAACTACCTACCGGCAAATATGAACCAGCTGAAAGAAAGGAAAATGAAGACAGCCCCAATAACTTTCAGCTGGGAACAGCCAGCGTAGATTTTACATTGAATGCCATGTACGATATCCGGTTAATGGATGTGGGCCTGAATACGAACATCAGCTACAAGATCAACACCCGTAATAAATACGATTATCAATACGGCAATAAGTTTACCGCTAATCTATTGGCCTATTACAAGCTACGCCCGTTAAAAGAGCTTTCCATTTCCCCGAATGCAGGTTTATTATATGAAACAGCAGATAAGGATACAGAGCAGATCAAGGTAGATGTTTCCGGTGGTTATACCCTGATGGGCACTGCCGGTGTAGAGCTTTCCTTTAAACAGTATGCGGTCGGCGGTAATTTTCAACCCGTGTTATCACAGGAACTGGCTGGCATGAAAGTAAAAGCAGGGAACAGGGCTATGGTACATCTGACATACTTGTTTTAGGCGGAAATGACCTCATATTTGTCGTTTTTAACCACGTTCTTTCAGGTTAAAAGGAGTCACCTTTGTTTTACAAAATTCAAGGTTATGAAAAAGAAAACATTCTCTATTACAATTGATGCTCCCGCTGAAAAAGTGTGGGAACAACTCTGGGGCAAAGAAAGTTACCGTATATGGACAGCCCCTTTCGCCAGTGGGTCAGACGTTAAAACGGATTGGAAAAAAGGAAGTAAGGCCGTGTTCGTTGATGGCGGGAACAATGGAATGGTATCTGTGATCGCAGAGAATATTCCCAATGAATATATGTCCATTAAACACCTGGGCAACATGGTCAATGGGGTAGAAGACCTGGACAGCCCTGAAGTGAAAAAATGGTCTGGCTCCGAAGAGAACTATACGCTTAGAACAGCAGGTGGAAAAACAACTTTAACAGTAGACCTGGATGTGCCGGATGAGTTTGAAAATCATTTTGACGAACCTTTTCCCAAAGCATTAAATGAATTGAAAAAACTGGCAGAATGATTGTATTTTCATGCCGCTATGATCATCCTCATCCAATCCAAAGACCAGATAGGTCTTGTGGCTGTTATCTCCGGAATATTAGCTAAGGCCGGGCTCAATATTGTTTCCCTCCGTGAACACGTGGATAAAGTGGAGAACCGTTTCTTCATGCGCATAGAGGCAGAGAACGAAACAGACCCCGTACTGCTGGAAACTTCCATGCGGCAGGTACTTCCTGAAAAAGCACTCATCACCATCAACCCTAAGCAGCAAAAGAAGATCGTATTACTGGTCACCAAAGAATATCACTGCCTGGGAGATATCCTGATCCGTAATTACTTCTCTACGCTTGGAGCAGAAGTGCAAACCGTGATCGGGAATCATACTACGCTGGAAGATGTCTGCAAAAGGTTCGGTGTTCCCTTTGTGTACATCTCCCATGAAGAGGAACAGTTTGAAGCAAAGATCATGGAACAAATTGTGGCGCTTGATCCTGACTACATTGTATTGGCCAAGTTCATGCGGATACTCTCTCCTGCTTTCGTAGCAAAGTTCCCGGCCCGCATCATCAATATCCACCATTCTTTCCTGCCTGCTTTTGCCGGTGCCCAACCTTATAAACAGGCATTTGAAAGAGGTGTGAAGCTCATTGGTGCTACCTCACATTTTGTAACAGATCAACTGGATGAAGGGCCCATCATCGCACAACAGGTGATCCCCGTTAATCACTCTTTCACCGCAGCCGATATGGTGAAGGCCGGCAAGGACATTGAAGTATCTGTACTGGCGAAAGCATTGAGGCTGGTGTTGAACGACAGGGTATTTGTCTATCGCAATAAAACAGTGGTATTTGAATAAAAAAAAGCCCCGGGGGGCTTTTTAAGATCTTAACCCTTCTTCTTCGGTGGAGCCGGAGGAGGTGGCGGAGGCACCTTCACTTCGTCTTTCTTAATAACCGGCGGAGCTGGTGGCGGAGGTGGCGGCAAGGGTGCTTCGTCCATCTTCGCCCCCTCTTTCATAACCACAGGTGCTTTAAACTTCACCATTTTGCCTTTAGGATTAGAGGCCTCTTTGCTGGAAGCCAGGTCCTTCTTTACAACAGGTGGAGTAAACTTCACTTCTTTTTGATGAACAACGGGCGGAGGGAGAGGTGTTTTCTTGGGCGCAGCTGCTTCCTGAGCCAATAATGGACTGCCGGCAATTAAACAACCGGCAACCATCAGGGTGATGTTTCTGAGCATAAGGAAAGGTTTTTTACTAAGACGCAGCCTTTCCATAATTCCATAAAAGGATTTTTAATCCACCAGGTAGGCAGGTCCTATACCGGGTGCAATTTCAAAAGCAATATTCACTTTTGTGCCTTCTGCCTGGCCATCTTCACTATAGAGATCAAATACATGAATGTTGAAAGTAGTGTTGAACAATGCTTTATACAGTTCCACCCGCTCCATGCAAAGGCTCATGCCTTTAGAGGCATGGGATTCTCCCCGTAATCCATTGCCCTGCCTGCGGGATGATTGTTCCCGCCCGATCCCATTATCCAGGATCTCACACATTAATACTTCCTCTTTGAGCCTGCGCCAGTGGATCTGTAACTTCCGCTGCCCTTCTTTGTTCATCAGTCCATGCCAGATAGCATTTTCCAGGAAAGGCTGGATCAGCATACCGGGTACAAAAAATTCATCCGGGTTGATCCCTTCATCTATCAGGATGCTGAACTCGAAAGGTTTACTGGTCCGCAAAGCCTCTATCCTGAGATAATGTTGCAACAGATCTACCTCTTCCCGCAGGGAAATGAAGTTCTTTTCCGAATGCATCAACACCATCCGCAGCAGTTTCGCGAAGTTGGAAAGATACTCGGATGCTTTATCTATTTCTTCTGCAAGGATGCAATTGTAGATGCCGTTCAGGCAGTTGAAGAGGAAGTGGGGGTTCATCTGGCTTTTGAGGGTCACCAGCCTGAATTCCGCGAGCTGTTTATGCAGCATTTGTACCTCCAGCTCCTGCCTGCGGGCTTTTTCTTCTATTAAAGACCGGCCTATTTTGGAGGAACAGATGGCCGCAATCTTTTCCAGCATGGCCAGGTGTTCAGAAGTATAGAAATATTTACGCGCGTTTTCGGTGTCGATCACACCGATCACTTTCTTTTCGTAGTAAATAGGCACGGCCAGTTCTGAAAGCCTTCTTTCATCATCAACAATATAACGTGCATCCAAAGTGGTATCCGGCACTATTTCAGATCTGCCGGACAATGCCACATACCCTACGATCCCTCTGCCCAGGGGTATTTCTATGGGATCGCGGATCTCAAAACGGTCAGGGTTCTTGGGGCCATAAGCGGCCTTTTGAACGAGAACGTGGCGGTCTTCATCCACCAGGTAGATCACACAGTCTTCCAGGTTGAGGTGGGAGATGCAGTTCTTGGCAATATCCCAGAGGATATCGTCTACCGTGTTTTTGCCAAAAAGGGAGGCGGTGAAGTAATTGAGGGTGGCTTCTGCTTTATATTGACGCTTATAGCGCAGCATTTGCCGGTATAACCCGGCAATCAGCAGCAACAGCACCGAAACAGTTATAATATAAACGACGACAGACATGGTTACAAAAACTCCCAAAAAGTACTCATTTTTATCCACAGCACGTTATATTTGTGGCCATGGAGCAGATAGTGCAGCAAATAGAAGCATATAAGCAGGAGATTGCCGCTTTCAAGGCCAAAACGGCGGAGGAACTGGAACAATTCCGTATTAAATTTCTCGGAACAAAAGGCATTGTAAAAGGCATTTTCGGGGAAATGAAGAACGTAGCCAACGATAAAAAGAAGGAATTCGGCCAGGTGCTGAACGCCTTTAAACAGTTGGCTGAAGCTAAATACGAGGAATTTCAGCAGCTGAAGGAAGCAGGAAATGGTGCCGCCGGCAACCTGGACCTTACCCTTCCCGGCGAACCCCATAGACTGGGTACCCGCCATCCTATCAGCCTGGTAAGGAATAAAGCTATCCGCATCTTCGAAAGACTGGGTTTTACCATTGCAGAAGGCCCGGAAATTGAAGACGACTGGCATAATTTCACCGCGCTCAACCTGGCAGAAAATCACCCGGCCAGGGATATGCAGGATACTTTCTATGTGCAGAACAACCCGGACTGGCTGTTGCGTACCCATACCTCCTCAGCCCAGGTAAGGACCATGGAACTGGGGAAACTGCCTATCAGGATCATCTGCCCGGGCAGGGTATACCGCAATGAAACCATCAGCGCCCGTGCACATTGCTTCTTCCACCAGATAGAAGGGCTTTATATAGCAGAGAACGTATCCTTTGCAGACCTCAAACAAACCCTGTATTACTTTGTACAGGAGATGTTCGGGGAGAACTTTAAAGTACGTTTCCGCCCTTCTTATTTCCCCTTTACGGAACCCAGTGCAGAAATGGATATTTCCTGCCTGATCTGCGGCGGCGAAGGTTGTAATGTATGTAAACATACCGGCTGGGTAGAGATCCTCGGTTGCGGAATGGTACATCCGCAGGTACTGGAAAACTGCGGCATAGACTCCACCAAATATACCGGCTTTGCATTCGGAATGGGTATTGAAAGGCTCACCATGCTGAAATACCAGATCAAAGACCTCCGGTTATTCTCAGAAAACGATCTTCGCTTCCTGAAACAATTCCAGGGAGTTCTATAACGAATAACGAAAGTGACAGGTACCACCGCCTGTCACTTTTTTTTAATCCCCCAACTAATGCTGAACACCATAGCAATTTGCGGAGCAGGGACCATGGGTGCAGGGATTGCACAGGTTGCAGCTGCCGGAGGTTTTAAAACCATCCTGTTCGATACAAGAGAAGAAGCTCTGCAGAAAGCCATCACGCAGATCAGCCGCAACTTACAGACAGCCGTAGAGAAAGGAAAACTGGAGGCAGCACAGCCGGCTCTTATTCTTTCCCGCATTCAAACAGTATATGATGCACAGCAATGTGTGGCAGATGTGATCATAGAAGCTATCGTAGAAAATATTCCGGCCAAAGTTGCCCTGTTCAGTCAGCTGGCAACAGTAAACTCCCCCGAGACCATCTTTGCCACCAATACTTCCTCCTTATCTGTTTCCGATATCGCCAAAGATGTACTTCATCCGGAGCGTGTAGCCGGCATGCACTTTTTTAATCCTGCGCATTTGATGCAACTGGTGGAAATTGTAAGTGGAAAGGCAACGGACCCGGCTGTTGCGGACGTATTGTATGCACTCACCAAACAATTGGGCAAAACACCTGTGCGTGTTAAAGATGCACCGGGTTTTATTGTGAACCGCGTGGCAAGGCATTATTACCTGGAAGCCATGCAGGTGGCATCAGAAGGTACTGCATCGCTGCAAAGCATCGACAAACTACTGGAAGCAGCAGGTTTCAGGATGGGGCCGTTTGCTTTGATGGACCTCATCGGAAATGATATCAACTTTGCCGTTACCACTTCTTTATACGAAGCATTCAATCATGCTCCCCGTTTTAAACCTGGCCAGCTTCAGGCAGATAAAGTTGCCAGGGGAGAACTCGGCCGCAAAACCGGAAAAGGTTTTTACAACTATTAAATTACATTTGTGCCTTCATTAATACTCATGAGATCATGATACTGGTAACCGGCGGTACTGGTTTTTTAGGCAGTTACTTATTGCGGGCCCTTGTGCTGGCCGGCAAACCGGTACGTGCATTATACCGCCGGCAGATCCCGGAACAGATCAATGATATTAAAGACAAGGTAGAATGGGTGAAGGGCGATGTACTGGACATTGGTTCGCTGGAAGATGCCATGCAGGGTGTTGAACAGATCTATCATTGTGCCGCCGTTGTATCTTTTCAGCCGGACAAACGGGACCATCTCTTAAAGGTGAATATAGAAGGCACTGCGAATGTGGTGAACATTGCCCTGGATGCAGGCGTGAAGAAACTGGTGCATGTAAGTTCCGTTGCTGCCATCGGCAGATCATTAACGCAGGCAGAACTCACAGAAGATATCCCCTGGGAAGAAAGTAAGAACAACTCTAATTATGCCATCAGCAAACATGGCAGTGAAATGGAAATATGGAGAGGTATTGCAGAAGGGCTGGATGCCGTGATCGTAAACCCCTCTATTATTTTAGGCAGCGGCTTCTGGCATGATGGCTCCGGCATGTTACTGAAGAATGCCTGGAAAGAATTCCCTTATTATACGGAAGGCATCAATGGTTTTGTGGATGTGGAAGATGTAGTGAAGGTAATGATCAGCCTGATGGATAGTGATATCAGTGGCCAGCGTTTTATTTTATCTGCAGAGAACTGGCCTTACCGGCAACTATTTAATACAATGGCGAATGCCCTGGGCAAAAAGCCACCACATATTGCCACTAAACCCTGGATGGCTGAATTAGTATGGAGGCTGGAAAAGGTAAAAGGCCTCTTCACGGGTAAACGGCCCTTGTTAACAAAAGAAACAGCCCGAACGGCACAGCTGAAAGTATATTATAACAGCGATAAGATACGTGCCGCCTTACCTGCTTTCCGTTATAAACCCCTGGAACAAACGATCACGGAAATATCCAAAGCCTTCCTGGCGTCTAAACAATCTACCTGAACAACAGTGCTGCCATAGCTGCTGATAATGTCTGCTGAAGATCGGCATCTGCTTTTGTATAGATCCATGCCTTAGGAGCATCCCCCACTATTACAGCGGCAACAGGGATCCCTTTTAACTGAAATTCGTAACAGGTTTTCTCATAACTGTTCCTGATACCGAAACGGTTATGTACCGTTACCCTTATTTCTTCAGTAGCTGAACGAAGTACACCTACGGGTTTGTTTTCGTTCAGCTCAAGGAAGGATAGATTGCGTTTTAGAATAAGTTCCCAGGTCTTTAATGGCGTTAAAGCAGTTGCCCCTACATGAATATACCATAAAGGTGCATCGCCCGGTAAACCGTTCAGATAAGATGGTAATGTGCGGTTGGAGAATGAGATGGCATTTGTACTGAGCAGCTGAACAGGAACCTGCACATCTTTGCCTTTCAGGGTAAAGTAAAAGGCATCGCTGGCCTGTTTGATCTGTTTGGCAGGAGAATGATCCGCCACGCCGTTTGAGCGGGAAGTAGTGTTGTATGACCCCAGCGAAATTGTTTTGGCGCTTAACCAGCCGTCTTTGATCTTAACGGCTAACTCGTTTTCCGTGGTATAGAGATCAGGCGCTTTAACAATAGTGGGTTTCACTACTGAGCAGGCAAGGAATGGAAGGCAGCCCATGATGAGCAGTCGGTACATCTTAAGCATAGTATTAACTGTTGATCTTTGCCCAGATCTCGGGAATACGTTTTACCCAGGCTAATTCTTTTTTCTTCTCTCGGGCTTCTTCTACCGGCGAGCCAAAATAGGTTTTACCTCCTTCAAGGGTACTGGAGATACCACTTTGTCCTAATACAACAGCTCCTTTTCCGATAGTGAGGTCTTTGTTCACACCTACCTGGCCCCAAAGGATCACATTATCTTCCACATGGGTCTTACCACCTATACCAACCTGTGCGGCAAAAAGGCAGTTCTTTCCGATCACGGCACCATGCCCTATATGTACCATGTTATCAAACTTGGTCCCTTGCCCGATGATGGTATCGCCGCTTACCCCTTTATCGATGGTGCAGCTTGCTCCTATTTCCACATGGTCTTCAATGATCACCCTTCCGCAGCTTTCCAGTTTGTCGTACATCACTTCACGTTCTGCCCGTTTCTTAAAGTAAAAGGCATCTGCACCGATAACGGTACCTGCGTGAATGATCACATTGTCCCCGATGATGGTATGATCGTAGATGGTAACGTTGGGATGGATAAGACAGTTCTTTCCGATGCGCACATGATGGCCGATGAATACGTTTGGCTGAAGGATGGTTCCTTCACCAACTACTGCCGTATCACTGATAGGGGTAGTTGCGGGAACAAACGGCCGGTAGCGTTTCACCAGGCTCACGAATGCACTGAAGGGATCATTGATCACCAGCAGCGCCTTACCTTCCGGTGCAGGTACTTCCTTGTTGATGATGATGATGGTGGCAGCAGAGTTAAGGCAGGCATTGTAATACTTCTCAAAGTCAACAAAGGAGATGTCTCCTTCCTCCACTTTATGGATCTCGTTAATGCCGGTAGCCATCAACTGATCGTTACCTGTAAGCACTGCTCCTATGAGCGTTGCTATTTCTTTTACCGATATTGGTTTCTCAAACTTCATATGAACTTCGTTAAAGTGATGGCAAAGTTAGGGGGCGTTATCCACAATTTATTTCTGCGTGTGAATAAAATTTATTGCATTTTTTTTCTTTTGTGATGAAATTCTTTTTAATATTGTGTAGGGAATTTTATTTCCCTGTACTTACTAACCCATTCACATAACAAGAAAGTCTGATTGTTCCAACGGTCAGACTTTTTTTATTGCCTCTACAACCCGCAGCAGCAAAGTGTTTCAGACGATCATACTTTTTCATATCAACGAATGTATGTTGTTATGCCTATCCATTTTGAAGGGTTTTTTGCCTTTCAGCGGGTCAGCCGGTTTTTCCGGTTTCGCCTCCTTTTTACCCTTTAAGCTCCCTTTTTAACATAAATTTTTTCAAAGAAGGGTGCTTCAGGGCATAAATTTTAACGAATTAAACGGATAACCGGAATCAATCCTGGAGATTGGCCATTTTTATGAGTTGCTGAAGGCGTAAGATGCGGATCTTCTTACCTGTGAGATCAATCACCTTCTCTTTCTTAAACTCAGAGAGGAGGCGGATTGCAGACTCTGTTGCAGTACCTACAAGGTTGGCGATCTCTTCTCTTGAAAGGGTTACATTAATGGTTTGATCGTCTTCCTCCAGGCCATATGTTTCTTTGAGTGTAAGCAGTGTTTCAGCCAAACGTTCCCTTACCGGTTTCTGTGAGAGGTGCGTGATCTTTGTTTCTGCTCTTCTTAGTTCGCTGGTAAGTATCTGCATCATCTTCAAGGATAGCGCATTATCCTTTTGCAGCAGATGCAGAAACAGGTCGCGTGGGATGAAACATACGGCGCTATCTTCCAGAACGGTAGCAGTAGCTGTGTATGGTTCATTGCTAATGAGTGCTTTATATCCGATCAGGTCCCCTGGTTTTACCAGGCGTATGATCTGCTCTCTCCCTTCGTCTCCTGAATGGGATAACTTAACCTTTCCGGTGTTGATACAATAAATGCCATAGGGATGTGCTCCTTCCTGGAAGATCACCTGACCTTTCTTATAGATCGCGCATTGTTTGGCGTTGGCGATCTCTTCCATATGCTCTGGTGAGGAGGTGGAAAATATATCGCTTAGATATTTGTTGCAGAACCGGCATTTTGTTTGATCGCTTAACATGTCATTCTCATAAAACCGCCAATGATGGGCCAAAATTACTAATTTACAGGCCCTTAACCAATACAAGTATTGTGAGCCTTCACTATTTTATCGTGTACAAGCCTTATGAGGTATTGACCCGCTTCGGGAAAGAAGGTGATAAAGCTGTATTATCTGATTTTTTCAAGGTCCCCCGGGACGTTTACCCGGTAGGCCGGTTGGATTATGACAGCGAGGGCCTCCTCATCCTCACTAACGATAAATCTCTCAACCACCGCATTTTAGATCCCCAATTTGCCCACGAAAGGGAATATTGGGTACAGGTGGACGGTGCAGTTACCAATGCCGCAATTCAACAGCTCAGGGAAGGCGTTCCGATCAATATAGATGGCAAAACTTACCGTACCCGGGGATGCGATGCCGCCATCTTTACAGAAGACCCTTTTGTGCCGGACAGGCATCCTCCCATTCGTTTCCGCAAACATATCCCGGCCCCCTGGATACGTTTGATCTTACGGGAAGGAAAGAACCGGCAGGTACGTAAAATGACCGCTGCTGTTGGGTTTCCAACGTTGAGGCTTATCCGTTACCGGATAGAACAACTGAGCATAGATGGCATGCAGCCCGGCGATCTTGTTGAGCTTTCCCGGCCTGCTTTATACAATGCACTTTTCAAATAAACCAAATGATTGTGCATCAATCAGAAATATGGCTTAATTTAACTAGGTTTGCCACAATAAACAGATAATATGCTCAAATCCATGACCGGCTTCGGCCGAGCGGAGATAACAAGGGGAGAAACCACCATTGTAGCAGAGATCAAATCGCTGAATGGGAAACAGTTTGAGGTGAACCTTAAGATGTCTCCGTTGTTAAAACCCTACGAGTTCGATATCCGCAACCTCTTACAACAGGAGCTGCAACGCGGTACGCTTGACGCTACCATCAACATCAAACAGAATGGTGCCACCCGCCCCGTGGTGATCAATACGGAGCTGGCCAGGTATTATCACCAGGCCCTTTCTACCATGGCCACTGAACTGAACCTTCCCCAGGAAGACATGCTCAATGTGCTGATGAAACTCCCGGAAGTAGTAACCCCTGCCTCTGAACAACTGGCCAAATCAGAATGGCTGGAAGTAGAAGCCATCATCCGTTCCGCTATTGCTGAAATGGATGCACACCGTATCGATGAAGGTAATATGCTGGAAAAGGACCTCCTGCTCCGCATAGATAACATCATCCTGTATACGGATAAGGTACGTGAACTGGACCCTTTAAGGAAAGACCGCGTGCGTACCCGGCTGGAATCCCTGCTGGCGGAATATGTGGGTAAGGATAATGTGGACGGTAACCGCCTGGAGCAGGAACTGATCTTTTACTTAGAAAAACTCGATATTACAGAAGAACTGACGCGCCTTGCCAATCACTGCCGTTACTTTAAAGACATCCTTGCAGAAGCAGATGCCGCTAAAGGTAAAAAGCTGGGATTCGTATTACAGGAGATAGGCCGTGAGATCAATACAACCGGTTCCAAAGCCAACGATTCCGCTATGCAGCAATGGGTAGTGATGATGAAGGATGAACTGGAAAAAGCAAAGGAACAGGTGCTGAATGTGCTGTAATTCCTATAAAAAGATCCCCTGAAGATGAAACTGCGATTCAATTGCCTCCTGTTATGTATGCTGGCTGTTGCCTGCAAACCACCCAGGATGGAAACCTTTGAAAAGAACCGGGATATCCCCCGTTCTCAATGGACGATAGATAATAAACAGTCCTTTGAACTGGAACTTGCGCCGGAGGATACCGCATTCTATTACAACATGTACATCAATGTAAGGCATACGGATGCTTATCCTTACAGCAACCTCTGGCTGCTGGTGGGCACACAGTTACCGGGAGACAGTACTTCCACTGTAAGCCGGATAGAACTTCCATTGGCCGATACTTATGGTAAATGGCTGGGAAGCGGTGTGGATGATATCTATGAACACCGCATCCCCATTCAGCAAAATGCTATCCTTTCAAAACCCGGAACTTATCGTTTTACTTTTGAGCAGAACATGCGTCAGAACCCATTACCGGAAATGCTGAGTGTGGGGCTCCGCATAGAAAAAGCTGCTCTGCGGAAATAATTGAGCATGAAGAAATCCTCCTCCGGCCTGCAAAGCAGGAAGGTGATCACCGGCATCTATGTTTTTGTGCTGGCATATACAGTACTTCAGCTGTTATGGTGGGGAGTGCTGCTGCATCAGCAAAGCAAACAGATTGCAAAGTATGAGCAGCTGGAGTTGACGCACCGCGTGCAGGAACTTACACAACCTGCTCAGTTCATGTCTGAAATGCAAAGGCTGCATAAAGAACAGCAGATGCGCACTTTCAAGTATGTAGGGGAAGGGATCATTTTCCTGGTACTGATCCTTGCCGGCGCTGCGCTTGTTTACCGTGCTGTATGGAAACAGATGAAGCTCTCCCAGCAACAACAGAACTTTATGATGGCGGTAACACATGAACTAAAAAGCCCTATCGCCGTAGCTAAACTTAACCTCGAAACATTACGGAAGCATAAACTGGATGAAGAGAAACGGTTAAAGCTGCTGGATACCACTATCCGGGAAACCAACCGGCTGGACCAGTTATGCAATAACATCCTGCTGGCTTCGCAGTTTGAACATCAGAAATACCAGCCTTTCCTGGAACAGCTGGATTTTTCCGGCCTGCTGCAAAACAGTATGGAAGAATTACAAAGCCGCATTGCCAGCCATCCCATAAAAGCCGATATTGCACCTTATATATGGCTGAATGCGGATAAGTTCATGATGCAGCTGATGCTGAACAATCTTGTGGAGAATGCCGTTAAATATGCTCCCAAGGGTTCTGAGATCAACGTCCGGCTCTTTATTGAAGGAGAAACGTTAAAACTGACGGTGTCCGATGAGGGAGAGGGTATACCACAGGCAGAAAGGAATAAGATCTTCCTGAAATTCTACCGCATTGGTAACGAAAACACCCGTAAATCCAAAGGTTCAGGCCTTGGACTATACCTGACCAAAAAGATCGTGGAACAGCACGGAGGCACTATTACCGTAAGGGATCATACCCCAAAAGGCACCTGCTTTGAGATCACCTGGAATGATTATTCCTTACAATCTGTATAAAATTAACCAGTTGTGCGTAATTTTATAGGCAATTACCGTTC
The DNA here is from genome assembly GCF_900129465.1 of Chitinophaga niabensis. Lineage (NCBI taxonomy): Bacteria > Pseudomonadati > Bacteroidota > Chitinophagia > Chitinophagales > Chitinophagaceae > Chitinophaga > Chitinophaga niabensis. Next base: position 1,129,302 of record NZ_FSRA01000002.1, on the reverse strand, counting down.
ACCATTCACCAATGCATCAATATGAAGGAAGCGACGAAAGCATCAATATTGCTGGTAGAAGATGAAGAAAATCTCCAGGAAGCACTTAAGCTGAACCTGGAGCTGGAAGGATATGAGGTAACGGCTGTGGACAATGGGACCAGTGCATTGAAAGCCGTTAAGAACGAATACTTTGACCTGATCATTCTCGATATCATGCTGCCCGAGATGGACGGCATCGCCGTGTGCGAAAACATCCGCATTCAGAACAATGAAGTGCCCATCTTGTTCCTCAGCGCCAAAAATAGCAGTGCAGACAGAGTGCTGGGGCTGAAAAAAGGCGGGGACGACTACATGACCAAACCTTTCAACCTGGAAGAACTCCTCCTCCGTGTGGAGAAACTGATCGTAAAGAACAAAAAGATCCAGGAAAAGGACAACGTACCCAATATCTACCGCTTCGGCAATAATATGATAGACTTTGCCGCACAGGAATGTGTAGGTAAAGACGGCAAACACCATGAGCTCTCCAAGAAAGAGACCATGCTGCTGAAACTGCTCATAGAAAACAAAGGCGAGGTAGTAACCCGCGAAAAGATCCTCCAGGTGGTTTGGGGTTATAATGTTTACCCTACAACACGTACCATAGACAACTTTATCCTCAATTTCCGCAAGTATTTTGAGCAGGACAGCCGCAATTCCCAGTACTTTCATTCCGTTCGCGGAGTTGGGTATAAGTTCACAGATGGCTGATCACCAACTATCCCTCCTCCGCTGCCATCCGTAAGCCGGCTGCTGCCAGCTACTCAATCCCCCTTTTCCAGGGTGGGAAACGGGGCTATATTTGGCAGGCTTAGGAATTTTAAAGTATGTGTAACCCCCTTAACGGATCCATCATATTGTATACATTATGCATTGTTCAACCCTTAACGGGAAAAACGGTTTACTGGACCATTTTTTTTGTGGGCATCGGAATACTCGGAGCACTATTCTGGTGGCGGGAGAAGAAACTTCGCAGAAATATGCAGGCAAGGATCGCGGCACAAAGAAGCCGCGCGTCCCTGGAATTGCATGCATTCCAATCCCAGATGGACCCCCACTTCATCTTCAACAGCCTCAATGCTATTCATAGCTACATTCTCTCTGCCAGTACAGAACAGGCCTCTACTTACCTTACCCGCTTTTCCCGCCTGATGCGTTTTACGCTCGAGAACAGCAGCAAGGAATGGATCCCATTGGAAGAAGAACTGGAAACGCTTGAACTCTATCTGCAACTGGAACAACTACGGTTTGAAGGACAGTTTGAGTATGAAATACACACCGCTCCTTCATTGGATATGCAGATGCTGGTACCCCCTTTCATTGTTCAGCCTTATATTCAGAATGCCATCTGGTACCGGCTTCTACAAAAAACACCGGAACAGAAAGGCATGATCAGGATAGAAATAGGGCAGAATGAAGACGAAGTGTTCATCCGTGTGGAAGATAATGGTGTGGCAAGGCAAAACATGTTCCACCACCACCAGCAAAGAACGGCAGGTACCCGCGTGGCAGCTGAAAGGCTCCACTGGATGAATGCCCGCTATCATACACATGCCGCTATCAGTACCGGTCACCTGTTTGACCCCCATCATAATAAGACGGGTACTTACACCCTTTTTCACTTCCCCAACGTCACTACTACCTCTCTGCCCGAAGAAGAGCGGATTTTTAAGTAAATTCGATGTACGAACAGTGAACAGAGGATCAACCAAAAGCATTTTACCTATATGCACGCCGTTATTATAGATGATGAGAAACATTGCCGCGATGTGCTGCAAATGCTATTAGAACGCCATTGTCCGGATGTAACGATAGACGCCCTTTGCGGGGATCCGGAAGAAGCTTTGAAAGTGATTGAAAGATTACAACCCCAGCTTGTTTTCCTGGATGTGGAAATGCCCGGCATGAATGGGTTCGAACTCCTGGAATCCTGCGCCCGCCGCAGCTTTTCTGTGATATTCACCACTGCTTACGATCAATATGCCATCAAAGCTATCCGGCATAGTGCCCTGGATTTTTTATTAAAGCCTATCGATAAAGATGAGCTGGTGCAAAGCGTGCAAAAGGCACTTACACAAACTACTAATTCCGCTACCAAAGTAGATGCCCTGCTGCAATTCCTGCATCAGCATGTGCAGCCCAACGAAAGGCTGGCCCTGCCTACGGAAGATGGCTTACGCATGATCCCCATAAAGGATATCACCTATTGCGAATCTGCCGGCGGTTATACGAAAGTGTTCATGGCACAGCAGGGTATACCTACGCTCATTTGCAGATCGTTGAAGGAAGTGGAAGAAGCTTTGAGGGAAAAAGGGTTCTTCAGGGTGCATAACAGTTATCTCATCAACCTCTCTTATATGCACAAGTACATCAAGGGAGATGGCGGCGAGATCATTATGACGGATGGAAAGAACATTCCCGTTTCACGGAACCGCAAACAGGATTTTTTGACGCGGATAGAAAGGTTATAGGTTGCGGATATCCTTCACAGCTATCCAACCGGTTTTACCATCAGACAGTTGCACTTTGGAAAAATCCTTTGTGCTATCCAGTACCTTTATTTTGATCCCTTCCTTTATTTCGAAGAGGTCTTTACTTCCTTCATCCGGCGCGGCTTTCACTTTGCCATTCTTCATCACAACAGCACTTCCGCTGTTATAGGCCTTATTCTGCATCCAGATGGCCATGCTGAAATATCCAATGAACAGGATCCCTGCCACGAGCATACCCCAACGAAAAACAGGGCGTTTCATATTCGGCAGGAAAAAATAAACGATGGCCAGCGCAGCCAGGATCCAGCAAAACACAATGCTGCCGGTAGCCCACCCTGCGGAGGTATGCATTACCTGCAATTGCAGCCACCATTTTTCAAAGAAGAGAAGGGGTAATGATTCCAGGTTATTCCCTACCTGCTGATTGGCCAGCACCAGGTTCTGTTCTATTTGTTCATCTCCCGGTTTAAGACTGAGGGCTTTTTCAAAACTATATACAGCCATGCCGGTCTGGTTACTTTTATAATAAGCATTCCCTGCATTATAGTAAAGGTCTGCCACCTGGTAACCAGAGTCTATCAGTTGCTGGTATTTATCAGCCGCTTCTGCATACTTCTTCTGCTCATAGAGCTTGTTGGCTTCTGTGAACAGCGCAGGGACCTGCGCAAATAGCGCAGTACTTAAGAATAGTAAGATGTATAACAGGGGATTTACGAATGCACGCATCATAGTCTATTATTTTCCGGCCCTTCCTTTTAATTCTTCTTCAACGGAACTGATCACCTGCACAGCCTGCTGGTAAGCATCCTGGCGATGTTCATTACTGCTCACGGGTGCATACAGCGCCGTTTCGCATCTATCTATCAGTTCTATCAATTGTAATTTGGTGGTTTCTTTCAGCCGGTCACCCAGTTTATCCTGTACCACCTGTTTGCTCAATTCCGCCATCGGGATCTTTAATTTATGGCTGAGATAACCCCAGGTAGCGCGGGATGTTTCTTCATAGAACGCTTTGTCTTTTCCCTCTTTCAGATAACGTGCAGCCAGCTCCAGGCGTTTCAGGGCTACTTTGTTGGCATGTTTATGTTTTAACATGGCCACATTGCTCTGCCTGAAGTTTTCGCGTTTGCGGTACCAGGCCATTCCTGCAACTCCCAGTAAAGGTAATAATAACAGGATCCAGAAAAGGGGTTTACCAAAGAAGAAGGGGCTGTGTTTACTCCAGCGCTGACCGGAAGTGCGGATATTACCCAGTTCCGTTTTGCCGCCGAAGTCTTCTTTTTCTTTCTTTGCCAGTTTACCTGCTATCACATGTAAAGGGAAGGCGGAAGACTGTAATACTTTATAGGCATTGGCAGCAGGATCAAAATACGAGAACTCTACCGGCGGTAAGGTGTGCTCTCCTTTTTCCTGCGGCATTAATACATACTGGAAGATCCTTGAACCGCTGAGCGGGTTACTGTTCTTTTCAATATTATCAGACAGTGTGGGATCATATTTCTCGAATGCAGTCGGGATGTTTAAAGGCGGCGGATTCAGAAGGTTCACATTTCCCTGCCCTGCAATGGTTACCTTCAGTGTGAGCGCATCATCTGTGCTGAGGTCTTTTTTATCGGCTACGGCCGTCATGGTGAAACGCCCTACGGCTCCGTTGAAACTGGCCGGGCGCCCTGCGGTGGGTAATGGTTTCACATTGATCTTCACTACCGGGCTTTGAATTTTATACGGCACTACTTCGTATTGCGGATTGCCGAAGGGATCGTCAAAGAACGGATCATCAAATGGGCTTGCACCGAATGCATCCCTGAAAGGATCATCGCCCCTTTTCTTTCTCGCGCTCGCCATGGTTACAAGATGTACCTGGTTATCCACTTCTGCGGGATCCAGTTCCAGCTGGCCGGATTGTAAAGGGAATAATAATGTTTTGCGGATGGTGAATACTTTGTACCGTTCGCCATTCACGATCTCTTCTGTTGCCTGCGGAGGATTGGGCAGTTCAATATCCCTGGCTGAAAACCCTTTGAATGCCGGTACTTTGGTTACGCTTGAATTCGTGGGGAGGCGGGTGTAGAGTTTATAAGTAGCCGTTAATTGTTCTCCTTCGTATACAGTAGTTTTATCTACATCAACCCGCACAAAAAGGTTCTTACGCAGTTTCTCTTTTACATCTTCTCCTTTCTTTAAAATGCCCGGTTGATTTTCATATCCGTTATCCGGGAATGCTCTCCGTTGATAAGGCTGTTGTTGCTGCTGAGGTAACTGTGCGCCCTGCCCTCCTTTCACTACTTCAATATTCACCGGGTTACTTTTCACCAGTTTGCCGTCTACCCTTGCCGTACCTCCGGGAATAGTGAAGGAGCCGGGTTTGGTAGGTTGCAGGATGTAACTGAAAGCGATATATTCTGTGCCCTTTCCGTTCACATAGGAGCTCCCCTGCATTTGCTGAGGCCCCTGTACCACATTGAAGCCGGTGAATTGTGGCGGCGTGAACTGGCTGAGGTTAACAGGGTTTTCCAGCATGAACTGAATATGCACCATCTCATCCATTGCGATGGTATTCGTGTTCACAGCTGTGGTAAAACGAAACGTCTGCGCGACAGTTATAAGTGTGGCTGCGCATATTACAAGCAGCGTTAGTAGATATTTTTTCAAACCAATATTGAAGTTCATCCTGGAAACAAATTTAACCAATGCTTACGGGGCCTATTCCGATCGTGCGTTAAAAGTTAGTTAAAAATCTTGTAAGACAAGCCACTAGTAAGGATTTCACTCAATATCTCCCAACATAGGGCGCATGAGTATATCTTCTACAACTGCCTGCTGGCTAAGGTTATATGCAGCCCAGATCATGGCTGCCACATCTTCAGGTTCCATTAAACGCCCTGCAGGGCCATCAAATCCTTGCCAGGAAGCTGTTAAGGTGGGGCCGGGACTGATAGAGGTAACTTTTACATTATGGGGCTTCAGTTCCTCCCGGAGGTTCTGAGAGAAACCCAGGAGCGCAAACTTGGTAATGCTATAAGATCCGCCATTGGGATATGCTTTATGGCTGGCTGTAGAGCAAAGGTTGAAGATATGCCCTTTCCCGGCCTCTTTCATCCCTGGCAAGAGATCGCGGGTAAGATGGTAGGCGCTGTAGAGGTTTACGGCCATCATTTTTTCCAGGTGCCCGTCTTCTTCTTCATGTACGGCGCCGGGAACAAAAATACCTGCATTATTCACGAGTATGGCCGGTGCGCTTCCAAAGAACGTACGTACTTTTTGCCCGAAAGCCAGTACCTGCGCTTTATTACTCATATCCACCTTTTCTGCCAGTACTTTTACATTTTGCCGTTGTGCAGTAACGGCTGCTTTTGCTTCTTCCAATGCGGAAGTGTTGCGTGCACAAATGGCGATATCAAATCCTTCTGCGGCCAGCTTTATGGCCACTGCCCTGCCAATTCCTTTACTGGCCCCGGTTATTATTGCATACATACCTCTAAAATAAGCTAATGCGGCATTCCCCCAAACAGGTGTGCGCGGGAAATAGTAAATTTGTAACGGAGAACATTGCCAACGACCCGATTTTTTATGAGATACAAACATATTTTCTTCGATCTGGACCACACTTTGTGGGATTTCGAAGCCAATTGCATAGAAACGCTACAGGAACTTTATACGGAACATGCGCTGGAAAAAAGAGGAATTCCTTCTTTTGAAACATTTTACGCTTCTTACTCCGTGATCAATGATAAATTGTGGGACCGTTTCCGAAAGGGATTTATCACCCGCCAGGACCTGCGTACCAAACGTTTTTCTTTAACTTTCCTTGATTTCAAGATAGGGGATGATAAGCTGAGTGCTTCTATGGGTAAGCGGTTCCTCGAAATACTACCTACCAAAACTGCGCTATTTCCGCATGCGGTAGAGGTACTGGATTACCTGCAGCAGAAGAAGTATCCCATTCATATGATCACGAATGGTTTTGAGGAAACACAACTCCTGAAGATGCAGCATTCGGGGATACAACATTACTTCACGCATATCATTACATCCGAAACCTGCGGTAGCCTGAAGCCACATCGCGAGATCTATGATTTTGCGGTGAACCTTGCATCTACCACTGCTTCCGATAGTATTATGATCGGGGATACGCTGGATGTGGATATACTGGGAGCGCAGCAGGTGGGGATGGACCAGGTGTATTTTGCGCCGAATGAAATTGTGGAGGGGGTGAAGCCTACTTATACGATCAGGTGTTTGAGTGAGTTGAAGGCAATCTTGTAAGGAGCCTGCCTTAAATCAAAATAATAAAACAGCCCCCCGCACAATGTGCGGGGGGCTGTTTATATTTTCAGGAGATACCGCTGCATGTTTACGCAGGGTAGCTTTTTCTTTCAGATCATCCTTTAGCAGCAGGCTTTGCTTTCTTTGCAGCGCTGGCGGTTTTCATCGCGGCAGCTTTACTGGGCATACAGCAGGATTTGCCTTTTGCAGTTTGTTCCTGTTTGCAGCAATCTTCTTTTTTCTCACAGGTAGCTTCTTTCTTCTTCTTAGCTGTTACTTTTTCCTGTGCAAGCACGGGTCCGGCTAATAAGGTGATGGCTGCGAGTGCAAAAAATAATTTCTTCATGGCTCAGGTCTTTTAATGTATGTGGAAGATAGTAAAATTAACCCAACCGTGCAATCACCGTCTGGCCACCTTTTACATGCTGTTCTAAAGCTACATCCACTTTTGTACCTACAGGTAAGTAAATATCAACGCGGGAACCGAATTTGATGAACCCCATCTCTTCATTCTGTTTCACCTGCATGCCTGCTTTCAGGTAATTTACAATCCTGCGGGCAAGCGCTCCGGCAATCTGGCGAACCAATATTTCCTGGCGGCCATTGCCGATAACAACGGTATGGCGTTCGTTCTCCGTGGAAGATTTCGGATGCCAGGCCACCAGGTATTTACCTGCATGGTATTGGCTCAGTTTCACTTCTCCGCTGATAGGGTTCCTGTTCACATGCACATTGGCAGGGCTCATAAAAATGGAAACCTGTAATCTTTTGTCTTTAAAGTATTCTGTTTCAACAGTTTCTTCTATCACCACCACTCTTCCATCTGCCGGAGCGATCACCAGTTGTTCATCCTGGTTCAATACCCTGCCGGGTATCCGGAAAAAGGAAATAATGAAAAGGAATAAGATCAGGGAGATGCCAAATACCGTCCAGCAAAGAGCAGGATTAGCAGGGAACCAGTAAAATAAAGCGCCGTTCAGCAGTGCCAGTACAACAAAGGTTAGGGTGATGGTAGCAGTTCCCTCGCGGTGAATAGTCATTGTTTTTGTTTTCGTTTAATTTCTTTGCCGGTTTTTCAGCGGTACGAAGGTATGAAGAAAATACCTTCTATTTAAAAACAAAGAGCAGTACGTAGATCCATGCAAATGGAGCCGCTACCAGCAAGGAATCGAAGCGGTCCAGGAAACCTCCGTGGCCCGGCATTATTTTACCGGAATCTTTTACACCGGCCATTCTTTTCAGGCGGGATTCCAGCAGGTCGCCGGCAGAACCAAAAATGGCCGCGATAGTAGCCAGCGCTATCCAGTGAGGCCAGTACAGCAGATCGTTCCCCCAGAAATATCCATAGATCCCGGCTGCTGCTATAGCCAGTACCATTCCACCTACCGTTCCTTCTATTGTTTTCTTTGGTGAAATGGAAGGGAAAAAAGGGGTACGGCCAATGAGGGAACCCACAATGTAGGCCATGGTATCGTTGATCCAGATAAAAAAGATCAGCAGTAAGGGGATCAGGACCCCGTATAGGCCAAATGATATTGATTCCATGAGAGAGCCCGCCTGATGCCCTACACGGATATCCACCAGCAATCCCAGCGGAACGGTTACATATAACAGGCCAAGAAGGGAATACCCGATGAACTTCAGGGTGAAGTTCTTACTCATCAGGATCTCTCCCAACGGAAGCACCAGTATGAAAATAAAGGCCGTGACCCAGCCAATCTCTCCGATGGATAACTCCCCGAAACTGAAATTGGGTCCTGAGAAAGCCATCATAATGGCGCAACCTGCCACCAGCACACCATACTTATGCCAGGGCGAAATTTCGTTGTATTCCGGATCTATCAGCCTTACCAGCTTGAAATATTCTTTTAAGGCAAAGAAGTTGATCAGGAAAAATAAAAGGAAGAACGTGTACTCGTTATACAACATGCCTCCCAGCATGATTGCTACAAAAAACAAAGCAGTAATGGTACGCGTGATAAAGGTCTTCATTCTTTTCTAGAAGTTGGATCGGGCGTAAATCTACAGATTGTTTTCCATCTTCCCTTCCTGGCTTGCTGCAATCAGTTCTTTTGCTTTTGCCTCGTTGGAATTATGTACGTACACTTCATCCATACCCGGTAACATTTGCACAAAGGATGAATCCTGGCGGTTCACTACCACAGCGTCGATCTCATTTTCGAGCAGCATTCCTTTTATGATCTCAGCCTCAAAGGAAATATTGCTGCCAAATACTTTAACCCAGTCTTTTTCCATATTTCAATCTTTAAATATTGACTCATTATCGTTTTCTTCTTCTTCCGGCTCAGGCGGTAATGCAAATGTCTGCCCGGATGCCTTTGCGCGTTGCTGCAGTTGCCATAACAGGATGCCGGTAACTGCTATACTGATAAAAACAAAGTACAGGGGTACATGTTCATCTTTAGTGGCGTCATAACTGATCAGCTTGATCTGGTAAAGATACACTAACACTACCTGCAGCCCATTGTTCAAAAAGTGACCTGCGATGGGTAACCAGAGGTTGCCGGTTACAAAGTATATAGCCCCCATCAGGAAACCCAGCAAAAATCGTGGCATAAATCCGAGGAACTGGAAATGGATCACGCTAAAGATGATGCCGGTGATGATAGCAGCCACCCAGCCGTTCTTTACCATTTGGGTCAGGATCCTTTGTACCACTCCCCTGAACAGTACTTCTTCTGCGATAGCGGGTAATAAGGCCAGCATAAAGAGGTTCAGGAACATGGCGCCGATGTCCGGCATGTCCAGCAAACGTTTTGTTTGTTCAGCCAGGCTTTCTTCCAGGTCCCGCAGGCTTTGTGGAATAGGCCAGGAGGTATTCCATTCACTCAATGCACCTACCAGGGGAAGGGAGCAAAAGATGATCAGTAGGGCTAACAGCAATTGGACCAGCTTGGGTTTTTGCCTGATACCCAGGTAGGTGGCTGGCTCCGGATGTGTAAGGTAGGCAAAGAGCAAACCCGGCACCAGGAAGCCCACAACAGAATAGAGCATCTGAAAGACCTTCATGGCAAAGATGAAATTGGCGCTGTTCCAGGCTGCGGGATCTTTATAATCCCCAATCGTGTAGCCGCCACTGATAGCTGGGAAGAAGGTAACCATACCCAGTTGCGTGATCAGTACAAAACCTATCCAGATGCCGAAAATAGTGGCCAATTGCATGAAGGGGGAATATTGCCTTAGGTAGCCCATAAATTATCGCTGTAGTATTTTTGCGTAAATTTACAGTGTGTTTGCCAGTTCAGCGATAAAATAAAAAGTGGCAACATATGAATCCGAATTATATGGTGAAAATAGGAGATATTGAATTAGGTGAATTCCCGTTATTACTGGCGCCCATGGAAGATGTAAGCGACCCCCCTTTTCGTGCAGTATGTAAAATAAACGGGGCTGATCTGATGTATTCGGAGTTCATTTCTTCGGAGGGCCTTATCCGTGACGCTATTAAAAGCAGGCAGAAATTAGACATCTTTGATTACGAACGCCCGGTGGGCATTCAGATCTTTGGCGGGGATGAAGAACCCATGGCCATGGCGGCCCAGATCGTGGAAGCGGCCAATCCGGACCTGCTGGACATCAACTTCGGCTGCCCCGTAAAGAAAGTGACTTGTAAAGGCGCCGGCGCCGGCATCCTGAAAGATATTCCCAAGATGGTAAAACTTACGGCAGCCGTGGTAAAAGCTACCCGCCTGCCCGTTACTGTTAAGACCCGCCTGGGTTGGGACGATGATACCAAAAACATCGAGGAAGTGGCAGAACGCCTGCAGGATGTTGGGATTAAAGCACTTACCATCCATGGCCGTACCCGCACACAAATGTATAAGGGTCATGCGGACTGGACCCTGATCGGTAAAGTGAAGAACAACCCCCGGATCAATATTCCCATTTTCGGGAATGGCGATATCTGTACGCCGGAACAGGCAAAGGCCGCCAGGGAAAGGTTTGGCGTGGATGGCGTGATGATAGGCCGTGCGGCTATCGGTTATCCCTGGATCTTTAATGAGATCAAACATTTCCTGAAAACCGGCACACATCTGCCGCCACCGACTGTGGCTGAACGTGTTAAGGTCTGCAAACAACACCTCCGCCATTCTATCAGCTGGAAGGGAGATGTGGTGGGTATACTGGAAATGCGCAGGCATTACACGAATTACTTAAAAGGCTTACCCCATATCAAAGAATTCCGGTCACAATTAGTAACTTGCAATACAGCGTCAACCATAGAAGAAGTACTGGATGCTGTAGCATTACAGTATAAAGATCATATATTTGAGAGGACAATGCCCCCAATGAACGAACCAGTGGACGTACCAATTCATCCTAATATGGAGTTAGCGTGTGGTTTCCCAGATTAAATCAATCCCAAGTTGAATCACAAAAAACCTCATCACATGGCCACGATCAAAAATCTGAAAAACGAAGTCTGGAAAGACTTGCAGATCAAAAACAAATCTGCCCTGCGCAAAAGATACGCAGTGTCCAACATGGGTAGAGTGATCAGTTACCGGGAAAGCATGGACGATGGAAAGTTGTTGAATGGCTCTACCGTTGAGGGTTACACCGTACTCAACATTAAACCTGCAGACACTTATCAATCTCTCTATCTCCACCGCGAAGTTGCCCGGCTGTTTGCAAAGAAAGAAAGCCCCAAACAAAAATTTGTTATCCATCTCGATTTCGACAAGAAGAACAACAAGATCTCCAACCTCCGCTGGGCCACTAAAGAAGAGATGGAAAAACACCAGCAGAAAAGTCCCGCCAAAATTGCTTACAAAGAAATGCAGCGTAACCGTCAGAAGGGGCTGAAGCTGAATGTAACTAAAGTAAAAAGTATTAAACGCCTGCTGGAGAAGCCCGGCAAGAAAACCATGAAGCAGATCGCGGAACAGTTTGATATCAGCGAAATGCAGTTATATCGTATTAAGAGTGGCGAAAACTGGAGCCATGTTACTTTGCCCTGAGAGGCTGCGTACTTTGCTTTAAAGCCTTATAAAACACCCCAAATTCCCACGTTATCTGAATAAAACATATTTCCAATGGCCGCGCCAACCAGCGCGGCCATTGCCTTTCCCGGCTTTCCTTGCAGTGTTGGCCCTTTTGTTTTAACTTACCCTTCCAAATTGATAGACTATGTCCGGTAAAAAGATAGCCATAATTGGCGGCGGCAACCTCGGTTCCGCAATAGCAAAGGGCCTCCTGAAGAGTGGTTTTTCCAAAGCTGCAGAGATCACTGTTACCAAGCGTAACACAGCTACCCTTAAGGACCTGAAAGACCAGGGGGTACAGGTAGAATCAGACAATGCCAAAGCCATCAGCCAGGCAGATGTGGTAGTGGTTGCCCTTAAACCGTACAACGTAAAAGAAGTGCTGAGTGAGCTGCGTGCCTCTTTCGATGCAAAAAAACAGATCCTTATCAGCGTGGTAACAGGTGTGTTCCTGGACGATCTTGAAAAGATCACGCTTCCCGGCCTGCCTATTTTCCGCGCTATGCCCAATACTGCCATTGCCATCCAGGAGTCCATCACCTGCATCTGCGGCCGCAATGCCTCAGAAGAACAGCACCAGTATGTGCAGAAGATGTTTGACCAGTTAGGGGTATCCGTAAATATAGACGAGAAGCTGATGGATGCAGCCACAGTTTTAGGGGCCTGCGGTATTGCTTATGCATTACGTTTCATCAGGGCCAGTATCCAGGGAGGTATTGAAATAGGGTTCGATGCCCGTACAGCTAACCTGATCGTTGCGCAAACGGTGAAGGGTGCGGCGGAATTACTGATCAAAGAAAAACGCCATCCTGAAGAAGAGATAGATAAGGTGACCACGCCTAAGGGATGCACCATTGCAGGTTTAAATGAAATGGAACACCAGGGCTTCAGTTCTTCCCTGATCAAAGGGATCACCGCCTCCATGGATAAGATCATTAAAGGTTAATAAAATAAGTTGGCCGGGATAAGACATCCCGGCCCTTATTTAGTTAAACCTACAACTGTTACACTGTTTGTAACAAAAATCTTATCCTTAGTTCATCATCGAAGCGGTCTCCACTTCTTCCAATTGTAATTCCTTTCTTGTTGGCGCTACCATCCTCTGACGGATATAACGTTTCTTAGAGATCCTGTTCATGCCGAACTTCGCCATTATCTTGTCTACCACCATATAGATCACCGGCACCACAATCAATGTCAGGAACATCGAACTGATCAATCCTCCCACAATTACCCAGGCCAGGCCATTCTTAGTAGAAGCCACACCGCCTGTTGCCAATGCGATCGGCAGCATCCCTATCACCATCGCAATGGTGGTCATGAGGATGGGGCGTAAACGTGCATGGTTGGCATGGATCAATGCGTTATATGTACTCTGCCCTTCTTCTTTCATCTGGTTGGTGAAGTCTACCAGGATGATGGCATTCTTGGCCACCAACCCGATGAGCATGATCATACCCAGGATGGTAAAGATGTTGAGTGTATTATTTGTCAATGCCAGCGCTAACAGCGCTCCGATGATAGACAACGGAATGGAGAACATTACCACCAGCGGATAAATATAGTTATCATACAGCGCCACCATGATGAGGTATACCATGATGATGGAGATCAGTAATGCCACACCCATGGTAGAGAAAGAATCTCCCTGGTTCTCTGCATCTCCGCCGAAAATATAAGATACGCCGGCAGGTTTTTGCAGTTTAGCCAGCTTGGCTGTGAACTCCTGTGTTACGGTACCAGAGGGGCGGCCCATTACCTGTGATTGTACAGATACGGAGGTGTTCTTATCCCTGCGTTCCAAACGGCTGGGGCCGGAACCTTCTGTGATAGTGGCAAACTGAGAGAGTTTCACCAGCTCACCTTTGTTGTTCACAAAATCGATCGAAGCAACGTCCTGTATGTTCTTACGGTTGAAGTCGTCGAAGCGGATATTGATATCGTACTCATATTCACCCTGGCGGAATTTCACTTTGGAATCATCTGCCGTACCACTAAACGCGGTTTGCATGGTTCCACCTACTGTTTCAAGCGAGAGGCCCAGGGCGGACATTTTATCACGGTCCACCTGCACATTGATCTCAGGGTTCCCTTCTTCTACAGACAATTTCACTTCACTGGAACCTTCGATTGTTTTCAATTCCGCCATGGCCACTTTCGCAAAGCTCATCACACTATCCAGGTTGGTACCCATCACGATCAGATCTATCGGCGCACGTTGTGCCGTACCTAAGATACTCACCGGCGTTGTTTTCACTTTCACACCTGGCAATTGTTCCTTCAACTCTTTCTTTACTTTAGCCCCCAGGATGTCTGATGATTCACGCAGGTTCTGCGCCACCAGCATTACGGTGACCTCTGCTTTATAGGCAGTGGCCTGTGAGGCTCCGAAACCATCTTCAGAAGTTTGACCTACTGTAGTGATTAAGGAGGTTACTTCTTTCTTTTTATCCAGGATCTGTTCTACTTTACGGGTAGCCAGGTTGGTTTGTTCCAGCGATGCATCCTTCGGCATTTCCAACATCACAATAAACTGTCCGCGGTCACCATTCGGGATAAACTCACCTCCGATGTAACCTTTGCCTACCAGTTGGAAAGAAGCGATCAGCAAAGCCAGGGATGCTACGATGGTAATGGTTTTATGCGCCAGCGCCCATTTCAGCAGACCTGTCATCCAGGCGGTGAATTTCTCCAGCTGCCTTTCAAACCATAAGATGAATTTCTCAAAAGGATTTTTACCGGTGAGGTGAACCAGCTTACCAAAACGGGATGCCAGTAAAGGCACAATGGTAAAGGAAGCCAGCAAGCTCAACATGGTAGAGATCATCACCACCACACAGAATTCACGCACGATCTTACTTACCAGTTCATTCGTCAGGGAGATGGGTAAGAACACTACCACAATTACCAGTGTAATGGAAGTAACGGTGAAACCGATCTCCTTCACACCATCAAACGCTGCACGTACTTTGTTCTTGCCCATTTCCATGTGACGATATATATTCTCGAGCACCACAATTGCATCATCCACAAGGATACCTACCACCAGGGAAAGTCCTAAGAGACTCATCAGGTTGAGTGAAAAGCCCATCAGCTTCATACCAATAAAAGTGGCGATCAGCGAAGCCGGGATAGAGATCATTACGAAGATGGCGTTCCGCAAACTGTGCAGGAACAACATCATCACGGCTGCCACCAGCAGGATAGCGATGATCAGGTCATGTATCACAGAATCCGCAGATTCCAGCGTGAACACGGAAGCATCGTTCGCGATCTTTACTTTCAATGAGCTGGCTGCATATTCTTTTTCTATTCCTTTGATTGCTTTCTGCACGGCCTCACTTACTGTTACGGCGTTGGCATCTGTTTGTTTCTGTACCTGCAAAGCAATCGCACTCATACCATCTACTCTCGCCAAACGTTCTGCATCTTTCTGCGTATCCTGTACGTCGGCCACATCTCCCAATCTCACCTGTGTGCCTGTTGCAGTAGTGGTGAGTACCAGGTTCCGCAATTGGTCCACATCCTTATATTTACCGGCCAAACGCACAAGGATCTGTTGTTCTACTGTTTTCACCTTACCGGTAGGGAAGTCCAGGTTGGCATTGGTAACTGCCTGGCGTACCTGCAAAATAGAGAGCTTGTAGGCTTCGAGTTTTGCAGGATCTATATTGATCTTTATTTCTCTTTCCTGGCCACCAATGATGGTGATCTGCGCAACACCCGGCAGGCGGGATAATTGCGGCTGGATCTTTTTATCGATCAGGTCAAAGAACAAGCGGTCGTCCATTTTAGCGGTAGCCGATAAGGTCATGATCGGCAGATCGTCCAGGGAAAATTTGTTGAGGGAAGGTGGTTTGGCATCGCCGGGAAGCTCTGCGAGGATAGCGTTCACTTTCCTTTGCGCATCCTGCAGGCCGATATCCACATTCGCATCGTTATTCAGTTCTACCGTTACTACGGATAAACTTTCGGAGGATTTGGAGGTCAGTTTCTTGATCTTCTCCATGGAAGCCACCGCGTCTTCAATCTTTTTGGTGATCGTACTTTCCACCTCTTGTGGAGAGGCGCCAGGGTATACCGTGGCAATGGTTACGATCGGAGAGGAGAACTTGGGCAGCAGCTCATAGTTCAACGACTTGTAGCTGATAAACCCCAGCAGGGTGAGAATGGTGAACAGCACCACTACTATCGTAGGCCTCTTTATGGAAATTTCTGTGATCTTCATGTTCAATTAGTTTGTAAAGTCCTACTACTTAGCCTGTACCGTCACTTTGGAACCGTCTGTCAGGTTGATCTGACCGCCGGTGATAACAGTTTCTCCTTCGTTCAGCCCTTCCCGTATTTCCACTTTATCGCCATAGATCCTGCCTGCTACTACTTTGCGGACCTTAGCGGTATTGTTCTCCATCACATAGACCTGGTTACTGTTCACGCCCCCAACAAAAGAGGTGCGGGATACGAGGATAGCGGGGTCCTGTTTAGGCATGGCAAAATTGGCGGTGCCGTACATGCCTGCCCTGAGGGTTTTGCCGCTTACATTTGTAACTTCCATTTCTACCGGATAGCTCAGGGTGTTATCTCCTTTTGCTGCGATGAAAGTGATCTTGCCGCTGTATTTCACTTCAGGGAATACGTTGCTGGTCACTTCTACTTTATCACCCAGTTGCAGGTGGATCACTTGCTGTTCAGGCACGGTTACTTTCAGTTTGAGGCGGGAAACATCCACGATGTCAAACATTTTGGTACCCAGTGCCAGGTAAGCGCCCTGCTCTACATATTTTGCATTGATGGTGCCGTTGATCGGCGCTTTCACATATGTGTCGCGGATCTTACGGGAAGCGGCATCGTATTTACTTTGTGCTACTTCGTATTGCAGCCTGGTATCGTCCATTTGTTTCTGGGTAACGCCACCGGTTTTGTAGGCGCTTTCATACCTTTCCTTATCTACCTTCAATTGTTCCAGGTTCACTTTGGCCGCTTGCAGGTCTGTACCCAGCAATTCATTATCGATGCGGGCAATCACCTGTCCCTGCTTCACATAACTTCCTTCGTCTACCATCAATTGTGTAATGCGGCCAGCCACATCACTCATAAAAGTGAGTTCGCGTACCGGCTCAAAGTTGCCGTTCGCTAAAAAATTCTGATCAAACTCCACACGGGCTACTTTTTCTGTAACCACAGGCACATCGCCGGTATTGCTTTGTTTTACAAATTCTGTTTTAGCTGCGTTTGCTTTTTTGTTAGCAGTGAGCTTCCACATGATGGCCGCGATGGCCGCTATCGTTAGAACGCCGTAGATTAAAACTTTCTTCATGGCTTGCATTAGTTTAATAGTGATGGCAGGTTACCGTTGGATTTGATCAGGTCGAGCTCTGCGAGTTTATATTGGAGCAGTGCTTCGTTGTAGCTGTTCTGTGCTTCCGCCAGGGAGGTTTCTGCATTAAGCAGGTCTGTTAAGCTGGCGAGGCCCAGATTGTAATTATTTTGGGTGGAGCTGTACACCTCATCTGCAAGGGAAACATTCTCCTTCTGCGTTTTAATGGTACTCAGGTTATTGAGCAATTGCAGGCGGGCGTTTTCGAATGCAGTGTTGAGGTTCAGTTTGTTCTCTTCTAACTGCTGACCGATCTTTTGCAGGGTAACATTGGCCTGCTTTACCCTGGAGCGGCGCGCGAAACCATCAAAGATGGGGATCTTTAAGGTAAGCCCGATAGAGGACATGCCGTACCAGTTGGCGGTTGAGTTGCCACCTTTGAAGATGTCGAATTTGTTACTTAAGCCGTTATAAGAATAGTTTCCTTTGAAAGCCAGGCTGGGATAGTATTCCGCGAGGTAAGCCCTTTTCTGGTACTGTTGCAGCTCTTCTGTTTTCTTCAGGAGTTTTGTTTCTGTTCTGCTGCCCAGGTCGAAAGTACCGAAGTCTGCCGTGGCCGCTGCTTTGCGTTCAATATCGCTCAGGGCAAGGGATGGAAGGGATACAGGGGTTTCAATGGGCATGCCCATTTTTTGTTTCAGCCTGTTCTCATCTACTTTCAATTGATTTTCCAGCTGGCTCTTTTGTGTCTGGTAATTCACCAGGTTCACCTTGATCCTGTCCAGGTCTATTTTTTTAGCGAGGCCGTTATCGAACTGGCTTTTGGTAGTTTCTACCAGGCGGGTGAGCTTATCGATATTGGTTTGCAGCACGCTCATTTTTTCTTTCTTCACCAGTAATTGATAATACAGCTGGGTTACATCAAAGATCACGTTCTCCGTGGTCTGTGCTGTTTGCAGGCGGTAATATTCTTCTCCTGACCTTGCAGCTTTAAGACCTGTGAACACGCTCTGGTTGTAGATCTGCTGGGTCAATTCCCCGGAAATGGAAGTGTTCCAGGTGGTACCCACTTCCAGTACCTTTACCGTTCCGGGAGCGCCGCCAGCCAGTTCTCCTGGCAGTACCATTACCTGTTTCTTGATGTTATCGGTGAGGTTTCCGTTGGCATTTACCTGGGGTAAAGCCTGTGCGCGGATCTCTTCGGTCTTTAATTTACCGATGGTTTCCTCCAGGCGGCTCACAGCCAGTTTCTGGTTGTTGGCCAATGCGTACTTCAGAGCTTCCTGCAGGCTGAGCTGCTTTGTTTCCGTTTGTGCGTTAGCGTTAAAAGTCCCCGCTGTTGATAAGAACAGTAAGGATACGATCCATTTTTTCATGTGTGTTTTGCTATTGTGGCGAAAGTTCTTTTATAGTCAGGTATTCTTCCAGGCGCCGGGTCCCTTCCGGGGTGGCAATTCCTCGTATGTAATGTTCAGTAACCTGGCACATCACTTCATGCAGGTCAAATTCGGTGGCGGGATAATCTACCGGAGAGAAAGCAGAATCCAGCTGCATGAGGCGCATGTGGCTCATGATGTGGATGCTGATATCGCTGCGGTACAGGCCTTCCCTGATACCACGGTCCAGGTTGTCACTGATGGCTTTAATTACATAGTTACTCTTAAAGTCCGCGATGGTTTTCCAGGCAGCGGGATGATACTTTTCCAGTTCATGCAGCAGTACAGGGTTGATGCCCCTCGCAAATGTTTCCGTGAACCGGAGGGAGGACACCAATTCGTCTATCGCGTCCTTTCCATTGGCGCAGCATACTTCCAGGTTGTTGCCATGGGCGGAGATCATAAAGCGCGTTACTTCTTCCACCAGTTCCTGTTTATCGGCAAAATGTTCATACACCGTTTTTTTGGAGATGCCGCAGTCGCGGGCAATGTCCTGCATGGTGATGCTTTTGATCCCGAATGTCCGGAACAGGCGAAGCGCAGTATCTAAGATCCTTTCCCGCATGTTACTTTTTTAATCCTTTGATGAAAATATCGGCGAGCATAATCTGCCATCCGCGCACTGTTTCAAACTCCTCATCTGAGATATCGTCGCTCATGCCGTTGTGCGACATAGAGAAGCGGAGGCCGATCATGGACTGTATATAAAGGGTGGCTACTTTCTCTGGTTCGTCTGTTGTTAATTCTCCGTTTTCCACCCCTTTCCTTATAATGTTTGCTACAATTTGTGTTTCCCGTTCGCGGGCATATTTGAAGATGTCTTCTGAATTGAGGATCTGCTTGTCCCGCAGTGTTTTAAAAAGCTCCAGGCGGCAAAAACGCCTGGCGAAGGCATGGCGGATGGAGATCATTTCCATCAGGGCTTCGTAAGCAGAGCTTTTTGCGGCGGCGGCTGTTTCCAGCTCCTCGAAAAAGGTTTCTCCTGCTTTTTCCAGTACGCTGAGGTGCAGGGCTTTTTTGTCCGGGAAGTAATAATATAAAGAGGCCTTTGAGCAATGCAGATCATCGGCTATCTCATTCATAGTGGTCTTGGACGCACTGTAATGAGTGAACCTTTTCAGAGCCGCCTCTATGATCCGCTCGCGCATTTCGTCTCTGGTTTCTGTTTGCATTAACTTTCTGACTTTTTTAGTTATAAAGTCAAAATTAGTATTAAATCAGTAATTTGGTAAGTTGGGTTGTCCATTTAACGGATTTTTAACTTTTTCAGGACGGTTTGGGTTCCGGGAGTTTCCTTTTCTATAAGTGTTTGATAATGAGGATTTGTGTACAAATATGCATAAAAGCCAATATTCTATAAAGCAGGAAAAATAATATGTGTAAAAACGTCATTAATATGAATTTGGGGTGCGATAACCCTTTTTTCTACGTTCTATACATTTACTCTCCTATATCATTCCTATATCCCAGCTATAGCATTCCTATATCATTGCAGGCACATTCCTATATCGAAACGATATAGGAATGCTATAAGAGTGCTATAGGAATGCACTTTCAGTGATATAGGGATATAGAAAGATGGAGCTTTCAGGCCACTTAAATGAAAAAGGCGTTCCGTAAACCGGAACGCCTTTCAGCAATTATATAAGGAAATACCTATTTCAATTTCTCCAGTGCTGCTTTCAGGGCAGACAGCATGGCGGGGATCTCTTCTTTTACGCAGGTACCTACGCTGAGGCGGTACCAGGGAGAGTCCTTTTTAGACCCGAAAGCGTAGAAAGGCACAACAGCCAGCTTTGCTTCATCGAGGAAGTAAGTGGTTACGGCAGCCTGGTCCGCCAGTACTTTACCGTCTGCGGTTGTTTTACCAACGAGGTCCAGTTTGATGGTTAAATAGATCGCAGCTTGCGGAGCGATGGCATCTACTTTATGACCTGCTTTTTTCAGGGCATCGAAGCCTTCGTATATTTTCACCAGTCTTTCTTCTACCTCTCCTTTAAAATGTGCGAGGTATTTATCTACTGCTTCTTTCTGAACGAGGTATTTAGCAGCCGCTTTCTGTTCAGCCATAGGGCTCCAGGCACCTACGTGAGAAAGGATGGCTTTCATTTTGGTCATTACATGTTTGGGGCCGAGTGCCCAACCCACCCTAACACCGGTACCGGCGAAAGCTTTACTCATACCGTCGATGAATACGGTATAGTCCTTCATTTCCGGACGGAGGGAAACGGGGTTGTAGTGTTCGGTATCTCCGAAAGTGAGTACCCAGTACATTTGGTCGAACAGCACGTAGAGGGGTTTTTCACCTGCTGCGCGGCTCTTGTTTTCTTCCAGCACCATGTCGCAGATCTCTTCCAGTTGTTTTTTACCGAAGGTGGTACCCGTTGGGTTCTGCGGGGAGCATAAAGCCAGGAGGGTAGCGCCTTTCAGCAACGGTTTCAGTTCTGCGGCGGTAGGCATGAAGTCGTTTTCAGCTTTTGCCTCCAGCACCACGTGTTCACCTTCCAGGAAGTGTGTGTAGTGGTTATTATTCCAGGATGGAGTAGCATAGATCACTTTCTCGCCGCGGTCTACGATCGTGCGGTAAGTAGCATAGATGATAGGACGGCCGCCGCAGGAGATCACGATCTCGCTGTTAGGATCGTAGCTGAGCCCTTCGCGTTCTGCGATGAAATCACCTACCGCTTTGCGTAATTCCGCGATACCATCTGCCGGTGGATAGTTGGTGTATTTATCTCTGTATGCCTGTGCTATCTCATTCTCAAATTCAATGGGAATAGGAAACACTTTGGGATCAAAGTCACCGATGGTGAAATTGTAGATCTTTTCGCCCTTAGCCTGCTTTTCCTTGATCTCCCCAGCAAGTTTGATAATTTCGGAACCTATCAGCGTTTCGGCTAAATGAGACAGTTTCATAACCCCAATTTTTAGTTTAAATATGAATGATGATTTTTGCGCCCGCAAAACTAACCGTTTTATAGATAATTTTAAAGGATCGGCGAAGTGTTTTCTATATTTTCAATATGATATGGCTATTCTTGCGATTCGTTTAATAATTACATCTTTTTCGTGGTTTTTTACAAACATTACACTTCCGTATCATGCATGTTGATGTTGAAAAGCGGGCGAGGATGATTGGCAAAACTTTCTATCTTTGTTTGCCTTACATTTGCAACAATTATTAAGTAACCTTATGAAGTTTATCGTTTCTTCTTCTACCTTATTGAAACAATTGCAACAGATCAGCGGTGTGATCAACTCCAACACGGTTTTGCCTATCCTGGAAGACTTCCTCTTCCTGATAGAAAAGAACGAGCTCACCGTAGTAGCTACCGACCTGGAAACCGTTATGAAGGTGAAGCTGGAGGTAGAAGCTAAAGAAACCGGCCGTATCTGCATTCCTGCAAAGATCCTGCTGGATTCATTGAAGAACCTGCCTGATCAGCCCTTGACCTTCAACATCGATTTGAATTCATTCGCGGTAGAGATCACGTCCGACAATGGTAAGTATAAAGTAATGGGTGAAAATCCGGAGAACTTCCCGAAAGAACCAGCTGCTGAAGACGCTACCAATTTCACGATGACGGCCTCTGCACTGATCACAGCTATCAACAAAACACTGTTTGCAGTGAGCAATGATGACCTGCGTCCGCAAATGACCGGCGTGTTCTTTGAACTGCATCCGGATAATATCACGTTCGTAGCTACAGACGCACACCGTCTTGTTAAATACATCCGTACAGACGTTAAATGCCCTCAGGCAGATACTTTCATTGTTCCAAAGAAACCTTTGAACCTCCTGAAAGCAGCTATTCCTGATAATGATACAGAGATCAAAGTATCCTACAGCGGTAATCACTTCTTCGTTTCTCATGATAACGCACAAATGATCTGCCGCCTGATCGATGCCCGTTTCCCTGATTATAAAGTGGTGATCCCCAAGGAAAACCCTTACCGCCTTACTTTGGTGAAAAGTGATTTCCAGAACGGTCTCAAACGTGTGAGTGTATTCGCCAACAAGAGCACCAACCAGGTAGCCCTCAATATCTCCGGCAGCGAGTTACAGCTTTCTGCACAGGATGTTGACTTCTCCTTTGAAGGTAATGAACGCATGAGCTGCCAATACAGCGGCGAGGATATGCAGATCGCTTTCAACGCTAAGTTCCTTATTGAAATGCTGAACGCAGCAGAGGGAGATGAGATCACGATCGATCTGAGCGCACCTACCAAAGCAGGTATCCTCCGCCCGGTAGAAAAGGGAGCAGAAGAAGATCTGCTGATGCTGGTAATGCCTTTATTACTGAACAACTAATTCGCAAAAAATAGCAAAAAAGCCCGGTAGGATCCCTGCCGGGCTTTTTTGTACCCATTAAGCAAACTTATATATTATTTAATTCCGGCAAGCATCTGCAAATCCCAAAAATCGCCCAATAGTTAACAATTTCTTATTATATAAATGATCTTACGAATGAATAGCTTGTTTTTATAATAAGAAAAAATCCGCCGAAACCCGCTACAATTGGGCAAAATGTCGTAATTTTTCTTTAGAAACGTAACTGATACCTAACCCTACTCCTCTGAAATAACCCACGTAATCCTTATTTAATGATCGACTTTTTCGAACATATACCCTCGTATTATCGTACGGCTATTTTGGTTGCCGGTCTCGTGATATTATGGTTGATCGAAGGGGTGATCCCAAGATTGCGCTTTAGTAATAATAAATATAAACATGCAGGTACGAATCTCTTTTTTACGCTCACAACGGCAGCGGTGAACCTGGGATTTGCTTTCCTGATCGTAAAAGCATCGGAGTGGACAAGTGCGGAGAAGTTCGGGGTATTATACCTTATTAGTTTACCAGCCTGGCTGCATGCTATACTGGCTTTACTGCTGCTGGACCTTATAGGGGCTTACCTGGTGCACCTGGTACAACATAAGATCGCATGGATGTGGCACTTCCATAAGATCCATCATACAGATACGGCGATTGATGCCACCACCGCGTTGCGGCATCATCCCATAGAAAGTGTTTTCAGGGTAGTGGCTTTATTTGTAGCCATTGTGATAGCGGGAGTACCTATCTGGATGGTCATGTTATATCAAACCATATCGGCCTTTATGAGCCAGTTCAATCATGCCAACATTTATTTGCCACACTGGCTGGATAAGGGTTTGAGCTGGATCATCGTATCGCCGGACATGCATAAGGTGCATCATAGCCGCTATCAGCCGGAAACTGATTCTAACTATGCTAATATATTTTCTATCTGGGATCGCTTGTTTGGAACGTTTGTAACAGTGAAAGATACTACCAGCATAAGTTACGGACTGGACGAATACCAGGATGCCCGTTATCAGCAGATCGGGCCATTATTAAAAACCCCGTGGGAAGAAGTGCCGGAAGCGAAGCAACAGACGAGTTTACAACAGTAAGGTTTTATTTGTTCACTATATATAATATCTATTACAATGCACCAACATCACCCTACAAGTCTGCCTAAGATTGCAGGTTTCGCATCTATCTTTATTGGCGTATTAGCCGCTGGTTTTGCATTCATCAGCAAATCTTCTGAAGTATCCATCTACCTTGGCGCAGCTGCTGTATTCTGCAGTTTAGTGACCATCGTGATTGCCCGTAAGAATATTGATGATCTGCAAATGGCTGTAGCAGGATTGTTCTTATCCATCGTCGCAACTGCTATTGGCGTTTGGCAAACATATAACTTATAGTATATAGCGTCTGATGCGCTGAGCAAGTTCCTCTTTCTGGGTGACGGTCTATTATAACCGTACCCGACAGAAAGAAAAACTCCAGAATCCGGATGGAGGAACTTGATTGTCCTTATTATTTCCCTTTCCTCGGGCGTTTGAATGTTTCCAGGTAACCAGTAGCTGCGGTTATCGGCCAGGCCACCAACACGGTATCATTCAGCGTTTTTATCAGCAGGGTATCTATGGTTGCCGTTCTGTTTGCAACTCCCTCTGAATGGCTCCACAGCAGCAAAGTATCCTTTAAAAGCTTCCATTTATCGTATTTCAGTGTTTCCATATTAATGGAGCTGGCAGTGCCGTTCTTCTTTAACTGGAATCCCTGGAAGATACTGTCTATTCCCTGCACGGGCTGCGTCCACTTTCCAAAGATGGCGGTGGAATCTATGTGCACACTATCTGTTATTACCGCTACTGCCGGTGTATCCTTTGCGATCACCTGTAATTCTGTGATGGTATCGGGCACGGCTACACTATCTTTCACACCTGTTTTAGAGGTGGGAGACTGGCAGGCTGCCATCAACAGTAAGGAACAAAAGGCTATGGTGCGGTAGT
The DNA here is from genome assembly GCF_900129465.1 of Chitinophaga niabensis. Classification (NCBI taxonomy): domain Bacteria; kingdom Pseudomonadati; phylum Bacteroidota; class Chitinophagia; order Chitinophagales; family Chitinophagaceae; genus Chitinophaga; species Chitinophaga niabensis. The sequence goes on along the minus strand of NZ_FSRA01000002.1, from coordinate 1,104,437 downwards.
TCATGCTTGCAATTTAACTGAATCTATCAAAGATAATGCTACTCTGTAAATTCCGCTAAGTTTTGGAGGGAGGAGTCCATCCCCGCCTGATGGTCTTCGCGTTTTATGCCGGGAGGTACGTTTTCCGCTATTACATCTACTTCCGTTCCACTGGCCACCGCGGTGAATGTAGTGCTGAACTTTATCTCCCCTGCAAAAGCGGGGTCCGCTGATTCAAAGCTTACTACTTCCACGATCTTTTTGTTGGGAATAAGCTCCAGGAAACGGCCGGTAAAAACATCTTCGTGTTCCGTTGTTTTGCCATGTGCCTGTTCTTTATCATCATAGATAAATGCCATGCGGTAAGTGCCTCCTTCCTGCGGATTGAATGCATAGATCCTGCAGCTCATACCTTTCGGTGGGCGCCAGGCTGCTATGGCTGTTGGATCAAGATGCGCCTGGTACAGCGTTTCCGGGGAAGCCATGATAATTCTGGATGCAGTGTCTGTCCTTTTCATATTTGTTCCTCCTTGTTTTATAAATTTAGTTAGATTTGTGTTCACTTTAGGGGTGTTCCGGCTAAAAACCGGAACTGAGATGATACCCTCAGTACCTGATGCAGTTCACACTGACGTAGGGAAAAGTATACTGAACCTTCCTCATCCTCACATCCTTAAAGTTTATTGTTTCACCTAAACTCTTTCCAACATGGAAGTGCTTGTAAACAATAAACTTTATGCGGTGCAGCCGGAAACTTCCGTTACTGCGCTCTTACAGTTTATTCAACTCTCATCGCTCAAAGGCATTGCAGTTGCCATCAACCAGGAGGTCGTCCCGAAGCCGGACTGGCCATCCAGGCTATTACATCCGGCGGATAACATTACTATCATCCAGGCTACACAGGGTGGTTAATTTTTTTATGTAGTCAGCAGTTTTTCGCTATTCAGCATCGTTGCGTCGCACACTTCAACGGAGGTGCTACTGTGCGCGTATGCCTCATTCTCTTACATTTTTAATCTGTTTACCATGAAAACAATTAGCCGCGGCTCGTTTGCCGGATCAAAGAAAATATACGTACCGGGTACTTTGCATGATATTTCCGTAAGCATGCGGGAGATAACGTTATCGGATACACGGTTACACGGCTCTAAGATTACTGAACCTAATGCTCCTGTTACCGTTTATGACACCAGCGGTCCTTATACAGACGATGCTATTGAAATAGATGTTCGTCGCGGGCTTCCAAGGCTGCGCCAGCAGTGGATCTTAGACCGTGAGGATGTTGTTACGCTGGATGACTTCTCTTCGGAATATGGGCGTGAGCGTTTGCGTTCTCCGGCATTGGAACATCTCCGCTTTGAACATCTGCAATTGCCCCTGCGTGCCAAACCTGGCAAGAATGTTTCCCAACTACATTATGCGCGTAAAGGCATCATCACGCCGGAAATGGAATACATTGCCATCCGAGAGAATCAGCGGGCAGAGGAATTGTACCGTAAGGACCAGGCCCTCTGGCATCAGCACAAAGGAAATAATTTCGGCGCAGCCATGGCACCATCCTGGATCACGCCGGAATTTGTGCGGAAGGAAATTGCAGAAGGCCGTGCTATCATCCCCTCCAATATCAATCACCCGGAAAGCGAACCGATGATCATTGGCCGTAACTTCCTGGTAAAGATCAATGCCAACATCGGGAACTCTGCTGTTACTTCCAGCATTGAGGAAGAAGTGGAAAAAGCGGTATGGGCCTGCCGCTGGGGAGCGGATACCATTATGGACCTCAGCACTGGCAAGAACATTCACGAAACCCGTGAATGGATCATCCGGAATTGCCCGGTACCGGTGGGTACTGTGCCTATTTACCAGGCACTGGAAAAAGTGAATGGCAAAGCAGAAGCGCTCACCTGGGAACTCTTCCGCGATACCTTAATTGAACAGGCAGAACAAGGGGTGGATTATTTTACCATCCATGCCGGTGTGCTGCTGCGTTATATTCCCCTTACGGCCAAACGCACAACGGGCATAGTTTCCCGTGGCGGTTCCATTATGGCTAAATGGTGCCTGGCGCATCATAAGGAAAATTTCCTTTACACACATTTTGAAGAGATCTGCGAGATCATGAAAGCATACGACGTAGCTTTCTCTCTCGGCGATGGCCTGCGGCCAGGTTCCATTGCAGATGCCAACGATGCTGCACAGTTCGCAGAACTGGAAACATTGGGTGAACTCACTAAAATAGCCTGGCGCCACGACATACAGGTAATGATAGAAGGACCAGGGCATGTGCCCATGCATCTCATCAAGGAGAACATGGACAAACAATTGAAAGAATGCCACGAAGCGCCTTTCTATACTCTCGGGCCTTTAACTACAGATATCGCTCCCGGTTATGATCATATCACTTCCGCCATTGGCGCAGCCATGATCGGATGGTTCGGTACGGCGATGCTTTGTTATGTAACGCCTAAAGAACATCTCGGCCTTCCTAACCGCGAAGATGTGAAAACAGGGGTGATCACTTATAAGCTCGCAGCGCATGCAGCGGACCTCGCAAAAGGCCATCCCGGATCGCAGCACAGGGATAATGCTTTAAGTAAAGCCCGCTTTGAGTTCCGTTGGGAAGATCAGTTCAACCTCTCCCTCGATCCCGATACGGCCCGTAGTTTTCATGATGAAACATTGCCGGCGGATGGCGCAAAAGTGGCACACTTCTGTTCTATGTGCGGGCCTCATTTCTGCTCTATGAAGATCACGCAGGAAGTACGGGAATTTGCAGCCACACAGGGCCTGGCAGAAGATGCTGCTTTAACGGCTGGTATGGAAGCGCAGGCGCAGACATTTGTTGAACAAGGTGGAGAGATCTATTCATGATATGGGTAGCTACATCCCCTGAAGCCATACCGGGAGAGGTATCGCACATTAACTCCCTGCTGTATGCAGGGCTGGATGTGTTGTTGCTTCGCAAACCGGGTTTCTCTGCAGCACAATATGAACAACTGTTGCAGGGGATTGATCCTTTATTCTTTTCACGGATCATGATTGCGGGGCAACCTGCGCTGGTGGAGAAATATGGTTTGAGAGGGCTACATATGAGTGAAGCATTCCGAACTTCTGTTGAAGCTGTAGATTTTGCGGGTACCGGCTACCAGCTGAGTACTTCTATTCATACGGAGCAGATCGGAACATGGTCTTTTCAGCCAGCGGAGCGGCATGCTGTTTTTGTGGAAGTACAACATGTGATGCCCTGCCTGAAAATGTGGCATCACCTGATCCTTGGGCCTGTATTCAACAGTATCTCCAAACCCGGTTACACAGGGCGTTTGCAGGAGATGAAAAATATACCGGCCAATACTTTGGCCATTGGAGGCATTACGCAATATAACATCGGCCGTTTGAAACCGATGGGGTTTTGCGGTGCCGTTCTATTAGGGGCTATATGGAATGATCCATTCAATGCAGTACCTGCTTATCAATCAATATACGCTGCATGGAACCATACGTGATGAGCCTTGCCGGCCTTGATCCCACAGGGGGAGCCGGTTTGCTGGCAGACATTAAAACATTTGAAGCACACCGGCTGAACGGGTTGGGTGTTTGCACTGCTTTAACAGCACAAACAGATGATGAATTCCTGGGGGTGGAATGGATACCGCCGGAAAAGATCCTTGCGCAAGCGTTGCCATTGCTGGATAAATTTCCTGTGCAGTTCTGTAAAGTGGGTATCGTAGCGCATCCCGGTGTTTTGCTGGAAGTATTACCTGCGTTAAGGAATGCAAGGCCGGGTATTCAGTTCATCTTAGATTCTGTGCTGAAGGCTTCTGCGGGTTATGTATTTCATACGGCCGTTTTTTCACAATGGGAGATGGTATTGGATTACATCGCACTGCTTACGCCCAATTATGAAGAAGCGATTGCCATGAGTGGTTTGCCTTGCGGGGAAAGTGCTGCGCGGAAGATGGCTTCCAAATGTGCCATTCTTTTGAAGGGTGGGCACAGGCCGGATAAGCCGGGATGGGATAGTTTGTTCTGTGGAAATGAACTGGTCGACTTTGCACCTGTGGCTACAAATGTTCCGGCTAAACATGGTTCCGGTTGTGTATTGTCTGCTGCGATCACGGCATCACTGGCTAAGGGTTTGAGCCTGGCGGAGGCTTGTAAGGCCGGGAAGGATTATACATTGCGGTATTTGCAGAGTAGCGAAGGATTGCTGGGGCGGCATGCATTTTAAATACCAAAGTGCAAAGTAGCGAAGGATTACTGGGGCGCCATGCATTTTAAATACCAAAGGTCTGTGCTTTGTTTTTTTTATTCTTTAATAATCGTGGTGATCTGTTTTTATCATTTTAATAATTCTAACATGGAACGTCTTTTATATATCTCTCAAGCCCCTCACCTGGAAAACATCCGTGCAGCCTGTGAAGCGGGTTGCCGTTGGATCCAGTTGCGGGTAAAACAATCTTCAGAAGACCCCGTGCAACTGGCCATCGATGCCAAAAAGATCTGCGATGCGTACGGTGCAAAATTGTCTATCAATGACCGGCCTGCTGTTGCCTCTCAAGTGAATGCATATGGTGTACATGTAGGAAAACTGGATGTGCCGGTAACTGAAGCGCGCAGTATTGCAGGAGCAGAAAGTTGCTTAGGCGGAACAGCCAATACATTGGATGATGTGCTGGCACATATCCGCGATGGCGTGGATTATGTTGGTGTTGGGCCTTTCCGGTTCACTACCACTAAAGAAAACCTCAGTCCTGTCCTGGGTTTGGAAGGGTACCGGCAGTTGATGTCTGTTATTGGCAATAAAGTTCCCGTGCTTGCTATCGGGGGCATATTGCTGGAAGATATTCCTGCACTGATGGAAGCTGGCGTATATGGAGTCGCCGTTTCCGGTCTTATTACCAATGCCGTCGATAAAAAAGAGATGGTACAAAAAATCAATGCTATATGGAACCACTGATCATAGCTGGCAGAACTTTTCGGAGCCGCCTTTTTACCGGTACAGGTAAATTCGGTTCGGGTGTGCAAATGGAGAAAGCTTTGCTGGCTTCCGGTACGGAACTGGTGACTGTTGCGCTGAAACGTATTGATACCGCCAATGCTTTGCAGGATGATATGCTGGGCCATCTGCGCTATCCTCATATGCATCTGTTGCCCAACACTTCCGGCGTGCGTACTGCGAAAGAAGCAGTGTATGCGGCACAGCTTGCACGCGAAGCATTAGAGACCAACTGGATCAAACTGGAAATACATCCTGATCCGAAATATCTTTTACCCGATCCTGTTGAAACGCTGGAAGCTACGATAGCGCTCGTGAAGCTGGGGTTTGTGGTATTGCCTTATATCCATGCGGACCCTGTTATCTGCAAGCGGCTGGAGGAAGCCGGTGCTGCTGCTGTGATGCCTTTGGGTTCTCCTATCGGAAGTAACAAGGGGCTGCGGACCCTGGATTTCCTGGAGATCATTATTGCCCAGAGTAATGTACCGGTGATCGTAGATGCTGGCATTGGGGCACCTTCTCATGCAGCACAGGCGATGGAATCAGGAGCCGCTGCCGTGTTGGTGAATACGGCTATTGCTGTGGCAAGGAATCCGGCGAAAATGGCGGATGCATTCAGGATGGGGGTGATTGCAGGAAGGGAAGCATATGAGGCTGGATTAGGGATGGTGAGCGGCGGACATGCAAATGCGAGTAGTCCTTTGTTGTCTTTTTTGGATGAGTAAACAAGGGGGGAATTTTCTGTTGAGTAAAAACTACGTTTATGTCTTTCGAAAATATTTTCCGTCAATATAACTGGAACGATGTTAAAGCCAGCATCTACGCAAAATCTGCGCGGGATGTGGAAGTGGCTTTAGCTTCCAAACATCGCAGCCTGGATGATTTTATGGCCCTCATCTCCCCTGCTGCCATTCCTTACCTGGAACAAATGGCGCTGATCAGTCAGCAACTTACACAGCAACGTTTCGGCAAAACCATTCAGTTGTATGTTCCGCTCTATCTTTCCAACGAATGCCAGAACATCTGTACTTACTGCGGGTTCAGCTATGATAATCCCATCCGCCGTAAAACCCTCAGCGGCACAGAGATCATGGAAGAAATAGTGGCCATCCGGCAAATGGGCTATGAGCATGTGTTGCTCGTAACGGGTGAAGCCAGCCAAACGGTGGGCATGGATTACTTCAAAAAAGTATTCCCGCTGATCCGGCAACATTTTGCGCAGATCTCCATGGAAGTACAACCGATGGATACTAAAGATTACGCCGCATTAATCCCCTTAGGTTTACATACGGTCCTTGTTTACCAGGAAACCTATCATGAAGAGGATTACCGCAAACATCATCCCAAAGGAAAAAAATCAAAGTTCTCTTACCGGCTGGAAACGCCGGACAGGCTGGGCGCTGCGGGAATCCATAAGATCGGGCTGGGCGTGTTGATTGGATTGGAAGACTGGCGCACGGATAGTTTTTTCACGGCCTTACACCTGGATTACCTGCAACGTACTTACTGGCAAACAAAATACAGTATCTCCTTTCCAAGGTTACGGCCATTCTCGGGAGGGCTTACGCCTAAAGTAGAAATGAAGGATAGGGAACTGGTACAGCTGATCTGCGCTTACCGGCTTTTTAATGAAGATATTGATCTGAGCCTTTCTACGCGGGAATCAGAAAAGTTCCGTGATCATCTTGTGCAGTTGGGTATTACTACCATGAGTGCAGGGTCTAAAACAAATCCCGGAGGTTATGCGGTGGATACGGAGTCTTTGGAACAGTTTGAGATCAGCGATGAAAGATCTCCGGAAGAGATTGCTACAATGATCCGCAGGCAAGGCTATGAACCGGTTTGGAAGGATTGGGATATTTTTCAGGGGCTAACCGTTTAAGCCAGCCCCCGAAAAATAATTATTTCGCCAGTGTTTTCTCTATCAAAGCTTTCAATTCAGGCTGTGATGGCCTTGGTGCATCTACATTTACGATCTTCCCCTGTTTATCGAACACCATAAAACGGGGTATTCCGTTGATGCTGTAGAACTTTGCGATATCGCTCCAGCCGCTGGCAAAGATCTGTGTGCCGCCGAGAGATTCCTTCTTCACAAACTCCTGCCACTTCTCTTTGTCTTTCGCTTCATCTACAGACACTCCCAGGAACAGCACATCCTTTCCATGCATTTCTTCTTCCAGCTTCTTCATGTGTGGGATCTCTGCTTTACAGGGTCCGCACCAGGTGGCCCAAACATCCACCACTACTACTTTTCCTTTCAGGTCATTAAACGCCACCTGTTTACCGGCAACATCGGGATAACTGAAATTGAATCCTGCTTCTCCTTCTGCAAAAGTGCGTAATGCTTTTTCTGTTTCCATGTAGCTGCGTTGCTGCTCTGCGGTAACGAGGTACTTTTCTACCGGGGCAATGGCATCACGGAGATTACTGAAAGATTTGTAGCGGCCCAGGTTGTTAGTGATATACACTCCTTTCAGGGTATCGTTACAGAATTGGGATACGCTCCATTGTAAGAGCTCCGGGCCTTTTACGGAGGGTTTCCGGCGGGTCAGGCAAAAGGTGGAATACATGCTGAGCAGGTGTTCTGTTTCTCCCCATTGTAATAAACGGCCATCGCAGTATTTGTTGTTCTGCATGATGCTGCTGTAATAGGCAGGATACTCAGCGGCGTCAGGATGTTTGGAGCGGGGTGTAAAAATAAACTGGAGGGCAGTGTACTCTACGTCCGTATCCACAATCAGCTGCATCAATGAATTGAACGCCTTGTTGGGCGTAACCAGCTTTTTCTTGTAAGCAGCTGCTTTGGGCAGGAACGCATTGAATGTTGGGAAAAACGTTTCGTAGGTTTCATCAGGCCTGCGCATGAATTCAAAGGCGGGTGCTTTGATCTCACGGGAGAGGGTTTCCCATTCCCTCACCAGCCTGCTTTCCGGGGAACCGCCCTGTTGCTGCAAAGTGGTGTCAGTGACTTTGAGTTGCAGCTGATCGCCGGGTTTCAGGTAAATGCGGTGATAACTTCGTTTAAAGTTATCCGTTACATAATAGAATCCCTCTTTCAATTCCGGTACGGCCAGGGCAAATGCATGTTCTCCATTAAGGCGGGTACTGGCATACTCTTTTTTGCGGCCTTCGGCCACATCATACAACAAAATGGTGGTAGCTTTTGCATTGTCCACTTTACCCTGAACAATGGTAAGTGGTGCGGTAAAGGGCTTCCATGACAATAAGGGGATCATAACGGCTGCCAACAGGAGGCAGCGAGTGGTGCGCTTCATACAAACTAAATTTTAATGGTGGTTGGTTATATTATAATATGCTAAAAATACATCATGGTAAGATAAGAATGCGGGGAATTATGGCCGCCGGCAAAATAACCGGGAAACCGGTCATAAAATAATCCGTTTTACATGGGTTTATTTTGTGGCAGCATCCTACCTTTGCTGCATGGATCAGTCGTCCGGGAAGATTTATACCGTGCAGTTCTGGTTGCTTTGCATGAGCAACCTGTTATTCTCGGCCAGCTTTAACATGATGATCCCCGAATTACCCGCTTACCTCACCAGCCTCGGTGGCGCAGATTACAAAGGATATATTATTGGTCTTTTTACCCTCATGGCAGGTTTGAGCCGTCCCTTTTCCGGAAAGCTCACGGATACCATCGGCCGTATCCCTGTAATGGTATTTGGTTCCGTGGTGTGTGTGATCTGTAGTTTGTTGTATCCGCTGGTAAGTTCTGTTGCGGCATTCCTGCTGCTGCGTTTCTTTCATGGTTTCTCTACCGGATTTAAACCCACAGGCACTTCTGCATATGTAGCAGACATGGTTCCCTTTACCAGGAGAGGGGAAGCAATGGGGGTTGTAGGTTTATTCAGTACCATCGGGCTTTCGCTGGGCCCTTCCATCGGAGGTTCTGTTGCTAATGCCTGGGGTATTATGACCATGTTCCAGCTTTCTGCCGTGTTCGCATTACTTTCTGTAGTGATCCTCATTGGCATGAAGGAAACCCTGCATAATAAACAGCGCTTCCGCCCGGCTTTATTGAAAGTATCCAAAGGGGAGATCATTGAACCCCTGGTGCTGGCGCCCATGGTGATCACCTTCCTCACGTATTTCAGTTACGGTGCTTTGCTTACCATTATTCCTGACTTCAGTGCGCACCTGGGTTTAGCGAATAAAGGATTGTTCTTCACTTTCTTCACGGCGAGTTCTATCGGCATCCGTTTAATTGCCGGAAAGGCTTCTGACAGGTATGGCCGTGTGCCCATGCTGAAAATATCAGCTACTTTAATGGCCATCTCTATGCTGATGATCGGTTTTGCCACTTCTCCCTTTGGCCTGCTGGCAGGGGCTTTGGTGTATGGCGTAGCTTTAGGGATCAACTCTCCCGCGGTAACTGCCTGGACCATTGACCTTGGTTTACCGGAACACAGGGGGCGTGCATTGGGAAGTATGTATATCGCTTTGGAAGCAGGTATAGGATTGGGGGCTTTCTTTTCTGCACAATGGTATAATAACCATTCGGAAAATTTCGCAAAAGTGTTTTATATCATGGCCATTGTTACCATCCTGGCCACGATCTACCTGATGTTCGTTTACCGGAACAAATACATGCGGTTCATGCGCAGGTCTTTAAAGATCCGCTCCCGCCGCCATTGACGGACCGTACAGTCCTCTTTCAAACAAGATCTTGCTCAGGAATACCTTGCCGATGGCTTCTGCTTTTACCTTGGCAGTAGCAGCCAGCGCTCCATAGAACAATTCATCTACCGTTTCGTGAAACAACTTTACCCATTGTGTAAAGTGTGCGCCGTCTATTGGCAAATTGCGGTGTTTGGCAAAGGGATTGCCCTGGTATTCTTTTTCTCCTAAAAGCTGTGTGTTCCAGAACCGGTACATGGTCTGCAAGTGCGGTGTCCATGCATCCGCGGGTATTTTCTCTGCAAAAATGGGTGCCAGTAAAGGGTCCTGCTGGATCTTTCCGTAGAAAGTATCTACCAGCGCTTCAATGTCTCTGCTGTCTTTAATGTCTTCCATAAAAAACTATTTATGCCGCACAAATCCTATCTCGTCTCTCGCATCGTTTTCCCACTGGATCATTTCATCCAGGAATTTATGCATGAAACGATTCACGGATTCTTCGGTTATTTCTTCGGGCTCTACCGTTTCTAATATTTCATTCTTTGCTTTCTCATCTACCGTCATCCCTTCTATGAAAGGGAAGTTGATCCATACGATCACTTGCCCGTTGCGGTTTTGAGAGAAAGAAAGGAATCCGCCGATCTTCATTTTCTGCACTACGCTGAATTGTGTTTGTTCCACAATGCCGCTTGGCTCGGAATCAAATACAATGAATATGGATTCAAGGTTCTGCATCGTTTCATTGGACCCGGATTTCCAGGTGAGCTTGGTTTTCTCCGTGATCTCTTTGAGATGTTTGAGCAGGAATGGTTTGGTTTGCAGTTGCCAGTGCTTCCTACGTTCCTGGATCTTGATCAGCGCAAGCGCATATTCTTCTGCCAGTTTGGTGATGTTTTCCATAATGCAAAAGTAAAAGGGCCAACGTTATATACGCCGGCCCTGGTTATTTTTATTAAAGCAATTCATATAATTTACGCAGCCTGTCCCGGGTCATTTGCTGTTGCCAGTCTTTACCCAGGGCATTTTCCCACAAGGGCACCAGGCCCATGGATACGTCTATCATCTTTTCAAAATCAGCGTCTGTAAGCCCCTTGGTGATGTGCTGCGGAATAGCTACCTGGTGTTTATCCACCATTTGCTTAAATTCCTTTACCCCGGCAGGGTAGAACTCTTCCAGTTTATCGAACACGATGCAGTTGCCCACGCCGTGTTTGGTGCCCAGCAGGTAACTCAATCCATAACTTACCGCATGCGCTACACCCACCTGGGAATAGGCAATGCTCATCCCACCTGCATAAGAGGCCATCATTAATTTCTCGTCTGCATCATCATCCCAACGGTCTTTTTTCAGGTAGATCTCCTGGCAAAGTTCCAGGGCCTTTTCTCCGTAGGACTTGCTGAAAGCGTTGAGGTACGTACCTTCCAGGGATTCTATACAGTGGATATAACAATCCATGGCTGTGTAGAAACGCTGGTTCACGGGAGCGTTCTTTATTAATTCAGGGTCCAGTAAGATCTGGTCAAAGGGTGTGAAGTCTGAGTTCATGCCCAGCTTTTTGGTTGGGCCAGTGAGTACAGTGGTCCTGCTCACTTCTGCGCCTGTACCGGAAAGCGTGGGTACACCTACTTTATAAACACCTGGTTTTTTCAGGAGGTCCCAGCCCTGGTAATCTGCGGAAGAACCGGGGTTGGTCATCATCAGGGATACGGCTTTTGCCATGTCCATGGTGGAACCACCGCCGATGCCTATAATACCGCTCACTTCTCCGAATTCAGCTGTCAGCTCATCTCTCAGGCGGTCTACGTATACGGTTTTAGGCTCGTGTGTTACATCTATAAATATCACCTTGTCTTTTCCACGTAAAGGAATACGGGAAAGCCAGGGTTGATTGCCTTCAAAAAAGTGGTCCACAAAAAAGATCATGGGCGCATCGCCTTTGCGGTGAGGAGCGATGATCTCATCCAGTTGATTAAATGCGCCACGTCCAAAGATGACGTACCCTACCAGTTTAAAGTTTCTGAATTTCATAATTCGTTATTTTTCTTCTAAATACCTGGAAGCTCTTTCGAGGTCTTCCGGCGTATCAATTTCAACTCCCATATAATCGGTTACGACCATTTTCAGGGGGATGCCCATTTCCAGGTAGCGAAGGCATTCTACCTTCTCTGCTGCTTCCAGCGGGGTCATGGGTGTTTTTGTGAATAACAGCAAGGCTTCGCGGCGGAAAGCATAAATGCCGATATGCTCGTAGTAAGTAGTGTTCACGGCCTTATCTCTTGGATAAGGGATCACAGAGCGGGAAAAGAACAGCGAGTTGAAATTCCTGTCTACCGCTACTTTCACGAAGTTGGGATCTTCAATATCTTTCCAGTCTTTCAGCTCCTGCATCAAAGAGGCTACCTGTACTTTCTTTCCTTCCTCACCTTCAAATACTTTGAGCAGTTTTTCCAGTGGTCCTTTTTGGGTGAAAGGGGTATCGCCCTGTACATTCACAACAATCTCCACATCCAACATGTTTTCAACGGCTTCTGCGATACGGTCTGAACCGCTTTCGTGTTCCCGTTTGCTCATGATGGCTTTGCCGCCGTGGCTCACGATCTCGTTATAAATGATATCGCTGTCCGTTACCACCATCACTTCATCAAACACACCAGTTTGCAAAGCAGATTCATATGTACGCCAGATCACGGTCTTACCTGCCAGCACTGCCATCATTTTGCCGGGGAACCGGCTGGCAGCATAACGGGCAGGGATCAATGCGATTGTTTTCATTATAAAGCACTTTTTACGGCAGCTATCAGTTTCTCTGCTCTGTCGCGCACTTCTTCATCTGTCCATACAAGGCTGATGGGGAAAGAGATACAGCGGCTCATCAATGCATCTGATGCCGGGAATTCTTTTGTTTTATATACTTCCATGGCCTTTGCCAGTTGCGCTGCAAAAGGATGTAAGGTAGCCCCTTCTTTGAAGTGGTTCCATTTACGGAAGTAGTGCCAGTTATTATCGAACCAATAGAAAGCAGGAAGACCGGCTGCTTTAATAGCGGCAGTGGCGGCTTTTGCTGCTTCTGCATCAGGCAGGAAGAAAGAGAGGTGTGTAGCACTGTCTCCCGCGGGGTCTGGTAAACGGCGGAAAGTTACGCCGGGTACAGCACCGAGGGCTTCTTTCAGGATCTGCTTGTTATTACGCAGGATGGCCAGGAATTTATCCAGCTTGCGGATCTGTGCCAATCCTACTGCTGCATGCAGTTCGGAAATGCGGAAATTATACCCGAAATGCGGATGACCATCTGCGCCACGATCTGCACCACCAAGATGGTCGTGCCCATGATCAGAAAAAGCATCTGCTTTTGTATAGATATCTTCACTGTTAGTAATGATGGCACCACCTTCTGCACAGGTGATCGTTTTCACGAAATCGAAAGAGAAGGTGCCGGCATGGCCAATGGAGCCAAGGGCTTTACCTTTATACGTTGCGCCGGTAGACTGGCAAGCGTCTTCCAGCAAAAGGAGATTATGTGCTCTACAAATGTCCAGCAATGCATCCATATCTGCCATGGAACCGCACATATGCACCGGCATTACTGCTTTTGTTTTTGGCGTAATGGCCGCTCTCACTGCATCAGGTGCAAGGGTGAGGGTATCGTCCACATCCACGAGGATGGGTGTTGCGCCTACAGAAAGTACCGCTTCAAAGCTGGCCACAAATGTGAAAGTAGGCATGATCACTTCATCTCCTGCACCAATTCCCAATGCTGCCATGGCAGTAGTGAGGGCAGTGGTTCCGCTGGAGGTGAGTTGTGCATACTTTACATTAAATCTTTCGGTGAGGGCCTGTTCCAGTTCTTTTGCTTTCCAGATCCCTTTACGCGGACCATCAAAACCATAACGCATATAGATGCCTGTTTCCAGTACATCATTTACTTCTTTTTTCTCTTCAGCGCCAAATAGTTCAAATCCTGGCATATTGATATTTTTTTTGTGGTTGTGCAAAGGTAGTATAATCAAAGAATGCATAAATCATAAAAACTGTTTATCTTTTGCTAAATATTTACCATGCGTTCGCTCGTCATTATCATAGCCCTGATAGCTTTTTGCGGCCAAAATCCCCTATGGGCGCAGTCTACAGATGAAGGCCGGATCCGTATGCTGATGGCCTCCCAGATCAAAGCCTGGAACCAGGGAAACCTGGATGGTTTTATGGAAACTTACTGGAAGTCGGACTCGCTCATCTTCATCGGCAAAAAAGGCCCAACCTATGGCTGGAAGGCCACTTTGGAGAACTATAAAAAGGGGTACCCTGATAAGGCCGCCATGGGTACGCTTTCCTTTGATCTGCTGGAATTTAAAAAACTGGCCGGCGATGTGTATTTTGTTGTAGGGAAGTGGATGCTGGCAAGAACAGCAGGTGATCTTTCCGGACATTTTACCCTTGTGCTCCGCAAGATCGATGGTGATTGGAAAATTATAGCAGATCATAGCAGTTAAATCTCTTTTTCATGGCAAAGCGGCTTTTTCTCCTCCTGACTTTCTTTGCCGGTTCGCTGGCCTGCAAGGCACAGACCGATTGCGACATCCTGATCCGGCATGCAAAGATCATTGACGGTACCGGCAACTCCTGGTACTATGGGGATGTAGCCATCAAAAATGGCAAGGTGCTCCGTACGGGTACTATACCCGGTAATTTCTCTGCCGGTAAAACCATTGATGCCAATGGACTGGTGGTGGCGCCGGGATTCATTGATGTGCATACGCATATTGAAGGAGATGAATTCAAGATCCCCACTGCCGAAAGTTTTATTTATGATGGTGTAACCACGGTGATCACAGGAAATTGCGGGTCTTCCAATGTTGACCTGGGTAATTATTTCCGGCAGCTGGACAGTATGAAAACTTCCATTAATGTTGGTTCACTCATTGGCCATAATGATATCCGCAGAGCTGTGATGGGCAGTACAGATCGTGCTCCTTCTGAAGCAGAACAGCAACAAATGGAAGCGCTGGTGGAAAAAGCGATGAAAGATGGCGCAGTAGGCCTTTCCACTGGTCTTATTTACCTGCCGGGACTTTACGCCCGTACGCCGGAAGTAGTAGGTATGGCAAAAGTGGCTGCCCGCTATGGAGGGCTGTATGCTACACATATGCGGAATGAAGGAGATGCTGTGGAAGCAGCTATTGAAGAAGCACTGACCATTGGCAGGCAGGCCAACATCCCGGTTGAGATCTCTCATTTTAAAATAGGCGGAAAACAGAACTGGGGCCGTTCCAAAATAACATTGGCCATGGTGGAGAAGGCAAGGAATGAAGGGCTGGAAGTTACGATAGACCAATATCCTTATACCGCCAGTAGTACCAGCCTGCGTACCATGTTGCCGGACTGGGTACTTTCCGGTGGCGCAGACTCTATCCGTTACCGTTTGCAGCAGCCTGCTATCAGAAAAAGCATTGCAGCAGAAATGACGGCCACCTATAAACGCCGCAAGCTCAAACACCTGGATTATGCGGTGGTGGCTTATTTCAAGCAGGACACTACTTACAACGGAAAGAACATCATGGAGATCAATATCATGAAGGGCCGTAAATCCACCCTGGCAAATGAAGTACAAACTATCCTGGACCTTTCCGAACAGGGCAATGCCGGCATGGTATTCCACGGCATGAGTGAGGAAGATGTGAAATATATCATGAAATATCCCTTCAACATGTTTGCTTCAGACGCCAGCATCCGTGAATTTGGAGTGGGCGTTCCACATCCCCGCGGTTATGGTACCAACTCCCGTGTATTGGGTAAATATGTCCGGGAAGAAAAAGTGATCCGGCTGGAGGAAGCCATACGGCGTATGACTTCATTACCGGCACAAAAGTTCAATCTGAAGGAAAGAGGCTTGCTGGTGCCGGGTTACGCGGCAGACGTTGTGATCTTTGATCCCAATACCGTGAAAGACCTTTCCACTTATACACAACCGCATCAGTATGCCACGGGTTTTAAATACGTGCTGGTGAATGGGCAGGTGACCGTGGAAAATGGCCGGCACATTGGTACGCGCGGTGGAGTTGTACTACGCCATAAAGAATAAAATAATTAATCTTTATCCGCAGGCCCGAGCGATAACATGATACTGCTGATAACAGACAATACCACACTAAAGATCAGCGCCCACCAGAAATTATCTACTTTAAATCCTTTCACCAGGCTGCTGGCCCAGAGCACTATCAGTGCATTGATCACTAACAGAAAAAGGCCCAGTGTTACAATGGTAACAGGCAGGGTAAGGATCACCAATACCGGCTTCACGAGTAAATTGAGCAATCCTAAAACGATAGCCAGGAGCAGCGCAGAAGTGAAACTGGCCAGCTTAACGCCCGGTAATAAATAGGCCGTTAAGAGAGCGGCTAATGCTGTAACGAGGATGCGGATAAGTATTCCCATGATAGAACGCGATTAAAATACTGTCATCAAATTACGCAAAAAGCATGCTGAATGTTCACAGCAGATCAGATCACAATCAGTTCGTAAAAGTCCTCCTTGTTATAATATTGCTGCGCAAGTTGTTGTAACTCAGCGGCAGTGATCGTTTTTATGATGCGGATATTATTATAGAAATAATTTTCGTCGAGGTCGTTCAGGATCAGGTTTTTCCAACGCTGGATCACATGAAAAGCACCATCGAGGTCGCCCAGGATAGAACCGATCATGAAATTACGCACCAGGCTCAGCTCCTCTTCCGGGATCTCTTCGTTCTTCAGGCGTTCCATTTCTTTGTACACTTCAGCAACGGTTGCTTCACAAACATCGCGACCGGCTTCGGTTTGGATATTGATGCCGCTCACCTGGCGGAAGTTGTAGATCTGGGAATGGATGCCGTAAGTATATCCTTTTTCTTCGCGGATATTGCTCATGAGCCTTGATCCAAAATAACCACCAAAGATGGTATTCAGCACAAGCATCTTTCCAAAATCCGGATGGTAGCGGTTCGGGAATGGCCTTGCTATACGCACTGCACCCTGTACCCCATTCTCATCATTGAAGATGCGGAACTTCTTTTCCTCTGCCGGTAAAACCGGTAGCTCCGGGCGAATGATCAGTTCTTCCCCATTCCATTTTGTACTGCCGAAGTATTGATTGAGCAGGGGAATAATGTTCGCCGGCAGGTTGCCGGCAATGAAGATCTTACAGTTGTTGTATGTGTAATGCTTTTTATAGAATGCTTTCAAAGACTCGGTCTGCAAAGCATCGTAGGCCAGCATATTACTCACGCGGCCGTATGGGTGAAATTCTCCGAAGAGGAATTTATCGATGTGGCGGTTGGCTACAAAATCGCACTTGGTGAGGTTCACCGCCAGTTTTTGTTTCATGTTCTGCACAAAGGTGCTCAGCTCCTCTTCCGGGAAAACGGGATCGAGGATCACTTCCTGTAAAACCGGCAACAGGTCTGCCGTATGTTTGGTAAGGCAGTGTAATGTATAGGTGGCATTTTCATGAAAGCATGCCCTGTTGAGGTACGCGCCATAGTATTCTGCCGCCTCGTTGATCTCTAAAGCAGAGCGTTTGCTGGTACCGTTCTTCATAAGGAAGTTGGTAGCAGAAGCGATGAGGTTCTCTGTTTCAAACCAGCTGCCGGCTGGGAACACGAGTTCCAGCTGCAGGGTTTCCTGTTCTTCCGAACGGATCACATATACGGGAATGCCATTGTCCAGGTTAAACTTCTCATATGGCTTGAGCAATATTTCAAAATCTACTGCATCTTTTATAGCGGGTGCCTGACTTCTGTTGACCATAATTTGTTCTTAGTTTCCTGCGTAATAATGAATGGTGTTGGAGTTCTTTTCGTCGAAGATGATCTTAGCCTCTCTGTGGATGTCTTCTTTTGTTACGCGTTCGTAGTTTTCGAATTCTTTGTTCATGAAAGCGGCATCGCCTAAGAGTTCATAAAAGGCGAGGTTGTTAGCGCGGCTTAATAAACCCATGTCTTCAAAAGCCAGCATGCTTTCTACGCGGTTCTTCACTTTTTGCAATTCTCTTTCCGGGATAATGTTCTGTTGCAGTTTTTCCAGTTCTTCCTGCACGCCTTTCTCCGCATCCTTCATTTTAACGCCCTTTACCAGTTTGCCTTCTATGCAAAGCAGGCCGGCGTCTATGCTGCCAAAATGATAACAATCGATGTTGCTGAAAAGTTTCTTCTCTTTCACGAGCACCTGGTGCAAACGGGAGGAGCCGCCGCCGCTCAGGATGTCTGAAATAAGGTCTGCTGCATAATAACGCGGGTCGTTCCGCGGGTAAATATGATAGGCTTTGTACAATGCGTCTAAAGGTACCTTGGCTTTTACTTCCAGGAAGTTGGAGGCTTTCTGCGGAGGTTCCGCCGGAAGTTCACGTACATACTTTTCCCCGGAAGGAATATCGCCAAACCATTTCTCCGCCAGGGCTTTCACCTGTTCTGTGGTGACTTTGCCGGCCACTACCAGGATGGCATTGATGGGGCGGTAATGACGGAAAAAGAAGTTCTTAACATCTTCCAGCTGCGCGTTTTCAATATGGGACAATTCCTTTCCGATGGTCTGCCAGCGGTAGGGATGGCTGGTGTAGGACAATGCCCTCAGCTTATGGCCCACATCTCCGTAAGGTTTGTTAATGTAGTGCTCCTTAAATTCTTCAGTTACCACTTTCCGTTGTACTTCCAGGCTCTTTTCTGAAAAGGCAAGGGATAACATCCGGTCGCTTTCCAGCCAGAAGGCTGTTTCCAGGTTTTCGGCGGGTAATTCTATGTAGTAATTGGTAAGGTCGTTGGTGGTGAAGGCGTTGTTTTCCCCGCCTGCCATTTGCAGGGGCTCGTCATATTCCGGGATGTTCACGGAACCGCCAAACATCAGGTGTTCAAATAAATGCGCAAAGCCGGTCTGTTGAGGATTTTCATCACGGGCGCCCACATCATACAACACATTTACAACAGCCATGGGGGTTGTATTATCTTCATGAACAATCACACGCAGCCCGTTCTCTAAAGTGAATCTATTAAAATGGATCATATCTGTCTTTGACTGAAAAATAAGAAAATGCCCTGATGATCAAACCAAAACGGGCAAATTTACGACAAAAGCTATTAGCTACAATATGCTGCGGATCGGCAGCTTTTTCAGCATGAGTTCCCCATCCCTCATAATGAGCAGGGTAGGACGGGTGCCGATGTTCTTCAGGAGGTCTCGGTAGATCTGGAGGTTGGTGGTGAAGTTGTTATTCACGGCCAGTACAAAATCCCCTCTTTTAAAGCCGGCTTTTTCTGCCGGGGAGTTCCTGATCACGTCTGTGACCTCAATACGATTGTCTATCAGGTAAATGATCAGGCCGGTATAGGAATAGTCGAACTGGTCCCTGAAGTGGGTATTGGGCATGAGGTGAATTTCCTTGCGGGCGTAATTGAGGGTCAGATTAAACCGCCTGAGCAGGTCGTTCCCGATCATCCCGGCCAGGGAGGGATAGGAAGTGATATTGGTAATATCGTCAAACAGGTAGGTAGGTACATTCCGGAAAGTGTAGTTGCCTATTCTGAATTCGTTCATGGTAGTGATATACATCTGCATTTTACCTCCCAGACCCTGTGCCTCCGTGGGGATCACTTTGGCTTTGCGTTTCACCAGCAGGCTACTGTCTTTCACAAACTGGGTGCTGAGCAGTAAACACATCCCGGCGCCGGTATCAAAATAATAGCGGTGATTAACATTCCGTTTCCCGCTGCGGAGGGGAGAATTTACCACGGGAATGAAAGTAAGGTTGGGCTTCATGAGGTAACCGCCACGGGGGTATTTAAAGCTCCCCTGGGTATAGATGAGGATCTCTTCTTTGTCGTAATCGATCTGTACCACATACCTGCTCAGGATGCTGTAGCCCATGATCCCGTCTATCTGGATGCCGTATACCTGGCTGATCAGTTCGTAGTCATTCACATGAAAATCAAGGCTATCCACATCCAAACCCGGCAAATGAAGGGTATTATCTAAGGCAAAAGAGATGTTTTTACTGGCCCCCAGCCCGCGGACGATCTTATCGGAAGGGGTGAGCTTTACGCCCAGGGCTATACAGGTATTGGTATCCAGGGAAATTCCGGCGCTGCCGGTATCCAGGAGGAACTGCAGGGTGTCCTTGTAGTCGTTCAGGCGTGCGGAAATCACCACTACACCTCCGTAATACTGTTTAAAAGGGAAACGAGTGATCAGCCTGGCTTCAGGCTCGACAGACGGTGCATTTTCTTTTTCCTGGGCACGGGCTCTAACGTTACAGATCGACAGGCAGAGAACAAAAACGTGAAACAGGTTATGGATTCGCATAAGCTATGATGCCGGGCATCCTCATTTACCTAAATTTAACATTTAAGTTCGTTTGTTGCACGGCTATTTGGTATAAACGGCAAAATAGTTCCCCGGATAACATTTGCACTTTCCTTACCTTTGTTTTAAGATGCAATTACAGGATTTATACAAAAGGGCGCAACAGTTTGAGTTTTTAACGGCAGAGGAAGGAGTGTATATGTTCGAACACGCTCCCCTGGCGGAACTGATGGAGATCGCCAATGAATTAAGGAAGCAGCAGGTGCCTCATGGTAAGGTGACCTGGCAGATAGACCGGAACGTAAATACCACCAACGTTTGCACGGCCAATTGCAAGTTTTGCAACTTCTACCGCATACCCGGCCATAAGGATGCTTACATCACTGAAATAGCCGAATATAAACGCAAGATCGAGGAAACCGTTAAGTATGGCGGGGATCAATTGCTTTTGCAGGGGGGCCACCATCCTGAACTGGGCCTCAGCTTTTATACCAACCTGTTCCGTGAGCTGAAACAATTGTATCCTGATGTTCGTTTGCACACACTCGGCCCTCCCGAAGTAGCCCATATCACCAAACTGGAAAAAAGCACCCATATAGAAGTGCTGAAAGCTTTGAAGGAAGCGGGAATGGACAGCCTTCCCGGAGCCGGAGCCGAGATCCTGAACGATCGTGTGCGCCGCCTTATTTCCAAAGGAAAATGCGGTGCGCAGGAATGGCTGGATGTGATGCGTGCAGCGCATAAACTCAACATTGCCTCTTCTGGCACCATGATGTTCGGGCATGTGGAAACCGTGCTGGAACGTTTTGAACACCTTGTGGCCATCCGCCAGGTGCAAAGTGAAAAACCGGAAGGGCATTATGGCTTCACCGCCTTTATTCCCTGGACCTTCCAGGATGTGGATACCCTGCTCTCCAGGATCCGCGGCGTGCATAACATGACCACTTCTGAAGAGTACATCCGCATGATCGCCATGAGCCGCATCATGCTGCCCAATATCAAAAACATACAGGCTTCCTGGCTCACGGTAGGTAAATCCGTTGCGCAATTATGCCTGCATGCAGGTGCCAATGATTTTGGCTCTATTATGATCGAAGAAAATGTGGTATCAGCAGCCGGCGCGCCTCACCGCTTTACCTATAAAAGCATACAGGATGCTATCCGGGAAGCAGGTTTTGAACCACAGCTCCGTACACAACTTTACCAGTTCCGGGAGATTCCGCAACAGATAGAAGAACAGGTGATCAATTACTAATCCACTATATAAAAAAGGAGCCGCATGGCTCCTTTTTTCATTCCTTTAACAGTTCCCCCAAATTATTGTTAATTCCCCCTACCCCATGTATCTTTTGCCTCTCTTTCTCCGTCTAATCAGTATAAAAACTCCAGACGATGATGAAACAGATGAAAATATTAACCGTGGTGGTGCTATCAGGCCTGGCGTTGTTCCTCTCAGCCTGTTCCAGCACCAAAGTGACTTCTTCCTGGAAAGAACCGGAAACATCCTTAAGTCCTGATCAGAAGATCATGGTACTGGGACTGGTCCAGGACCGCCAGGGTGCTTTGCAGGCCAGGATGGAAGAAGAAATGGTGGCCGCATTGAAACAAAAGGGATACAACGCTGTATCCGCTTATGAAACATATGGGCCGAAAACGTTTAAAGGATTGAAGGAAGAAAAGGCCATGAACATGATCCGTAAAAAAGATGTGGACCAGGTGCTCACGATCGTAATGCTGGATAAATCCAAAGAAAAGAATTACGTACCAGGCAGAACGATGTTCTACCGTCCTTATTATGGTGGCTGGTGGTCTTACTACGGAAGTATGTACAACCGTATTTATGAACCGGGGTATTATACAACCAACACCAAATACTTCCTTGAAAGTAATTTATACAGCATGAAGAACAAACAATTGCTTTATTCCGTGCGCACTGAAACCTTTGACCCGTCCTCTGCAGCCAGAATGGCCGTGGTGTATAGTCAACAGGTGGTGAAGGATATGACCAAACAGCAATTGATCACGCAACGTTAGTAGTAGTACAGTACCGTCATAATCAAAACAACAGGTGATCTTCGAAAGGGGATCGCCTGTTGCGTTTTAAGGGGATATCTGTATTTTTGACCTGAAGATTATGCTGGAACTACCTGTAAACGATACCACCCTGTTAAGACAATTACAACCGGAACACGCTCCTGACCTGTTTTTGGCGGTTAATACATCCCGTAAAGCATTGCGTAAATACCTGCCCTGGGTGGATTACAATACAACAGAAGAACATTCTCTCCGCTTCATTGAACTCATGTTGCGTAAAGCCAGCGAGCAGGATGCGATTGCCTTCGGAATATGGCATGGTGGCCATCTTTGTGGAGTTATTGATTTGCACGACTGGGACCATCCGCTGCAAAAAGCAGAGATCGGTTACTGGCTCACGGAATCTTTCCAGGGTAAGGGAATTGTTACCAATAGTTGCAGGACCATTATCAGCTATGCATTTGCAGCGCTCCGGCTGAATAAGGTAGAGATCCGTTTTGTGTTACAGAACGAGAAAAGCGCCCAGATCCCCATCAAGCTGGGCTTTTCCAAAGAAGGTATACTACGCCAGAGCGCCAAGCTCCACGGGCATTACGTGGATATGGTAGTGATGGGGATGCTGCGCCGTGACTGGAAATATTAAACGTCGCAGATCTGTACCCCTTGTTTGAGGGATGCCAGTTTATCTGCTCTTTTAGGAATGAATTCCTGTGCTACGAATCCTTTGAAACCGGTATCCACTACAGCCTGTATGATAGCAGGATAGAATAATTCCTGTGTTTCATCTATTTCGTTCCGGCCGGGAACTCCGCCGGTATGGTAATGCGCAATGTATTGCTGGCTTTCACGGATAGTGCGGATCACATCTCCTTCCATGATCTGCATGTGATAGATGTCGTATAAGAGTTTGAAATGATCAGAGCCGATGGCTTTGCAAAGTTCCACGCCCCATGCAGTACGGTCGCATTGATAATCGGGATGGTTCACTTTGCTGTTGAGCAATTCCATCACCAGTGTTACCTTTTTCTTTTCTGCATAACTCATGATCTTTTTCAGACCGGTGGCACAGTTTTCCAGGCCCTGCTGATCACTCATGCCTTCGCGGTTCCCGGAAAAGCAGATGAGGTTGGTGAATCCGGCGTTGGCTGTTTCATCGATCAGGTGTTCAAAATAGGTGACCAGCTTATCGTGATGCTCCAGGCGGTTCCAACCTTTGGTGATACCCCATTCTTTACCATTCGAGGCCACCATGGCACAGGTGAGGTCGTATTTCTTAAGGGTGGCAAAGTCTTCCGGGCTGGCCAGGTCAATAGATGCTATGCCTATTTCTTTGGAGGCTTTGCAAAGCTCGTCCAGCGGGATACCATTGTAACACCATCTGCAAACGGAGTGGTTTACTTTTCCTTTGAGCTTTGCGTCCATTGCCTGCTCATGCGCGGATACGCGGTTAGTCAGGGAAGAAAGCGCTGTGCCTGCTAAAGCCATAGTTGCTACTTTTTTGATCGCATCTCTGCGGGAGTGATTGTCTGCCATAAGTGGAACGGGTTTACCAGGGGTGAATTTAAGAGAAATTTTGTCCGTTTGCAAGCACCGTGGAAATACGTTTTTTTCAAAATAAGGACAAACCGCATTCGAACGCAAACGCTTTATGGATAAGGATTTATGATGTGCTTTTCAGGGATTTGCTGGTTCCTATGCCCAGGGGCAGTAACATTTTGGTAGGTTATTTGATTATATATACAAAAGCATGTGTGTATGGAAAGAAGAGTTACTCCCAGTTTAACACTTTGCCTGCTGATGGACCTGTTGGGTTGCGCCAGTTATGCAGTTCCGGTATTCGGGGAAGTGAGTGATGTAATTTGGGCGCCTATATCGGCCCTCATCTTTTACAAAATGTTTGGTGGGCCGATCGGTGGTTTCGGTGGCGTATTCAATTTCATTGAGGAGCTGTTCCCCGGCCTGGATTTCATCCCCACTTTTACGATCAGCCGCCTGGTGGTGTACCTCACCAACCAGTGGCAGGAAAACCGGAAGAAGAACATTTTGAATGATTTCAGAGCCGGCAAACGGGCTTAGACCGAATTACACCCGTATTATGTTGTTTGTTAGAAGCGCACGTTATTACGCGGCCCTTCCATCATCCTGTCCCCTCTTTGCCCCTTGGGCGCCTTCCCTCCGAAACGGTTCAGGAAGTAGGAAAAACTCACCATAAAATAACGCTGCAAAACTTTTGTTTCGGAATCCTCCGTGTAATTATCCATCACGGTACGGTTCACGCTTACGTTCTGGTTGAACAGGTCAAATACCTGGAATTTGACCAGGCCCTGTTTGGCTTTAAACAGTGTTTTTGAAATAAAGCCATTCGCGAGGGTGTATTGCAGGTTGTAGCCTTCCGTTCTCCCCGTATTGATGGTATGGTCCACATCCCCGCCAATGATAATACCTCCCGGCAGGTTCAGGTTAAAATCCAGGGAAAAATTGTAGTTGAAATAATTGGTGTTGTTGGCTTTATTGTTACTGAAGCGTGCCCTGTTATAATTCACACTGCCACCCGCAGCCATGTCAAACACTTCCTTATACATATAGTTGAAACTGGCAGCCTGCGTAATGTTCAGGGTTTGTGTAAAGTTCTTCTGGTTATTCAGGAAACTTACGTCCCGCGTCAGGCCGGCGTAAGTATTCGTATTGATAGTTGTTTTCTGCTGCCTGTTGATGGAGAAACCATTCACCATATAAGCATTCACATTGTAATTGCCATTTACGTTCACGGGGCGGCTGGTTTGTATGCCCTGGTCATTGATAGCCGTGTTGTTCACGATCTTGTTCAGGGTAAATGTTCCGGTAAGGGAAGCAAAGAAACTGCGCATGCTCACCGGATCAAAATTATTATAGTTCACACTGAGGTTGTTGTTGAAGGAGGGTTTCAGATCGGGATTACCCAACTTCACAAACAAGGGATTGGAATTATCCGGCACCGGTTGTAATTGCTCCAGCGAGGGTTGTTGTGTTTGCCCGCGGTAAGCTAACCGCATCCGGCGGTTCTTGGAAAAGTTATAGTTCATCTGGGCCAGCGGAGAAATGTTCACGGTATGCTGCTGTATGGTGCTATCCTTTGTAATGTTCTCGCTGTTCAGGTTGTTGAACTGTACGTTCATGCCCAATGTATAATTGTAGCGCAGCTTCTGCGTCATGATGCTGATGCCGGCCTGGTGATTGCTGTATACATTATTGAAAGCGTTGGTGAGGCTGTCGTTCAACTGGTCATAAGCATCTTTGCCTTTATCGTAGGTGGTTCTGTTGGATGAATTGGCGTTATAGTTATATCCATAATTCAACTCCAGGAAGCGGTCTATGAATACCGGCTCTGTATAACTCATCCTCACACCCAGGGTTTTGCTGCTGTTATCCTGTATCACCTTTTGATCTAAGGTATCGTTCCGGAAGGTGCCATTACGTTGCAGGTAAGATGTCTGCGACTGGTTGATGGATTCCCGTTCGTTGCTGTTAGCGCCAAAGTTCAGATTGGTACTGAATGTGCGCCCTTTCTTATCGAACTTTTTGCGGAATAAAGCGGTACCGTTAATACTGGGAGAATTGGCGGTGGTTTTATTCATGTTTCGCCCGTTGTTGACAGTATCCCGGTTATTATTGAGCGTGGTATTCCTGCTTTCAGAGAAGTTATCTCCTGAGCCGAAGCTGATGTTGGGGGTCACTATCAGGGAATGAAAAGAATCGATATCATATTCAATGCGTGCATTCACCCGGTGGTTCCTGTTGTTACTTAAGGAGGCGCTGTTGGAGTTCACGTAGGAAAAAGAATCCGGCTTATGACGGTTCTCCCTTTCACTTCTTCTTTCATTATCCCGCTGCATATCACTCATAAAATAACTGCCGCTGATGCGTAACCCTTTAGCGAGATTATCGCTGTAATTGATACCGCCATTCCAGTTCCGGTTAAGTCCTGTATTTCCTGTTCCGCCGCCACCTTTTGCTCCGCCGCCGAAGTTAAAGCCATCTGAAAAAGAGAAGCCGGTATTATTGGTATTGTTCCCTCCTCCCATGATGGAAAGTTGCTGTGTTTGCCGGAAGCGGTTCATGCTGGCATTCACGGAGAAACGTTCATCACTTCCATATCCGGCAGTTGCTCTTCCAAACACGCCTTTTTTACGGTCCTGCTTGATGGTGAAGTTGAGCGTTTTCTCGATCTCTCCATCTGCGATACCGGTAAATTGTGCCTGTTCGCTTTTCCGGTCTATCAGCTGGATCTTATCTACGATATCCGCAGGCAGGTTACGGGTAGCCATTTTGGGGTCATCCCCAAAGAAAGGTTTTCCATCTACCAGTACCTTTTTTACGGTTTCTCCATTGGCTTTGATGGTACCATCTTTTTCCACCTGTATGCCGGGGAGTTTTTTAAGCAGTTCTTCCAACAGGGCATTTTCTCTTGTTTTAAAAGAGCCTGCATTGTATTCCACCGTATCTTCTTTAATGGTGATCGGAGGTTTTACGTCCACGATCTCCACTTCGTTCAGGTTAAGCCCTTTCCTTTTTAATGTTAATGTTCCTAAGGCAATCAGGCGGGAGGTATCCTGTATATGTACATTGCGGGTCAGCTGCTGGTATCCCATGTATGAAACAACGAGCACATAGTTGCCGGGTTTTGCACCGGTAATATTAAAGAGCCCTTTTGCGTCTGCCACTACTGTGGCAGCTATTGAGGAATCTTTTACTTCCAGCAAAGCTACTGCCGCATTGGGCAATGGTTCTTTATTGGAGTAATCGATCAGGCGGCCGGTGATCTGAAGTTTGGTCTGTGTCTGTGCCCGGGCAATGGTTAAGATGGCAATAACCAACACCACGGTCAATAAAACGCGTCGTTTCATAATTGGGTTTATAGCTGGGGTGGTGGCTTAGTTATTGAGTTGGAGTTTTTCCAGTCTGTCGTTATGGAACTTCTCCAGGATCTGGCGTCTTTTAGCTTTCAGTTCTTCTTCAGTTACTTTCTGCGCATTGGCAGGAAGGCTCACCTCCGTATCTTCTATGGGTTTAAACGCTACTTTTTTTGCTACATAGGAGCGTTTGCTGCTTTCAATGGATAGCACAACTCCTGCTGCGGGCAACACACCATTTACCGGGGAGAATAAAAGCGGGATTTCTGTGGTATACCAGAAAACGAAGTTTTCGTCGCCGAGTTTTACGGTGCCGCGCTGGCACTTAAATCCTGCAATGGTTTTAGTTTTATTGCTGGTTTTAATATCTGCAGGGGTCTTGTAATCCTCTTCGGCATACCAACTGTTGCTGGTAACACTGTCCTTTTTCTCTGTGGTAACGGTTAAGTACTTTTTATTTGCCAGATCAATATACGTAGTGTTACTGAGAGGGGGGCGCAGTGATACTCCGGGGCCACCAGGGCCAGCCGAGAAGGTTCTGCCGCCACCTGGGCTCCCTGCCACGTCAATTGCCTGTACTCTTGAAGCTCCCGCTGCTCCTGCCGGCATGGCTGATGAAAAGCTCAGCATCTGAGGGCCCCCGCCACCTTCTGCTTCCAGTTTTCCTTTGGTGTTGGAAAAGGTGAGGGTTTGTTTGCTGGTGATCAGGTCCGGAAGGTCTGGCATGTCTGCTGCGCTTCCCTGTGTAACCTGGCCACCGGGGCCTATCATTACAGTGCGGGCCATGGACAGGTCCATCCGGGAGGTTACTTCATATTCGATTATGCCGGAGGTTTTTTGCTGGGCCTCTGTATTGGAAAAGGCCAGTATTAGCAAAGCGGTGATGATCGTTTTCATATGTGCGCTGTTTTTGTTGTGTAAAATTGCAGGATACGCCGCAGGGGGAGGGTTAAGCAGTCTTATTTACTGTTAATTAGTGTTAAGCTCCGCCTGTAGATGATAAGGATTGGATAGATTTACATTCCATGCGCAACAGAATCCGCAACATATTGACCCTGATGAGTACCTGTATACTGGGTATTTTCGCTTTCCAGGCTTACTGGTTGTATAACTCTTATAAGCTCCGGCTGGAGGAATTCAACAAGGATATTAATGATGCACTGCGCACTGCGGTGTACAATAAACAGTTTATGGATGCCGGGAGGTTTATCGGGCGGCGGTATCCTTCCGTGAATGCCAGTTACGCACTGAGAGGAAAACCCGCGGTCTTCATGAAAGATTCTGTGTTCCTGAGAAAGGCGAGACCTATGAGCGGCTTAACGGTTATGGCCGATTCCGTGCGGGGAACTGTTGTAGGGAAAGCAATGCCTGTTGGCGGTGAGGCTGTTTTTATGGAGGCCGAACCTTATAACGATAGTATTGCACCGCGGCGGTTTCAAAGGCTGATACATTCCACCAACGCCACTACCCTCAACATTCAGATCAGGGACCGGGACACGGCATACCGTTTCTACGCAGATTCGCTCTCCCGGCAGATCTCAGATATGCTGATCCTGAACAGGATTTACAAAGAAAGGTTCTCCGCAAAGAAAGTAGATTCTGTTTACAAAGAGGAACTGCTGAGCCGTGGCATCAATGTATCTTATAAACTGGATACCTTCCGTGTAGAAGAAGATTCGTTCCAAAAGGATACGATCATCTTCCTCTCAGAGCCTGTCAATCTGCTGCAAACGGCTAAGATACCCTTCAATCCATTCAGCGATATCCTTGTGCAGGCTTCTTTCAGTAATCCTGTGCAAAGGATCCTGGGTCAGATGATAGGGCCGCTTCTCAGCACAGCTCTCCTTTTAATGCTCACCGTGCTCTGTTTCATTTACATGCTCCGCACCATCCTCAAACAGAAAAAGCTCTCTGAAGTAAAGAACGACTTCATCAACAACATGACGCATGAGCTGAAAACGCCGATCGCCACGGTATCCGCGGCGGTAGAAGCCATGCAGAACTTCAATGCCCTGAATGATCAGCAGAAAACACAAAAGTATTTAAGCATCTCGCGGCAGGAATTAACACGTCTGAGCGATCTTGTGGAAAAAGTATTACATATCGCCGCTGAAGAAAAAGATGATTTTGAACTGTACAGGGAAGAAACGGACCTTAATGACCTGATCAGTCACATCATTACCAATCATCGCCTGAAAGCCAATAAGAAGGTGGATTTCACCTATACGATCCTTTCAGATGCCATGGTGAAAGTGGATAAAACACATCTTTCCAATGCGCTGAATAACCTGGTGGACAATGCCATCAAGTATTCCGGCGAACCCGCAGAGATCACCATCCAGGTAAGCCGCCTGCAGGACAGGCTGAAGATTGTTGTTAAAGATAATGGCATCGGCATTCCGCATAATTACCAGGACAGTATCTTTGAAAAGTTCTTCCGGGTGCC
Organism: Chitinophaga niabensis; assembly: GCF_900129465.1. NCBI lineage: Bacteria > Pseudomonadati > Bacteroidota > Chitinophagia > Chitinophagales > Chitinophagaceae > Chitinophaga > Chitinophaga niabensis. The sequence continues at coordinate 1,075,132 of NZ_FSRA01000002.1, read as the reverse complement.
AACGGGCAACCTGCATAATGTAAAAGGATTCGGGCTTGGGCTGAGCTATGTAAAAAAGATCGTAGAGAAACACGGCGGGTTTATCCGCGTGAAAAGTGAACCGGACAAAGGAAGTGAGTTCCTGCTGGAAATACCTGAAATTTAATGTATCATGAACACAGCGGAAATTTATACAACATGAACGCAAGCGTATTGTTGATAGAAGATGAATCGCAACTGGCACAGATCGTGAAAGACAGCCTGGAAATGCGGGGTTTCCGCATGTTCATCGCTAATGACGGTAATGAGGGCCTTCGCTTGTACCGGCAACATAAACCGGATGTTATTGTGCTGGACATTATGATGCCAAATATGGACGGCTTTTCGCTCACCGCAGAGATCAGGAAATCTGATAAACAAACCCCGATCATTTTCCTTTCTGCAAAATCGCAAACGATTGATGTGGTAAAAGGATTTGAATTGGGAGGCAACGATTATTTGAAAAAGCCTTTCAGCATGGATGAACTGATCGTAAGGATCAGGTCTTTGCTCAACCGCTTTCAGCCAACACCTGTACAGCAGGAACAGGGGGAAGATAATGTGACCATCGGCCAATACGCATTCAATTATACGAAACAAACCCTCTCCAGGAATAATCATACGGAATTCCTTTCTCACCGGGAAGCAGAAGTACTCTGGCGTTTATGTAAACACCGCAACCAGGTGATGGAGCGGAAATCTATCCTGCTGGATATATGGGGGGATGATAATTTCTTCAATGCCCGCAGCATGGATGTGTTCATCACCAAGCTACGCCGCTACCTGAAAGAAGATCCAAGGATACAGATCGTGAACATCCGCGGGATCGGCTATAAACTGATCTCTTAACTGAAGAGGTAGAGCACATCTTCTTTAGACAGCTTTTTGATAAAGCCGTTATCATCTGCAATGATATCTTTTACGAGGGATTTTTTACGTTCCTGCAATTCCAGTATTTTTTCTTCTACCGTATCCTTACAGATCATGCGGTAAGCAAAGATGTTTTTGGTCTGCCCGATACGGTGTGTACGGTCAATCGCCTGTTGTTCCACAGCGGGGTTCCACCATGGGTCAACAATGTACACGTAATCTGCGGCGGTAAGGTTAAGACCCACCCCACCTGCTTTCAGGGAAATGAGGAATACCCTGCAATCGTCATTATTCTGGAAGTTCTGAATTGCTTTTTCTCTATCTACGGTAGAGGTGCTGCCATCAAAATATTCATACGGGATCTTCATGTGCGTCATCCTTTCCCGGATGAGGCCCAGCATACCCAGGAACTGGCTGAACACTAAAACTTTATGATGCCCGCTGTTTTCCGCTATCTCACGGGTAAGCTCGTGCAGCTTCACGGAATGGTTGGGATACTTTTCTGTTTCGTTGAGGATGGCCGGCGAATCACAGATCTGGCGCAGCTTCATAAGGCCCTGCAAGATGGTGAGCTGGCTGCGCTCCATACCCTGATCCTCTATTACACCCAGGATCTTGGAACGATAGGTGTTACGGTAAGCATCGTAAATATGCCTTTGTTCAGGGTCCATTTCACAGAAGATCACCGTCTCGATCTTATCCGGCAGGTCTTTGGCCACCTGCTCTTTCGTGCGGCGGAGAATGAACGGATAAATGAGTTTTTTCAGGTGCTCTTTCCTTTCTTCATCCTGGAACTTATCGATAGGGGTGGCAAATTCATTTCTGAAGAAGTCCACACTACCCAGCATTCCCGGATTGAGGAAGTTCATCTGTGCATAGATATCAAAGGTATTGTTCTGCATGGGTGTACCACTCAATGCAATACGATTGCGGGTATTGAGCAACTGTGCTGCTTTGGTCACTTTGGACTGCGGGTTTTTGATAGCCTGCGATTCATCGAGGATCACATAATCGAACTGGATCTTCATGAGCAGCTGGATGTCGCTCCGGAGTGTACCATAAGTGGTAATGACCACATCAAAGGCCTGTAGTTCTTCCGCCGCGCGGATACGTGCAGGGCCATGATGGATATGGTAAGTGATGCCTGGTGTGAATTTCTTGATCTCATTCTCCCAGTTATAGATCAGCGTGGTAGGGCAAACCACCAGCATCATGCTTTGGCCGTTCTCATTCTTGTAGTGTTGAATGAAGGTAAGCGCCTGTACGGTTTTACCAAGACCCATATCATCCGCCAGGATACCTCCCCACTTCACTTCATCCAGGTAATTGAGCCACTGGAAACCACTTTCCTGGTAGGGGCGGAGATTGGCATTTACATTCTTCGGTAAGGGCACATTGCGGATCTCATCAAACTGCAACAGCTTGCGGCGTTTTTCATCCAGCTCTGCAAGGATGGCATCATCATCAATGAATTCATATAATTCATCGATCACGGAGAAGTTGTATTTACTCAACTTCAGGCCGGCACCTTTATCTTTTTCTTCCCCGATCTTAAAGAGCAGGGAATATTTTTTCAACCATTCTTCCGGTAATAAACCAAGGGTACCATCTGCCAGCTGCACATAATTCTGCTTGTTGGCCAATGCGCGTTTGATATCGCGGATCCCTACTTTCTGATCGCCATACAATACTTCCACCTGTGCATCGAACCAATCTATGCCAGAGCTGATCTGCAGGTTGGTAACGGGTTTTTGCGGATTGAAGCGGAAGTTGCGGAGTTGTTCGAAACCGAATACCCGAACATCCATTTCCTTGAGCGCATCAAAGAAAAGGAAGAACCAGTTGTTCTTCAGCGCTTCTTTGGAACGCAGGAAAAAGTAGTTATAGTTACTGAGATGATTAAAGTTGGTATGCAGGGTGCGGAGCTTCGCCACAAAAGCATTCTCCACTTCCTTGTTCCGGTGAATAACAAGTACCTTGTTGGCTTCCTGCACGGTGATACGGCTTTCCTCATTCCATTCCACTTCATGCCCGGCATAGGAGAAGCCCGGCTGGATCACGAATGTTTCGCCCATTTCTTTGAGGTACACACGTGTTTCAGGTATGATATCATCTACTTCTGCGAGCAGGGTAGCATCAAACTGTACGGCGTAATCTTTGCCAAGGGGCAGCATCACATCTTTCAGGAAGTCCTGCCATTCTGCAGAGGGTACCTTTAATGCATTCATCTGCTGATAACGCATAATGTTGATACTATCCTGCGGACGCTTGAAATGGAAAATGGTGCCGTTGTAAAGGAACAGCATAGGGCTGGCCCATTGGTTGGCAAACACGTTCACGGGCTCTCCTTCAATATCTACCCAGGCAGTCACTTCCACATGATCATTCACAGGGTCTGCCTTGAAGTAAGGCTGCAGCGGCTCATCTGCTACCAGCAATGGTTGCAGGTTCTTGGTCTTAAACGGTTGCCCTTCTCTCAGCAGGAACACCAGGCGGTGTTCCATCAGTATGGGGAAGAGCTTTACGATCTTGGGATGCAGGTATTCCACGATCAGCTCCATGGTTTCCATGGGCAGGCCATCTTCATTTTCATGCATGATGTTTTCCCAGATACCGGCGAAAGGAGAATTTTTGTTCAGGAACTTGCTCACTTCCGCATGCTGTATTTTGCGTACAGGCGTGATCAGTTCCCTGTCCCGTTCTTTATATTGATAGAAGTCTACGTACTTGCTAAGGTCCAGGCGGGTAACGAGGGAAACAAATTCTGTTTCATCTTCATTGGCATCTCCGTTGATCAGTTCTGCCTGGAAGTAAGGGAACAGTTTATCGTTGGCGTTGAGCATAACGCCCAGCCTGCGTGTTACCGTAATGGTTTCCTGCTCTGGTGGTGGTTCTGCTTTACTTGCCGCTACGGGCGCTTCCACTTTTTTGATACTGGGGTCCAGTACGCGGAGGAAGGGTTTACCGTTGAGGTAAGAGAACGCAAACTTCCCGTTGAGGTCGTCGTTCAGCGTGTATCCGTAAGAGGAAAGGAGTTTATTTTTTTCTTTATCCCAGTTGCGGAGGGTATCAAAATAAAATGGTCCGTGTGCATGCAGCAGTTGCAGGAACAGGGCCAGTTTATGTACGCAGATGGGATGTTCATGTTCATCGCAGGTACAATGGGTATCGAAGTTCCGCTCTTCGTTGCGTTGCAGGATGAGCGGATATTTTTTGCCTTCAAACTTCAGTTCTGCCTCTACTTTTTCATCTTTGGCAGCTTTGATCACAGCCTGTGTTTTGCGGAGGATGGTTTCTGCATCCTGCATCATAGGGCTGGAGGTAAGGAGTTTGAGGGTTTTAAGGTCTATGGATTTCATTTTGATCAGCGTGTGCTGCTGATCATATTGTGTTTCGTAAGATTCAAAATGATTCCTGTCCAGCATTTCCTGTAACTGGAAAAGAGCGGCCGCTTCGTGCCGGCAGATATCTCCTAAATTATAAGGGCACTGGCACCGTACACTCATGGTGGCGGGCTCGTGATATTTGCTGATGGAAACTTTATAGTAGTTAGCGTGTGTATCGCTTTTTACGCGAAAAGTAGCAGATTTGAGCACAGGGTCCCCTTCCAGCAACTCCACACCGCCTGTGGAAAAGATGCGTTTCCCCCGGCGGATCACCTCATCGGTTCCGTTATTATAAACATATTTCAATAAATGGGGTAGCGACATGCTTTTCTTTGCTATTGCCTTCTTTACATAAACCCGGGTTGTAAAACAAAAAGACCACGCTTCATCATCTCTGTTCCTGCTGTCTGTGAACTAAATTTTTCTCTAAATGGCTCATAAAAAGGCAATCCACAAAAGTAAGCATAAAAATTCACATAGCGCACGCTGAAGAGGTGTTTACGGGTATCCGTTATTCATAGATCTGCAGGTACCGTTGTACGGAACGATCCATTACGGCGGCGGCATTTTCCCGGATACTGAGACCAAAAGCACCGTGCATCACATTGTATTGCAATAATTTAACTGCAAATGCGATGGCCAGGATGTCCTTTTTGGGCAGGGGTATATTATTAGGGTAACTGTACATAAAGGAAACGGTTGTTAAATTGGGTGATACCTGGATGGTATCGCCTACCAGCAATATGCCATCACCAACAGGCCAGTGTAAAATGCAGGCTCCGGGAAAATGTCCGCCGCAGCGTACGATCTTGATCTGGTCCCATAAGGGTTCTATATCCCCCTCCCATAAACGCAGTTTATTATTCCTCCGGCCCAGCCAGTGAGCATCTTCCGCATGTACGTAAATATCTGCCTGGAAAGCTTCGCTCCATTCAACAATAGTGCTGAAATAATGGGGGTGTGAAAGCACAATGGCCTTGATGCCGCCCAGTTTTTCAATGATATCTATGGTGCTGGGGTCTAATAACGTGATGCAGTCCCATAACACATTACCACCGGGGCTTATCACAAGATAAGCTCTCTGCCCAATGCCGAATTTCGGCGCAGTATAGATAGCATAAAGGTCCGGGGAGATCTTTTCTATGATATTGCGGTGTTGTTTGGCAACCTCTTTCAGGGAGGTCCAGCTTTGGCCGCCGGGGTTTACATATTGCCTGTCGTCTTCACAGATGGGGCAATGGAGTGGTGGCGTTATGCCGGACTCATATTGCACGCCGCAAGTGGTGCAGATGTAATTTGTCATACTGCTGAGGGTTTTGGTATTACTAAAATAGTGCAACTCAAACGAAAAAATATCCATTGAGTACCGGGGGCTTCTGCTGTTACCTTTGTATAAATTAAATCTATGGCGAATATAACCTCTATTGAAAACACAAAGACCCAACAGCTCGGATTATTAATATTGCGTATTGGCGTTGGGGTATTGTTCTTTATTTTCGGATGGCAAAAAATAGCTGGCGGTGAGCCTGTTTGGACGGGAGTAGGTGGTTCCATGAAGTTTTTTGGTATCAGTGCATGGCCTGCATTCTGGGGGCTGCTGGCTACTATTTCTGAATTCCTGGGTGGATTGTTGCTCGTGTTTGGCTTATTCACCCGTTTTGCGGCCCTTTCACTGGTGATCACCATGATCGTGGCTACTGTATTTAAGTTTGCGCTCGGCGCTACCTTAGGGGATGCCACCGGAGCGATTACCATGCTGCTGATCAATGTATTCTTTTTGTTCAACGGCGGTGGCGTTTATTCAGCAGATAATTTCCTGCGACTCAAAAGACAGGTCGCTTAAAAACATTTTGAACAGAAAAAAGGCGCGGTGAAATTCACCGCGCCTTTTTTATTTTTCTTTGATCAGTTCGCCATTCCTTAAGATGGGCAGGATGTTGGCACCATCTTCCGTAAGGCAGTATTTTATATCTTCTTCCAGTCCGTAGCGGGCCAGGCGATGGAAGTGAGATGCTTTTTTCATGAAAGAGAACAGGTCTCCTTTTGCGCTATGGTAGAGTGTTTCAGCAGCAATCGCAGAATCGCAGTTTACATCGAAATGTTCTTTGATGCGGCTCACTACTGCTCCGGCAAACAGGGTGTCTTCCATATTTACGCGGTCTTTCCAGGCAGCGCAACCGAGGATCACGTTCTGCCCCTGGGAGATCAGGTATTCGCAAACGGCGGAAATGTTAGGGAAAGATCCCGTGATGATCTGTACGGCATCTTTTGCCATGTGCAAAAGTTTGGTGCCATTGGTAGTGGTAAGCACCAGCACTTTACCGCCAATGAATTCTGTGGGATATTCGAAGGGGGAATTGCCATGTAATAAACCTTCGGCAATTTTACCATCCCGCTCTCCGGCAGTGATAGCGTCCAGCTGGCGGCCGATACTTACGCATTCTTCCACAGTGGCCACCGGAATAACTTTTGCCGCACCATTGTATAATGCAGTGCAAATGGTGGAAGTAGCGCGTAAAACGTCGATAATTACAACAATGCTGTTCTTAACGTCGAACAAGTGAAGGAGGGCTGGGGAAAGGCATACTTCCAGCCTTGGTTTTGTTATTTCGTCCATTCTTTGTTTTTTAATCAAGGATCACCCGCCACTTTTCACTTTCTGCATATTCCTTGATGATATTGTTGCGCAGCGCTAACAGGCGTTGCATGTATTTTTTAAGATAGAGCTTTTCAAACCAGCGGCCAACGCGGCCATAGGGTGTTCCGAACTCCATGATATCTATTACTACGGTACCATTTGCTATCTCGCGGAAAAAATGTTCGTGCTTCATAAAGGTGAAGTCACCATCCACCATTTCATCGCAAAAGTAGTGGTCTTTTTGCATGGCCGTGATCTTCATGGTGAGCTGCCGCATTTTGTTAAGATGTTTGGCTCTCCATGTAACCGTTTCATCATATTCTATCAATCCACTCGTTCTTCCTTTTATGGCCTCTTCTTTTAAGTGTTCCATACTGCGTTTATGCAGTGTGATACTCCGGCTCAGGTCAAAGACCCTGTGCAATGGAGCATGAATAACCGTGGTAAGATGGATCAGCGGCATAGCATTTAAAGATATGGTTCTAAAGATGATAGGTTTCAATAACGCTCCCCTTTCCCGCTAAATTGTATGGCTTTTTCCTGCTTAGGACAGGAATGGCACCTTGGAAACTTTTGCTTTCAGGAGCTTGTCGCGCACTGCAATATAAACTTCTGAATCGAGTGTTGCAAAGTCTGTTCTCACATATCCCAATCCCACTGCTTTCTGGAGGGTGGGGGATTGTGTGCCGGAAGTAACCCTGCCGATCAGGTTGCCTTGTGCATCTTTGATCTCATAATCATGGCGGGGAATGCCTTTATCTATCATCTCAAGACCTACGAGCTTTTGTTTAACCCCTTCTGCCTTAATTTTTTCCAGGATGGGGCGGGCGGTAAAGTCTTTTGTGAACTTGGTGATCCAGCCCAAACCGGCTTCCAATGGATTGGTACGGTCGTCTATATCATTCCCATAGAGGCAGAAACCCATTTCCAGGCGGAGGGTATCGCGGGCCCCCAGGCCAATTGGCTTGATGCCTTTAGAAGCACCGGCGGCAAAGATAGCGTCCCAGACCTTATCTGCTGCGCCGTCCTTATCTTCAAAATAGATCTCAAGACCACCTGCGCCGGTATAACCCGTAGCACTGATCAGTACATTTTCCACCCCTGCAAAAGTGCCTTTTACGAAGGTGTAATATTTAAGATTGATAACGTCTTTATCTGTTAAGGTCTGCAGGATGCTGGTGGCAAGTGGGCCCTGGATGGCCAGCAGGCAGGTTTGGTCTGAAATGTTATGCATTTCCACCCCTTTGGAGTTGAACTGGCTGATCCAGTTCCAGTCCTTTTCAATATTACTGGCGTTCACCACCAGCATGTATACTTTATTTTCCTCGATGCAATATACCAGCAGGTCGTCCACGATACCTCCTTCTGCATTGGGGAGGCAGGAGTACTGGGCCTTTCCGGCAGTAAGTTTGGAAGCGTCGTTACTGGTAACGCGCTGAATGAGGTCCAGGGCATTTTCTCCTTTGAGAATGAATTCGCCCATGTGGCTTACATCAAACACACCTGCACTATTACGCACTGCTGCGTGTTCATCATTGATACCGGTATAAGAGATCGGCATGTTATAACCTGCGAATGGCGCCATTTTTGCGCCCAGTGCAATGTGTTTGTGTGTAAACGGCGTGTTCTTCATTTTTTGGTGTTTTGTTGTAACTCGTTCCAGAGCCCGGCAAATTTAATATTTAATTTGACGATAAAACAAAGGGGGTGGCTGCGTAAGACATTCCTATGATAAATACCACTTTAGGTCAGAGATTACCATTATTTTTGCTTCAAATTTACCATGCAGTGAAAAAGTGTTACCTGTTACTCCCACTCGTTTGTATAACGCTGGTTGCTTACCCGCAAAAGAAAGCTGATCGCAAAACTGTCAATAACCTGCAATTGCATGTGACTTACCTGGCCAGTGATAAGCTGGAAGGGCGCCGTACTGGCACGGAAGGTGAACAACTGGCCTCCGCCTACATTGCAGAACAGATGAAGCTGGCGGGCCTTAGCCCCAAAGGGGACCAGGGATACCTGCAAACTTTTACGGTACGGGAAGGAAAAGAACCCGGCGCCAACACAAAATTTAACATTAACCACCAGGCCATCAAACCTGAACATTACAGGCCTTTGCCCTTCAGTGCTGTAAAAGCAGCAAAAGGAGAAGTGCTGCCGGGGGTAAATGAAATGGATAATATCTGGCTGGACAATGTGAAGGCCTGGGATGAAAAGGTAAGCCCGCATGCTTCTCCGATGGAGTTGTATATTAAAAAGACCAAAGAAGCTAAAAAGAACGGGGCTACAGGCATTGTGTTCTACAATGGCCCTGAGGAGTTCACGACCGTTACCCGCTGGCTGGATGAAAAGTCGGAAGCCTTGCCGATCCCGGCAGTGTGGGTAGGCCCGGAAGCCAGCAAAACCCTCTCCGCGGATGATGCCAATGGGTTCCAGATAGAGATGCAGGTGGATTTTAAAGACAGCAAACGTACCGGTACCAATGTGGTGGGGTATATAGATAACGGAGCCGCCAATACGGTTGTTATCGGCGCACACTATGATCACCTGGGGCTGGGAGAAGATCATAATTCCCTTGCCCCCGGCGAAAAGGCCATTCATAACGGGGCAGATGATAATGCCAGCGGAACGGCTGCCCTGCTGGAATTGGGCCGGTTACTGAAGGCTTCGAAACTTAAAAACAACAATTACCTGCTGATCGCTTTTTCCGGGGAAGAACTGGGGCTTTTTGGCAGCAAGTATTATACAGAGAACAGCACTATAGATATTACATCTGTGAATTACATGGTGAACATGGATATGGTGGGCCGCCTCAATAATGATAAAGGTTTACAGATCGGTGGCATTGGCACCTCTCCTTCCTGGACGGCCCTCCTCAAAAGCAGCCTGCCTTCCGGGTTAAAAGTAAGTTATGATTCTTCCGGCACCGGCCCATCTGACCATACCTCCTTTTACCGGAAAGATATTCCCGTGCTTTTCTTTTTTACCGGCACCCATGCGGATTACCACAAACCCAGCGACGACGCGGATAAGATCAATTACGAAGGAGAACTCACCGTGCTGAAAACGGTGTATGAGATCATTGAAAAAACCAATGCGCAGCCCCGCCTGGCTTTTACCAAAACCCGGGAAATGCAGATGGGGCGCAGTACCCGCTTTACGGTAACGCTGGGTATTATGCCGGACTATACCTATAGCAAAGGGGGCGTGCGGGTAGACGGTGTTTCTGATGGCAAACCCGCCAGCAAGGCTGGTTTGGCTACTGGTGATGTGATCATTCAACTGGGAAATATGCCCGTTACGGATGTGGAAACTTATATGGGAGCCCTTTCAACATTTAAAGCCGGAGACCAAACGACCGTTAAAGTAAAGCGCGGAAAAGAAGAGAAAGTATTTGACATCCGTTTTTAAGTTTATAACTTGCATTATGCGTTACTTCCTACTTACACTGGCAGTGCTTACTGCGTGTAACCCTACACGTGAGAAAACAGACACCGCCAATTACGATGTGATCAGTGAAAAATGTTTTGTGATGCGGGAACATCCGATCGTAACGGATAGTTTGGTTAACGCCAGCAGAGAGCTTTTAGTACAATATTTAAAAGAACAGCAATTTCCGGTGAGGTATATCAAAAAGGACAGTTTGATGTTCCGCCGGCAAAATGGATTACAGGTAGACCTGGTGCTGCCAACACCACAGGATGCCTGGGAATCCAATACCATCATTGTTTTTGACCCGGCTAAAAATCCGCTGTTCGTGAACCTTCACAAAGGCACAGCACAAGTGGAACAGTACATCAGAGAAAAGTAATTCAGTAAAAACGATTATCCCTTGCCAGTTCATCAACACATCAGGGTGACAGCGGATGCCGTAGTGCTTCGCTTCAACTCTAAGGAAGGCATGATGGTATTGCTCAGTAAACGCAGTATCCCTCCTCACATTTTTAAATGGGGGCTTCCCGGTGGTTTTGTTCAAAACGACGAACCGCTGGAAAACGCCGTACATCGCGAAATCCGCGATGAGACCGGGCTCCGTGTTAATTACCTGGAACAGTTCAAAACTTTTGGCGCGCCGGACCGTGATCCGCGTGGCCGCGTATTGTGTGTGGCACATGTAGGGCTGATCAAACCTTCCGCGGCTAAACTAACGCTGGGCGCGGGAAACAAAGAAGCACGCTGGTACCCCGTGAGGGAATTACCGCAAATGGCCTTTGATCATGCAGAAGTGATTGCCGCTGCGCTGGACCATCTTCGCCTGCGTTTCAGGCATGAACCCCTGGCCTTTGAACTGCTCGATGCCAAGTTCCCTGTTTCCGAACTGGAGAAACTCTACGAATGGTTGTACGACCGGATGGTAGACCGGCGGAATTTCCAGAAAAAGATCCACGGATTGGGATTACTGACCACGCAGCAGGAGAAATTGAAGCACCCTTTACAAGGTCGTCCGGCTCAATTATTTAGCTTTAACAGGGAGAAATTCACGGAATTACAGGAAAAGGGCACTTTCGTTGAAATATTCTCCTAAAGTACTGGTTTTTAGATTTTAGCGCCTATTTACACAAATAATATATGAATATTGAATATAATATGGCTATTTGTGTACAAAGAACATAAATTAGCCCGAAACCCTTTCCAGCAAAGGGTTTCTTCATTTAGGGGCTAAATGCTTAATTTACAGTATGCAGAACCTTATTTTACTCGCGGACGCCTACAAATATTCCCATCACAAGCTCTATGTTCCGGGCACGAATAAGATCTATTCTTACCTGGAAAGCCGTGGCGGCCTGTTTTCCGAAACGGTATTTTATGGATTGCAGTATCTTCTGAAAGCCTATTTAGAAGGTCAGGTGATCACTGCGGAAAAGATCAAAGAGGCTTCGGAGATGTTGCCGGAAGTATTTGGCAGGGATGATGTATTTGATGCCTCGCGCTTTCAATATCTCCTGGAAGAACATAGTGGCCATTTGCCTGTGCGGATTAAAGCGGTGCCGGAAGGAACTGTTGTTCCGGTGAAAAATGTATTGATGACGATCGAAAATACGGACCCTAAATGTTATTGGCTCACGAATTTTTTAGAGACATTACTGATGCAGGTTTGGTATCCGAATACGGTAGCTACGCTTTCGCGGGAGATAAAGAAGATTGTTCTCCAATACTTCAAGGCTACGGCCAGTGCCGCTTCGCAGGCGGGGATCGATCTTGTGCTGAATGATTTTGGATTCCGTGGCGCTACTTCCGTAGAGGCGGCAGGGTTAGGTGGCAGTGCGCATCTTGTGAACTTCAGCGGGAGCGATACATTGGCGGCTTCCACTTTTGCGAAAAGATATTACCATGCATCGAAAGCTCCGGGGCTTTCCATTCCGGCTACGGAACATTCTATTGTTACTTTATTGGGAGAAGCAGGAGAGGAAAAAATATTCAAACATGTGCTGGACACTTTTCCGGAAGGCACTATTGCCTGTGTCTCTGATTCCTATAATATCTTCCGGGCCTGTGAGGAATACTGGGGCACTTTGCTGAAAGACCAGGTCCTGGCCAGGAAAGGTACATTGGTGATCCGGCCGGATTCCGGAGACCCGGTGAGAACATTGCTGAAAGTGTTCGGGATCCTGATGGATAAATTTGGATTTACCCTGAATGAAAAGGGCTATAAAGTACTGCCACCACAGGTTCGGGTGATCCAGGGGGATGGGATCAATTACCAATCCATCCGGGAGATCTATGCTGCCTTACAGCAGGCAGGGATCAGTGCGGAGAACCTTGTGCTGGGTATGGGCGGGGCTTTGATCCAAAAGGTGAACCGGGATACGCAGGAGTTTGCACTGAAATGTTCTTATGCGGAGATTAACGGGGAAGGCGTGGATGTTTCTAAGTCTCCGGTGGAAATGGATGCTTCCGGCGAACTGCGGACTTCTTTCAAAAAATCCAAGGCGGGGAAATTCAAGCTCGTGAAGGGTTCTGATGGGTATAAAACGGTGGGGGCGGATGAGTTTCCTGAGCTGCCCGATGTGTTGGAAACGGTTTTCGAGGATGGGAAGCTGGTGAAGGACCAGCGGTTTGAGGATATCAGGAAAAATGCTGCTATATGACGTTTTTATCCCAGCCCAAATATATCCTGCTGATCATTTCTTTGCTGGTAATCATTTCGGGCTTTCTTGCAGGCCGTTCTACAACAGACATTCCCTTGATGGACACTTATTATATTATCAGTAATTTTCACATAGGAGTGTTGATGGGCGGGTTCTTTCTACTGGAAACCGTACTTTATTTTCTCACGGATAATTATCGCCAATGGCGCAGCACTCAATGGTTTCACGTGGCAGGAACAGGTTTCAGCGCATTGGTAGCTGTTGTGTTGAAACAGACGCCTGTTTTTCTATTGGCTATTTTCCTGCTGGGACAAATTCTATTTATCATTAATCTGATCGCTGGTTTTATACGTGGTAAGAAAGTGTTAAATCATATCCCTTAAGGCTTTGCAGCGGTAGCCGGCTGTTCGTACCTCAGGAATTTTTTGCATATTGCGCAGATGCGTAAAACCATTTCGGCACTTTCTCTCTGTATTTTGGCGGGGTCGGGACTGAGAGCACAGGATTCTCCTCTGCCGGATTCTATTCCGGCGCGCAGGAACAGTCTTTTCCCGATACCGGTGATTGGTTTTTCTCCCGAAAAGGGTTTTGAATTCGGCGTAGCTGCACTGTATTCCTATTATTCAGATAAAAAGGACCCTTCTCCCTGGACGCGGAACTCCACGGCCAGCATACTTTCAACCTTCACTACCAATAGCCAGTTCAAGTTTGACGTCCGTTTCGAAAACTGGACGAAGGATAACAACTTCCATATAAAAACAAACTTCCGCTATCATAATTTCCCTTTCTATTTCTACGGAATGGGAGATACTACGCAGTACAAGAACCGCTCCCTGGTAGGGAATAAAAGGTACAAGTTCTCCGTAGAAGCTGAGAAAAGAGTGACCAGTCATTTTTACGCAGGGCTTTCCCTTATGTATCAGCACGACCGGTTCACGGTGGATGAACAGAAAGGTATTTACCCGCTGGCAGATCTGCAGGATAAAGAAGGTGGTTACGCTACTTTTTTGGGGGTGACGGGTGTGTACGATAACCGGAATAATCAGAATTACTGCACAGGGGGCACTTTTGTAAGGACCAATGTATCCTACGCCCCTTCTTTTTTAAGCAAACATCCTTTGTGGCGGCTTGAGCTGAAGGCCAGTCATTTTATTCCCATCTCTGCAAAAAGCACACTGGGCCTGAATGCTTACGGGCATTCCCTGCAGGGTAATACATTGCCTTTTTACCTGATGCCGGAAATGGGGAATGATAACATTATGCGGGGTTATTATACGGGGCGTTACCGCGACCAGAATTACCTGGCAGCACAGGCGGAGTACCGTTATTTCTTAGACCCTAAGAAACATATTAAGTTCTGGTTCATTGATATGAAACCCACTTTTGCGCTGGCAGGTTTTGCCGGAACAGGTACCGTGTTCAAGAATGGCGGATTTACCACTGCTGGGTTAAAACCCAATTATGGGCTGGGGCTGCGTTACTTCTATGATAAGGCGGCACGGATCACGCTTCGGGTGGATTATGGATGGGGAGAAAAGAGGCCGGGAGAAAAGCGGCAGAGCGGGTTTTATATTTCGCTGTCGGAAGCGTTTTAAATTACTTCATATAAAAAGGCCCCCGATTGGATCGGGGGCCTTTTATTTCAAATATTTTGAGCTGTCTGATTAACGTTTAACGTATTTCACCATGGCATACAAAAACATCAGGCTAAACAGAATGATGAAAAACCAAGCGCCGTAGTGGCCGATTTTATTGCCGAGCTCATAGCCAGAGCTGAGTAGAACGTTCAACAACATGATATACAGTTTTAAGATATTTCAGGGGGCAAGTTAGCGCTTTATGCGCAAAAAAAACAATGACTTTCATCATATGCCTGTTTTTCTACTGACATAAGGCTGTCATTCCCCGGCAGGACATTTGTACTGTCAATAAAAACAGGCGTCATGAAAAACAAACTTTGTTATCTCTTTGTATTCAATGGGTATTCTGACTGGGAACCCGCTCTCGCAGTTGCAGGTTTGCAGCAGTTCACTGATTTCGAAGTACAGACATTTTCTCTTGATGGAAAACCAGTCACCTCCGCTGGTAACCTTACGGTTGTGCCCAGGCTGTCCTTAGCGGAACTGGATACGGCTGATCTTATTATTATTCCGGGAGGGGCAGCATGGTCCGAAGGAAAGAACCGGGAGATCACCCCTTTTATTAAAGAAGCATTGAGTGAAGGGAAAACAGTGGCGGCTATCTGTGATGCCACCTTATACATGGCGGCAGAGGGTTTCCTGGATAATATCAAACATACCAGCAATGACCTGGGGTTGTTGAAGGATGCAGTACCTTCTTATAAAGGGGAAGCGAATTATGTTCAGAAAGCAGCTGTTCGGGATAAACAGGTGATCACGGCCAATGGTACGGCAGGAGTGCCTTTTGCGCATGAGATATTCGATCAGTTTGGGATATTGGAGCAAAATGAGGGGTTTGCTTTCTGGTTCGGGTTCTTTCATAAGCCGGAGTTTCGGATAGACTGATGTCTAAATGTCTACAGATTTTATCCCGTACTTCGTATTAATTGTAACTATATGAAAGTATTGATCATAGAGGATGAGCAGAACCTGTCAGACAGTATATGCCAGTACCTGGCAGATGAGAACTTCCTGTGTGAAGTGGCAGGGACCTTTGAAACAGCCATGGAAAAGATCTCTCTCTATGATTATACCTGCATCATATTAGACATTAACCTTCCCGGCGGAAGCGGGCTGGACCTGCTTAAAGAATTAAAACGCAGTAATAAAGCAGATGGGGTATTGATAGTTTCCGCCAAAAACTCCCTGGATGATAAAGTATATGGATTAAAGGCCGGCGCGGACGATTATCTGGCCAAGCCATTTTATTTACCGGAGCTATCAGCCCGCGTAGCTGCCATTATCAGGAGGAAAAGCTTTGATGGCAGTAATATTATATCGTTTGATGAATTACAGCTGAACCTGCTGGAAAAAACAGCCGTTGTAAAAAATAAAGTAATAGACCTTACCCGTAAAGAGTACGATCTGTTACTTTATTTCATCAGCAATAAGAACAGGGTGATCAGCAAAAGCGCCATAGCAGAACATTTATGGGGAGACGATATGGATATTTCCGAAAACTACGACTTCATTTACAGTCATATCAAAAACCTCCGGAAAAAGCTGGTGCAATCAGGCTGCCCTGATTATATCAAATCCATCTATGGGATGGGGTATAAGTTCTCTTATTAAACAGCTGCGATGAAATTACTGGAAAAATATAACCGTATTAATCTGCTTTCAACAATTGCGATCTTTGTGCTGGCGGGCATTGCTTTTTATTTCGCACTTCACTTCACGCTTTTGCGGCAGGTGGATGAAGATCTTGAAATTGAGCAGAATGAGATCAGCAATTTTGTTCATCAGCACGATTCTTTACCACGCCCCGTAGAGGTAAAAGACCAACAGATCCTCTTTCGCCAAACGGCAGAACCGGTTGAGGGTCAACTCTATGAAACAATAGAAATGCCCGGCGATGAAGAGCAATTCCGGAAACTTGAGTTTAGCATTCGTGCGGGTGGGCAGTGGTATAATGTAAGCGTGAGTAAGTCCCTGGAGGGAACGGAACTCATTACCCGCTCCGTTTTCCTGATCACATTCTGTACCATCCTTTTAATCCTTATTGCCACATTTGTTATTAACAGAACAACCCTAAAAAGGCTGTGGCAGCCTTTTTATCATTCTTTAGAGATCCTGCAGCAGTTCAAAGTAGGGAACCGGCAGGTACTTAAATTTCCCCCCACAGGCATTGACGAGTTCAGCTTTATGAATGCCACGCTGGAACGCAGTACGGAAAAGGCATTACAGGACTATGAAGCGTTAAAGGTATTTACGGAAAACGCATCTCATGAACTCCAGACCCCGCTGGCCATCATCCGGTCTAAACTGGAAGTGATCATGCAGGACGAAAACATGCAGGAGCACCAGTTTGCCGCATTACAAGGAGCGATAGAAGCGCTGAATAAATTAGCAAGGATGAACCAATCCCTGCTGTTACTGACCAAAATAGAAAACGAACAATTCGCCTCTAAATCCCTGGTGAGCATTGATCAGCTCTTAACGAAGAAAATTGCGCAATTTAAAGAACTTTGGGAGGACAGGCATCTGACGGTCCATACAGAGATTAAAGCGGTAACCCTCAACGCCAATAAGGAGTTGATCGAATTTTTACTGAATAACCTTTTCAGCAATGCTACCCGGCATAATTACGATCATGGAGAGATCTTTATTTCTTTAGATGAGGAACAAATGGTGATCAGTAATACCGGCAACAATACTCCTCTGAGTAAAACACATCTTTTCCAGCGATTTTATAATCCTTCCAATAGCAGTACCAGTAACGGTTTGGGGCTGGCAGTGATCCGCCAGATCTGCGAAGCTTCCGGTCTTAGGGTTACATATGATTATGAAGTGGAAAAACACGTGTTCACCATTCACTTTAAATAACCGGGATTATCTGAAAACATGTACCATGCTGATACCGGGCACTCCCTGCTGGTAAGTTGGTACAATGATGGTTGTTCCCGCGGTCTTTTTATTAGTAAACATCCGCCTCATGGAAGGATAAATGTAATAAGCCAGATCTGTTGAAAGGATACCGACCCCTGCACCTGCCACTACATCTCCCAGCCAATGTTTATTATTATGCATGCGAAAATATCCGGTAGTTGCTGCCATGGCATACCCGGCAATACCATACCATGGAGAAACGTCTTTATACTCCTGCCGGAGGAACTCTGCTGCTGCAAAGGCCGTAGCCGTATGGCCGGAAGGAAAGGACATCCGGTCAGACCCATCCGGCCGCTGTTCCTGTGTGAGGTTCTTTGTAAGGAATACCGTACCTCCCATGATCACATTGGACATAGCGTAAATGATGGTACGATCCCTGAAATTATTCTTTCCCTTAATGCCTGCTATGTTTAAACCATATACCATCAATGCGGGCGCTACCTGCAGGTAATTGTCTATATGCAATGGAGCCGGGTTATGCTCCAGGTATAGTTCCTCCTGAAAATGACCATTCACATTCTTCAGGCCATTTACGCCCAGGGAAGCTGCCCCATATCCAATAAGCATTGTGGGTACCAGCAGCATCCCCGGAAAACGTTTCCTTCCGCCTTCCCGCAGATAGTCCGATTGCCTGAAATTGATCACCGTACTTGAATCCTGGCCATAGATCAAAGGAGATATCATCATGGCCAACAGGGATAAAGACAATATTTTCTTTCGCATCTTTTCAATTTGCTATGGAAAACTGGAGAAATCTTGTAGATATTACATTAAATCCTTACATGGCCGGCGGATTATTGAGGTAATTATTATCTGCTTCCTTTTCCTTAAACTGCAGCTTGCCGAATTTATACATCAGGCTGATGCCAAATGAGCGGTAGGGGATCTGCCGCTCAGCAACCGAGGAATAATTGGCCGCATTGATGGTGGTACGCTGATGGATGTATTGATTAAACGGGTTGGTAGCGGTGAAGCCTATACTGGCGTTCTTATTCCAGAACTGTTTCCTGAATGCGAAAGTGTAAGAAAGGCTTTGTGGCTGCCGGCCCTGGATATTATTGAACGCAGAACGGTATTCCCCGAACACTTCTGCCACCAGGTTTTCCGGGAACCGGTAGGAAGCATTCATGTTCAGCCGCCAGTTGAGGCCGCTTGTTTGCCTCCCGCCCTCCAGGTCGTTCACCACAAACCTGTTAAAAAGCATCAGGTTGCCCCGCATGCTGAGTTGCTGCGTAACAGGAGCTGCTCCATTAATAATCAGGCCCGTATTGTATTCTGCGCCTACATTCGTTCGTTTTGAAACAGACACATTTTTATAAACAGAATCTCCTACCTGGAAGTCAGGATAAAAGGTGGTATACTGTTTTATATCATTGGTGTTGATCCTTTCCATCAAAGCGATATAGATATTCCCTCCTTTCTCAAAAATCCTGTTATACCCCAGCTCCATATTGTTCCCTATTTCCGGTTTTAAGAGCGGATTGCCTGTATTGATGTTATGGGGATCGCTGAGATTGAGGAAGGGGTTCAACTCTCCTCCTTCCGGCCGTTCCAGCCTTTTTGTATAGGACAGTTTGAGGGATTGGTCTTTATTAAACTTGTGAGACAGGATAACCGAAGGGAAAAAGTTTCCGTAGGACGGTACGTTTGTACCCGTAAAATCAGCATTTACATGGGTGTGTTCGTATCTGCCGCCCGCTTTAATATCCAGGAACCGGGCGATCGAAAATGTAGCGGACAGGTATCCTCCGTAAACATTCATTTTGTAATTAAAGCTGTAGGTTTGTGTAGGGTC
This sequence comes from Chitinophaga niabensis, assembly GCF_900129465.1. Lineage (NCBI taxonomy): Bacteria > Pseudomonadati > Bacteroidota > Chitinophagia > Chitinophagales > Chitinophagaceae > Chitinophaga > Chitinophaga niabensis. The sequence goes on along the minus strand of NZ_FSRA01000002.1, from coordinate 1,055,768 downwards.
CGGAAAGTAATCATTGGCTGTTTTATCATAAGTATGCACATCTGCTGTGTTACTGATGTCATAAAAGATTGCTTTCAGCCCTGTTTCAATGGTAAAGTTGTTATTCACCGGGTGAGTATAGTCTATGGCAAGATTGTTCTCTTTATCTTTTCCGGGATTATTGCTGAACGACCTTACATCCGGTAAAACCAGCAGATAATAAGAGAAAGGTGAGCCATAACTTGCGCTGTATAATACATCCAGTTCCTGCCCTTCTTTTTTGAACTTCTTTTTATATGCCAGGTCCCAGTCCAGCGCATGCATGCGGTTACGTGTTGCAGACCTTCTGATCATATCTGTGGTATCTGCAAAAGGGTTGTTAAATTCCCGTACCTGTTGCTGCTGTTTTGTTAAGCCTTCTGAATTATTCCTGAAGTGATCATAGGAAAAGGCCCCGCTCAGGTTATCTGTTTTACTGATGTTCCAGTCAAAACCCAGGCCGGATTCATAAGCGCTCCTGCGAAAGTCTGCTACGCCATTCTGTAATAAACGGGTAGTTGTGCCGGCGATAGAATCAATGGAATGCCTGTCCTGCGAGGAAGGTGTGGAAGAACTGAGCTGCGCATTGCCACTGAAAAAGAAATTCATCCCGAAATTGTTGTGCCGTACATTCAGGTTTACGGAACCATTTTCCAGCCTGGTGCCTGCGGAAAGATTGACGCTTCCGTTAATCCCCTGCATTTTATTGTCTTTCAGGATGATATTAATGATCCCTCCTGTACCCTGTGCATCATATTTTGCGCCGGGGCTGGTGATGGCTTCAATACTTTTGATCTGGCTGGCGGGGATCGAAGCCAACGCATCTGCAAGGCTATTGCCAAACATACTGGAAGGTTTCCCGTTTATCAGGAAGCGGATATTGGGATTGCCCTGTAATTCCACATTCCCATCCAGGTCTACTGTTACCTGGGGTACTTTTTTCAGTACATCTGTAGCCACTCCACCCTGGGAAGTAACATCGTTCGCTACATTATATACGACCCTGTCGATTTTATTCTCTACGATGGTATGGGAAGTAATTACCACTTCATTCAACGATCTGCTGTGTACGGAAAGATATATAGTGCCCAGGTCCCTGGAAGATTTTGCGTTGGTGATCATTACGCTGTCAATTATTTTCTTATCGTACCCCAAAAAATCCACCATTACTTTAAAGCTGCCGGTGTTTAAGGCATTGATCACAAATGTTCCGCCTGCGTTTGTAACAGCGCCGCTGGCAATCTTTCCTGTACTGAGGTCTGTAACAGTGATGGTGGCGTACTCTACAGGTTGTTTGCCAGCGCTGCTTAGTATTTTTCCTGTGATCTTTCCGTTCTTATTCTGCTGACTGAAAATATTTAGACTTAAAGCTAAAAAGGAAAGTATAAGGGTTATGCTTTTCATAAATAATGTTAACTGTTTTTGATCTTTGCCTGCAGATATTGTATATTCTGTTGTTTACCTGCTTCGAGCTTATAACGGCAATAGGATGTGAAGAACCGGTGGCTTTCCAGTAATTTCATGCTATCCTGGTACCAGTTCTTAAACTCTTTGCCAGTTCTCAATTGCATTTCTTTTTTGATCAGTTCATCTGTTATTCTGAATTCCGGGGTTCCAAAGTGATAGGTATCTGCATCACAAATGATCTCTTCCAGCTGGTTTCCTGGTGTGGGAGGATATTTGGTGGCCATGATACATTGGGCGATCATTTCTATTAATTCGCCGGGGGCATGCTCCTTTTCTAAAAAGGACCTCATAATATGCACCCCGGCTTCCTCATGTACTTCTATACTGGCAAACATATGGCCGGTATCATGGAACCAGGCAGCCGTGTTCAGCACAAATCTTTCTCTTTCATTCAGCTGGTAATGGCGTACTATTTCCATGGTATGGCCCACAACCTTTTCCGTATGGGAGAGGTTGTGGTATAACATGTAATCCTGCGTTGAGTCCATGAAAAGATTCATCACATATGCTTTAACAAGGCCGCCTGTTGCTGCGAATTTCATCTTGCCTAATCTTTTGCTTCTTTCAGGAACTTACCGTCTGCTGTAAACAAAATATCTTTCCCTTTTATTCCGGCTTCTATGTTCACTTCCCCATTTGCTTTTGTTATGCGGGCCGCGTCTGTAATCTTCGCCCCTTTGTAGTGTTCTTTAACATATGCTGCTACACCAGCCGGCAATTCTGAGACCTTTATCTCCACTTCCTTCTCCATCAGATCTCCCTTGCCGTTATACACGGCAGACATTCCCTGGCCATTCAGCGTAAACCCAACTTCAAAGTCTGCTCCCTCTTTTTCCCATTTAATCTTTGTTGCGCCCGGAAATGATTTAGCGAAGGCATCTGTTACCGTTTTGCTTTGTGCATGAATCCCTGTTGTGATAAAAAGTAAGGCGATCCCTGTTAGTACGTTTTTCATGTTTATTGTGTTTTATGTGTTTTAAAGAACCAACGCATCAGCGTTGGCAATACAATTAGCAGTAAAGGCAAGGCGATGATAAAACCACCTATGACGGCGATAGCTAAAGGCTGGTGTAATTGTGCGCCGGTACCTATGCCCAGGGCAATTGGCAAGAGGGCAATAATGGCCCCTATAGCCGTCATTAATTTGGGTCTTAGCCTTGTGGAAATAGAATAGATGATTGCTTTGTCTACATCGCCGGTTTCCTGGAGTGATTCCCTGAATTGAAGGAAAGTGAAGATGGCATTTTCGCCGATGATGCCAACAATCATGATAAGGCCCGTATAACTGCCCACATTCAGGGGCGTATTAGTGAAGTACAATCCGGCATAACTGCCACTGATACCCAATACGGCAACCAAAAGGATCATGAGGGCTATCCTGAAATCCCTGTAAAGGAAAAGGATCACACTAAAAACAAGGAAACTGGAAGTGAGCAGGATAGTGAGCAATTCGCTGAAAGACTGTTGCTGGTTTGCATAATCGCCACCATATACTATAGCATATCCTTGTGGGAGTTGTACTTTGGCGGCTACTTCACTTTGAATATCTTTTATAACGCTGCCCAGATCCCTGTTTTCCAGTCTTGCAGAAACTACGCCCATAGATTGCAGGTCTTCCCTTTCAATCTCTGCTTCTCCTTGCACCATATTTACAGTGGCCAGTTGGTCTATGGGCATCAGGCGGCCATTAGGAAGAAAAACGGGCGTTTTGCTGATATCTCCAATGCTCAGTGATTGGTTGCCGGGATATACCAAACGGATATTAGTGACCTGTTCTCTGTCATATACGCCCCCGGCAATATTTCCTTCCAGGGAAGACTGCAGCTGGTATTGCAGGTTGGCCGGTGTAATACCATATTGGGCCAGGGTGGTACTATTAGGAATCACATTAATAGAAGGCCCTACATATACAATGCCATCAAATACATCTGCCGTGCCCTGAACTTCAGACATAATGCCGGCTACCTGTTTGGACAACTCCTGCAGTTTTGCCTGATCCGTGCCAAATATTTTCACCTCTATCGGTTGAACGGAAGTCATGAGGTCTCCCAGCATATCTCCGATCACCTGTCCAAAATCTATTCTAAGTGCGGGTTGTGACACTTCTACCTGATCCCTGATGGCTGTAATTACTTCATCTGTAGACCTGTTCCGTTGTTTTTTCAGCTGAATAAGGTAATCGCCGGTATTGGGCTCTGTTATAAAAAAGCCCAACTGTGTGCCTGTACGCCTGCTATAAGCCTGAACTTCCGGCACTTTCACCAGGATCTTTTCCACCTGCCGAAGCATGTTATCCGTTTCTTCCAGGGAAGTGCCGGGTGGCGATTCGTAGTCCAGGATAATGCTGCCTTCGTCCATTTCCGGCAGGAAACCTGTGGCCAGCCTAGGATAAATATAGATGATACTGGCAACCAGGAACCCTATTATGGCCAGGCTGATAACCGGCCTTTTGATAAAGAACGCTACCCATTGCTGTGTTTTTACATGATGTGCAGGTGTTTCCTTCAGCCGGGCCTTTGGCATGTCTTTTTTTGTCAGCAACAGGTAGATGACAGGCAATACCAACCAGGTCACAAAAAATGAACAAGTGAGGGTGATGATCATCGTATCCGTCATCACTTTAAAGTAGGCGCCGGCCACACCACTCATTAATACGAAGGGCAGGAATATTACAATAGTACTTAAGGAAGAGCCTACCATAGCTGGGAAGAGATACCTAATCGCCTTCTGAACAAGGGTGGCCGTTGGTTCCTCAGGATGTTCTTCGTGCGTGCGATGGATCTGCTCCACTACAACAATGGCATCGTCTATTATCAGGCCTATTGCAGCAGCAAGGGCGCCAAGTGTCATGATGTTGAACGACTGGCCTGTTGCAAAGAGACAAATAACGGATAATAAAAGTATTACCGGAATCGTGACCAGGATAACAGCGCTTGCTTTAACAGACCGAAGGAATATAATGGCAACAAAAATGGCCAGTACAAGACCTATCCAGAGGCTGTCCGTAACACTGTGTACGGCATCTTTCACAAAATCTGCCTGTATATAAAATGGTTCAATCGTTACGTCCCGGGGTATGATCTTTTTCAGCGCTTCGAGCTTTACCTGCATTTTATCGCTGAGTTCAACGAGGTTCGCATTTGGTTGTTTTATCACTGCGAGCAATAGACCATCTTTCCCATTAGCGTTGATCTTCACATATTCTTTTGCCTCCCGGATCTCAACGGCTGCAATATCTTTAAGGGTAACAATGCGCTGGCCGTTATTACTGATCACGATCTCTTCCAGCTGCGACCTTGAAGTAACGGAGGCATCTGTGATGGTGAGATACATCAGCCGGTAATCAGAAAGGTACCCGTTAGAGCGAATGAAATTTGTTTGTCCCAATGCGGTATTAATAATATCAGGAGTAATGCCCAGGGTGTTCATTTTTTGGAGGTCCAGGATGAGCCAGTATTCTTTTTCTTTGCCACCTACCACACGAACATCACTAATACCGGGTACCTGGGAAAGAAATGGTTTGATGGTGTATTTGGCCAGCATCTTCATATCTACCGGGCTGCGTGTTTTACTGGCCAGCGAATACCCGATAACCGGCAAAATAGAAGGGTTCATCCTTTCCACCGTGATCTGGATATCCGGTGGCAGGATATTCTTTATTTCGTTGATCTTTGATTCTATCCTTTGCTGGTTCACATCTATGTTACTGTTCCAGTTCATGTATGCGGATATTTCACAGCTGCCTCTGCTGGTTCTGCTGCGGATCATTTCCAGGTCCGGCACTTGTTTTATGGCATTTTCCAGTTGGCGGGTAACGGTGATCATCATCTTTTTCACTGGTTGCTGACCTGCATCTGCAATGATCTTGATCTTAGGAAAAGTGATCTCCGGGAAAAGGGATGTTTGCATTTTGCTGTAAGCAAAAAGGCCTCCGCAGATGATGAGCACGATGAGCACTGCAACCGGATTTTTATATGCTGAAAAGTAATTTCGCATGGTCACGGTTGTTGGGTGATTAAAACTTTTGCTGTATCCGGCAGGCCATAATTGCCTGTGAGCAATACCTTATCTGTAGCAGAGAGTTTTGGTGAAAGTATTTCTACCGTAGTGGCGGTTTCCATTCCCTTTGCGATGATCGTTTTTACTGCGGTGGTACTATCTATCATTTTCATGATCCAGAAAACACGTTGCATTTCATCTGACAATACCGCTCCTTTGGGTAAGGTTACGGTGTGAGGGCTTGTTTTCTTTAGGAGCATTACTTTGGCGATGAGGTTCTCCGGGATATCCATATTCGTGTTAACCCTGAGCTTATAGCTCTGGGTTTGTGAGGCTGAATCGAGTGCGGGCATAGCAATATCCAGGTAACCCGTGAGGCTTGTACTGTCCGGCAATTGCAGGGTCAGTTGTTTATTGGCCGGGATAAATGGTTTCAGCTCATAAGGCAGATTTAGCAGGAAAACAAAACTTTTGGCATCTGAGATCGTGGCCAGCTGCTCTCCGTCCAACACATAATCTCCCGGGCGGTACGAAAGCCCTGTTACATAACCGCTTCCGGGGGCCTTCACATGAATGAGCCCGTCGAAATGCAGGGAGGAATCCAGTCCGCTGATAGTATTGCCCAGGCTTTGCGATTCTTTTGTTCTGATAACAAAGAGGTCCTGCCCGGCATTGACAAAACGGCCAGGCTGGGTGTACACTTTTTGCAGGTAGCCGTTAGCGCTTGATCTCACAGGCGTTTTTAACAGGAATGAAGAAACAGCGTTCAACGTTATCACATCCTGCATGTCTTCTATGCCCGGCGAGGTAACCGTAACGGGGGTTCCGGCTGCTTCGCTATTTGCTTCTGCCCCTGCGGTGGCTGCATCCGGCGCTTTGGGGCCACAACCTTGCATGGCCAGCAAAACAAAAGAAGCAAGAATGAATCGGGATAATGCCATTGTATATTATTTTCCGTTCCAGTAATTTATTTGGTTAATGATCTGTAGTTCGTTGATGGTGTTTTGCGTAAGGATGTTCTTTGCCGCCATGTAATTGCCGATAGCCAGTACATAGTCTGCCATATGAACATCACCGGTGTTCATTAATTTCTGGTTGGCCGCAATGAGGGCTGATGCATATTTTAACTGATCAGCAGTTTGCGATATCAGCTGCCGGGTGGATTGTAACTGCTGGTAAAGGTCTGCCAGCTGTTGAGCCGTTTGCACCTTAAAGAAGTCCCGGTACTGCTGCCGCGTTTGTTCCTGCATCTCAATTTTTGTATGCTGCATTTTGCGCTGGTGGCCATCATAGATGGGAACGGCAAGCGTTACCCCAAAACTGGCACCCCAGTTCCTGTAAGCATGGTCTGTAAAAGTGGAAGCAAAACCGGCATCACCATAAAGGCTCACTTTGGGCTTGTAGTTATAGTCGATGAGGGCATCGCTATTGCGAAGTTTCAGGCTGTCTGTGATAAACTGCTGGTAAAATATTGTGCCTTCCACATCTGCCACCATTTCAGGAGAAAGCAAAGGGGGGCGAAGGATGGCGGTACCGGTATCTTTTATGCCTACGAGGTAATTAAGGGCGGCATACTCTTTCTGCAGCAGGATCTTTGACTGGGTGTTCACCAGTTCCTGCTGCTTTAAAGTGGTCAGGAAGATGAGATAGTCTGTTTGCCGGTAAACCCCTTTTTCTGCCATTTTTCTCAGGATCACTTCCTCTTTACGGAGTAATGTCAGCATTTCTTCATTAAACTTCAGTTCCTGGCTGGTACCATAAGCGGTTACATATTGTGCGGTTACCGCTTTTTTCAGGTCCTGCCCGGATATTTTACCGGTAATTTCCAGGGACCGGTTTAATAACAGTACGGCATCCAGCTGATTGTTCAGGTTCTTTTTCCCAATAAGGAGTTTGTTGACGGTGACCAGCTCGCTGAACTGGCCTCCGTTGGTGATAGCATTGTCATAACCATAACTATGATAAGTAGGAGCATAGGTATTGGTGCTGATAGCTGTTACCTGGGGTTTGTACCCGGCGAGGATACGAAGGCTATCCACCTGGTTGAGCTTTTGCTGGTTCGTATAATCTTTCAGCAATGGGCTGTTCTGAAGGGCGGTGTTGACATAGTCATCAAGGGTTTTCTCCTGGCCCATCAGCGGCCCGTTCAAGCTTAAGAGGAAAATAATGTATCGTACGAATGACCTCATGCGGAAACTTTGTTAAGAACAGGGCCTGCCTTGTTCGTAAAACAAAGTATAGATGCAAATCTGGAGGAATATTGGAGTGCGGCCAGATGCTGCAGTGGGGAGAAGATATTTAAGGAATAGTATAGGAATCTTATAGGCTGAGCCTATGTCGAGCCTATGTCAAGTATTGGGATCCCTTACTTTGCCTTCTCTTTTGAGATCACTTCTGCCAGTTTATACTCATAAGCACCTACGTCCTGGATACGGGGATCGCGGGGGATGCGGTTCACTTTCAGCTTATAGATATTGCCCTTTTCGTAGGTAAAGCTGTCTATTGGTTCGGAGAGCCTGTCCCATTTTGCATCGGGGAGAAGCTTGTCTCCGTATACCACGTCGTAACATTTGGTTTTGCCGAATCCGGGGCCGCGGTCACATTCTGCTTCGTTCTTTACCCAGATGATCAGTTGTTTTGTGGTGGGGGCAGGTTTTTCTTTCTTTATAAGCGTTAATCCGTCCGAACCATAATCATCCCCTATATAGCGAAGATCGTTCCCATCCTGTTTAAAGATCAGGGAATCTTTTTGGGGATTGCCGCTGCCTACGGTAACGAGTGTGATCAGGTATTTTCCACTGTCCAGCGCAGACCAGTTACCCATTTGCACTATCTCGGGGGTGCTGTTGAGATAGTCTGTGGTCATTTCCGCATCGTTGGTGGTTTTCAGCGTGAGGCCTATCAATCTTCCGGGAGAAGATGCTGCTGCCAGGCTGGCTTCGTAATAACCATCCGCATTAACAGCGGCTTGCGCACTGTCTGTTGCGGTAGTAGTTTTAGGAGCATTCTGGCAAGCGGTGAAGTTCCATGCACCTGCTATGAGGAGTAAATGAAGTTTTTTCATACGGATATAACATTTAAAAAGAAAGAGTGTTCTCTCTTATTGAGAAACGACGGTTTTCAATAACGGGCTTTCAAAGATATCACCGGGGGATACCATCATTTCTTCCAAAGGAATATTCTTCCCATATCTTTCTTTCAGTGTGGCCTTTACCAGCGGATGGCTGAGATCGTAGCTGCGCAGCGGGTTGCGTTTCCCCACTTCAATATCCATCGTTTCTTTATAGATCTTCCATACCAGCTCAGAGCAATAGATCCTGTCGTCCGACCATTCGAAGTAGCTGTCGTAATTTTTGCCCATGTATTTACTGCCGGCATCCTGCATTTTTTTGATCACGGCTGTGGTGATCAGTGAATCTGCGATAAGGCGTTTCACCACAAAATGTTTGTTGCCCCGCAGGGTCCATTCTTCCAGGCGTGTTTGCATTACAGGTTGCACGGCTTCCCATACATACCAATCCTGTCCTTTCTTAAATAAGATGCCGCAGTGGCTGTATTTGGAATGCGTGGCTAATTCAATGGCTTTGCATTGCGGGGAAATATTGGATTGAAAAATGATGTCTCCTTCGGCAAGCTCTTTGTTCTGCGCAAGGCATAACAACAGGAATAAACGTATGGCTAACATAGCGGAATAATTTATAGTACCATAAAATCGATCACAAAACTGCAAACATCTCCTTCTTCAGACAGCCCCCAGTAAGCGGGATAAATACCATCACCATAACCGGTATGGAACATGATCACGTTTTGTTGCGGGCGTGCCGGGAGATAGAAATTAAAGCTATGATTTTCTTCTATACCGTTGCGTGCAAATGCGGAAGCAAAGAGTGAATCATAAATATTACCGTTCGGATTGTCCTTAAAGAAACGTTCCAGGTAACTATTATAGTGTTTCTGTGTATGGGCATCACAGATACAACCAATGCCGGCATCCACGGTGAAACCATAATATACATCTGCAATATAGGAATGGCCGGAAGATTGGCCGGGTACCATGGCCAATTCCCAACGGACTGCCCGTTTATCTGAGAGTTCCAGTTTGATCAGGGTATTCTTGCGATGGTTGCCACTGCCGGACAGTACCATGTAAACGGGATATTCGCCGGTAGGGACTTTACGTGTAAAAGGTAATGCATCGTGCAGGCCTAACAGGGGATCACATGCCACAACAAAACCGCTTGAAAGTGTAAGCTTTCCAAGATAACGGTGTTCCAAAGGAATACCATTGACGATCTGCTGCTCCAAAATCAGGTTGTAATCCTGTGCGGCATACCGAATTTTTCTCGTGCTGTACTTTAAAAAAAAGCTTTTGAAGAAGTCAAGCAATGTGTAACAGTTAATATAAATCTTATAGCTGATATAAGAGGGTTTAAAAATACGATCTAAGCATCAAATAATTCAATTTCCGGGCCATCTATTCAATCTTCCGGCTGACATTTATATTTTTACATTTTATTATTATTTTATATATTTGACAAGCTATCATATCTAAATAAACGAAACTCTGGAATTGTTACTTTTTTTCCTATGCCTGACAGTGATAGTATTTTAACATGAACCTATACATTATTGCCTATGAAAATATTTACAAGCGCTTAACAATCAACACGTTAACAGAAATTTTACAAGCAGGAAAGCTCCAAAAGATGATTCCGGCATTAGCTTTGCAAACTCCTATGTCGTTCAAATTTGTCTGGTGGTCTATTTGTTTGCCCAAAAGACACAGTAACCAGACTTGATATTTTTTCTCATATCCTCGCGACTAAGCCACCTTATTTTTTACCGTAGCCTTCCTGTAAACCACCTCGGTTTTTATTGTTCATTTTTTAAATCATCAAAACATGATGAAGGGAATCGTACGCCCTGCAATGATCGCAGGTGCATCGCTATGGGTATTACTTTCTGTTGCATGCAGCAAAACACCATTAACAGAAATGACACCACCACCGCCGCCGCCTGTTAAGGACACGACGTTTGTGATGAATAACCCGGTTAACCAGCAGTTATTAATAACATTAGTGAATGAGATCCGCACGAAAGGATGTAATTGTGGCGATACATTTATGGCAGCCGCCGCTCCTATTATATGGAGCAAACCATTAGAAAGGGCAGCCTACTTACATAGCAAGGATATGTTCGAGAATAATTATTTCAGTCATAATGACCTGGAGGGTGGAAACGGTGGGAAACGGATTGCCAGCATGGGGTATATCTGGCAGGCCTGGGGAGAAAATATTGCCCTTGGAGTGCTCAATGAGCGTACCGTTGTGGAGGGTTGGTTTAAGAGCGTAACGCACTGTAAAGTGCTGATGACCAGTAGTTTTCGTGAAATGGGCGTTGCTAAGGTAGGCAACTTCTGGAGCCAGGAAATGGCCGTCCCTAAAGCGTTCTAGCCGATTATATACAGATTACGGATCATACTACGTTGATCTGTAATCTGTTATTTTCATTAACATATTTTTTGCATGCTCCCAGTGCTTTATTCCAGCCGGCAGGTTATCTTTGATCCGGAATTAAAGATCTATTCTTCCTTTTTAACCCTTCTCCTCTGAAAGAACCATTCGTTTTGTTTTAGCCTTTTTCCTATTAAGAACCCAGTACCTATTTTTTATTTTAACTGGGATTTTACATGTTACCTAATAATAACCGCTTAGTACCTTTTGTTATTTCCATTCTGCTGTTCGCTACTGCGTGCACTAAAGAAGCGCCGCTGGAGCCACAACTGCCGGAAGGGCCCGCAACGCAGGAACCAGGAACTGTTCCGGTGTTTGAGAACAACGTCAATAAAGAAGTGCTGCTTTCTCTTATAAATAATGTACGTACCAAAGGATGTAATTGTGGGGGTGAAGTAATGCCTCCTGTAGATCCTCTTAAATGGAATATTTACCTGGAACTGGCTGCAGCCAACCACAGTAAGGATATGCAAACACGCAAATACTTTGCACATAACAGTCCTAATGGCGGTACTCCCCAAACCCGCATTGCAGATGCCGGTTACAAAGCGTCCTGGTCTGGTGAAAATATTGCTTCAGGGCCAACTACAGAGCAGGCAGTGATCGATGGCTGGTTAAAAAGTGCAGGGCATTGCAAGAATATGATGAGTGCCAATTACAGAGATGTTGCCGTAGCGCGTGCCGGAAATATCTGGACGCAGACCTTCGGTGCCACTTCTTCCAAACAATAATAAAATAAGGTCAGGGGGCGGGCATTTTCTTTCGCCACAAGCGCCAGAGGAAATAAATGTAAGCCCCCATGCTGAGGCCAAACCAAATGTAGAATAGTGTTAACCTGGTGGGAGTGGATTCTTCCGGGATGCCGAAGCCAAGATACATGCCCGTAAAAATATCGATCATCATCAGGATCAGCCCAATGAAGATGGTGCGGACGATCTTCACAAAGAATTGCAGAAGCTTCCAGTCGAAATTATCTTTTGGTTCTTCTTCCATAGTAGTAAAGTTACGGAATACAGAGCTTTAAGAGCTCAGTACTATCTCCCCTGAAAACATTAAAATCAACGGTAGTTCTGATCCCGTTCACATGCCCGATATCGCTGTGCTGCCAGAAGACCCAGTTCCTGGCACTGCGGGGTTTATCCTTCTGATAATAATGCGCCACCCAAAGCGGGTAATCGTCAAATTCTTTGCCCAGGTATTTTTCGTAGAAATGAATATTGGTGTAGATGATGGGTTTTACGCCGTAGGCCTTTTCCATGTCTTCCAGCCAGATGCGGGCTGTACTGCGGATCACGGCAGCGGGCTGATTGTTGTGTACTTCTATATCCAGTACGGGAGGGAGGTCCCCTGATTCCAGCTGTACCACATTCCTGAAATTGATGGCCTGCTTGATAGGATCTCGGGTGGAATAGAAAAAATGATAGGCTCCCCGGATCACACCGGCTTCTTTGGCTTTTTCCCAGTTCCGCTGAAAAGTACCGTCCTGGCGGCTGATCCCTTCTGTAGCTTTAATAAAGGCAAAGGATATACGAATTTCATCTACCTGCATTTGCCGCACGGCCATCCAGTTCACATTTCCCTGGAATTTGGAGATATCTATGCCATGCACGGAATAATTCACGGGCATGTCTATTCCAAATTCCTCATACCGTACAAAGGTCATGGGTTCCTTTGTACGCAGCCACCACCATACAGCAGCGGCAGCTCCGGCCAGGCTGATGAACACAAAGATGTAGATAAAGGGGCGGCTCCGCACGCGTTTTCTTCTTGCCATTCTTACTGGTGTGCTATGAAATTCAGGAGCAAGTATAGGGCAATTTTTTGTGCTATGCATGAAAGCCCGCAGAGTTGTAGTAAATTTAGGCTCCTAAAGAGGCCCGAATTATGCCGAAACTGAACCTGAATGACTCGTTGAACTTTCTGTCAAAATTTACTTTCCGCCGCGGTTGGAACGCGGGAAAAGTATTGGGCAGTTTCTACTGGAGCAAGTGGAGAAAGAAACCTATCCAATGGGGGTTCCCTATTTCCATCTCCTTTGAACCTACCACTTCCTGCAACCTCCGTTGCCCGGAATGCCCCAGCGGGCTGAGGGCTTTTACCAGGCCTACAGGCATGCTGGATAATAAATTCTTCCGGGAAACCATCGATGAATTGCATAAGGACCTGTTGTACCTGATCTTTTACTTCCAGGGAGAGCCTTACCTGAACACTGCTTTCCTGGATATGGTGAAATATGCTTCCGGTAAGGGGATTTACACGGCTACTTCCACCAATGCGCATTACCTCACAGACGCAAATGCGAAGAAAACGGTGGAAAGCGGGTTGGACAGGCTGATCATTTCCATAGATGGTACCACCCAGGATGTGTATACACAATACCGTGTTGGCGGAAACCTGGATAAAGTGATCGAGGGTGCGAAGAATATTGTGAAATGGAAAAAGGAGCTGAAATCTAAAAAACCATTTGTGTTCTTCCAGTTCCTGGTGGTAAAACCGAATGAGCACCAGATAGAAGATATCAAGAAATTAGCTGCTGAAGTAGGTGTAGATGAGGTGAGGTTTAAAACCGCGCAGGTATATGATTATGAAGAAGGCAACCGCCTGATCCCCACAATAGATAAATATTCCCGCTATCGTAAAAATGAAGATGGAACTTATGCCATTAAAAATACGATGGAAGATCATTGCTGGCGCTTATGGCATTCCCCGGTGATCACCTGGGATGGCCTGGTAGTGCCCTGCTGCTTTGATAAAGACGCCACACATAAACTGGGAGACCTGAAATCATCCAGCTTCAAAACGCTCTGGCATAATGAAAGTTATGTGAACTTCCGCAGCCAGATCATCAAGGGGCGTAAACACATTGATATCTGTGCGAATTGCAGTGAAGGAACGAAAGTCTGGGGTTAAAGCTATTCTTCTGTTTTAGCTGCTTTTTCTGCCTTTTTGCGCCGCCTTTTCTGTTGAAAATTATTCACCAGCTTTACGCCAAAACGCACGGCAATAAATTCCAGCGCCGTCATCAGTGCGCTGGTGATCAGGGATTTGCCAGATCCGCTTTTAAAGGCGGTTTGTGCCACTTTACCCACAAATCCAAACACACCACTATTGGCCACTCCGGGGATCACGCTGTTCATGGCCATACTTTTGTAATTAGCCTTGAAATGGTCTACCCGTTCTCCCAGCTGATCTTCCAGCCCACGGCTCTTTTCCCTGAGGCGAAGGATTTCCTCCTCAAGCATCGCCAGATTAGTTACTTTTTTCTTAGGCATGTTTTGGAAAGTATTATTGTGCCATTTGATCTTTTGATTTTTTCCTTTCCTCTTTTCTCTCTTCCATTTCTTCTATCTCTTCTACCAGTTCAGCCGCTAACAGGTTAGCGAGCGGGCGCTGGATAAGGCTTTTACGGAACACTAATATAAGGGCGAACAGGAAGATAAAAAAGCCCGCAGCCCAGGCAAAACCTAAGGTGAAGCTGTTATACTTTTCGCCTATCCAGAAGCCTAACATCATTCCGAGGAAAACGACTACAAAAAAGAACAACAGGAAAGCCATGATGAGCGAAAAGAACAGGCCTAACGCTTTCGACAGCTTTCCTGCTGCCTGCAGTTTAATGAGATCGAGCCGGGTTTCCACGTATTCCCTGGCCACCTTGCCCGTCTCAGAAAAATAGTTGGAAAAATTATCTTCCATGCTTTGATTTTTTAGATGCTAAAAAGGAATCCTTAAGTTAATTCATTTTCCATGGCATCTTCAAACTGTTGCTTTTTAGCGCGGAATTTATCTTTCAACTTATCCGCCTGGAATCTTAATTTTTCTACCAGTTCATCTTTTTTGTCTGAATTAAGGAAATAACCAACGGCTACGCCAACGGCAGCTCCTACAATAAAAGACACCACCGCTTTTGAACTTCTGCTCATAGTTAAGAATTTTTAAAGTGAAAGATTGGGTTCGGGAGTGTTGGGGCTTCCATCTACTCCGCATTAAAGGTTACAAACTTTGTTCCATAATTGTTCAATTCCCCACTTTACTTGTTAAAACAGCATTATATTTCCCTCCCCGGGCGCAATGGCACACTTTGTGATCCACTGAAAATCATGTAGGTTTGATATAACCACCCACATTACCCGCTATGAGCTACCTCGACAATGAACGCCTGAAACAGGTTGTATTTTTACTGATCCTTGCATTTCTGGGCATCATCCTTTTTAAAGAGCTATATGCATTTTTCCCTGGTTTCCTCGGTGCGGTTACCCTGTATGTACTTTCCCGGAAATGGATGTTCCGCCTGGTGGAACAACGCAAATGGGGCAGGAGCTGGGCTGCTACGCTGATCATGGTCTTATCTTTCCTGATCATCCTGCTGCCTATCGGTGGGCTGGTGAACATGCTTACTTCCAAAGTAACTTATGCCATCACCCATTCTTCTGAACTGATCAAAGGGTTGGAAAAATTCAACCAGCAATTGCAGCAATCTCTCGGGGTTAACCTGATGACGGAGGCCCGTTTGCAGAAGATACAGGAAACTATCACTGCCGTGCTGCCAGGCTTTGTGGGGGCCACTTTCAATACGCTCACAGCTATTGCTATCATGTATTTTATACTATACTTCATGCTGGTGAATGCGCGGGAAATGGAAGAAGCCCTTTATGAATATATTCCGCTGAAAGATGAGAACGTGGAATTACTGGGTAAAGAAATGAAGAACATGGTGGTGAGCAATGCCATCGGGATCCCGCTGATAGCATTGATACAAGGCATTGTGTCTTTGATCGGGTACCTGATCTTTGGTGTGCCGGAGCCTGTATTCTGGTTTGTGGTAACGAGCTTTACGGCTATGCTGCCTATTATTGGCGCTGCCGCAGTATATGTGCCCATGGGCGTTTTCCTTCTTTCCTCCGGGCAAACATGGCAGGGGGTTGCCATCCTGATCTATGGATTTGGGGCTGTGGGAACCTCTGATAACCTGTTCAGGATGATGCTGGCTAAAAAGATCGGGGATGTGCATCCGTTGATCACCATCTTTGGTGTGATCATAGGTGTGAGCCTCTTTGGATTCATAGGACTGATATTCGGTCCCCTGTTAATTTCCTTGTTCATTGTGCTTTTAAAGATCTATTCCAATGAATATCTCGTTAAAAAACGGGAAGTTAAAATTGTAAAAACGGCGCATGCCAAAGAAAAGCAGATGAAAAAGTCGGGGGATTAATTCCACAGTTTGTTGATCAGCCCTTATAATAGTTATTCTCGGCCATATATTTCCAGATAGCATCGGGTACCATATATCTCACGGATTTGCCTTCCTGGATCCATTTGCGGATATTGCTGGAGGAAATGTCCAGCATCGGCGCATGCATGATCTTCACATTTGCTCCGTACGTTTCCTTTATTTCATGGCCGGGGCGGTTGTATACATAAATAGCATAACGTGCTATGAGCTGCTCATAATTCTTCCAGCGGGAGATGTTCTGAAAACTATCGCTACCCATGATCACCACGAATTCCTGGGTGGGGAATTTCTCTGTGAGATAAGTTAACGTATCTATGGTGAAGGATGGGCGTGGCAAAGAAAACTCAATATTGCTTACTCTCAGGCGGGGTTCATCCGCTACCGCCATTTCTGCCATATGAAAACGATGATGTTCATTCAGCAGGCTGGAAGATGCTTTCAATGGATTGTGCGGAGATACTACCAACCAAACTTTATCGAGGTCCGTATGATAGGCCATAAAATTGGCGATGATCATATGACCCGTGTGTATAGGGTTGAAAGAACCAAAGTATAGACCGATTTTCATGATGGCAATATACTAATTAATCCAGCGGTTTGAAATGCTCAAACACCTGGCCGCAATCTTTACAGAAATGAATGGCGCGGCAAAGGGTAGAGCCAAATGGGGAACGCAGGTAAGTATCGTTGCCGTTGCAGTGAGGGCAGGTGGTGCCGAGGAAAAATTCCGTGTAGTCCTCTCCGTTATAGGGCTTAGGTGGTGCGATGCCAAAGTTCTTTAGTTTTTCCTTCGCGCCTTCCGTCATCCGGTTACTGTTCCAGCTTTCTTCCTTATCTATTTCCACGATTACTTCCGTGTGCAGCTGGTCCTGCAATACAGAACGGATATTGCGCCGGATCAGTTCTACGGCAGGGCATGCGGCAAAGGTGGGGATCATTTTAACATGTACCCCTATATCTGAAAAGGTAACAGAAGTGATCATGCCCAGGTCCAGTACATTGAGTACGGGAATTTCCGGATCCATGACCAGTTCCAGCGCTTTATAGATATTTTGTTCATTCACTTCCATGATCACCAGGTTGCTGCGGGGTCTGTACGGAATACGGCCCCCATTTCTTCCAGTAAAGGTTGCAGGTAGATGGTATGATATCCTTTCCGGCCACCATAAACGGGTTCTGTTGTGTTTTCATCCGGGAGGTTTAATGCCGCTGCTGTGAGGATATTATAGATCCTGTCCATCCAGATCTCTTTGAGGGCTTTTTCGCCGGGATATACTTTTTCTGCTATCAGTATCTGCTCTGCTTCGCCGCCTGGTTCAAAAAGACCGAGTGCCAATGGAAAACAGGCCGTGAGCGCGGATTGCATTCGCGCATGGCTTTCTTCTCCTGCGCGGCATAATTGTGATACCCATGCATTGGCATGCAGGGTATGATATTTTATTTCTCCTTTAAGCTTTTTTGCGAGCGGCTGCAAGGGTTGGAAACTGCTTTGCTGTAATTGTTCATACCGGATGGCTTCTGCATGGTCGAATAAAAAATGCCGCATGAGGCTGAAGTCATATTCGCCGTTGGGATGTTCTACAAAGTGGCAGCATTTATATTCTTTCTCATTACGAAGGAAAGCGAACTGGTCCGGATCACTACCCTGCAGTTCTTCCTGCATGATCTTATACAAAGCCCATGCATGGCCGATCTTGTCCTGCGCCATGGATGAAAAAGCAATGTCTTCTTCCATAATAGGGCCAAGGCCTGTCCACTCTGAATTCCGGTGGCCCTGGATCAGTGCATCGTCCGCCATGGCGGTGAGCAGATTGCTGATTACCGTTGTATCGATCATGTTTATTTCGCCTCTTTTTTAAATTTGTTGATCTTTTCCATGACCTTGAACCCGCTTGCATCGCGGTAGGTTTTTTCGCCGTTGTTGGCAAACATATCTTCATCTTCCGCATCGAAAGCCAGGATGTCTGCACTGCGTACTACCCAGAGGTTTACACATTTCTTACGGCGGCCAAATTGTTCTTTTGCGAAGATCAGTGCCATCTGTGCATTAGGAGCATGCACGGAACCTACGTGTTCATGATGTGCGCCGCGTTTTTCCTGGTGAAATACTTCAAATGTATTCCAGTTCTCTCCTTCCTGTACGATGGTCCCTTCGCCGGAAGCGTTGAGTTTGAGCCTGTTTACCCTGGGATCTAATGATTGGTTGTTGTCCATTGCTGATGTGTTATGCTACCGGAGCGGATCTTTTATCTTTCGGGTTCATTAATGCTTTGCGCACCCAGCGGCCATGTTCTTCTGCCCATTTGCGTACATCCAGTCTTTCTTTATTACAGGGGCCGCCGCCATTGATCACTTTTTTAAAGAGGTCCCAGTCGGGATCAGCGTAATCCCATTTACCGGTGCTTTCATTCTTCTTCAGATTTTCATCCGGTAAAGTGAGGCCCATATCCCAGATCTTGGGAACATAGGCTTCCAGGAACTGGTTCCGCATATCATCATTACTGGCCATCTTCACTTTCCATTGCATCAGTTTTTCGCTGTGTGTGGAATTTTTATCGGGAGGGCCGAAGAAATGCATAATGGGTTGCCACCAGCGGTTCAGCGCATCCTGTACCATGGCCCTTTGGGCAGGGGTACCGGCAGCGAGTTCCACAAATGCATCGTGCCCTTGTTTGAGGTGGAAACTTTCTTCGTAACAGATCCTTTCCAGCGCCCGGCAATAAGGGCCGTAGGAGCCTTTTGAATTAGCGATCTGGTTCACGATAGCCGCCGCATCGATCAAAAAGCCGATCACGGTTACATCTGCCCAGGTTTCTGCCGGATAATTGAATACGTTGGAATATTTGGATTTACCACTGAGCAGATCGTTGATCATGGCCTCACGGCTTTTACCCAGGGTTTCTGCCGCATTATATAATAATTGTCCATGCCCTATTTCGTCCTGCACTTTTGCGATCAGTGCCAGTTTGCGTTTGAAACCGGGAGCACGGGTGATCCAGGTACCCTCCGGCAAAGCGCCGATTATTTCTGAATGGGCATGTTGTTCAATAAGACGGATTAATTGCCTTCTGTATTCTGAAGGCATCCAGTCGCCTGGTTCGATCTTTTCTCCCCGGGCTATCCGATCCTCAAATTCCGCCAGTTTTTCCGGATCATCGTGTAATTGCTCTTCTTTTAACTGCCGGTTATTGGGCTCGTCAAAAATGTATCCACCGCCGTACATGGAATGATTGTTTTGGTAATCTTGTAAATTACTGAATTTTGTGCGTTCCCCGAAATACCCCGCCAGCACTTGTTTTTTTAAAATTACCCGCACAAACAAAATAGATTCCCGAACTTTAACATACATCATGTTTAACCCGGTAATTTATATCGGAACCCTCTGCTGCCTTTTTGTGCAGAATACTGCTGTACCCGCCTCCCATAAAGATTCCGGCAAAGTGGTAAAGGTGATCTTTTTAACAGATCCCAGGCTTGAAGATGCCACTTCCGACACCCTTTTTTACCATCAGCGAGCCATAAAAGCAGATGATTTCCGAGCCAGCCCCCGGGGTTCCGGAACGGCTAAAAATGAGGCGATCAGTTTCACCAGTTTTGCTTTTGATGGCAGCAGCCGGCAATTCCGGGATACGCTGGAGATCACGCTTGTTTTACAGGTATTTTGGGTGAAAAGTTCTTCCTGGTTACGCACCAGGCCGCCTTCTGCCCATACACTGGAACATGAACAATTGCATTTTGACATCACCCGCCTGGTAGCAGAACGTTTCCGGAAAAAAGTGCTGCAAATGCCCCTTACCGCAGATGACCACGAAAGCCGGATCCAGTATGAATACCTGGAATCTTTCCGGGACATGAACCGGATGCAGGATGAGTTTGACGACAAGGTGCACAGCGGCATGAATACCTTTACGCAGCAGGAATGGAAACGGAAGATCCGCCAGGAGCTAATAGCAGAGGGGGTTCAGCCAACAATGCAATAGCTGGCATGGATTGTGCATAATTGTAATTTATGAACCGCTTTCTGCCTTTTCTGCTCCTTTTTTCCCTGGCCGGTTTTGCCCAGCAAAAGTCTGTTTATATCATCAACGGCCGGGAAGTGGATTCTGCGGAGATGGTGGGCGTTAAGATTAAAAAGATAGACGTAGCCACCGGCCTGAGAAGCACGGGCATGCACGAAAGGGGAGGCAAAAGGGTGCTGATCGTTCATTTGGAGGATGAACAATATAACCTCTTCGGCATCGTTACCAATGAGCGGGGGAAACCAATTGCAAATGCAAAAGTGGATACTGTGCAAACAGACGCCTGCGGGCATTTTTACCTGAAAGGTGTAAAAGCAGGCAGCAGGATCATGATCAGCCGTAAAGGTTATGCGGACCAGTTCATCGATATTTATAAGCGGCCGGACGATCTGCTGACGGTGCAGCTCAGGAAAAAGTAATAATTTAATACCTTACAATAGCATTTATGAAAAAGCGCTCCGCGATGTTCCGATACCTCCTATGTACCTTTGCCGCAGGCATTTTATTTTCCGCTTGTAAAAAGAAAGACAGCTCTCCGGTCCCTGATACCGATAATGGTTATG
Organism: Chitinophaga niabensis; assembly: GCF_900129465.1. Classification (NCBI taxonomy): domain Bacteria; kingdom Pseudomonadati; phylum Bacteroidota; class Chitinophagia; order Chitinophagales; family Chitinophagaceae; genus Chitinophaga; species Chitinophaga niabensis. Next base: position 1,034,959 of record NZ_FSRA01000002.1, on the reverse strand, counting down.
TGAATAACTGGATCTACACTACCATGAAACAGGAGTATTACTGGAATACCAGTATCACTGCTACCCCGGATTATACCAAAGCTCCTTATGATTTTTTTGAAAGCCTGTTACATGCAGACGACCGGTATTCCTGGGCGGTACCTAATTATAAAGACCTTCAGAACTCTTTAAGCGGTAATACCAAAGAAGCCGGGTACAGCGTTGGTTTGTTCCTGCACGATGGTGGCACAAAACTGGGAGGGATCATTCAATATGTTAAGAAGAACTCCCCGGCTTCCGCCGCAGGCCTTAAAAGAGGACAGCTTTTCTTCCAGATCAATAACAAGGATTTCAAATATTCTTCCGCCACCAATAATGCAGATGTAAATGCATTCCTGGATGCGCTGGGAAAAGATCATACCATCACGGTTTATGATCACACTTATTCAAAGGACGGATTGCGCGATAGTACCACCAATCCTGTTGTCAAAAACCTGACAGTGCTTGAGTACGCAGAAAACCCCGTGTACATGGATTCTGTGTATACCATCGATAATAAGAAGATCGGTTATTTCGTGTATCATTTCTTTGCGCCGGACAGGGGACAAGCTGGTTATGAAAATGAATATGATAACCAGGTGGATGCTGTTTTTGCCAGGTTCAAAGCAGCCGGGGTTAAACATCTTATCCTGGACCTTCGTTACAATGGCGGTGGTGATGCCCGTTCCACTGTTAACCTGGGAAGTAATATCGTAACGGGTTTAAGTACCACCAAGGTGTTCTTCAAAAGAGAGTATAATGCTTTCAACACAAAGAAATATACAGATGCTTATGGGCCGGAATTCTTCAAGACCTACTTTACAAATGAGGCCAATAACATCGGTACGGGGCTGGAAAGTTTTATCATCCTCACCAGTAATAACTCTGCTTCTGCGAGCGAGTTGATCATCAATGGCTTGAAGCCTTATATGGGTGTGTGGCTGATAGGTGAAAAAACGTATGGTAAGAATGTGGGTTCACAGACCTTCTACAAGATCAATGATGCAAGAAATACATGGGGCCTTCAACCGATCACTTCTAAGGCATTCAATTCGCTGGGGACTTCTGATTATACAAATGGTTTTGCGCCGAATGAAGAAGTAGTGGAGAGTTTGGCCCTTGGGGATTGGGGTAGTGTGAAAGAGCCTTTGCTGAATAAGGCGCTGACGAAGATACTGGGGCATGCGCCGTTAAGGGTGGCTTCGCCGGAAAGTGTTTCCAGAACGAGGGTGCAGTACGTTGGGTCTTCGCAGATGAATAAAGCATATTATCATATCCTGATTGAACCAAGGCCGGGGGAATGATCCTTTTAGAAAATGCCTGCGGCATTTTCTAAAAGGGGAGGTTTTATCTTTTTAACGGGGATTGTTTTTATTCCCACGTATTTTATAAAAAAAGCCGCATCGTTTGATGCGGCTTTTTTATTGCTTGTCTACGATCTGAACTACACTCAATATGCTCTTTGTTGCCTGGTAATAAAAGGAAGGATTGATCTTACTGAATTCATCGGATGCCCTGTGATAATCCGGGTGATCCTCTACACCGAAGTACAGGAAGGGTATCTTCTTTTTATGAAACTCATAATGATCGCTCTGGTTGGTCCAGTTCTGGTCTTTATCCTCCGGGCGGTCGTGGCCCATGGGGAGATTTACCAGGCTGGTGGCTGCGGCGGCTGTTACGAACTGTTTTAACTGCGGGTAATGAGCAGTGCCGCATACGTACAGTTCATTCTTATCATTATGACTGATCATATCCATATTGATGTTCATCAGGATGCGTGTAGCCGGTACTGGTAGTTTGGCCACAAAGGCTTTTGCTCCCTGTAAACCCATTTCTTCTGCATCGAATGCGGCAAAGACCAATGTATGTTTCGGTGGGTTCTTAGAAAAATAGCTGACCATGGCAAGAAGGCCTCCTATGCCGGAAGCATTATCGTCTGCGCCATTGTAAATACTGTCTGTTCCGGATTGGGGCTTTTTGATGCCGATGTGATCGTAATGCGCAGAGATCACAATAAAACTATCGATGCTTCCCTTGATGTAGCCGTAGAGGTTAGTACCCATGATACGTTTCTCTCCCTGCGTGAAATAAAAGGGCTGCTCGTAAGTGTTGCTGAATTGTTGCAGGCCGGCTTGCTTTAAGCGGTCCAGCAGGTAGAACTGGGCAAGGCGGTTCCCTTTGGTCCCGGTTTTACGGCCCTCCATTTTATCTGCGGAAAGGGTCTGCACATCTTTCATGAGCTGAGAGGAATCGATCTGCGCGGAGGCAGACAGCGCGATCAGGCAACCAACAATTGGGAATAGTTTTTTCATCCGAAGCGTATTTCTCCAAATGTAACGGTTTCCGCTTATTTGAATATCACATAAATGAGCCAACTGCAGGCATAAGCCAGTGCCGTCATATACAGGAACTGAATGATGGGATATTTCCAGGAACGGGTTTCGCGTTTCACAATAGCGAGTGTACTCATACACTGCATGGCAAAAGCATAGAAGATCATGAGCGAGAGACCGGTTGCAAGGGTATATACGGGAGTTCCGTCTATCCTGGTGGCGGCGGCCATTTTTTCCCGCAGGGTAGCATCACTGTCTTCCGTTTCTCCTACACTATAAAGGGTTGCCATGGTTCCCACAAAAACTTCGCGGGCGGCAAAAGAGGTGATCAATGCAATGCCTATTTTCCAGTCAAATCCCAGGGGCTTTACAACCGGTTCAATGGCATGGCCCAATATACCGGCATAAGAGTTGGCCAGTTTTTCGGATTGAAATTGTTTGTCCAGGTCCTGGAGTTGGGCAGAATCCGTTGTCTGAGCCATCAGTTGTTCATACTTCTGATGTACGCCTTCCATGGGTTTGCCGGGTCCGTAGGATGCCAGGAACCAGAGGATGATGGAGATAACCATGATCACTTTACCGGCATCCATTACAAAGATCTTCGCCTTTTCAATCATGGTGGTGCCTACATTCTTCCAGCGCGGGGCGCGGTAAACCGGTAATTCCATGATGAAATAGCTCTTCTCTCGGATGCGGATGAACCACTTCATGATCCCTGCAATAGCAATGGCCATAAAGAAACCCAGTAAATAGAGGCCCATCATTACAAGGCCCTGTAAACTGAGGAAGCCCAGCACATTTTTATTGGGTATTACCAAAGCGATCATGATGGTATAGATGGGCAACCTTGCAGAACAGGCCATCAGGGGAGTGATCATGATGGTGATGAGGCGTTCCTTTTTATTCTCAATATTACGGGCAGCCATAATAGCAGGTACGGCACAAGCCACGCCACTGATCAGAGGCATCACGGATTTTCCGTTCAGGCCTACCTGCCTCATGAGCCGGTCTGTTAAAAAACTGATCCGGGCCATGTACCCGGTATCTTCCAGGATGGTGATCAATCCAAAGAGGATCATGATCTGCGGGATGAAAACGGCAATACCGCCCAGGCCTGCAATGATCCCATTGATGAAGATATCGCTCACTTTATTATCCGGGAGGATCTGTGAGAACCAACCGCTGATGCTGCCAAATCCTGCTTCGATAAGGTCCATCGGGTAGGAGGCCAGCCAGAAAATGCTTTGGAATAACAGGAAAAGTACGGCCAGGAGAATAAGGTATCCCCAGAAACGATGCAGCAATAAGTTATCGATGCGCTCGGTTTGGAGTTGTTGCTGCAGGGGATCGGTTTCCACTACGGTAACATTCATGATATGCTTGATGCGGCTGTACCGCTGCATGATCTCTTCCGCCTGTATCTTTGTTTTATTGAATCCGTTTGTGTGGATGCTCGCTTTTATCTGCTGCTGCTGGCCCTTGTTCAGGAATTCCAGTTCATCATAGTTCACGGCTACGTGTAAAGCACCATAGTCGCTGGTTACGGGAAAGATCTTTTTCACATCGGCTATCACGGCGGGCGCGAGTTCCTGATTTTCGATGAAATCCCTGGCGGGGGCGCCGAACTTCTCCTGTGCTATGAGTTCTATGTTCTTTTTTAGTTGCGGCAGTCCCTTGTTCTTCCTGGGATTGATGGCTACTACGGGAACGCCCAGTTCTCTTTCGAGGCCGGCCAGATCTATTTCCACGCCTTTTTTCTTGGCTAGGTCCATCATGGTGAGGCCAATGATCACGGGTAATTTCAGGTCTATGATCTGGGAGCAGAAGAGGAGGTTACGTTTGAGGTTGGAGGCATCGGCAATAATGAGGATCATGTTAGGCCGGTCTTCCCCTTTGGGGTTGAGCAGCACATCATAGGTCACAAATTCATCTGCACTTTTTGGATAAAGGCTATAGGTACCGGGCAGGTCAATGATGGTTGCATCCAGCTGAGGTGTAATACGGGCGTTACCGGTCTTTTTATCAACCGTTACCCCCGGAAAATTACTCACTTTCTGGTTCAATCCTGTAAGCGCATTAAAGAGCGAGCTTTTCCCACTGTTCGGATTACCTACCAGTGCAATGTTAATTGGTGCCTTCATCCTTATCTGATCCTCCTGAATTTAGAATATGCAAAACTAGCAATAATCGGGGGATGGGGATGATCGGATCGGGAAAAATCGTGTTATGCCACCTAAATACATGAAAAAACCGCGGTTGACACCGCGGTTTTGTACGTTGTTGTGAAACTAAACTTATTGTGACGAATTTTTCAAATATTGTTAAAAGCTGCCCTGGAAGAGGAAGTTCACGAAATTCATAGCCACACTTGCCTTATCCTTTGCGGAATCTTTATTCTTTTCCTTGCTGTCCTCTATAGGCGTGGTGCTCTGCTGATCAGGCCCTTTATACTGATAGTTCTGCTCAAGGGAATCCTTTACGGAGCGTTCTTTCTTCTCTTCTTCTTTCACCCGCTTTTCCCAACCATCTGCATTCATTTTTATATCGATCTGTTCTTTGCTGTTCCATTCATCGTCCCAGTTATCCCACCATTCGTTTCTCCAGTTACGGTCAAAGCGGTAGTGGTCCCATACATCCTTATCAATCCTAAGGTTCTTTCCTACGGGCACCAGAATGGTTACCCTTACGGACTGGTTGCGGTAGATGGAATTGCGCGGGATGGAAAAACCTGAAGGAATAAGTAATACAGAGTCCTTCTGCTTCAGTTGGAACTGGATCTCACGGGCCAGCATCTTAGCTTGTGCTACGGTACGGCCTCTTGAAGCCCTTTCCACTTCTACGGCAAAACTGTCTGTATTACTTTTCTTTACATTGATGCGGATGTCTCCGATAATGGCGGTATCATCAACCACCCGCAGGTTACCATCAAATACGTTCATATCGTCCATATCCAGCAGGTCTTCTTCCTTCTGAATGATCAGCTTTCCGGAAGAAGGTTGTGCCAGGGCAAAGTTTTCAGATTCCCTGATCTTAGGTGCGCTAAAGTCGCGGGACAAAGAAATGGCGATCCAGATGGTGAATACCACTCCCAATATCCAGAAGAACCCTAAAGTATAACCAGCGTACTTATTGGTTTGCCTGACTCCGGTCATTTTCCTTACGAGGAACATGATCAGTGAAAGTAAGGGGATACCAATGAGGAGGGAGATCGCAGGCCAGAAGAGCAGGCTTTGCATTCCGTTATCAAAAACCAGGTCTTTGATCGGGAAAAGGACCGCGGAAAAAGCAGCTGCTGCGATCAGGCCAACTACTATTGTAAAGAGTATTACGACTGCGATGAAAAGGAAGAACCCTTTTGCAACAAATGCGATCACATTTGCCAGTCCCCTGAAAAACCCTTCAATTGCAGTACCGGCATCTCTACCGAACTGTTTCCCGCGGCCCTCTGAAAAATTTCTGACATCATCACCCATCCTTTCCATGCGGGAGCGGAAGGTGTTCATTTCTTCCTGCACCGTTGCTTTAATATTATTGAGATCCACCCGCTCTCCGCGCATTTCCAGCTTTTCAGCTGCTGTTACAGCTTCAGGAGTTGCAAACCAGAGGATAAAATAAAGGACGATACCACCACCCCAGCCAAAGGCCATGAGGGCAAATACGATACGGAAAACAACCGGATCAACATTAAAGTAAGCACCCAAACCACTACATACGCCACCTAATACTTTACTATCCGGATCCCGATAGAAGCGTTTCCGCGGACGGGCGTAAGCTGCGAAGCTTTCGTTGGTCGCGTGGTTTTTTGACTCCTTCGTACTGTTAAGAGGTTCGTCAGCAAATTGTTCCGGCGTACCCATGGAGGTTTTGATAGCCTGCACATCTTCATCCGTGATGCAATGTGCGCCTTTGCGGATCTTATCCTGGAAGATTTCGGCGATGCGGCTTTCAATATCTCCAACGATCTCCTCTGCACCTTCCTCTTGCGAGAAATAGCGCTTAAGGCTATCCAGGTACTGCCGCAAGATCTCGTAAGCACTGTCCTCTATGGGGATCAGGCGGCTGGACAAGTTTATGTTGATAATCTTTTTCATCTCTAATTTCTGATTTTAGGTTTTAGGTCTTGGATGTATATTATTGGATGGAATGAGGTAATGTAAGCTTGTGTACAGCATTGGCCAGTTCGTTCCATGTGTTTTCCAGGTCGAGGTAAAAGGCCTCGCCTTTTTCTGTCATGGAAAAATATTTCCGTGGTGGCCCTGAACTGCTTTCCACCCAGCGGTAAGTGAGTAGTTCCGCATTTTTCAGGCGAGTCAACAGTGGGTATAAAGTTCCTTCCAGGATGTCCAGCTTTGCTTCTTTCATTTTTTCGATAATGTCTGAAGGATAAGCCTCGCCTTGCTTGATGATGGAGAGGATGCAGAACTCCAGCACCCCTTTTCTCATCTGTGATTGCGTGTTGTCTATATTCATGGCAAGTGCGCTTTTTAATATTGGTATATATCAGCTTTACGATACAAAGATATGAACTATTTACTACTATGCAATACCAAATACTCTTTAATGCAAAATAACTTGCTTAGAACATTACCTGTTTTAGTTTAAATGATTGATTATTAGGGTTTAGTGATTTTAGCCATGATGGGGGATTGTGATGAGCGGTTCCTGGGCGGGATGAATTATTTACGGGCTATTAATAACTATAAGTGCCGGGTTTATAATTAATTAAGATGCATTTAACAATTCTTTGACCCGTTAAAATATGAATTGTGAAATTCGCGGAGTATTTTTGCTTCAACGTAAATTGACGCGATAAACATTTTGAAAAAAGTAATCAGTATATTTTTTGTCTGCCTGATGTGTGTTCAGCTGCTACCCATTGCACAAGTGGGGAAATTACTGTTTAACAATCAAATTGTAGAGGAGCATGTGGACGGTGGCTGTATGTCTAAAACATTAAAGCTTTCTCCTAACGATCTCAATTTTCACAGATATGCAGATGAGGAAACAGAGTTAAATCCTGAATTATTCCTCCGCACGTTGTCTTATAGTTATCACGAGGATATTCCTGCCAGTCCCATACAGGAGATCCAAACCCCTCCTCCAAACCATCTTGGTTAATTCTCAACATTCGTGTGCTATACCGTAGCACACAATTTTCAATTTCATTTTTTTCTGTACTACTACCAGATCACGCATTGATCCTGCATCATTGTTGGTTGTTTTGGGGTTCCGTTATGTCACCGCAACTGTCTTGCCTTTGAGGCGAAACAATATGTGGTGCGGAATGCCGGCTTCAATAGTGAAAAACCTATATGGGGGATTGTGCGTAGCGATCTGATCAAATCACGATTTCTATGAGCAAGAAGACTGCTGTTTTTTCGAATATTAAAGGTGATCTATCGGCCGGGCTGGTCGTTTTCCTGATCGCCGTTCCGTTGTGCCTTGGTATTGCCCTGGCTTCCGGCGCTCCCCTGTTTTCAGGTATGATAGCAGGTATCGTTGGTGGTCTGGTGGTTGGCTTCTTTAGTGGTTCTCATCTGAGTGTGAGTGGCCCGGCGGCAGGTTTAACTGCTATTGTGCTGAGTGCGATCACTACATTGGGCAACTTTGAAACCTTTCTGCTGGCGGTTGTTTTAGCCGGTGCATTCCAGCTGGTCCTGGGATTTGTGAAAGCAGGAACGGTAGCCAATTACTTCCCCTCCAATGTTATTACGGGAATGCTTACCGCTATTGGTATCATCATTATTCTCAAACAAATACCGCATGCATTTGGATATGATGCTGATACGATCAGCGACATGGCATTTATCCAAACGGACGGGGAAAATTCCTTCACGGCTTTATTAAGTACACTGAACCACATTCAGTTTGGTGCAGTGATCATCACCATCGTTTCCATTGCCATCCTGTTGTATTGGAACAAGATCCCGAAAGCAGGTGTGGTACCGGCTCCGCTGGTAGCTGTACTGGCGGGTGTGGGTATTAACCAGTTGTTCATTTCCTCTGGTTCTGTATTGGGCCTGGAGCAAAGTCACCTCGTAACCCTGCCTGTGGCGGCAACTTTCAACGATTTCTTCGGACAATTCACCTTACCCAACTTTGGCGAACTGGCTAACAGTAAAGTATGGGTGGTAGCGGCAACCATTGCGGTGGTGGCTTCTATAGAAACCTTACTGAACCTGGAAGCAACAGATAAACTGGACCCGATGAAACGTTATTCTTCGCCTAACCGCGAATTGAAAGCGCAGGGTATTGGTAACATGGTGAGTGGTCTGATAGGCGGTATCCCTGTTACTTCCGTGATCGTTCGTTCTTCCGCCAACATCAATTCCGGCGGACGCACCAAATTATCGACCATGATACATGGTGGATTGCTGCTGGTTTGTACAGCCCTGATCCCTGTTCTGCTAAACAAGATCCCATACGCTACGCTGGCTGCGGTGCTGCTGGTTACCGGGTATAAACTTTGCAAACCATCTGTGTTCAAAAAGATGTTTGAAAAGGGCAAGTACCAATGGATACCTTTTGCAGTTACCGTTGTGGTGATCGTGTTCACAGACCTGCTGATTGGTGTTAGTGTAGGTTTGGGAGTAAGCGTATTGTTCCTGTTATGGGGAAATATGAAAAGCCCTTATTTCTTCCATAAAGAGAAATACCGCACGGGAGACCTGATCCGCCTGGAACTGGCGCAGGAAGTGAGTTTCCTTAACAAGGCAAACATCCTCTTAACACTGGATAAATTACCGGAGAACTCTACAGTAGTGATCGATGCCAGCAGGACCGCTTATATAGATCAGGATGTACTGGAGATCATCCGGGAATTCACACAGATCAAAGCTCCTCAGAACAAAATAAAAGTTGTGCTTAAAGGGTTCAAAGAAGCATACAAGATCAATAACACGGACCATGTTTTTATGGAAAGTCCTGAAAAAGAAAAGCCGGTAAGCGTTGTTACCAATGGCACACACAAAGACCTTCTGAAAGAATTATCCGCAAATTAAATCAATGATTAAAAATATTATAATGATGAAAGCACACACATATCTTACTCAAAGCAGCCTCACGCCGTCAACAGCATTAGAACTTCTTCGTGAAGGCAATACCAGGTTTGTAAGCAACCTTCGTATAAACAGGAACCTTTTGCAGCAAGTGAACCAAACGGCGGAAGGTCAGTGGCCCTTTGCTGCTATCGTGAGCTGCATGGATTCCCGTACCTCTGCTGAACTGATCTTTGACCAGGGATTGGGAGACATCTTCAGTATTCGTTTGGCCGGTGCCGTTATTTCTGAGAATGTGCTCGGAAGTTTAGAATATGCCTGTAAAGTGGCCGGGTCCAAGATCATTGTGGTAATGGGGCATACTGGTTGCGGCGCTATCAAAGGGGCCTGCGATCATGTGGAAATGGGCAACCTTACCGGTTTGCTGGGCAAGATCCGTCCTGCTGTTTTCCAGGAAAAAACGATTAAAGAAAACAGGACTTCTTCCAATCACGAATTCGTGGAGGCTGTTACCCATATTCATACAGAACGTTCCGTGCAGGCTATCCTTGAACAGAGTGTGATCATCGCAGATATGATAGACCGTGGTGAACTGGGAATTATTGGTGCCATGTATGATGTGGAAACGGGTGTGGTTACTTTCCATGAACATACCTGCCGCGTTGGCCGGGTATTGGAAGGTTCGGAAGCCCAGGCATCCTGATATTATTGCATTAAAAAAGCCGTCCTAAATGCAGGACGGCTTTTTTTGTTATAAATATTTCTCGCCTTTGTGCCGCTTTACTTCTGCCACATATTCCTTGATCTGCTGTTCGTTCTCTTTCTTGCAGATCATCAGCACATCGTGCGTATCGATGATAATAAAGTCGTCCAGGCCCTGTAATAACACCAGCTTATCGTTGGGGGCCTTTACCATACATTTGGTAGCATCTATCACCATTACATTCTTTCCCTGTACGGCATTTCCCAGGTAATCCTTTTCCAGGTTCTCATAGGCAGAAGCCCATGTGCCCAAGTCGCTCCAGCCAAAGTTGGAAGGAATAACATACACGTTGTCCGCCTTTTCCATCACGCCGTAATCGATGGATATATTGGTACACTGGGAGTAGATCTTTTCAATCACATCTTTCTCCGCAGGTGTATTCAGCGCTGCGGTCTCCTGCACAAACAGTTCATCCATTTCCGGCTGGTAGGTAGCAAATGCCTGCAGGATGCTTTTGGCGTTCCATACAAAGATCCCTGCGTTCCAGAGGAAGTCCCCGCTTTTCAGGAAGGTCTTTGCCAGTTCCAGGTTGGGCTTTTCAGTGAAGGTTTTAACCTGGTACACATTGTCTGCCACCTGCTGGGTTTCGTATTGAATGTAACCATAGCCCGTGTCCGGGCGGGTTGGTTTAATACCAAGCGTGAGCAATGCATTGTTCTTTTGTGCAAATAACAGCGCATTGAGGCAGGTACTGGTGAACTGTGTGGGGTCCATGATCAGGTGGTCCGCCGGTGCGCAAATGATGCTGGCCTTGGGGTCTTTCTTATGGATCTTATGAGAGATGTATGCCACACAGGGCGCAGTATTTTTCCTGGAGGGTTCGCTGACGATATTGTCCTGGGGCAATAAAGGCAGTTGTTTGGCTACGGTGGAAGCATAGTTGTGGTGTGTAACCACAAAGATGTTCTCTGCCGGTACAAACTGGGTGAACCGTTCATAGGTCCATTGTAACAGGGTTTTACCTGTGTTCAGGATGTCCAGAAATTGCTTTGGGTAATCCGTCCGGCTATAGGGCCAAAAGCGGCTACCAATTCCTCCGGCCATAATGGCCACGTAAAAATGGTTATTTAAAGATGTCATCGCTCAAATAATTCCTTCTCGGATTAAATCGTGTAAATGTATAATTCCATGATACTGATCATCTTTCATGACCAATAGTTGCGTTATGTCGTACTCTCTCATTAATTCGAGGGCATTTACTGCCAGTTCATCCTGCTGGATGGTTTTGGGGTTTTTGCTCATGATGTCCTGTGCTTTTACACCGGCGGCATCCATGTTCTTCTCCAACATCCTTCTCAGGTCTCCGTCTGTAATGATCCCCTGCAGGTGGCCTTTATCATCCACTACGCCGGTAACACCCAGCATTTTGGAAGAGATCTCCACGATCACTTCCCGGAGGGTGCTCTGTAGCTTCACAACCGGCAACTGGTGCAATTTGCTCAGGTCGCCGACCTTGAGGTACAGTTTCTTACCCAGGGTACCACCGGGATGGAATTTGGCAAAATCCTCTGCTGTGAACCCTTTCAGTTCTATCAGGCAAACTGCCAGGGCATCTCCCATTACCAGTTGTGCCGTGGTACTGGTAGTAGGGGCCAGGTTATTAGGGCAGGCTTCCTGAGACACCGTAGTGTTCAGCACAAAATGTGCCGACTGGGCCAGGTAAGAGTCTGTTCTGCCTACAATGGCCACCAGCGTATTTCCCAGGTTCCTTACCAAAGGCACCAACACCTTAATTTCCGGGGATTCCCCGCTTTTAGAGATGCAAATAACCACATCGTCCGGGGTTACCATCCCCAGATCGCCATGGATGGCATCTGCAGCATGCATAAATAAAGCGGGTGTACCGGTAGAATTGAGGGTTGCGACTATTTTCTGGGCAATAATGGCACTTTTTCCAATGCCTGTGACCACAACACGGCCCTTTATTTGGGCAATCAACTCCACAGTTTGCACAAAATCATCATTGACGTATTGTTCCAGGCTCCCAATGGCTGCAGATTCCAGCCTGATAGTCCGTTTTGCTGTATCCTGAATATTTACGATAGTCTTCTGTTTCATCTGGCAGCTACAAATTTATCATTTTTTAAATAAGGCCAACGGTCATATAAATTATATTGACACAAAGTGGTTTTTTAAGTAATTTCGTGTCCCCCAAAAATACATGCTGAAATTTTTTCATCTATCAGCTTCGAGTATCTCAGGATATAATTAGTATTAAACTTTATATGTGATGGCTGTTGCAAAGGTAAGTTTGTTGGATGCATTACACGAACATTTCGGATTTGATTCCTTTAAGGGTAACCAGGAGAAGATCATAAAAAATATACTTTCCGGAAAAGATACTTTCGTGATAATGCCAACGGGTGGCGGTAAGTCTTTGTGCTACCAGCTGCCTGCATTGATGAGTCCGGGCGTGGCACTCATCGTAAGTCCGTTAATTGCTTTGATGAAAAATCAGGTGGACCTGATCCGTTCATACAGCAGCAAAGACAACGTGGCGCATTTTCTCAATTCCACGCTCACAAAGGCGCAAATTAAAAAAGTGCGCTCGGACCTGACCAGCGGCAAAACCAAAATGCTGTATGTAGCACCGGAAACACTCACCAAGCAGGAAAATATAGACTTCTTCAAAGAGCTGGAAATATCATTCATTGCTGTTGACGAGGCACACTGTATCTCTGAATGGGGTCACGACTTCCGGCCAGAGTACCGCAGGTTAAGGGAAATGATCGAAATGATCAACCCTGAACTGCCTATTATCGCATTAACGGCTACAGCCACTCCCAAAGTGCAGAGCGATATTGTGAAGAACCTGGAACTGCGTACACCGGAGATCTTTATTTCTTCCTTTAACCGCCCGAACCTGTATTACGAGATCCGCGCCAAGCGGAAAAAGGACCTGGTGATCAAAGATATCGTGAAGTTCATTCACCAGCATAAAGGCAAAAGCGGCATTATCTATACGCTGAACCGTAAAACCACAGAAGAACTGGCAGATATGCTGGTGGCCAACGGCATCAAATCCGTAGCCTACCATGCCGGGCTGGATTCCACTACCCGCGCAGGGCGGCAGGATATGTTCCTGCATGAGGATGTGGAAGTGATCGTTGCCACCATTGCCTTTGGAATGGGAATAGACAAACCGGATGTGCGTTTTGTGATCCACTATAATATTCCCAAAAGCCTGGAAAACTACTACCAGGAGACTGGCCGCAGCGGTCGTGATGGCCTTGAAGGGATCTGTCTCTGCTTCTATTCCTACAAGGATGTGCAGAAACTGGAACACCTGATGCGGGATAAACCACTTTCCGAAAGGGAAATGGGGGCGCAGCTCATTAACGAAACCGTGGCCTATGCGGAAAGTTCCGTTTGCCGCCGGAAAGTGATCCTGCACTATTTCGGGGAGAAATACGAAGGAGAGAACTGTGGTAAATGTGATAACTGCCTTCATCCGAAAGAAAAGATAGAGGTAAAGAACCGCGCCTTTATCGTTTTAAAGGCCATTCAGCAGCTTGAGGAGCGTTTTGGCACCGACTATGTGGTGAACATCATTACAGGGCAAAGCAACCCCCAAATCACCACTTTCCAGCACGATAAACTGGAGGTGTTCGGAGAGGGGAAAGAATTCGATGCGCATTTCTGGAATTCCCTGATCCGCCAGATGATGCTGGAAGGATTGATCGAAAAGGATATTGAAGAATATGGCCTGCTGAAGATCACGGCCAAAGGAAATAAATTCATCAAGAAGCCATTTTCCATCTGGTTCTCCCTGAACCATCAGTTTGATGAAAGCGATGGGGGTGGAGAAGATGAAGATGGCGGTACCGGGGAAACACAGGCATCTGCGGATCCTGTGCTGGTAGAGATGTTAAAGGAACTCCGCAAAAAAGTGGCAAAGGAAAAGAACCTGCCGCCTTTTGTGATCTTCCTGGAAACCTCCCTGGAAGATATGGCTACGCAATACCCTACCACTGTTCAGGAGTTGGAAAAGATCTCCGGCGTAAGCAAAGGGAAGGCCATCCGTTATGGTAAGAAGTTCGTGGATGTGATTGCCAAGTACGTGGAGGAGAATGACATTGTGAAACCGGATGATTTTGTGATGAAGAGCGTGGTGAACAAGAGTGGGCTGAAGGTGTTCATCATTCAGAACATCGATAAAAAGATGCCCCTGGAAACCATTGCGAAGAACAAGGAACTGACCATTCCCCAACTGCTGGATGAAATGGAAACGATTGTAGCCAGCGGTACCAAACTGAACCTGGATTATTGTATTGATGAGGAGCTGGATGATTATGCGCAGGATGAGATCATTGAGTACTTTAAGGGCTGTGAAACCTCCAGTTTGCAGATTGCGAAAGAGGAGCTGACGGAGGGGAATTATACAATTGAACAATTAAAACTGGTAAGGATTAAGTTCCTTGTGGAATATGGGAATTAAACAGATCGAAGAAAGTATAGCAGCTGTAAGGAACCGTATTGTGGAACATCCCTTATACGGTCAGCTAAAAACCATGGAAGATGTACGGCTGTTCATGGAACATCATGTTTTTGCGGTATGGGACTTCATGAGCCTGTTGAAAGGATTACAGCAGGAACTTACCTGCGTAACAATTCCATGGGTTCCAAAGGGGTCGCCAGACACACGCTTCCTGATCAATGAGATTGTAGTGGGCGAAGAAAGTGATGTGGATGCTTCTGGCCGGCGATTCAGCCATTTTGAACTATACCTTAAGGCAATGGAGCAGGCAGGGGCAGATACTACCGCTATCATGCAACTTGTTTCAGGGGTACGGCAGGGCAAGGCTATCAAAGATCTCACAACAGCATTACCGGCTTCGGTTAAAGGATTCCTGGATTTTACTTTTGATGTGATCGCTACGGGCAAGGCCCATATCATGGCGGCTGTGTTCACTTACGGCCGGGAAGACCTTATTCCGGATATGTTCTATTCACTGGTAAAAGATCTGAATGAGCAGTTCCCGGGCAAGCTGGATATCTTTGTTTATTACCTGGAAAGGCATATTGAAGTGGATGGCGATCACCATAGTATCTTAGCGCAACAGATGGTAAAGGAATTATGTGGGGATGATGAAACGAAATGGGAGGAAAGTGCTATTTTTGCGATGAAGGCATTAGAGTGGCGGAATGAATTGTGGAATGGAATTGTAGCGCGTCAGGAAATTCTTCAATAAAGTTTTTTGTTTTTTCGAAGAATATCTTACTTTTGCATTCCCCTAGACAAAAGGGGTAGATGGTGCGGTAGCTCAGTTGGTAGAGCAAAGGACTGAAAATCCTTGTGTCGCCGGTTCGATCCCGGCTCACACCACGGAAAATACAAGGCTTTGAGTGTAAAAACTCAAGGCCTTTTTTCTTTTCAGTACATCCGGAGTTGATCATCTATGATAATTCTCCTTTGATAAATGCAGCGATGTCCTCCGTGCCGGGATATCCTTCTTTCTGGCCTATCTGGAAACTTAGTTGTAATAGTTCCAGTCCTTCAGCCCGGTCTTCCGGATCTTCGTTGAGGTACAGGATGTTCCCCAGTAAACAGCCTGTCCGGAAAATACCCGGCATATGTTCCAATTGGGTGTAAATATCATAGGCCTCGTCTGCCCATTCAAAAAACGCTTCTCCTTTTTCCGCCTGCAGCGCGATCTCTGCCATTAGATACAATATATCCGCTTCATACAATTTTTTTCCCTGCTTACGGCAATCCACTAATTGCTTTTCCAGGAGCGATAACCGTGTGGCAAAATCTTCGGGGGGCGAGATATGATGCGCTATGGCATCCAGCAGGTCCTGGCGGGCAGCGGTCCCAAAGGTTTCCATTAGCTTTTTGCTTTGTTTGAAATATCGGACGCTCCTTTCCCTATCGCCCTTTTCTAAGTATAGATAACCCAGTTGAAATAAACAGTCGGCCTCAGCTTCTTTGTCTTCTTCTTCCCGGGAAATTATCATCGCCTCTTTTGCATAGGAAATGCCTTTGTCCGGTTCCCCTTTTACCCGGTATAGATTACTCAGGTGTATCAGCATTGGGATCTCTGTATATCTCTGTTGCAGTTGCCGCGCAAAAGCGAGGCTTTTTGTTAAGTAAGCAAGGGCTTGATCGAAATAAGACATGCCTGTATATAGCTGTCCAATGAGGTCTAATACACGGGATTGATCTCCGCGGCTACGCAATGAGCTATATAACTGCAGGGATTTATGCAGAAGGTCCAATGCCTCTTCTTGTTCTCCGCAGGCCAGGAGCAATTCGCCCAGTTTCTCATAAGCTGTTGCTTCCGAATCTATTTCTCCGGCCTCTTTGAAAATTGTTATACAAAAACGTAATGATAACTGCGCCTTTTCTACTTCTCCCGTATGGGCGAAAGCATCTGTCAGATTCATCAGCGTTTGCGCTTCTCCCACAACATCATCCATTTCTTTCCACAATTGCAGGCTCTCTTCATATAATGCCCTTGCACGTACATGATCATGTTGCCCTTCCACTATTTTCCCCAGGCTGTTCAGGCGGGATGCCACTTCTCTCTGGTCATTTGTTTCCCGTGCAATAGCCAGTGACCGCTCCATCATTGTTTTGGCATCCTCTGTTTCTGACAGCTCGTGCAATAGTGCAGCAAGATTGTTCAGGGCCAACCCTTCCTGTACCCGGTTCCCGGTATTTATTGCGGCATCATAAAAGGCCGTCCAGAATTTTATCGCTTCTGGCAACGCTCCCTGGCGCCTGTATACCGCTGCGATAATGTTCAACACTTCCGGGTAAGTACTATCCCCGCAGGTTGTTAAGGTATGCAATGCGTAATGCAGTGCCTGATCATACGTTCCTTTATCATAATATGCCCGCGCAAGCTTTAATCCCGTTTCATTAATCCGTTCCGCATGCTGTTCCGGCAGGTAATGCCAGAATGCTTCTATAAGATCAATCAGTTCCTCCGTTTCTTTCTCCCTTGCGTAATAATAATCTCCGGCTTGTTTAGCAGAAAAGCTGATTTCCCCCCGCTCTTGTTGTTGCAGCCATACATTCACCAATCGCGTTACACCATAAGCCGGTTGTGTTACCTGCAGATGTTCTTCCACGAGAGACAGTCCACGCAACTTAGATAGAACAGGTTGCCAGTCAATGGTCACTGGTTGCATTTCCAGTGCCTGTAATGGTACCGGTGTGCGGAAATGAGCTAGTAGCTGCAAGGTTTGCCAATCGGCCTCTTCAAGCAAAGCACCTGGTTGGTTAAGGTTTACAGACCGGCCTTCCTTATCCATCTCCTCCTGTACTTTTTCCGTTATTTTATTATACAGGTGCATTGTGTTTGACGGGTCTTTGGCACTCCAGATCTTTTCAATTATTTTCCATAAAGTGCCGGGGGCCTGTCTGTATAGCCGGTTAAAACAGGCCCAGGCCATATAATGACCGCCCAATGCGTTGTATACGATCTCTGTGATCACTAAGGGGTCCGCATGCGGTTGCGTGATCAGTATTGCTGCTGCTTCCAACTGCATCAGATGTGTAAACAGGTCTCCGGATGACGCTTCATTTACTGCCAGAACCTGCACATTTGCGAGTTCAGGTACATTGTAACGAGAGATGAATAATACAGGATCATAGGGTATTACCTCCTGCTGTAACCAGTTCAGCCAGGTATTGTCCCGTAAGGCTCCTCCGGGAGCAGACTGCATAACATCCATATCATCTATTACCCACAGGGGCCGGAACTTTTTGCGCACTATTCCCAATAAATATTCCAATTCACCTGTGTGTGATAAAAACGCTTCCAGATGGGTTTTGATGGCCCCGGCACTTAGGTCCCGCGATTCAAAGCGAAATTGTACCCGCTTACTATCTGCGGCCAGCAAACGCTGTACTGCCTTTTCTGCCAGCGCTGTTTTACCTACACCTGCCTGGCCAAGCAGTAATACCGGCTTTCCCTCATAGAGGAAGGGTAACAAACGACTCAACTCACGCCGCCGGCCAATGAAGCGGTATTCTCCTGTTGCATTGAGCCGTTTCTTTTGTGTCTTTTTTTTCCTGCCTGTCCATTGCACAATATGTTCTACGGGCTCTTTGAAGTACAACTGCGGCACCAGCCATTGTGTTGGTGCCAGGTTATAATCTTCTTCCATTGCATAAGTGGCTTCCGCGTTTTCCAGTCCATGCAACGCCTTTACATAAGCAGTCAGCAGTGTTTCCCGCTGACCGAATGCCTCAAACAGGTGTGTGGCAAATATCGTTACATACTCGTCCGGTATACTGAATGCCATCGCTATTACTGCAGGTACCCCTGCTGCCATTAATTCATCGGCAATGCCGGGAAAACCTTCTTCCACATCCCCTTCCGCGGATTGACAACTCGCCAGGATCACCAGTGCAGGTATATGTGACGGGTACTTACATACTGCTGCCGCAAAAAGATCTGCGGAGACCTCTATACCTTTCATTGTTTTCTCCTCTTCCAGCAGCAGGTAACCTTTCTTATGCTTATATCCGCCGTGACCGCTAAAGTATAACAAGTGAAAATGTTCTTTCGCCAGGCTTGCTTCGAGGCTCTCGAGACTGCCCGTGATGGTGAACGATACCTCCACCTGATCGCTTTCATACATTGGCCTCAAAGCTTCCAGTAATACTTCTTCTTCTTTTTCGAAAGACAGCCGCTTATATGCCTGTTCGTCTTCAGGCGAAGAGATCATTATCAGGATCTTCAGTGGCCCTGCTTGTGGAGTATAAACAGCAGATGGTTGTTCTGCAATAAATCCTTTGCTGATATATACGGAGGGATGTTTGTCGCCGTCGATCGCCATTTGCCATGGCAGGTTCAGTAATTCCTTATCCCGGTGTACCAGGTGTAAATGATGCGTGCTTTCCGGGGCAGCTGCTGCTTTCTGCCAAAAAGCAGTGAGCTTTTTCTGTGCATACAACTGCTCCCGCATAGCCAGTGTAAGCGCAGCGAGGTAAGCAGCATCAAGAGTTTTGCCCAGGTTAAGTTTATGCAGCAGCTTTCCATAGCCTTTTTTTAAGCGCGTGGCTGCTGCTGCTGAAAATACCAGTTCATGATATTGCATAGAAGATATTAATTGTTACACCGCCGGGGCCTGGCGATATAAATAGAAGTAGACCATCATGCTCAACCCGGCCAGGTATAACAACGTCCCTAAAACTAATAGCAGGAATTTAGTTTGACTGATCCGTTGATACAAAGCACGGATGGCATCGGCACTATTTGATGCATATTTATACCTGAATGGAAATACCACGATGAGGGTAAACACAACAGACAGGAGCCAGCAACAGAGAGCGATCTTTAGTCCGGTAGAATTACTGAAATGTTTCAACGCTTCCCTGTTCACTCCCAGTAGTATTGAAAGGCTCAATGAAGATATTCCCGAAAGGAACTTCGCAGTGTCTTCCAGCCGTTTTACCGTTTCCTGCTTTTCTTTCTGTTGCCAATCCAGCCAGCTTTTGTCCGTGGTGGTTGCTGCAGTGGCTTGTATTGAAATAATATCTTTTGCCTCTTCGGTCATCGCTTTATTTTTTAGTCGCCCCTTAATAAGCCTTGATCTGGTGCCGGTTGTGATCCGGTGGGTAGTTCTAAATTGATTGTTTGCAAACAGAACTGCTCTTTTGCAAAGGGGCATGCAATCTGTACAACCATCGGTCTTGGCCTTTTGGTCTTTACTATCTTCAGCTGATGTTCAAAACATGACTGTCTTATACAGGGGCAGGTTATTTTTACCGTAAGGGATTCTTCCATTTTTTAATTATTGGTAATGGCGGCTCAACTATCTGTAATGTAATTAAATTATTTGTTCCAATAAAAAGCCCCCGAAGAATCGAGGGCCATTTGCATGTGATAACGATAGCTTTTCTCTGCTATCGATTCGTCGTCTTCCCCAAACGTCTCTACGAGACTTATTTCTTTAAGGGGAGGGTTACCGTGAAGGTGCTTCCTTCACCCACTTCACTCTTTACTTCTATATTTCCTCCCATAATGTTTGTTAAGTTCTTTGCAATCGATAACCCCAGGCCCATTCCCCCGAACTTTGTTTTATACCCGGAAACGATCTGGTGGTACTCTTTGAAGATATGGGGCAGGTCTGAGGAAGGGATCCCTATCCCCTGATCTGTTATTTCTATACAGGCCATGTCCTTTTCCCGTACGTAACAAACAATGGTTACACCCGTGGATTTAGGGCTGTATTTCAATGCGTTAGCTAATATGTTGTAAATAACCTGGGTCAGATAAGTTCTGTCTGCATAAATGGTGGAGGGAAAATCATCTGCCACGCGCTTCACGATTGAGATCTCCTTTTCCATGAACATGGCGGCCATGGAATGCAGCAGGTTGTCCATCCACTTCCTGAAATCAAAGATGATCTCATCCATCTGGAACTTTTGCATGTTCTCCTGCTGGGCAGCGACTCTTACCCGTTCGAATATTTCGTGCAGGTAGTTGGAGGAGGAAAAGATCATCTGGATCAGCTCATGGGCAAATTCTGTGTTTCCGTTGTCCAGTTCCAGTTTTAATAACCGGGAAGCAGATACAACAGCATTGATCGGGGTGCCGATCTCGTGAAGGGTGGTGCGAAAAATGGATTTCATTATTTCGCCGGATGTTTGTTCGTCAAGGATATCGTGGGAAGCCATGTGGGTTAAGATTAGGTATTCAGGAATCAAATTTCGGCTGCCCGGCAGGGAAAAACAATAAGGAACCCGCCTTATTTTAATGCGTATAAAGGAGTATTAGTGCCTGCCATGGCTGGTTTCGGGCTACGATTCGAGCTTATTGATCAACTGTACCTTGTTGGTGATGGCTACTTTTTCAAAGATATTCTGAACGTGTTTTTTAACTGTTCTTTCGGCAATAAAGAGGGTGTCACCAATTTGTTTGTAGGAATAACCTTCGCTGATCAGTTTGGTGATGTCTATTTCGCGGGGGGTTAACTGATAGGCTTTGCAGTTTTGCTCAAACTTGCTTGTGGGGTCTTTTTGCTTAAAATCAAGATGTCCTCCGGTCTTGAGGGCTTTTATGGCATTGTCATAAAAGGCGTGTTTTTGTTTGGCAGTATTTTCCAGTACGGAACTGACCTTCAGGATCAATTCATCAGAGCTGAAGGGTTTCTGTATAAAGTCGATGGCACCGAGCTTCAGGCCCTGTGCTCTGTCCTGGGGAGTATGTTTGGCAGACAGGAAGATGAAAGGGATGTGTTTATACTCCGGATCTTCGGTAAGTATTTTGGCCAGCTTAAATCCATCCAGTTTATCCATCATCACATCTGAAATGATGAGATCGGGCAATACGGGGTACTCCCTCATTTTTAGCAGGGCCTCCGTTCCGTTGAAGGCTACCGTTATATTGTATTTCGGACTTAATTTTTTGAACAGGTAACTGACCATAGTGGTATTATCCTCTACGATCATGACCGTCTGTTTTTTCTCATCATAGATGGAGTCTGCAATGCTGAGCTTGCTTATTTCCAGGCCGGCGTAATTATTCACATTGTAAGCCTGGCTGATCTCTTCTTTTTCCTGCTGTTCATATTTTAGCAGGATGACCCTGATCTTTGTGCCGGGGCCATTTTCCGGGTTACTTTCAATAACAATGTCTCCCAACAGATCGTTGACTGTTTTTTTAACGATCGGTAAACCCAGCCCCATTCCCTGGAACCCGCCTTTTTCCGAATTGATCTGGTAATAAGGTTCAAAGATCCTTTCATGTAATTCGCGGGTAATGCCAATGCCATTATCACTTACAATAAAAATGATCTTATTCCCTTCTGTTGTTAGTTCGATATTGATCTGCCCACCTTCGTTGGTATATTTTATGGCATTCTCCGTGAGGTTAACAACAATACCGTTGATGGCCCCGGGATCTGCCTTGATAAAGATATTCTCTGTGATGCTTTCGCGTAAGGTGATGTTCTTGTTGCGGCAATAGTTTTTGAACAATACAAGATCGTCCTTTAGTATGCGGCTGAAATTGGCCACCTGGTTGTGGTTGTAGATCTCAAAGCCCTTGTTATATCTTTCCAGGTCAAAGAGGTTGCTGATGTCTTTATTCAGTTTATCAATATTGTTCTTTACAATACCCAGTTCTTCTTTATATCCATACTTATTAATGTACTCTTCCAGGTAGTTCTTTATTAAGGTCAGTGGTGTTTTTGTTTCGTGAACGAGATTTACCAGGGCGTTGGTCCTTTGCTCATTGGACCTTTCCAGCTGGTAGGTCTTTTCTTTTACTTTCTGTGTTAAAGTATCTTTTGCTTCCCGCAACTGGTCCCGTTCTTCCATGAACTTTCTCACGGATTTGACCATAAAGAAGGAACTGAGCAGGATGAAATTGAGGTTGTTGAAAAGTGCCCCCAGTAACCATTTTTCGGCAGTGGATATAAGGTCGATCGCTGGCGAAGCACACCAAACCACTACCACCCAAAAGATCCACAATCGCTGACGATAGCTTTTGTTATCGCCATCTTCCTTATACTTTGAACGGATAGCGCGGTAAGCTGCAACTAATGCTGTTACTGCATAACAGGCGGGTAGATAATACGCGTAGTTGAGTACGAAATCGAAATCGTTGGTAAGGGGGTAATAGATCAGGTATAAAAACCCAACAGGTATGAGGAGGAACAGGAACCCATATCTCCCATGAAAACGTAGTCCTTTTAATTCCAGTGTTTTGTAACAATAGAAAGGGATGTACATGGTTACAAAATATCCCGTGCTTTCACTAACGATATTCTGCACCATAATAGGAACAGGGAATAAAGGGTCCGGCAGTACAAACAGGTTTTCTCCTATGTTATAAAGGATCAGCAGAACAGTGAGTATCATATGATACTTCCTGTTCTTCTCGTGTTTGCGCGCGAGGAAGAACAGGAATTGATTAAAGAAGATAGCAATTTCAAGCACAATGATCGCGAGGATCACAAAATTCACATGAATGGGGGGAAGGAGCATAATTGGCTTTTAAACCAACACCAAGAAACTATATATATCCAATCATAAACGTTAATTGTTTGTTAATGGATCAGTTGTTTATTTTCAACTTGTTGATTAACAATAGCATTGAGTATTTTTTGAGGTCTTCGGGAAGATGCGTATATTTAAATAAGCATAGATACCCCGATTCCGCATAGCATTTTTCTTAAGGACCAGGATTTAACACAGACCCCAGAATAAACCCCGAATACTGAATTAAAACTTCTATCATGAAAACGAGTGCATATGCTGCGCGTTCGCGTTCTTCCAAACAGTTTATGAACAGTATAACGAGCGCTACTTCTTCTCATAACACACAGCCTTTCTTTGCATCCGGTAAAACATCGAAGCATGGCGACAGTAGTGGATTAAATCCCAGCGCCCAGGAAGGAGAGGATGTGGGAGGCCGCACTGTGGGAGAATTTGTTGGCGATGTTGGCCGGCCCGTCGGTTCTTTTTTTGGCAATGTTTTCGGCAGCATTGTGGGGGCCGTTGCGGGGAATGATATTTCCTCTGCTACTACTACACCGGCAGTATGGAATAACCACGGCCACTTTAAATGGGATATTTCTTTCAGTACCAGCGGCCGCAATGGCTGGATCGTTCAAAAGATAGAAAGCACCCGGCGCGCGCAGGATGCTGCGGGCAATGCACTTCCTGACGGGCTCACTCCTCTTTACTGGGAAGCATGGGCTGTTGATGGAGCAGGAAATATTTCTCCGGCTTCCGGCGGCACTCATGATTTCTGGCAGCGCAGGAGCTTTGGTAATAATACACAAGGTCACTGGTCTATTTCCTCCGCCTGTTACTTCACTACCACAGATCCTGCCACACAAGGATTTGCTGTAGGGAATGCACCAGAGGCCGGAGGATTATTATCTTCTCTTTCTGAACCATCCGGATTGGGTGTAGGCCGGTTGCATCGTTTTGCACAGGGCACATGGGATTCTACTTCCGCGATCCCAACTCACGATGGTTCTGCAGGGCCACAATAACAACCAGGGAATGGATATCAAAGTACAGGCATTATTATTGGCAGATCATATTTACCGTGACCATAACACGGGTAAATTTGTGATTGCCGGAACATTCCATCAATTGAATGTGGCTACGTTCCCTGCTACTTTCGGACGTTCTGTGGGCGTTTTTGTTTCGCTGTCCAATGTGATCGGGAAGAAGGAGATCACGCTTCATTTTGTGGATGCTGCCACGCATGAGGTATTACTGGATACAAGGGCAATGGAGATCTTTGGCAACGATCCGCATCTGCCAATAGAGTTTGCGGTGGAAGTTCCGCCGCTTCCTTTACCCCATGCCGGCATGTATTGGTTTCAATTAAAAACGAATGGCATCATGGTGGGGTCTATACAAGTGTTTGTATATGGCCCTCCGGAAAACAGAAAATAAATTATCTATTATGAACGCGCTGCTGAATAAAGTGCTGCATACACCTGTTGATGCATACAATCCTGCCGATGTGATGGCTGTAGTGAATACACTGATCCCGCAGGGAAAAACAAAAGCATTGGAAGAGATCTCTGCTGCCGTTCCGGCTAATACGCTGGATGCTGTAGGAGCTTTCTGGATATTGAGGGTGCTGTTTGAGCTCCCCCCGGAAGAATTCTACCCTACCGTAAAAATTGGCCGGCCAGACCTTCCTCCCCCGGAAGCGGCTTATATCATGCCGCGGTTCCCGATCGTGATCATCCGGGATATTCCATTCCTGGTTGTTAAAGGTTATGATCTAAATGGTGTGCCTGAAAGGGTGGAAGGACATATCAATTACTTCCGGGAATATGGGATCATACGGCACCAGGAGTTATCGCTGCCCAAATCACCCACGGGCATTGAAGAGGAATTTCTCGCGCTGTGGGAATCTGCTTATGGCGATGCGTATCTCCGGGAAGGAACGGGTACTTTTAAAGAACAACTGAACAAAGTGTTTTAATAAAAAGGGCCGATTAGCATCGGCCCTTTTTATGTATTACTTGGCTAGTGGATTATTCTGTAATTCTACATCGGGTAAAGCAAACAGGAATTTAGTAGGAATGGGTTTCCTTGCAGGAGTTGGGATCACAGCTCTTGCTGCCCCGATAACGGCTGCTGCTCTTCCGGTACGCACGAGGTCGAACCAACGTTTGAATTCCCCGATAAATTCATATCCTCTTTCGCGGAACACCATATCGTCAAAGGCGGTTTGTGTAAGGCCGGCAGGCAGATCTGCTACAGCACTTGGTACCGTCATGCTCACACCAAAGGCCCTTCTTCTCAAAGTATTAATGGCAGCATAAGCATTCGTGGGGCCGTTGAGCTTATTCTCTGCTTCTGCGTAGATCAGCAATACGTCTGCATAACGCCAGAAATAAAGATCGTTTCCATTGCCGGTATCGATAGGGGCGTTGGGGTCTCTGTATTTGCCCATCCGCATATCATAGATCCCCGGTTCTGCTTCTGCTGCTGTTACTACACCGTTAATGATGTAACTATTATATACACTTAGTTTCTTACGAAGGTCGTTGTTATCCCAATCGCGGATCAATGGGGCCTGGGACATAATGCCGCCGAATTTATTTCCGCTCACGGAAAAGCCTGCGGCCTTTGCCCTGGAGTCTGCCCAATAAGAAGCCATAAAATTTCCTCTTTCCTGTACCTGCGAAAACTTCAGGGAAAAGATATCTTCTTTATTTGTGGCAAGCGTGGGAGAATACACGGTGTTTAATGATGGTTCTATATCATACCCGTAAGTGGCTTTGTTATCTATTATCTCTTTTGCTTTATCACGAGCTTTCTGATAATCGCCCTGTGTAAGATAAACATCTGCCAGCGCTGCTTTTGCTGCTCCTGATGTTGCCCTGCCGGCTTTGGATTCCACCACTGTGGCCGGTAATGCGGTTTCTGCAAACTTCAGGTCCGTAATGATCTGGTCATAGATAGCATTGGTTTCTGACAAAGCCAGCGCTACATCATTAGAGTTAAGGATGGGCTTTAAGCGTAAAGGTACTTTCCCCCATACCCTCACTGCAAAATAGTAACATACCGCTCTTACGAAATAGGCTTCTCCATATGCTGATTTTTTCAGCGCGTCTGATAATGTGGTATTAGCGTCCAGGTTTACGATCAGGAGATTGGCCCTTCCTATCGCTTCATATAAAGTGGTCCACGGTTGGGCCATGCTGTTTGGTGCATTCATTACGTTATTATAATTGCTCCAGTTCAGCTGAACAGAACCCCCGTCTGCATATTCTGCCATGAGCTCAAAGCCCAGCCCCACTGTGGATTCCCACAGGCGGCCACGACTTCTGGTCATGGGTTCATATACACCTATTATTGTTTGTTCCAGGAGAATGGGGTCCAGGGCGCCGAGTGCGATGGTGGCCTTTGGTTTTTCTTCCAACAGCTTATCGCAGGCAGAATTGCTGAGCATAATAAATGCAAGCGTAGCAATGATGGTATAAATATTAGATCGTTTCATAACAGTAAGGATTAAAAAGTAATGCTAAAGCCTAAGGTCACGGTTTTCGCTGCGGGATAAGATCCCAGGTCAACTCCCTGCCTACGGTCGTTTCCATTAAATGTATTTACTTCGGGGTCGAAGCCTGAGTAGTTTGTAAAGGTGATCAGGTTTTGCCCGCTCGCATATACATTCAGGTTTTTGACGGTTTTGCTGTTACCCAGGTTGAAGCTATAATCCAGTCTTATATTCCTCATGCGGAAGAAAGATCCGTCTTCCATATAACGGGAAGAACGGAAGTGCTGATTACTGGCGGCGAGACTTGGTTTAGGATAAAACTCGCTGGCAGCTTTCATCTTGTTGTATTGCTGTACAACGTTTGGACCGGCTAGTTCAAACAATGCGAAGTTGTTGATCTTTGATCCGCTTACACCAGCCCATACGGAAGTGAGCGTAAGTTTTTTATAGCGGATGCTGGGGTTGATGCCATAATACAGATCAGGGTAGGGGCTTCCGATGATCTGGTTATCCAAAGCATTGATAATATCCACACCGTTGGCATCTTTATCGCCATTCAGGTTTTCGTGAATGGGTACCCCGTTCTTATCCATGCCCAGGTATTTGGGGCCGAGGAAAGCAGAAAGCGGCTCACCCACGCGGATGATACTGTTTGAACCGGATGCATCGTTACCGCCTGCAATGGTTGGGATGTCTTTGCCATCTTTTGTTTTGGTGACCTTATTCTTGTTCTGTGAAAGGTTCACATCCACAGAGAATCCCCAGTCTGCAGTATTTACAATGTTGGCCCCCAATGTTAGTTCCCATCCTTTATTCTGTACTTCTCCTACATTATCCAGGATCTGACCTGGCCCGGAACCAATACCAGCACCAACTCCGGCGGATGGTGGTAATTGTACCAGCGCCAAAAGGTCTGTGGTTGTTTTAACGTAGTAATCGAAAGTGAGGCGGAATTTTTCATTTAAGAATCCTGCATCCAAACCAATGTTTGTTTGAGAAGTGGTTTCCCATTTCAGATTGGGATTAGGAAAAGTAGGCGCAAGCCCTACAGCCTGGCCGGTTCCGGCACCCTGACCAGTGTTCACAGTTCTTCCTAACAATAAAGACTGGTAAGGTTTGATAGCAGGGTTACCTGCCTGACCCCAGCTGGCCCTTAGTTTTAAATTAGACAACCATTTACTTTCCTTCAGGAAGTCTTCTTCTGAAACGCGCCATGCTGCTGAAACAGAAGGGAACACACCATATTTATTATTTTCTGCAAATACAGAGGCGCCATCTCTTCTGATGCTCGCAGCAAGCAGGTATTTATTCTTCAGGTTTAGCCTTACCCTGGCAAAGCCCGAAATAATGGTGCTTTCTGTTACATCCGTTAAGGGTTTACTCACCGTGTTGGCAGAGCTGAAGTTATAATTCTTCAGGGCATCGCTACCAAAACCGGATGCCGCAAGGTCTACTGAATTAAAACGGTCCCTTTGGAAAGATACCCCGGCAATGGCTTCCAGGTAAGTATCATGTGAGATATCGTATTTGTATTCCAGGAAATCTTCTGCGAGTACGGATGTTTTATCATAGAGTCCCAGTTCAGCGGAGCCGATGGCATTTCCTAAACGGGGAAGGAGCCTTGGAAAATAGAGGTCTCTGCGGATATGATAAAAGTCTGCGGAAACACGGGTGGTATTGGAAAGCCCTTTTAATATCTGGGCTTTGAAATCAAGACCTCCCTGTACGCGGGTGGTGGTATTCCTGTCCAATACTTCTTTAGCTACGGCTACCGGGTTTTCCACATCAATACCATTAAAGCTGAAAGGAGAGGTATCCGTATAACTTCCATCAGGATTATATACGCCCACTGTTGTGATGGAGCGGAGAATAGAGCCTACGCCGGATTTACCGAAGTTGCGGATATTGTCTCCCACGGAAGGAGAGAATCCGTCCTGGATTGCGCGGGAGGCCATGATGCGGGATTGTACGCTAAAGCGATCGCTTATTTTACTGTCTACATTCACTCTCACATTTGCGCGTTTATACCCGCTGTTCATTACAATACCCTGCTGGTTGGTATATCCGGCCGAAATAAAATACCGGTTCCTTTCCGTACCGCCGCCGATACTCAAACTACTGTTAGATAAAGCGCCTGTGCGGAACACTTCATCCTGCCAGTCTGTATTAATAGCAGCAGAGGCATTTGCGAGATCAGTAGGAATAGGCAGGCCTGTATTAGTATAGAAGGCTTTTGAATAATCTATGTATTCCTGGCTGTTCATCATCTCCAGCTTTTTGCGGATGGTTTGAAAACCGAGAGAGCTTTCGAAAGTGATCCTGGGTTGGCCGACCTTGCCGGATTTGGTGGTCACCATCACAACCCCGTTTGCGCCTCTTGATCCATAAATAGCCGTGGCGGCAGCATCCTTCAGCACTTCTATTGATTCTATATCTGAAGGATTGATGGTAGATAATCCGTTTGCGCCACGCACATCGTCATTGAACTGGGGCAGACCATCAATTACGTACAAAGGTTCATTTCCTCCGGCGATAGAAGAAACACCCCTGATACGGATACTGATCCCCGCACCGGGCTGGCCGGATGTTTGTTGCACCTGCACTCCCGCCATCCTTCCCTGGATAGCCTGTTCAATGCTTAC
Organism: Chitinophaga niabensis; assembly: GCF_900129465.1. Lineage (NCBI taxonomy): Bacteria > Pseudomonadati > Bacteroidota > Chitinophagia > Chitinophagales > Chitinophagaceae > Chitinophaga > Chitinophaga niabensis. The sequence goes on along the minus strand of NZ_FSRA01000002.1, from coordinate 1,005,766 downwards.
GGCAGGGATCTCCTTCAGCTTATCTGCTTTCAGGGAAGTGACCGAACCGGTGAGGTCTGTTTTCTTCACAGAACCATACCCTACTACCACCACATCGCTGAGGTTCCTGGTGTCGTCTTTCAGTTCAACATTTAAAGGCACGCCTGTTGTGGCGGCTACCTCTTTGGGCTCAAAGCCAATGGAGGAAAAAACCAGGGTGACCCTATCGTCTCCCGAAGCCGTGAGTACAAAGGAGCCGTCTTCCGTTGTAGCAGTGGCAATTTTTGTGTTTTTGATCTGGACCGTAACCCCGGGGATAGGGCCTTTTTCCGGAGATGTTACTTTACCTGAGAATCGCTTGGTCTGTGAAAAGACGGATAGGCTTGAAAGCAAAGCTAATGTCACAAACAAGACTTTGTTTCTGTGCATAAATTTTCATTTAAGTGGAATCAATAATCGGATAACGGGAAATGGGTGCTGATGGTTAAAAAGTCCTTTCTTTTATCTCTTGAAACAATCGATTGCAATAGTTAGGTATTCTTATATTTAAGCTACTATTTTTATTTCAAATAAGCGCTGTTTATTTCTTCTAAACTTGTCTAATAACATGTGTCTTATTTACACATTACGTAGGCTGCTGGCCCTTATATCCAGGGTAGTGTTTAACTGGATGGTCTTGTATTCTACAGGGGCAGAAGGATCTTCAATTTGTTCTATCAACAACTCGGCTGAGATCTGCCCTATTTCAAAAGTTGGTTGCCGGATGCAGGTAAGTGCAGGAGCCAGGTAGGGGCTTACCGGATTATCTGAGAACCCGGCTAAGGCCACATCTTCCGGAATACGGAGACCTAATTCCCCTAATACTTTCAGGCAACTGATGGCTAATCTTTCTACGGAAAAGAATAAAGCGTTTGGTTTTGCGGTACCGGAGAAAAGATGGCGGATCGCAGCGTCCATAGCTGTTGTATTAAAATCGCAATGCACCATCCATTCTTTGCGCAGGGGGATATTATATTTCTTCAGTGCTTCTTTATATCCGCTCAACCTGTTTTCTGTGATGGATAACCAGGGAGCCATGGAAATAATGGCAACGTCTCTGAAACCCTGCTGAATTAAATGCTCTACTCCCTGAAAAGCACCGGCCTTATCATCCACCACTACTTTATGCGCAGGGAGCCCTTCATGGACACGATCGAACATTACCATGGGAGCATTCATTTCTTCCAGGTGATCAAACCGGCGGGTTTCCCCGGATACGGAAATGATCAGCCCATCCATCCGGCGGGATTCCAGTAAATGCACACTCGCCACTTCCCGCTCATAAGCTTCATGGCTTTGGAAGATCATCACATGATAACCTCTTTTGTACGCGATATCCTCTATTCCGGCTATGGTAGCGGAACAAAAGGTGTTTGCAATTTCAGGGACAATAACACCGATGATCTTACTCCGTTTTTCTTTTAAGGAGAGGGCAATGGGATTGGGGCTGTAATGCAGTTCTTCCGCCACCTGCCGAACAAGTAAACGCGTTTCCGGCTTGATGTCCTTGCTATCCCGCAAGGCCCTCGAAACGGTGGAAGGCGATAACTTCAGCTGTTGAGCAATATCTTTGATGGTTACGGAATGCGGTTTATTCATGTGTTTTGCCAATTCTCTAATAAAGCCCCGTTTTCAGGGGCCGCTTATAACAGTATCGTAAATTTTCCCTGAATTAAATGTAATATATTTAATGCAAACGTTACCGGTATCGTTTGAGGCATTTTGTAAGTAACGGAAATTTCCCCTGATCTTGTATTACAACACGTATATATCTACTTTTAGTGGGTGCTTCTATATTCCACATCTAATTTCAATTATTTCTTATGATGAGCTATCGCTTTTCCAGACTGCTGGTGTATCTTTTCCTATTCTCGTGTCTGGCTTGTAAAACTACCGGCAAAATGGAAAGCAGCCAGGTGAACTGGAAAAATATCCGGGTACTGGTATACACTAAGAACGGCAAGGGTTATGTACATGATAATATTCCGAATGCGGTAGCAGCATTTCAGAAAATGGGGAAGGAGCATGGGTTTACGGTGGATGTATCGGATGATCCGAAAGTTTTTACTGATGATAACCTGCATAAATACGCAGCACTGATCTTTACGAGCACAAACAATGAAGTGTTCGATACAGAGCAGCAGAAAGTTGCCTTTATGCGGTATATTCAATCCGGCGGCGGATTTATGGGTGTTCACTCTGCCATTGGTACAGAACGCAGCTGGACCTGGTTCAAACAATTACTGGGCGGAACTTTCCTCTGGCATGCGCGGTCCCAGTCTTTCAAAGTGAATGTGATAGATGCGGCACATCCTTCCGTAAAAGATGTGCCCAAGGTATGGACGCGGTTTGACGAATGTTATTTTTCAAAAGAACTGTATCCCGGCATTAAGGTGGTAATGGTACATGATGTATCCAGCCTGAACCCTAACCAGGATACCCTGATCAAAAAGAGCATGGGTTCTTACGGGAATCTTTACCCGGCGGTATGGTACCAGGATTTTGATGGCGGGCATGTTTGGTTCACCGCTTTAGGACATCATAAAGAAGATTATGAAAAAGCGGACCTTGTGAACCATCTTTACCAGGGACTTCATTGGCTGGTTGGGCAAACAAAGGGGAGAGACCTTTCCAAAGCCTATGCTACCAGTCCGCAAACACCGGTTCGTTATTAATAAATTTATAGATTGATGAAATATTCCTACATCCTGGCTTTAGGCTTGTTTTCAGTAGCCTGCAATCAGCCAACGGCAAAAGACAAAACCGATATGGTACAGCTGATCACTTTGGACCCCGGGCATTTTCATGCAGCCCTTGTGCAAAAGTCCATGTATCCGGGTATTGACAGTGTGGTAAATGTGTATGCTCCTGATGGTGCAGAACTGAATGCGCACCTTGCACTGATTGATTCTTACAATGCAAGGCCTGAAAATCCTACTCGCTGGAAAGAGGTGGTGTATAAAGGGCCGGACTTCCTGGAGAAAATGCTGGCAGAGAAAAAAGGCAATGTGGTGATCCTCGCGGGAAACAATAAATTGAAAACGGCTTACATCAACAAGTCTATCGCTGCGGGATTAAATGTGCTGGGCGATAAACCCATGGCTATTTCTGAAGCAGACTTCCAATTACTGGAAAAGACCTTTGCAGAAGCAGACGAAAAAAAGGTATTGCTGTATGATATCATGACGGAGCGTTCTGAGATCACCAATATCCTGCAGAAAGAACTTGCTCATCAGCCAGCCGTTTTCGGGGAACTGGAAAAGGGTTCTGTGGAAAAACCGGCTATTGAAATTGAAAGTATCCATCACTTCTATAAATACGTTTCCGGCAAGATCTTAAGAAGACCATCCTGGTTCTTTGATCCTGCACAACAGGGAGATGCCATTGTGGATGTGAACACCCACCTGGTAGACATTGTACAATGGATGGCTTTTGATACCACCATCATTGATTACAAAAAAGATATTGAAGTACAACAGGCAGAGAAATGGCCTACTCCTTTAAAACAATCTGAGTTCACTGCCATCACGGGAGCAGAAACCATTCCGGATAACCTGAAACCATTTGTGGTAATGGATTCTATTATCAACGTACCGGCTAATGGCACTATCCATTATGCGATCAATGGTGTGAATGCAAAAGTTACGGCACTCTGGAACTACCAGGCCCCGGAAGGCGGAGGAGATAGCCACTATGCTTTGGTGCGTGGTACAAAAGCGAACCTGGTGATCCGCCAGGGTAAAGAGGAAAACTGGAAACCAGAGTTATATATAGAACCGCTGGAGAATGATGAAAAGTTTGCGCAGGACCTTCAGGCAACGATACAATCGTTACAGCAGAAGTATCCGGGCATTGGGGTAGAGAAAAAAGAAACGAACTGGAAGATCACTATTCCTGATAATCTCAAGACAGGCCATGAAGCACATTTTGCAGATGTAATGCAGCGTTACCTGCAATTCCTGAAAGATGGTAAGGTTCCTGAATGGGAAGTACGCAACATGATCGCTAAATATTACGTGACCACAAAAGGACTGGCAATCGCCAGGCAACAATAAGGTTATATGATCACAAGCAGTGAATTTGAATTGTCCGGAAAACTGGCCCTGGTAACAGGTGGAGGCTCGGGACTAGGACTTTCTATCGCACAAAAGTTTGTTACATATGGCGCCCGCGTAGTTATTGCGGGCCGCCGGGAAGATGTTTTGCAGGCTGCTGTGGCCAAACTGGGAGTAAACGCAGCTTATAAAGTGTGTGATCTCTCCCAGCTTTCCGGAATCGGAGCTTTGGTGGAAAGTGTGGAAAAGGATTTTGGCGAGATAGATATCCTGGTGAACAATGCCGGTATCAATCTGAAAAAAAATGTGCTGGAAGTGAGTGATGAAGAATTTGCGGAAGTGGTGCGCACAAATCAACTCGCCGTTTTTTCCCTCACGCGGGAAGTGGCTAAAAAAATGACTGTGCGAAAAAAGGGCAACATCATTATGATCAGCTCTATGGCTTCGCAGTATGGCATTCCCAAAGTGATCGCGTACACGGCAGCAAAATCTGCGGTGGAGGGAATGACCAGGGCCCTGGCTGTTGAACTCTCGCCCCTGGGGCTTCGCATCAATTGCATTGCACCGGGCTTTATAGAAACAGACATGTCTGCCAAAGCATTGAACAACGACCCGGAAAGGAAGAACCGCGTGCTGAGCAGAACACCTATGCAATATTTAGGCAAACCGGATGATATAGGACTTGCTGCCGTATTCCTTGCTTCCGATGCCGCGAAATATATCACCGGAGTAGTTCTGCCAGTCGACGGCGGAAATTCAATCGGATTCTAAATCGTTAAAATATAATTCCACATGCATAAAAAGAAGAACCCGGAACAGGAATCTTCCCGCAGGAAATTCCTTAAAAATTCTCTCAAAGGCGCTGTTGGTACCTTAGCATTAACCAACTTCCCTACCATTGTTCCCGCCCATGTGGTGAGTGGCCCGCTGGCTCCCAGCAACCGCATCAATGTTGGATGTATCGGTAACGGGCGTATTTCCCGTGAACACGATATGCCCGGCGTATGGAAACATGATGTAGCCCGCATTATTGCTGTTTGTGACCTGGATAAGAACAGGCTGCAGTCTGCTCAAAAACTTGTGACAGATTATTACACAAAAAAAGGACAGGCCTCCTCAGATGCGGTTAAAATGTACGACGACTACCGCGAGCTTTTAAATAATAAAGACATTGATGCCGTTACCATCAGTACGCCTGATCACTGGCACGTGTTACCAGCTATTCATGCTGTACGTGCAGGGAAAGATGTATATATGCAAAAACCGGCATCGCTCACTATTTCGGAAGGAAGATTGCTGAGCAATGAAGTGCATAAGTCCGGCCGCATCCTGCAAATAGGTAGCCAGCAACGTTCCATGCCACAGTTCAAAAAAGCCTGTGAGCTGGTGCGTAACGGACGCATCGGTAAACTGCATACTATTTATGTGGGGCTGCCGATCGATAATCCCGCAGAAAGTACGGTTGAAACGGATATGCCCATCCCCGCAGGACTGAACTACGAAAAATGGCTGGGTGAAACACCTTATGTTCCTTATACTTTAAAGCGCGTGCATCCTACCAATGATTTTTCAAGGCCGGGATGGTTACGTTGTGAACAATTTGGTGCCGGGATGATCACCGGTTGGGGTGCTCACCATTTTGATATTGTGAACTGGGGCATGGGCACTGAATATACCGGGCCTATTGAAATTACCGCCAGCGCTGAGTTTCCGCCTGCCGGAAATCTTTGGGATGTACATGGGCCTTTCAAATCCGAGAACCTGTATGCCAACGGTGTGAAGGTATTGGCCAGTAACAGTTATCCCAATGGTGTGAAGTTCATTGGTTCTGAAGGATGGATCTTTGTTTCCCGCGGTAATTATTCTGCTACAGCAAACGATCCTGCTTCCGCTGCAAAGAACAGCAAAGCACTGGATGCAAGTGATCCGCGTATTTTATCTTCCGTAATAGGGCCTAATGAAATTCATCTGATAGACAGTAAAGACCATCATGGTAACTGGCTGGAATCTGTTATAAGCCGTAATCCGCCACTGGCGCCAATTGAAGTAGGGCACAGGGCTTGTACGGTTTGTCTCCTGAATCATGCAGGCATGAAACTGAAACGGAAATTATACTGGGACCCGATCAAAGAAGTATTCAAAAATGATGATGAAGCGAATGCCATGCTAACCCGTCCGCAGCGTTTCCCTTATGCATTAGATTGATCTGTTTTATAGCATACATTAGAAATGGGCTGTTCTGAAAATTTTCGGGACAGCCCATTTTCTTATATTTGGTGTTATGACAGCCCGGGACCTAATTCATCTTCGTCTTCATCATCAACTCCTTTCTCAAACAACAGCCACCTCGGTTGCCGAAGTGGTTACACATCTCTGTGCCATGCAGGCGCAGGATTATGCCGGTGCGAAATGGTCTGTTGGGCTACGTTTACCGGGAATTACGGATGCAGGTATTGAAAAAGCCCTCTCTGCAAAGGAGATTGTGCGCACAACTACCATAAGGGGAACTTTGCATTTTGTTTCTCCCGCAGATGTGCGCTGGATCAATGCATTTGTGCAACCTCGTATTGTTTCAAAATACACCGGGCGTTATAAACAATTGGAGCTGGACGATGCAGTAGTTAGAAAAAGCTATACAATCTTTGAGAAGGCTTTAGATGGGAAAGAACTAACGCGGAAAGAGCTGGAAGCGCTGCTGGTAAAAAATGGCATCGTGGTTACGAGTGATCGGATGAATCATTTCCTCAGCCGCGCGGCATTAGACCAGGTGATCTGTTGTGGTGTACGCCGGGGCAAGGAATTCACTTATGCTTTGCTGGATAGCTGGGCGCCTTCTTCTCCGGCCATAAGCATGGAAGAAGCAAGGGCAAAATTAGCCCTGCGTTATTTTACAGGACATGGGCCGGCTACAGTAAACGATTTTGCGACATGGGCAGGCTTAACGTTAGGAGAAGCAAGAGCAGGGCTGGCCGCTGTTGCAGGAGAACTTTCTCCCCTCTCTTTTAATGATACAACATATTGGATGAAGCCGCTAAGCAGTCCTTATAAAAACACTTCCGGCGTTTTTTTATTGCCGGGGTTTGATGAATATTTTATCGGGTATGAAGATAGGACGCTGATCGTAGATGAAGATCGTTTGAAGAAATTAATTCCTTTGAATGGGATCTTCAGTCCTACTATTGTTGTGAACGGAAGGATAGAGGGTACCTGGAAGCGGACGGTAAAAAAGAACGTGCTGCAAATGGAAAGCGCCCCTTTTCAGCCATTCAGTGATTCCCGCCAGCAGGCCATGGTTAAAGCATCCAGGCCATTTGCGAAGTTTATGGAACTACCGGTGGAATGGGATTTTTAGACAATGCCAGGAGTTCCTGATAATCTACCGGCGTTTTCCAGAGTTTTTCCAGCCGGTCCATCCGCTCCTGTAGCCTTTCTGTTTTTTCCAACAGGGGCCGCTGCCTTGCGGCGAACTGTTTTTTCATTTTCTTTAATTCTTTGCGAAGCTTTTTCATCTTTTGAATTTCGGGATATTTTGCTAAATACTATTTAACAATTATTTTTGATATATGTCCACAAACCAGCTTCCCCGGAATGCTTCCACAGCCTGGCGATTGAAGGCAATTTTTACCGGCTCTATTGGCAACCTGGTTGAGTGGTACGACTGGTATGCTTATGCAGCCTTCGCCATTTACTTTGCGCCTGTATTTTTCCCGGAGGGTAATTCTACTGTACAGTTATTGAATACTGCTGCCATCTTTGCCGTGGGCTTTCTCATGCGGCCGATTGGTGGTTGGTTATTTGGAAGTATTGCGGATAAGCAGGGGAGGAAAGCATCGATGACATTATCCGTGTTGCTGATGTCTTTCGGTTCTATGATGATTGCCTTCACGCCATCTTATACATCCATTGGTATTGCCGCGCCCATACTTTTATTGCTGGCAAGGCTTTTACAGGGATTGAGCGTGGGAGGTGAATATGGTACTTCTGCAACTTACCTGAGTGAAGTGGCTTTCTCAGACAGAAGAGGATTTTTTTCCAGCTTTCAGTATGTGACCTTAATCGGCGGCCAGTTATTCGCATTGGGTATTCAGTTATTGCTGCAGAAAGTTTTTCTCACGCCGGCTCAATTAAGTGAATGGGGATGGCGCATCCCTTTTGTGATCGGCGCACTTCTGGCGCTGGTGGCTTTATACCTTCGCCGCAATATGCATGAGTCTGTAGATCTGCATGATAAAAAGAAAGAACGTGGTTCTGTGATGGTGTTATTAAAGAAGCATCCACAGGCCGTGTTAACAGTGGTGGGACTTACTTTGGGAGGAACCATTGCGTTTTATACTTACACCACTTACATGCAAAAGTTCCTGGTGAATACCGTGAAGTTATCCAAGGAACATTCCACCATCATTTCTTTTTCCCTGATGCTGATCTATGCCTGTTTACAACCTGCATTTGGATGGCTCTCTGATAAAGTAGGCCGCAAACCTTTACTGGTGGGGTTTGGCGTGTTAGGTACATTGTTAACGGTTCCGATCCTTACAGCAGTGAGTGAAACAACTTCCGCATGGAGTGCTTTCTTCCTCATACTAATGGCATTATTAATTGTAAGTGGTTATACTTCTATCAATGCTGTGGTAAAAGCAGAATTGTTTCCTGCGGAAGTCAGGGCTTTGGGTGTTGGTTTGCCATATGCGTTAACGGTAGCCATCTTTGGAGGAACAGCAGAATATCTTGCACTTTATTTTAAGAACATCGGGCATGAGCCTTGGTACTACTGGTATGTAACGGGATGCATCTTCGTGTCGCTGTTGGTATATATCACTGCAAAAGACAGCCGGAAGGATTCCTACATGGATAAAGAACAATTATAAACAACATCACTATGCTTCCTTTTCGTGGAATGCCCTATGGTTATCCTCCAGGATTTTGTTATCCGCTTACAGAGATCTGTATGTACATCCTGTTCCTGTTATGTTGCCGGCATGCCTGGAAAAAAGGGCCGGGCAGTATGGCTTACCTGCTGGGCGGGTTAGGGTTTGGACTATTACTGGAGTATGTGAATGTATCCAGCAGCGGAGCTTATGTATATGGTAAGTTTATGGTAATGTTCGGATCTGCTCCCAACGATATTCCTTTATGCATTGGTATGGGTTGGGCCGTGATCATGTATACCGCAAGGTTAATTACAGATGCTTTGGGGATTCCGCTTTGGGCTGCTGCTGCTATTGATACTTTGCTGGCTATCAATATTGATCTGAGTATGGATGTGGTGGCCTACCGTTTACATATGTGGCATTGGGATTGGGAAGGCCGTACTACCGTTGCAGATTCTTTAACAGGCCAGTGGTTTGGGATCCCTTATGGAAATTTTTATGGCTGGTTACTGGTGGTATTCTATTATTCCGTGTTTGCACGATTACTGGAAAAAAGCCGCTGGACGAAGTTCACCGCCTGGCGTATTTCAATCCCATTATTGTCTATCCTCATTTCACAGGTAGCCTTGTATATTTCATTATTCCCTCTGGCCGATTGGTTGAAAACTTTTGGTGTAACAAGTATGCATCGGTTTGTGGCCTTGCTGGTGGTGTTTTCTGTAATGGCTGTTATTGGATGTAGAAAGCGGATTGGGGGAAGTGTATCTCGCTTACCTTTGGTAACCTGGTTAGTGCCGGGCTGGTTCCACGTGTATTTTACCTGTTGGTTCTTTGGTGCGGGTTTTTACCTGGAGAATCAATGGATGACGTTCTGGTGTATTGCGAATTTATGCGTGGGAGTGGTGATGCACATTTTATTACACCGGCATCTTTCCCGTAAATACAGCAATCTTCCTTAATTTAGCAGGATATGTATTTATACATCAAAGCGCTTCATATCATTTTTATTGTTACCTGGTTCGCCGGGCTTTTTTACATCGTGCGATTATTTGTTTATCACACGGAAGCACAATCTGCTGAAGAACCCCGCCGCAGTATTTTACAGGAACAATTTAAAATTATGATGAAGCGATTGTGGTATGGGATCACCTGGCCCTCTGCTGTGCTAACGCTGATCTTCGGGCCCTGGATGGTTATATTGCTGGGAGATATTCCCGGTTGGTTGTGGGTAAAGCTTGTTTTTGTGTTAGGGCTCTATAGCTATCACTTTATACTCCACGGCATTTTCAAAGGATTGATGAAAGATCAGTTCCGTTATACTTCTACACAGTTAAGGATCTGGAACGAAGTAGCCACTATTTTTTTAGTGGCCATCGTTTTTCTTGTTGTATTGAAAAGCTTGCTGAGCATGGCATGGGCACTGATTGGGCTGGTTGCTTTCACCGGTGTGCTGCTTCTTGCGATACGTTTATATAAAAAGGCCCGAGAGAAAAGATCTTCTTAATCTTTTTTCCCTAAGCTCAATTGCAGGGATACGCCTGCAGAGCTGAGTTTCACTTTTCCTTCTCCCACCCCGTTCAGCGGAACTTTCACATAAGGCTGTAATCCCCATTTCAATCTGCCCGATGTTTTTCTTTCGTACGTAACCCCGAGGTTGAGTACGGAAAAATAATGTTGGTTTTGATTGCTGAATTCGCGGGTGCGTTTGTTATTGTTAGCCCAGTAATAATCATACTTTTCCTTTAGCATGAAATAAGAAGATGCTCCGGCCATGGCACTCCAACTGCTCTTCGGACGATCGAGGAATGTATAGTTCACGTTCAATGGAACATCGAGCACATTACAATCCGCATCGATCTTTACATAGTTGGTGGGGTAGGAGAATTTATAATCTTTGGGTGTGGCGCCGTATACTTTTTTAGCGTAGATGGCGGCTACACTCAGGCTGAGACGGTTATTCACATGATAGCGTAAAAATAATCCGCCATTGAAACCGGGTTTTCCCCTTGTGAAAGATGGGGCAATATTAAAATCCGGGCCGAGGGTAATTCCGCCATCGAATCCGGTTTTCTTCTTTTTAGGTTTTTTCGTATAGCTATTAGCGGTAGTGTCTGTGGGTATGTTAATTACCGGGGAGTTATTCACATTAGCCGGTATGGAAATTTTTTTCAGTTGGTTAAATGGTATTGGTTGAATCTCGTAAGGCAACAGCGGGGTTGATCCTTCTGATGTGGTTGTTGGTTCTTTGATTATTATTACTTCGTTGGTGGATGTTTGTATTGGCTCTTTTGATGGACGCGTTGTTTTATTATTGGGTGTGGTTATTTTTTCCGATAGTGATGTGTTGGATGTTTTTTCTGTTGGTGATGTGTTAGGTGTTTTTTCTGAAAGTGTTGGTTTGTTGGCCTTGTTCAATTTTTCTGATAACGGTGTTGTTACGTTATCAGTTCCGGTAATTGCCGGCGTATTCACATTATTTCCCCCTGCGATATTTTCAACCGGCACATTTTGCACCGCGGTGGATTGGCCTTGTTGGGCATACCACCACCAGCCGCCTCCACCAAGGAGCAGGAGCAGGAGGAGCCCGGAAGTCCACCACCAAAAAACGGGTCGGCGCTTATCCGAATCGTCCAGCCGCTTTTTCATATCATCCCATGCGGCGGGATCGAAGGGGATATCTACCTCCTCCAGTTTTTTACGAATGCTATTTTCAAATTGTTCACTCATTTTTGCATTGTTGCGCCGATCTTGCCGGCGTCATTATTTTGAGACGTTAATTCTTCAATTTTCGTTTTCAATATTCTTTTTGCCTTGAACAAATTAGACTTGGAGGTACCTTCGGAGATACCCAACAGGTCTGCAATCTCCTGGTGTTGAAATCCTTCCATAACGTATAGGTTAAAAACGGTCTTATAAGCGGGAGGTAAGTCCTGCACCAGTTGGAGTAATTCTTCATAGGCAAGTTTGTCCAGTGCTTTATCATCAGACACCCCGAGATCATAGGCTTGTGTAATATCTTCAGAGAATGATATTTTCTTTTTGCTGCGTAAATGATCAATTGCCGTATTGGCCATGATCTTACTGAGCCAGCTTTTGAAAGGTCGGGATGTATCGTAAGATTGTATATGGTTAAAAATTTTCAGGAACCCATCGTTTAGAATTTCAATCGCCTCGTCCTTGTTAGATGCATAACGCAAACAGATAGCCATGGCATATCCAAAGAATTGCCGGTAAAGTGCCTCCTGGCTGCTACGTTTCCATTGGCAGCAACCTTCGATGATATCTGCTATGTCCTGCACTGTTTTTTGTTGCTATCTTAACTTACCCTGGAAAATCTCCTTTATCGAAAATCCTCCTCTCTTCATAAGTTACCGAATCTTTTTTAAAAGGTTTAGATGTTGTTCTTTGCTTCACATCTTTTACGTGTTTCAATTCACAGGAGTTGCCTTTGATGTGGAAAAATTACTTTTTTTTCACCTTCGTAAAAGCCATTTTTACCCCTTTCTTCAAAAAGCCATTTTTTAAGCCTTTTATTGATTTTGGGGCGATTTTGATACTACTACATTACCTAAGGGGAGATCGTTGAAATTTGGGGATGTTTTTATTTTATTGATTTTCAATTAGTTATGTTAAAAATAGAAAAAGCACCCTGTTGGAGTGCTTTTTCGTTTATGCTGTAAATAGATTTTTTATCTGCCCATGAAAACCATGAGAATTTGTACATCGCTTGGATTAACTCCGCTGATCCGGCTGGCTTGTCCTAAAGTGCGCGGTTTGATACGGGTGAATTTTTGCCGTGCTTCGTTAGAAAGTGAAACGAGTTTGGTGTAATCGAAAGAATCGGGGATGATCAGATCTTCCAGTTCGCTCATTCTTTTCACCAGCTCATTTTCTTTTTCGATATAAGTATCGTACTTCACCTGGATTTCTACCTGTTCCAAAACTTCCCTGCTGAATCCGGTGAGCGCATTTCCAACTTTTCCGATCTGCTCTTTCATAGACATAATATCCAACCCGGGGCGCAGTAATATCTGGTGCGCTCTTTGTTTTTCCTTCAGCGGGGAAGATCCGTTTTGCTGCAACCAGGTATTGATTTCCTCGGGTTCAAGTGCTAATTCTTTCAGAATGGTTTTCACCTGGTCTACTCCGGAGAGCTTTTCCCTGGTTTTCTGCATCCTTTCTTCTGTAGCGAGCCCTAATTTATAGCTCTTTTCTGTGAGGCGGAGGTCTGCATTATCCTGGCGGAGTAGTGTTCTGAACTCAGCCCGGGAGGTAAACATGCGGTAAGGTTCGTCTGTTCCCTTGTTGATCAGGTCATCAATTAATACGCCTATGTAGGCTTCGCTGCGTTTCAGTACAAGTGGTTCGAGCTCTTTTGCTTTTTGATGAGCATTGATCCCGGCCATTAATCCCTGGCAGGCAGCTTCTTCATACCCTGTTGTTCCATTGATCTGACCGGCAAAAAAGAGGTTGGATACCTGTTTTGTTTCTAATGAAAACTGCAATTGGGTAGGTGGGAAGAAATCGTATTCGATCGCGTAGCCGGGGCGGAAGATCCTTACATTCTCAAAACCGGGAACTAATTGCAGTGCTTTTAGTTGAACTTCTTCCGGTAAAGAGGTGGAAAATCCGTTCACATAGATCTCTACAGTATTAAAACCTTCTGGTTCTACGAACAATTGATGGCGTTCTCTTTCTGCGAAACGGTTGATCTTATCTTCAATACTTGGGCAATATCTTGGTCCTGTTCCCTGAATCCTTCCCTGGAACATGGGTGATCTGTCGAAACCAGTGCGGAGGATATCATGTACCTGTTCACTTGTATAGGTGATCCAGCAGCTTCTTTGTTGGGAAGGTTTGATCTTTTCCACATCCATGTAAGAGAATCCTACGATCTCTTCATCTCCTTTTTGTTCTTCCATTTTGGAATAATCCAGGCTACGGCCATCCACACGGGGAGGGGTACCTGTTTTGAGACGGTCACTTTCAAAGCCCAGGGAAACCAGTTGTTCTGTGATGCCCGTGGCTGCTTTTTCTGCTACTCTGCCGCCGCCGAACTGTTTATCGCCGATGTGTATGACACCATTCAGGAAAGTGCCGTTGGTAAGGACCACAGATTTTGCCTGGATTTCATGTCCGAGGCCGGTTATTACACCATGGCAAACGCCATTTTTAATGAGTAAACCTTTCACCATATCCTGGTAAAAGTCTACGTTAGGGGTATTTTCTAACGCTTCTCTCCATTTTGCGGCAAAGAGCATGCGATCATTTTGTGTTCTTGGGCTCCACATAGCGGGGCCTTTACTCCGGTTCAGCATCCTGAACTGGATCATGGATTGGTCTGTGACGATGCCTGAGTATCCACCGAGGGCATCTATTTCGCGTACAATTTGTCCTTTTGCGATACCACCCATAGCAGGGTTGCAACTCATTTGGGCGATTGTTTGCATATTCATGGTTACGAGCAACACACGGGAGCCCATGTTGGCTGCAGCGGCTGCAGCTTCACATCCGGCATGTCCGGCACCGACAACAATAACATCGTAAGAAGGGAACATTATGAAAATTTTGAGAGTGCAAAGTTAAGTATAAAGATTGATGGGAGGGGCTTAAAACAATCTGTTTATCAGGGAGCTGTTGTTTTCTGAGGTGTTTAAGAGGAGATATTGATAAGGGGGTTCATGAAGGGGGTTTTAGAGAGGGAGATTTGATTTTGTTGCAGGAGTTTTTTTTGCATGGAGGCATGTTGTTTTTGGGATTTTTTACAGGAAGAAGGTAGATCTTCCGTAGAATTATCGGAGTTGGTTATAAAGAGGAGTTGTTTTTTGCATGCTATTGCAGCAAACCGGGTAGAAGTAAATAGAACCAATTCTTGATCATGAACCTGTTTCGGAAATGCTTTTTCTTAAAAAGTAGACTGTACAGGGAGGATGTATATAAAGGAACTAACCGTGTTGTGAAAGAATAAACGCCTAATGAAAAAAGAATAGAGATAGTGACCTTGCTTTAAAAGGGGGATTTGATAAACGCCCCGGGGCTGAATTATTGGAATAACTGTGTAAAACACATCGTATTAAGGTATTTATAGGGCAGATCTATTTAGATGATTCCTCTTTCTTCTAAATGAGTAGATAAAATTCTTGTTTTAAATAAGATTAGAGTAGATAGAGGATGAATTATTGAAAGGATGTATAAAAAGAAGGGGGTTCTTTGTAACTCAAATAGATAAAATCCCTAAAAAGACCCCCTCTCTTTTAGGAAATAGGGATAAACAAAAGAGAGAACAGAAGAAAATGACCAGATCTTAAGGAAGATTTGGTATTTGGGATGGTACACTATGCCCGTCATAGTGTACGCGGAAGATATCTTTCCTTAAAGCTAAGGCTCGTGCGAATGTTTTTAGACAGATTTAACTGTTAAAATGGAGGTTTTGGGGAAGAATCTAAGAGATTGGACTTGGATTTACTTATAAAACAAAGGATTCTCTTTTTAGGAAGGGAAGTGGAGGTATACTAGTTAAAGGCTATTTATCTAAAAAAGGCCATAGTTGTAACGCTATTTTAGAATAACACTGAATAATTAGAGCTTTTCCTCATAAGAATATTGGAATTAGCTGGATATTCCGTAAGGATTGTAGCTAGAAGTTAACATTATAAAGAGGAGGTTCCCATCATTTTATTTCGCCAGGATAGATGTTCCACGTGGAACATCTATAAACAAGTGCTTAGGAAGGTAAAGAAGTAGAAATTATGCCAGGAGCAGCTTCCTAAAAGATCCATCACAGGATATTGGAAAGCTGCTTTATAAGAGAAGATGAATATTCCCACATAAAACAACAGGAAACCCGCAATAATTCTTTCTATCAAGAAGATCAAAGAAATAAACAGACCCTTTGGGAAATACTAAAGCGGAAAAAGCATCCGGGAGTTAGCATCTATTTACGTTCATAAGATCTCCCTACCTACATTTCCTTAGTAGAAACAGTGCTATAGTTCCTTTTATATTAGGTAAACGGCCCAATAAACAGGGAGGGTCGCTAAAAAGGAAGGAAAATAATGATAGCAAAAGGTGATCATGTATGAATAATGGAAAATCCAGGTGAGCTAAAATAGATTACGAACTGGTAAAACCATCAGTGAATACCGTTCTATATCCCGTGGTGTATGCGAAGTGAATGGTACCGGCAGCCTGGCTGGGTATCACGGAAAGGACAAGATCTACAGTGATAACTGTAAGATCCTATTAAGAAAATAAAGGCAGGCAAAATCAGGAGCGCAGAATCCCATAAAAGGAGGGGAGGATTTCTCCTGTTAGTAGACAATCTCCTCTTAAAAGAGGATTTCATTCAAAAAAACCTTGTATGACAGATGTTCCACGTGAAACATCTATACGAATTAAAAAAGGGATGTTCCACGTGGAACATCCCTTTTACTTTTCGAAGTATAAACTAAGATACTCATCCTCTTTCTGTCGCATGAGTGCTTCTTCCTTTTTCGTCTTATCCTTATATCCGCACAAATGTAAAGCCCCATGAAAAATAACCCGGTGCAATTCATAGTTTTCTGTTACCTCAAAGTTTGCCGCATTCTCTTTCACCCTATCGATACTTATGTATATTTCCCCTTCGGTTACTTCCGGGTCATCTGATAATTCAAAAGTGACGATATCTGTATAGGTATCGTGCTTCAAAAACTCCTCGTTTAGCTGCAGAAGATATTCATCTGTACAGAAAACGTACTGTAGGTGTTTCAATCCCTGTTCCTCTCTCCGGAATAACTCCTCGATAAAAGCTTTGAGCCGGGTTCGATCTTTCATCCCCACTTTTACCTCATGTGCTGAAAATTGTACTGCCATCGTGTAAAATTAGAATGAAAAGTTGGTTCTGCCATAAGGTTTCAGTTTCCCGGAAGATAAAAATAAAGGGTAGAATATTACTTTTAGCTTTAGCGAACAATAGAAAACACCAGCCATGCATAACGATCATACAAAAATAATTCACAGAAGAACCCCGGAATCAGCAGATATGGTAGCAAACGTTAAACGTGCAACAGCTATCACCACAAAACTTAACCGATTAACCTTTGATGATCTTGATGAAATACGGACCTTGTTCAGTGAACTAACCGGCAAAGAGGTAGACCAAAGTTTCCTGCTAATCCCACCATTCTATACTGCCGGCGGAACAGAAATACGCATTGGGCAGAATGTTTTCATAAATCAGAACTGTACCTTCTATGATCTCGGTGGTCTCCATATCGGAGACGATGTTATGATCGGACCAAATGTAAGCATCATCACAACAGGTCATCCCCTTGAACCTTCACAACGCCGGGCTATTACAATTGGAAAGCCCATTGTAATTGAAAGGAATGTTTGGATCGCTGCCGGTGCCATAATTATTGGTGGCGTGACCATAGGTGAAAACTCAGTTGTGGCTGCAGGTGCTGTGGTCACAAAAGATGTTCCCCCGAATACCCTGGTTGGAGGAAATCCTGCGCGGCCCATTCGCGCCATCAGTAACGATGATCTCAACCAGGAAGAAGCCAGGCAAGATTCAAACTGAAACAAAAACCATCTCTGCAACTGTAAAACCGGCTATCCCTCTTTTTTGCATATTCCCCTTTGTGCCATACCTTTGCATCGTAATTAGCTGGGGCTTTGGTCACAGATTGGTTTTAACTCGATCAATAAATCATCATGATTAAACTTTCTTCCCTTACGCTTGGCAAAAGTGCAGTGATCAGGGATTTCGAGAAAAGTGATATCCATATTAAATTAATGGAAATGGGTTGTGTACCAGGAGAAACAGTTAAAGTAGAAAAGATTGCACCTATGGGAGATCCGATCTGTATTATTGTTGCCGGGTACAATCTATCACTTCGCAAAACAGAAGCAGATCATATCTGGGTAGAAGAGATCGCTATCTAACAATAACAGCAAAAGATTTTATAAAGGATGTCTGATAAAGGCATCCTTTTTTATTTGTACAAAGAGAGCGGATTTCCCTCTACTTGATTCTTTATTCCCAGTGTTTCTTTATCCTCAAAATATCGAACGATCAATAAACAAATACCCTATCTCAAGCCTATGTCAACCCTATCTAAGTAAGTGAATGAACAAGCACAAAAAAAGTCCCGGGAGAATTATTCCTCCCGGGACTGTATGAAAATTTTCTATGGATTATAATCCTGCCTGTGCACTTATCTCCAGCATCCTGTCGATCGGTTTCTTGGCGGCGATGCGCAAACCTTCTTCCATGGTGATCTCTGGTTCTTCGTATTCCATGCAGAGATACAATTTCTCCAGGGTGTTCAATTTCATATGCGGGCAATCATTACATGCGCAGGCATTATTTGGCGGCGCAGGAATGAACGTTTTGGCAGGATTCTCTTTTTGCATCTGGTGGAGGATCCCCGTCTCCGTTACTACAATGTATTCCTGGGCATCATCGCGCTGGGTGAATTTCAGCAGGCCTGTGGTGGAACCTATAAAATCTGCAATGGCCAGTACGTTTGCTTCACATTCCGGGTGTGCGATAATCTTCGCTTCAGGGTGACGCACCTTTAACTTGGTGATCTTTTCCAGGCTGAAGATCTCGTGTACCATACAGGCTCCGTTCCATAACACCATATCCCGACCCGTTTTCTTGATCAAATAAGACCCCAGGTTGCGGTCGGGTGCGAAAATGATCGGCTGGTCCTTCGGAACGCTTTCAATGATCTTTTCGGCATTAGAGCTCGTGCAGATGATATCGCTGAGCGCTTTGATACCTGCAGAACAGTTTATGTAAGAGATTACGATGTGATCCGGGTATTTGTCCCTGAACTTTTTGAACAGCTCAGGAGGAGCACTGTCTGCCAGGGAACAACCTGCTTTCAGGTCCGGCAGCAGTACTTTTTTCTGTGGACTGAGGATCTTGGCAGTTTCGGCCATAAAGTGCACGCCGGCAAATACGATAATGTCTGCATCTGTTTTTGCGGCCTGCTGGCTCAGCCCAAGGCTGTCTCCAATATAATCTGCCACGTCCTGGATATCAGGCTCCTGGTAATAGTGTGCCAGGATGATCGCGTTCTTTTCTTTTTTCAGTCGGTCTATTTCCGCAAAAAGGTCCAGCTTAACGTCCACCTCCACGTCAAGGAACCCTTTTTTCTGTAAATTTTTTTTTGCTTCCGCTAATTCTATAATCATAACTATAGATTAATTTTTCTTTTTAAAAAGAAGAGAAAACCCACTACTATTAGGGGTGTGAATATGGGGGAAACTCAGCTCCTTACCCTGATACAAATGTACTTGTTATTATTATTTTAGTGACTATCCACAGCAAATTAACATTGCTTTTTCCCGTCAATGCTGAGTTTGGCATGCTTTATCCACAGTGTTAACAAGGATGCAACTGAACAACTTTTCGGGGCTGTGGGTATTAAGAAATTGTTAAAAGAGCAAGGTTATCCACCGCCTGAGATTTGAAAATTACCCGGCGATGAAAAACAAATTTAGTTTTACCTCCTTCTCAAGGGGTGTTTACCCACAGAAAACAGCGTTAACCCCATGGTTATTCACAACAACTGTGAACAAACTGACCCGCTTTTCTGAAATCTAAGCGGCCGAAAATTTTTCCTGTTTTCTTTAGATCAATCCACATTTTGTTGTGGATTATATCGGGCATATGCTTATTTTGTGGATAACCACGTGTTTATTCTACCGGGCGCCAAACCCGGAAATAGCCAAATGGCGGGCCTTTAACAAGATTTATAACAACCAATACCTATCTCTTAATTTCGGGCAAAATGTGGATAAAGTGTGCATGAAGATAGAAATCCACCCCCTTTCCGTACCGCTCAAACCCTTTGCTGTATTGACTTTCGGGGTTAAAAAACCTATTTTGCAGTTACAACTATTTTATTCTATTTTTGCTTCCTCTAAAATTTAGACTATATAATATATGTCAGTTATTCAGAAAATCAGGGACAAATATGCCGTTGCTATCATTGTAGTGATCTGCGTGGCTATTGTGAGCTTTTTGCTACAGGATGTATTTTTCGGAAAAAGTTCCATGTTTTCACAAAGTACCACAGCAGGTAAAGTGAATGGCGAAGAGCTGGATTACCGCGAATATCTCCGAAGGATAGATGTTGCACAAAACCAGGCACGTCAGCAACTGCAAGGTGCTACCCTCGGTGATGAAGATCAACAAAGGATCCGTGAACAGGTTTGGAACGAATTCATTCGCGAGCAGATCATGACAGCACAGTATAATGAACTGGGCATTGAAGTGACCACCGCTGAAATTGCTGATCAGATCAATGGTAAAAATCCTAACCCACTTGTACTCCAAAATTTCTCCGATCCTCAAACCGGTCAATTCGACCGTTCTATCCTGGACCGTGTAAGAGAAAATGCAAGGCAGGACCAAACCGGCCAACTGAGTGCTCAGCTGGTACAGTTCGATAACATGATCGCTGAATACCAAAAGAACCTTAAATATATTACGTTGGTTCACCAGGGTATCTATTATCCTAAATGGTTGTCTCAAATGCAGACTGCAGAAAATGCACAAACCGCTAACATTAGTTATGTGCAGGTTCCTTACGCTACTATTTCAGACAGCACTATTAAAGTGACCGATGCAGAATTGAATAAATATATCCAGGACAACAAAGTACGTTTTGAAGTTCCGGAAAGCCGCAGGGTGGAATATGTTTCTTTTGATGCATTACCTTCTGCTGCAGACAGTGCTGCTGCTATGAGCGAACTGGTAAAACTGAGAGCAGAAATGGATACTACTCCGGACATTGCTGGTTTTATCAAACTGAATTCCGAATTACCTTATTATGATGGTTTCGCTTCCCGCAGCACGATACAAGTGCCAGGCAAAGATTCCATCCTCGATATCCCTGTAGGTACAGTGTATGGACCTTACCAGGATAACAACCTGGTGGTATATGCTAAAATGATTGCGCGTAAAACCATGCCGGACACTGCAAAGATCCGCCAGATCTTTATCGCCGTGCAACCTGGTCTTACTGACTCTGCTGCAAAACACCGTGCGGACAGTTTAGAATCTGCTATCAAAGGCGGTGCTGATATTGCTGCACTTGCCCTGCAATTCTCCGATGATCCAAACAGCAAACAAACCGGCGGTGAGTATACACTTACTCCCAGTGGATACTTTGCACCTGAATTGCAACTCGTAAAAGATTTTGCTTTTGAAGGAACTACCGGCGCTATCAAAACGGTGAAACTGCCGATCGGTTATGTTGTGGTAAAGATCACAGAACAAAAGAACTTTGGACCAGCGTTGAAAATTGCGTACCTCGCTAAACGTGTGGATGCGAGCAGCACAACCAGCAGCGAAGCTTTAGGCCGCGCCAACGATTTTGCTACCGCTAACCAGGACCAAAAAACTTTTGAGAAAACCGTACAGGAAAAAGGATTGAACAAACGTATCGCAGATAACATCAGCCCAATGGATTTTGTACTGCCAGGTTTGGGAAGTTCCCGTGAAATTGTAAGCTGGGCTTACAAAGCAAAGAAAGGAGATGTGAGCCCTGTGTTTACACTGGAAGATAAATTTGTAGTGGGTGTTTTAACCGGTGCCCGTGAAAAAGGTACTGCTCCACTTTCTGAAGTTCGCCCGATGGTAGAAGCAGAAGTGAAGAAAGATAAAAAAGCAGAACAGATCATCGCTAAACTGAAAGAGCCTGCAACAATTGAAGCTGCCGCCAGTGCAACTAACCAACCTGTATTAACTGCAGAGGGTGTTAGCTTTGCTCAGCCTTTCATTGCTTCTATTGGTTATGAGCCCCGCGTAAGTGGTGCCGCTTTCAATAAAGCATGGGGTACTGCAAAAGCTTCTGCTCCTATAAAAGGTAATACCGGTGTGTTTGTTATTAAAGTGAGCAGTTTTGTGCCGGCTCCTCAGCCTGCTATGGATTATGCACAACAACGCCAGGCTTATGAACAAAGTCTGAAACAATTTGCTGATCAGCAATTGTTCGAAGCGTTGAAGAAGAAAAGCAACATTACAGATAACCGTGCCACCTTCTTCCCAGGTAATTAATTTTAGAAAAGATATAGTCTATACAGGGCCGGGTTCATCACCCGGCCCTTTTTTGTGCCAGGCCCTGATACCCCGGAATTTCGTAAATTTGCAGTACAATTTAAGAGAAAGGGCCATGGACGAGATTATTAACAAAGTAGCGCAGAGCGCACTTACCACCATAGATCTGGAAAATTATTACCCACAGGGAGAAACAGCCGTGTTTGATCTGAAGGACCACCTCTTTATGGAGCTGATCCTGAAGGAAAAAGATTTCAGGGCAGGATTGCTCACCACGGACTGGGAACAGTACCGGGATAAAAATGTAGCCATCATCTGCAGCGCGGACGCAATCGTTCCTATCTGGGCTTATATGTTGGTAGCCAGTTACTTAGAGCCGGTTGCGCGGTTTTATGCATTTGGGGATGAAGACTTTGTGCAAAAGACCCTGTTCCTGAAAAATCTCGGAAGCATTGATCCTCAGCAATTTCAGGACCAGCGGGTAGTGGTGAAAGGTTGTGGGGATAAATCCATTACCGAAGCTGCTTATGTGGAGATCACGCGTTTACTCCGCCCGGTTGCGAAGAGTATTATGTATGGGGAACCTTGTTCTACTGTACCGGTTTATAAGAAAAAGTGATTAAAACCAACCCCGTTTCCTGAAGATCATCAACATGGAAACGAAGATGAATAACATCACAGCCAACACAATGAAGTAACCGTAAGGGCTTCTTAGTTCCGGCATTACATCGAAATTCATTCCGTAAATTCCTGTGATCACAGTGAGTGGGGCCAGTAATGTTGTTACTACGGCCAATACCTTCATCACCTCGTTCAGTTTCTGGTTCATCTGTGCGTGATACAATTCCTGCAGGTTCATCACCAGCTCCCGGTAACTTTCTGAAAGGTCTACTGCCTGTACAATGTGATCGTATACATCCTTGAAATACTTTACTGTAGTTTCCTGCAGCAGATCATTCTCCGATTTCATCAAACCGTTCATTACTTCACGAACGGGTGTGATCCCTCTTTTGAAGACGAGCATTTCTTTCCGTAAAAAATTGATACGGGCCAGGGTACGGTTATTCGGCTGGCGTGGGATGATCTCTTCCAATACTTCTATGCGCTCGCCCAAACTATCCATCACCATAAAGTAGTTATCCACAATAATATCCAGCAAAGCATATAAAAGATAGTCTGCGCCTGAGTTCCGGATCTTTGTTCCTCCCGTGCGGAGCCTTTCCCGGATGGGATTGAACACATCCCGGTCCGGATCGTCCTGGAAAGAGATCACCACATTTTTTGCGAGCACCAGGCTTACCTGTTCCTGATCAACAGTGGAACTTTCCGCCATAAAATACATCATGGGCAAGAGGCAGAAAACGCTTTCTCCTATCTCATCCATTTTGGCGCGCTGGCCTTCACTCATAATATCCTCCATGAGCAGGTAGTGGATGTGGAAATGTTCACAGATCTTTTCCACTTCTTCCCGGCGAACGCCATCCACATTGATCCACTTAATGGTTTTGGTTTCCCGGAACTTGAAACAATCGGATACCGAGTCCATCACTTCTTCCCGAATGCTGTGGGCATCGAATTCGAAAACCGTGATCTTCACCTTTTCCACTTTTTTGCGGGAAGTGCTTGCCGTTACGGGGTTGAAGTTCATGAGGCGCTGTTTCCTTACTTTGAAAGGATTGATTGCATCAGGAATTGGAATTAAACCATGCTTGCCCATTCTCGGAGATTTTATGCTAAAATAGGATAAATCTTACTGCAAGGGGAATGCCACAGTACTTGTTAAATTAAATGTTCGTAACACTGGGATAACATAGAAGTGTTAGTTTCAGGGTATCCAATTTATTTTTTAACCCTGGAAAAGTATAAGGGCCTCTCCGGAGAGGAGAGGTCCTTTCATCCAATTATCCCTTTTAATGAAAACATATGCGCCCAGGTATCTTTATTGTAGTAGCATTCTTCGCCGGAATTTTTTCTATCATCAATGGTAACCGCGCGAAAAAAATGTCTTCGGAAGCGGCACATTCTATTGACTGGTATGGTATACAATTACGCGTACTGCAAAAAGAATCGCAGCAGTTCCTGCAGGCGGTGATGGCACATAAAAAAGAAACAGAAATAGAAAAACAATTCAGGGATACAAGAGCCGCATACAAGAAACTGGAATTATTTGCAGCGTACTTTGATCCGGCCACAGCTACGGCTTTGAGCGGATGGAACAATATTACTTTAGATGATACCGCGGCGATGAGAAGAGAAACAATCCAGGTGATCAGCCATATTGAACATTTAAAGAACGCAACGGATTCCCTGGTGTCTACCGACGCACAATTGTTTGATGCAATGACGATGGAAATGGGGAAAGTAAAAGATTTTGAGGCGAATGAAAATGGTGTGGCGGATACAAAGGAAGCGTTGGCAGGAGTAAAGGCCATCTGGTTATTTTACCAGGATAAGCTGAACGGCCATTTATCAGAGCAAACCCGGGAACTCTTTATGGAAGCGGAAAGGATGCTGGATACCACTAAAGGGTTTAATGATAATTCACGGATAAAATTTGTGGTGCAATATGTGGATCCGCTGGTAGTGAATATTTCGCAAACGAAAACGGCGTTGAAGATCGGAGAGCAATCGAGGAAAGAAAACTAAGACCGAATTGAAAACCAACCGCCGAAGTGAGTGACACAACGGCGGCTGAATAATGATCAGCTGCTGGTTACCTAATCTCCTTCTTCCAACTCAAAAACTTCTTCCAGCGGCTTTTCGAATACCCTCGAAATTTTCAGGGCCAGAATGGTGGAAGGCACATATTTATTGGATTCGATGGTATTGATGGTTTGCCTGGAAACGCCTACCAGCCTGGCCAGTTCATCCTGCGTGAGGTTCTTTCTGGCGCGTTCCACTTTGATGCTGTTCTTCATAAGACGTTACTTGTTGCGGTAAATTATAAAATTAAACCGGATGATGAAAAGAAGCAGAATGGTGAACATGTTGTATGTCATCACCGATAGGAATTCCACATCATAGATCAAAAGTATGCAAATGATGAGCAACAGGTAATTGATCAGCACCGAGATCTGGAGAGATTCCAACCGTACCTTGTTGATATATTCGTCCTCAACCTTTTCCTTGCTGAACGCTACGAGCAACATGCCCATGATCAAACCGGCAGCAATTATTTCATCCGTATACTGGCCGGGAAAATTATCGAGAAAGGTGAGCCAGGTAGCATTTTTAAAAAAAACGTCTCCCAGGGGGAAAAGGAGGATGCCAATTATAAGGAAAGGAATGGTGATAGACCAGCCGATCTTTTTATACAGGTGAGGTAAGAGAAACTTTGATTTCATGGCGGAAATATTTTTACCAAAGATAGGGATGTTTTACAAAATGTAAAATATATTTTACACAAAGAATGGCTAACTTGACAAAATCTACGGCTAACTTACGGGTAATCAGGCGCAAAAAAAAAACGCCCGGATGAACCGGGCGCTTATATTTTAATGGTGGTTGTATCAGAATTTAGGCAGGTCTATTTCAGGATGTTTTCCTAATGCGGGCCGCTCGAAAATATCTCCCAGCTTGGCATTCGCGGGAATGAAACCCGCGGTCCAGAGGTAGAACATACCATTTTCAGACCCACCGCCAAAATCCAACCTGTCTTTTGCCTTTGCGGTGGCATCATTGGTGAAGCGGGCTTTGGTTAACTCTATCCATTCTCCGGTATTGGTTTTCACCCAATGGTTGCCGAAATATCCTTTGCGGTGGAGGTAGCCGTTCTCAAAACTGAAATTTTCCAGGAAAGAATAGAGGTGGCCCATGTATTTTCCATCTTTCGGCGCACGGAAACTGGCGATCAGTTTCCACTCCTTATGCTCCGGCACATAAAAATATGCGGTGTATTGTGTGTTGGTTCCGAATGGTACGGCGTGCATGAGGAAACGGTAAGTTTCACCGGCTTTCCAATTGTAAACCCAATGGCTGTGGCCACCGGTACCTTCTCCGCCAAAACCGGATGCCACCACACTATCTCCTTTTGCCGTCAGCGTTACCTGGTCTTCATACTTTACCTTATCGCGGCTATCCGGCTCTTTGCCGGAATCCCAAACGGAAAAGATGATCCTTCTTTCCTGCGGGCCGTTCACCTGCATTCCAAAATAACCGCGGTGAAATCCGCAGGACATAAAATAGGTGCCGAGTTTATCTTGTCCTTCAGGAACAGTGATCTCACCGTAGAACCATTCTACTTTTTTATCGTCTGGCACCGTATATCCTAAATGGACAGATGCGGAACGGCGCCAGGATTTTGGATTGAACTGGATATCCTTTGTGGCAGAGCCTTCCAGGGTAACACTTTTTACATCCGCATATACAGCGCCTTGTTTTTCCAGGCCTTTCAGGCTGATGGTATAAAAGCCCGTGTCCTTCAGTTTTGTTTGCAGTACCGGTATGCTCGTGTAGTCTGTACCGTTAGGAATGGAAATTATTTTTTCTACACCATTAAGGGTTACCCTGATCTTTGCGGGGGCATCGCTTTTGGCTTGCAGCGCGAGTTTCAGAGAACCGGGATGTGATGTGTGGAAATAAAAGTTCACAGCGTTGGTACTGTCCGTCCATTTTACCACACCATTTCTTCCGGAGATATCCACACCATTTTCTTCGGGAACGGCGTAGGCGGTAAAACCGGGTAAAGTAACCGGTGCGTTCTGTGCCTTTTGTGCAAAGGACAGGTTTGCGATGGCCAGGCATGCCAGCGTTAAGAGAGAGTAGCGTTGCTTATTCATATATACAAATAAAACAGACGGGAGGCGCAGATGCAAATGTGCTTCGGAAAATTGACAATTGGCTGAAAGAGCGGGAAAGCGCAATATGGGTATTGTCAGGGATACCAATGAGTATGAGGTGGTTGCTTATCTCAGGGCGTTTGGATATTACAGCTGTACCAATTCACGAAAATGAGGGAGAAGGATCTGATGATGCGGGAAATTTCCCGTTCTGCAGGTGGCAGGCTGTGGTGCATGCACAGGTATTTTACTACTCCATTTTCTTCCAGGCCATAGTAGCAGCTGGCTGCGGTAGTTAATGCAAATCCGTTTTTCACGAAGCCGGGTTGCTGATCAAAAGCTATACTGCCAAGGGAATCACTACGAAGTAATGCTTTGAGTTCAAAGAGAGGGATGAATAGCTCAGCAGCGCCGATCTGCTTACGGATATGCAATTGATGAAACAAGCGTATACCTTCTGCGGATTCTTTGCTGTGATTGATCCAGATGTCTTTGATCTCGTCCACCTCTTCACCAACAGCGCATAACTTGCTGATGTTAATGAATTCTGCCTGCCTCCAATCGTCACGGGAAAGTGTTACGGTGAAATCCGGGTAAGCGGGAAGGTTATTCATCTGCGGGCGTTCATCGGAAACGGTAGGTAGGGTAAACCAGGTATCCATATGTCAACACATCAATTACCCGAATATATGACGAAAAAACGATACCAGAAAGATGTGCTATCGTTTCTTCTTGTATTTCAGCTTTACATTGGCGACCCCGGTTTGGAGCATGCCTAGTTTGCGGGCTGCTTTTTTGGAAAGGTCGATGATGCGGCCGGCAACAAAAGGGCCTCTGTCGTTCACCCGCACTTTTACACTGCGGCCATTGTTCAGATTGGTAACCTTTACTTTGGTGCCGAAGGGGAGTGTTGGATGCGCAGCGGTCATCCGTTGTTGTTTGAATGTTTCACCGTTGGCAGTTTTACGGCCCTGGAACTTATCTGCGTAGTAAGAGGCTTTTCCGCTTTCCGTTATTTTGCGGGCACAGGATGTGGTAAAACACAGGATGGCGATCAGCCAAATGTAATAGCGTTGTATCATAAGGTCATCTGCATAATAGCGTCGTTCATAAAATAGCCGTTCCCGATATCGATATCTTCTTCGCCGATCTTTTCAAAACCATAACGTTGATAGAAACCGACTGCATTATTTCCGCGGTTCACGTTGAGGGTAAGATATTGCATTCCCGCCTTCCGTGCAATGTCTGCCACCTCCGTCATGAGCACTTTACCTATGTTTTTACCCTGCATGTCCGGCCTGATATAGATCTTGTGCAATTTTGCTGTTGATCCGCTTTTGTAATTCAATTCGTAGGAAGCGAAACCACCGAATACACCATCCACATTTGCAAGCAGGAAAACGTGACCACGTTCCGTGATCTGGCTTCTTAGCGATGCATCGTCATACATCATGCCAAGCATGTAGGTGATCTGTTCTTTGGAGAGGATCTTTCCAAATGTTTCCGGCCAGGTGATATATGCGATCTCCTGGATAATATGGATCTGGTCCGGTGTTGCTTTGGTGATAGTTAACATGTTGCCTATAGTTAGTACTGCAAATTAAAGGATATCAACATTGCTTCTTTCTTTTTGTTATGTTTATAAAAAAAATAAAACATGCGCGGTTTAATTTTCGGATTACTGGCCTGCATCTATTTACCGCTACAGGCACAACAACTGAAACCCGGCTTTGACCCCAAAGAATACCACGACCTGCTTAGCCTTCCGGAAAGAGGAGATAGCAGTATGGATAAACATCCGGATAATTATCAACTCCTCTATACTTCTCCCGAAGTAGGTTTTTATAACCGCTGGTTCTTATGGAAACGGAACGATGGTGTGATTGTGATCAATATCCGTGGCACCATTGGAAAAACAGAAAGCTGGCTGGCCAACTTCTACGCCGCAATGATCCCGGCAACGGGTTCCCTGCAATTAACGGACAGCACACGATTTGATTATAAGCTGGCGAAAGATAGTGCTGCTCCGTATGTGCATGTAGGCTGGACGGTGTCCCTGGGATTTTTAGCGCCGGATATTGTTGCCCATATCAAAGAGCAGTATAATGCCGGGGCAAGGGAATTTATGATCATGGGTCATAGCCAGGGAGGGGCCATTGCTTTTTTAACCCGCTCTTATCTTGAATATTTACCGGGCATGCCAAAGGATATCAAATACAAAACGTATTGCAGTGCCGCACCAAAACCTGGGAACCTTTATTATGCGTATGATTTTGATTTCATTACGAGGGATGGCTGGGGATTCAGGGTTGTGAACGGTGCGGACTGGGTTCCGGAAACGCCTTTGTCCTTACAACGGGTAACAGACTTTAATCCTGTGAATCCGTTTATAGATATACCGGGTACTTTGAAAAAACAGAAATTCTTTGTGCGGCTTTATGGAAAGATGGTGTATAATAAACTCACCCGCGCAACTAACCGTTCTGTTCGCCGCTACCGGAAATACCTGGGTAACTTTGTGTATAAAATATCCAGGAAACAATTGCCGCAACTTCAACAACCGGCCTATGTGTATAGCAATAATTACATGACGGCAGGTTCGCCGGTTGTGCTGATGCCGGATGAGGCATATCATAAGAAGTATCCTTTCGATGG
Source organism: Chitinophaga niabensis (assembly GCF_900129465.1). Classification (NCBI taxonomy): domain Bacteria; kingdom Pseudomonadati; phylum Bacteroidota; class Chitinophagia; order Chitinophagales; family Chitinophagaceae; genus Chitinophaga; species Chitinophaga niabensis. The sequence goes on along the minus strand of NZ_FSRA01000002.1, from coordinate 976,332 downwards.
TAAAAATGTATTCATCAACCATCTGCCGGAACAGTACCTTTTTATACTGAAAAGACAGTACGCTCTTTAGCTAGGACTGAATGCGGGAAAAGAGTTCCGGGTAATCTGTAACTAACCCGTCTTCATCTATTTCTATCTCAGCTTTGAAGTCTTTTACAACACCTTCAAAAAGATATTTTTCCTCGCTGAGCTTGGTGTACCATTGTTTTAATGGTTTGATCTCGTCTTTGAAAATATTGATGTAGAGAACGTCTATTTCCTTGCGGTCATTAGGTTCCAGCTGGAGCCTTTTGATGGGAAGGGTATTGGTGAACGGGGTTAATGAAATATCTATGTCAATACACTGTGCCCATTCCGGGCGTGCATGGCCGCTTTGGGTCCATTTGCCATCGGGATCCCGCTGAAGGGAGATCCAGGAATATTCTCCGGCTTTTTCCACGGCCATTTCCAGCGCACTTACCTGCCAGAGGCGGTCTGTGATAATATCATAAGAAATGGAGAACGGTGTATCTTCTCCAAAACCAACAATCGTTCCGTCTATTCGTATATCGGTTTCCGTTGTTTCCACATTGCAATACTCCATCATTTGCTGGAACAGTCCTTTCCAGACTACTTGCTTTTTCATACTGTCTATTGATTACTGTTAAAAGTATCACCCTGGCGTACATCGCCGGTTTCGAAACCTTTTTTGAACCAGTACATCCTTTGGGCTGAGGTGCCATGTGTGAAGGCATCCGGTACTACTACTCCGCGGGATTGTTTCTGAAGGCGATCGTCTCCAATAGCGTTGGCGGCATTGAGGGCTTCTTCAATATCGCCGGGTTCCAGGATGTTTTGCATTTTCTGGGCGTGATTAGCCCAAACGCCTGCAAAGAAATCCGCCTGCAGTTCCAGTTTTACGGAGAGCTTATTGTACTCCGTTTCGCTGAGCTGGGCGCGTGCGCGTTGCACTTTTTCAGAGATGCCGAGGAGGTTTTGCACATGATGACCCACTTCATGGGCAATCACGTAAGCCATGGCAAAGTCTCCCGGGGCGTTCAGTTTATCTTTCAGTTCATCGTAAAAAGAAAGGTCGATATATACTTTCCGGTCTGCAGGGCAATAGAATGGGCCGGATGCGCTGCTGGCATTACCACAGGCAGATTCCACCACGCCGGTGAACATTACCAGGGTTGGTTCCTGGTACTGCTGGTTCATTTCGGAAAAGAGCTTGTTCCACACATCCTCTGTGTCTGCCAATACCACTTTTACAAAGCTGGCCGCTTCTTTTTCCGCAGCTTCCTGCTGTGGGGAAAGCTGGCCCTGGCTGGGGGCTTGTTGTTGCTGGAGGTCCATTACCTGGGAGGGATCCCCGCCAAGGAAGTAGATGATAACAGCAATAACAATAGTACCGATGCCGCCTCCGGCGATAAGCCCGCCACGGGATGAGCCACGGCGATCTTCTACATTTCCGCTTTCGCGACGTCCTTGCCAACGCATATGAGAATGGATTTAGTTAGATAAATTTAAGAAATAAAAGGACTGTTCGCGTACCTCTTTCAGGAGTTAACACCCGGGGGCAAAATGAATAAACTGAACGATGGTAACTTTCTCCATCCTGCCTATATTCGTTACGTCAGTTAGCCCGGTTTACATAAAGATTTTGTTGTCGGATTTTTTGTCTTTGTTATGGATGTTGTCCCATAGCAGGGTTGGTAGCTATTTCGGTTGCGGGTTTCTACCTGTACTGATTTTTAATGCTTTTAAAAAGCAAAAGGCCGGATGAAAATCCGGCCCGGCTGAAGGTTACAACAAAATCTAAACCTGCTTATGAGAAAACTTAAAAAATTCTTTTTTATAAGGACATGAACATCAAAGAATGATCTTTGCTTTCCAGTTGTGAAGAACCCATCAGGAACTCGTCCACTTTGCGGGCACATTCACGTCCTTCGCTGATCGCCCACACTACCAAAGACTGGCCACGGCGCATATCGCCGGCAGCAAATACTTTAGCAACAGAGGTTTCATACGCTTTTTCGGATGCCTTCACATTTCCACGATCGTCTGTTTCCACACCCAGGTCATCCAGCATACCTGTATGCTGCGGTTGAATAAAGCCCATTGCCAGTAATGCCAGTTCGCAGGGAACTTCTCTTTCTGAACCTGGTACTTCTGTGAACCTTGCCGGTCTGCCGTCTGTGCCGAGAGACCATTGCAGATCTACCAGCAGCAAACCTTTCAGGTTGCCTTTATCATCACCCACAAATGCTTTTGTGGCAATTGCCCATTGACGGTCTGCTCCTTCATCATGAGAAGAAGAAGTTTTCAACACCATGGGATAAGTAGGCCATGGCATATAAGGTGTACGCTCTCCGGGAGGCTTTGGTAATAATTCTAATTGTGTGATGCTGATAGCACCATGGCGGTTGGAAGTTCCTACACAATCCGAACCGGTATCGCCACCACCTATCACCACCACATTTTTACCAGTGGCAAAAATATCTTCACCTTCTACAGGTAATTTGCTTACGCGTTTGTTTTGTTGCTTCAGGAAGTCCATCGCAAAATGCACACCTTTCAATTCACGGCCCGGGATAGCGAGGTCGCGGGGGATGGTAGAACCACCTGCCAGCACGATTGCATTGTATTCACGCTGCAGATCATTCACACTAACGTTCACGCCTACGTTTGCATTGCATTGAAACACAATTCCTTCTTCTTCCATCAAAGTGATCCTGCGATCTATCACCCATTTTTCCAGCTTGAAGTCCGGGATACCGTAACGGAGCAATCCGCCTGGTTTATCATCCCTTTCAAATACGGTCACATGGTGGCCGGCAGAGTTCAGTTGTGCGGCAGCAGCCAGGCCGGCTGGACCTGAACCGATCACGGCAACTTTTTTGCCGGTACGTACACGTGGTACTTTGGCTTTAATCAGTCCTTTATCAAATCCTATTTCAATGATGTGCCTTTCAATTTCCTCGATGGCTACCGGCGGTTGGTTGATTCCCAAAACGCAGGCGCTTTCACAGGGGGCCGGACAAATACGGCCGGTGAATTCCGGGAAGTTATTGGTAGATGATAAGATGTCCAGCGCTTCCTGCCAGTCTTTTCTGTATACCGCATCATTAAACTCCGGGATCACATTACCCAGCGGGCATCCGCTATGGCAAAAGGGAACACCACAGTTCATGCAACGCGCAGCCTGCTCATTCAGCTTTGGCTCGGGGAAACGTTCTACAAATTCATTGTAGTGTTTTACCCTTCCTTTCGGATCAGCCTTTCCGGGAAGTTCCCGTGTAAATTCCAGAAATCCTGTTGGTTTACCCATATCTCTGCTTAGTCTCTTGTTAAAATTTGGTTCCTACTTTTTTGCATTGCTCTTTATGCCTTTTTGTTCGGCATGTTTCAATGCTGCCTTGTATTCTTTCGGGAATACTTTCACGAAGTGGCGCAATTGGTTCTCCCAGTCTTTCAGGATAAACTTGGCCACTGTACTGTTCGTATAGGCATGGTGTTTGGTGATCAGGTCGTGCAGTTGTGCTGCATCCTCTTCGCTCAATGGGTCCAGGTCGATCATATCCAGGTTGCAACGGCTGGCAAACACATTCTTCACATCATATATAAATGCAAGACCTCCACTCATACCTGCACCAAAGTTGCGGCCTGTTTCTCCCAGGATCACTGCGCGGCCACCAGTCATGTATTCACAACCATGGTCTCCTGTTCCTTCCACCACCACTGTTGCGCCGGAATTCCTTACACAGAACCTTTCACCAGCTTTACCGCGGATGTAAGCTTCTCCGGAAGTAGAACCATACAACGCCACGTTACCGGCAATGATGTTTTCTTCTGCTTTAAAGCCAGCTTCATTAGAAGGATAGAGGATCAGCTTGGCGCCGGATAAACCTTTACCAAAGTAATCGTTTGCTTCACCTTCCAGTTCCAGCGTTACGCCTTTTGTATTGAATGCACCAAAACTCTGACCTGCAGAACCGGTGAATTTGAAATGGATCGTATCTTCCGGTAAGCCTTCGCTTTTGTATATTTTTGATATTTCGTTGGACAGGATGGTACCGATCGTACGATCTGTATTCCTTACGGCGTATTTTCCGAATACGCGGGTTTTATTCTCCAGCGCAGCTTTAGATGCTTTCAGCAATTGCCAGTCCAGCACCTCAGAAATGCCATGGTCCTGTTCTTCCTGTTTGTAAAGACCGGTATCGGCAGAAGCGGGTTCGCGATACAAGATCGGAGAAAGATCCAGGTTCTTGTGTTTCCAATGTGTTACGTTTTCGCGAACTTTTAATACTTCTACCTGGCCCACCATTTCCTCTACTTTACGGAAACCAAGCTCTGCCATGATCTCACGTAACTCTGCCACCAGGAAGTGGAAGAAGTTCACCACGTGCTGTGCATTTCCTTCAAAGCGTTTCCGCAGTTCAGGATCCTGGGTAGCTACCCCAACAGGGCAGGTATTCAGGTGGCATTTCCGCATCATGATACAGCCTTCTACAACCAGTGCGGCTGTGGCAACACCCCATTCTTCCGCTCCCAGTAAGGTAGCGATAGCGATGTCCCTTCCGGTTTTCAGCTGGCCATCCGTTTGAACGGTTACACGGCTGCGGAGTTTATTACGAACAAGTGTTTGATGTGTTTCTGCCAGGCCCAGTTCCCAGGGTAAACCGGCATGTTTGATAGAACTGATCGGAGAAGCACCTGTTCCGCCATCGTAGCCGGAAACGAGGATCACATCCGCATGTGCTTTTGCCACACCTGCTGCGATAGTTCCCACACCAGCTTTGGAAACCAGCTTCACGCTGATCCTTGCTGCGCGGTTAGCATTCTTCAGATCAAAGATCAGTTGCGCCAGGTCCTCGATAGAATAGATATCGTGATGCGGAGGCGGAGAGATCAAACCTACACCAGGAGTAGCGTGACGAACCTTTGCGATCCATTCATCTACTTTATGACCTGGCAGCTGACCACCTTCTCCGGGTTTAGCACCCTGTGCCATCTTGATCTGCAATTCGTCTGCATTCGTAAGATAGTAGCTGGTTACACCAAAACGTGCAGAAGCTACCTGCTTAATGGCAGAGCGCATATTATCTCCATTAGCTGCTATCTCATAACGCATTTCATCTTCACCGCCCTCTCCGGTATTACTTTTTGCACCAATACGGTTCATAGCAATAGCCAGTGTGGAGTGCGCTTCGTGGCTGATGGAGCCAAAGCTCATTGCCCCTGTGGCAAAGCGTTTCAGGATAGACTCAGCAGGTTCTACTTCTTCCAGCGGAACAGGGTTGCGGTTACGTTTGAAGGTAAACAGGCCCCTGAGCGTTGCCGCCTTTTCCATCTGGTCGTTTACTGCCTTGGAGTATTTTTTGAAAACGTTATAGTCGTTCAGTCTTGTTGAATACTGCAGCAGGTGAATGGTAGTAGGATTGAAGAGGTGGAACTCACCTTTCCGTTTCCACTGATACACACCACCGGAATTGAGTCGTTGAACCGGCGTTTCTTTACGGCCATAACCGATCCAGTGTTTCGCCAGTGTTTCTTTTGCCAGCTCATCCAGGCCCATTCCCTGGATACGGGAAACAGCACCGGAGAAATATTTATCTACAACGGATTTGTTGATACCGAGTATTTCAAAGATCTGCGCACCCTGGTAAGATTGCAGGGTAGAGATGCCCATCTTGGAGAACACTTTCAACAGCCCTTCACAAACCGCCTTGATGTAATTCTTTTTCAGTTTATCCACATCCAGGTCCGTCTGCATTTTACCGGCCAGGCGCATATCGCGGATGGTGCTCAATGCGAGGTATGGATTGATGGCTGTGGCGCCGAACCCGAGCAAACATGCAAAGTGATGTACTTCCCAAACATCGCCGGCTTCTACCACCAGCCCAACCTGGCCACGGTATCCTTTACGGATAAGGTGGTGGTGTACAGCTGAAAGTGCCAGCAGGGAAGGGATCGCAGCATGTTCAGAGTCAATGGCGCGGTCAGAAAGGATGATCACTTCAAAACCATCGTCCACTGCATCTACTGCATAACGGCATAAACGGGCGAGGCCTTTTTCCAGAGAACCTGGTTTGCCATCTGCTTTAAAGTAAGTATGTAAAGTTTTGGCCTGGAAGATACCGGTATCGATACTGCGGATCTTTTCCAGGTCGTAGTTGTTCAGGATGGGGTGCGGCAGTGCAACACTGTGGCAGTGCAAAGGATTTTCGTCCAGCAGGTTTCCGTTGTTGCCAAGGAAGGTTGCGAGAGACATTACCAGCCTTTCCCTGATCGGATCGATAGGAGGGTTGGTTACCTGTGCAAACAGTTGTTTGAAATAACTGGTGAGGTGTTGCGGCTGATCGCTTAGTACAGCTAAAGGCACATCGGTTCCCATGGAGCCAACCGGTTCTTTACCATCGAGGGCCATTGGTGCGATGATGGTTTCCAGGTCTTCCGTGGAGTATCCGAATGCACGCTGATATTTGAAGATCTGCTCTTGTTCCAGGTGCGTGAAAGTTACACGTGGTTCAGGCAGTTCGTCAATGCGGATCTTGTATTTGTTCAGCCATTCTGCGTAAGGTTGCTGGGAGCAGATGGATTGTTTCAGTTCCTCATCACCGATGATGCGGCCTTGTTCCATATCCACCACAAACATTTTACCTGGTTGCAGGCGGCCTTTTTCTTTTACATTTTTTGGATCGATAGGGAGAACACCTGCTTCAGAAGCCATGATCACACGATCATCTTTTGTTACCACAAACCGGGAAGGGCGGAGACCATTACGGTCCAAAGTTGCGCCAATGATCTTTCCGTCTGTGAAAGAAATTGAAGCCGGGCCATCCCATGGTTCCATCAGGGAAGCATGATATTCATAGAATGCTTTCTTCACCGGGTCCATATCATTATTACCGTCCCATGCTTCCGGGATCAGCATCATCATCACATGGGGTAAAGAGCGGCCGGTAAGGTTCAGCAGTTCTATCACGTTATCCAGGCAGGCGGAGTCTGACTGACCTTCATCTACGATGGGGGACAGCATTTCCATTTCTTCCGGTGTGAAGTATTTGGTAGCGAAGCTGTTTTCGCCTGCACGTAACCAGTTGAGGTTACCTTTCAGCGTATTGATCTCTCCATTGTGTGCAATGAAGCGGAATGGGTGAGCCAGTTTCCAGCTGGGGAAAGTATTGGTGGCAAAACGGCTGTGGATAAGCCCGAATGCAGAAACCATCCTTTCATCGCGCAGGTCAGTATAATAATGGCCTACCTGGTAAGTGGTCAGCTGGCCTTTATATACAACCGTGCGGGAAGAGAGAGAAGCGAAATAGATCTCCGCTTTATCTTTCGGAATGGAATTGCGAACCGTTTTGGTAATATAATTACGGAGTACGAACAGTTTGCGTTCAAACTCGTCATTGTCTGCCAGATCAGTAGCGGAAGTGATGAACAGTTGTTCGATCTGTGGCTCAACAGACAATGCGGTTTCCCCTATCCCGTCCGGACGAACAGGCACAAGGCGGTAACCGAGTACATTAAGACCTAATTTATCAGCGCAGCGTTGTATGATCTCGCGGCACTCATCGCGCCAGCGTTGTTCTTTTGGAAAGAAAACCATTCCCACACCATATTTACCATTGGCGGGGAGGCGGATGCCCAGTTTCAGGCACTCATCATATAAAAACTCATGCGGCATCTGGATAAGAATGCCGGCACCGTCACCAGTAGTACGTTCGCAACCACTTGCTCCGCGATGTTCCATGCATTCCAGCATGCCTAACGCATCACGAATGATCGAATGTGACTTTCTTCCTTTAATATGGGCGGTAAAGCCCGTACCGCAGGCATCATGCTCAAATTCAGAACGATACAAACCCAGCTCTTGGCTCACATTACTCATTAGCTTTAGATTTTTTCCTTTTATACCAGATACCAGATACACTCCTCCCTGAAGGAGCAAACCCCCGGGCATTGGTACCGTAATTGCTTTGGGAACGGTTTAAAGATACTAAAGGAATGCGGTATTTTTTATAGAAAGTTCTATTAAAGGGCTAAAATTTTGAAAACATTAAAAAACCCCCGCTCTTCATTTGATAATATTAAAAAATGAACGGCCTCTGGAACCCATTCCGGGCACAAAAAAGCCGGGAAATTCTCCCGGCTGGTAATAAGTTGTGTAAAACAATGTGGATCAAGGCTCAAATTCAAATTTAGCCTTGCCATTCTCTATTTCTACCCTGAGTGGATCGCTGATCATACTTTCATTTTGCATACGATCCAGAGCGGTAACTATATAAATATACTTTCGCCCTTTAATATAAGTACGGTCTATGAAAACAGGGTCCGGCATCTGCAAAACGATGCTGAGGATCTTCGTGGGGTCGTTCACGTTGACGACATCCTTTTCCTCGAACCGGTACAGTACATACTGTTTGGTTTGGTGGGAAGTATCGTCGTCTGCCCAACGGACCTCAAGGCCTTCCGGTTTTTCAAAAGCATCTGTGAAGTAAGGGGCTTCCGGAGCTTTGTTATCCAGCCAGGGCATGGTTGGCCGCAGGGCAGGGTAACGGTAAAAGTGATTCCGGAGGGAGTCCACCATACCTAAAGCATTGTCTGCGAAACATTTGGAACTGTAGTAGATACTTCCCTGCACAGTATTGAGCGCACGGGTAGCCGTGATCTGCCTTGGAATTTCCGCAGGATCTTTCCAGCTGGCATTGCTGCCGATGCGGTATGGCGCATGTCCTATATATATATGTCTGCCATATCCGTGTTTGCTCCACCAGTTCACTAACACGCCAAATGGTACCAGGCGGTGACCGGATTCCCAATACAATTGCGGGGCGAGGTAGTCTATCCAGCCCAGCCGCTGCCATTTGATCACATCTGCGTAAAGGTCGTCGTAGTTGGTAAGGCTGCCGCGGGTAGGTGTTCCATCAGGGTCTTTATCATTGCTGCGCCAAACACCAAAAGGGCTGATCCCGAACTTCACCCAGGGCTTTTCAGCTTTGATGGCCGTGTTCAGCATTTGTATAATGGTGTCCACATTGGAACGGCGCCAATCATCTATATAGAGGTTTTTACCGTACATGCGGTAGGAGTTCTTATCCGGAAAGTCCCTGTTGGCAATGCGGTAGGGGTAAAAGTAATCATCGAAATGCACCGCGTCGATGTCGTACCGTTTTACCACATCCCGGATCACTTCTGTTACATAAGCGCGTGCTTCGGGAATGCCGGGATCGAAATATTTCTTGTCGCCATAAGTTACAAACCACTGCGGTTTGAGGCGGGTGATATGATTGGCGGCAATACTGCTGCTGCGGATATTGGCTACCGCGCGATAGGGATTGAACCATGCGTGGAATTCCATGCCCCGTTTGTGCGTTTCCGTTACCATGAATTCCAGCGGGTCATAGTAAGGATAGGGCGGTTTTCCCTGCACACCGGTCAGGTATTCGCTCCAGGGCTCGTAAGGGGAAGCGTAAAAAGCATCACTCGCCGGCCGCACCTGGAAAACAATAGCATTCATGCCGTTCCGCTGATGCTGGTCCAGCAGGCGGATGAACTCCTGTTGCTGTTCTTCGGAAGACAGCCCTTTCCGGGATGGAAAGTCGATATTTTCGATCGTGGCTATCCATACAGCCCGCAGCTCCCGTTTAGGCGGTAGCTGTGCTTTACTTGTGAGTACCATGCTGCCACACAGTAGTAATCCTGCCAAAAAGTGCTTCACCATTCCTGATACTTTTTCCTTTTATCCTGAAAACTGCGAAAATAACCCACCATTTGCCAAATCCCAAATGCGGAAGTGGTTCATTTCCAGCAAAACAGGAGCCAAACCTATTCGCTAGATACTTTAATAAAAGATTTGTATTTTGTTTATCACACATTCCAGCGTTATGAAAAAGCGGGTATTCCTCATTCTCTCCATCCTTATTCCCTTTGCTGCACAGGCACAATCTTCCGTAAAAGCAGCCAAAGAATTCATCGCTTTGCTGGATGCACCGCTTCGTGAACAGGCCTGCATGCGTTGGGAAGATGCAGAACGCTTTAACTGGCATTTTGTTCCGCGGGAAAGGAAAGGGCTTCCTTTACGGGCCATGAGCAAAGCGCAACGGGCAAAGGCATATGAACTGCTGAAATCATGCATGAGTGCAGAGGGCTATAAAAAAGCAGCCGCGATCGTGGAAATGGAACTGGTACTCCGTGTGCTGGAAGGGCGCGGGGACAGTGATGAATACCGTAACCCGGGGAAATATTACTTTACCATCTTTGGTGAGCCGGGAACAAGAAATCCCTGGGGATGGCGGATGGAAGGGCATCATCTTTCCCTGAACTTCTCCGCTTTGGATGGAACACTGGTTTCGGGAACACCTTCATTTATGGGCTCCAATCCTGCTATTGTTCCGGACGGGCCTAAAAAGGGAACACAGATCCTGAAAGAAGAAACAGAGCTGGGCTTCCAGCTGCTGAACTCATTGGAGGAAGATCAGTTAAAAGTAGCACTGGTGGCAGAAAAAGCTCCGGCAGATATTATCACCGGCAACAAAAGGACAGCCTGGCTGCTGGACCCTCCCGGTTTAGCTTTTACCCAACTGAAACCAGCGCAACAGCAATTGCTCAAAAAATTACTGGCCGTGTATATTGACCGCTATACCAAGCTGATGGCGGACATCCTCCTAAAAGAGATAGAACAGGCCGGCTGGGATAACCTGCATTTTGCCTGGGCTGGCAGCAGGGCCATGGGGATGGGGCATTATTACAGGATCCAGGGCCCCACTTTTATTGTAGAATATGATAACACCCAGAACGGGGCTAACCATGTGCATACTACTTTCCGGGACCTGAAGAATGATTTTGGGGAAGACGTGCTGAAACAGCATTATGATAAAGCACATGTAGGGAAATGAGATGCCCGTGTTCCGAAAAGACAAGAACGTTTCCGTGGAAAACCAAAAAGATCAGGCGCCCTTACACTTTGCGCCCCAGGTATAAGCTGTAGTCTGGCAGACTAACGGTATATTCCTGGTGCATCAGGGGAGAGGTCATCAGGAAGTCCGCAGAGGCCCTGTTACTGGCCATCGGGATATTCCAAACCACACCCAAACGCAGCAAAGCTTTGATATCCGGGTCATGAGGCAAAGCCTCCATCGGGTCCCAGAAGAAAATGATCACGTCAATCCTTCCTTCTGCTACAGCAGCACCAATTTGCTGATCCCCACCCAGTGGGCCGCTCAGCAGTTTACGAACAGATACGTCCAGCGCCTCTTCCAGTAATTTGCCGGTAGTGCCGGTGGCATACAGTTCGTGACGGGCCAATACCGTTTTGTTGTAAACTGCCCAATCCAATAATTCTGCCTTTTTGTGATCATGCGCAATCAGTGCGATCCTTTTGCGGGCATGAAGCGTTTTGCTGTTTGACATCATATATGCAAAAGTAATCAAATAGATTACAGTTGCTATAACAAGCTTTAGTGAAGAAGACCGTATTTCGTAAATGAACTCTCGCTAAATTTCGCTAATTTTGCAGGAGAAAATAGTTAAAGTAATGATCAAAACAGGAAATCCAATCATCAGTATCTATACGGAAATGACGCCGAACCCGGAAACGATGAAGTTTGTGGTAAACAAACTCCTGTATCCGAATAAATCGATCGATTTCCCTGATGCAGCCAGTACAACACCTTCTCCACTGGCAGCTGAGCTGTTCACTTTCCCCTTCATCCGGGGCGTGTTCATCTGCAGCAACTTCGTAACGCTTACAAAAACCAATGATACAGACTGGACGGATGTAATTCCAACCATCAAACAATTCCTGAAAGAATACCTGGAAGACAACCGTGCTGTTATCAATGAGGACGATATCGTAGCGGCTCCCGTTTTCAGCGGAGACGAAAGCGACGTTGTTCAACGTATTAAAGAATTACTCGAGAATTATGTGAAACCTGCGGTTGAAATGGATGGCGGAGCTATCCAGTTCAAAGATTATGATGACGGTGTTGTAACCGTTATGCTGCAAGGTTCCTGTTCAGGCTGCCCATCTTCCATGATCACGCTCAAGGCCGGTATTGAAGGAATGATGAAACGTATGATCCCTGAGGTGAAAGAAGTAGTGGCAGAAGCAGAATAAGCCATAGTTGAGTGAATGATAGTGTTATCAAGCGCAGCCTCAGGCTGCGCTTTTTTCATTTATGATCCTTAGCTTTACATCATGAGAGGGATTATAATTGGATGTGTACTGGCCATTACCAGTGCGCCCTTGTTTGCACAGGCACAAACAGAGGCAGTAGTTACTTATGGGTTTCGCAACAATGGGAAAGAATCCCGCGGAGAACAAAAGCTCTTTATTAAAGGTAACCGGGTACGCCTGGTACCCCAGGGCCGGCAAACTGAACAACAATTCCTCCAGCTTTCAGAAAAAGCGAGTTACCAGGTGCTGAATAGCAACGGAACGTTTTACACCCTGAAGAAACCATTTTCAGAATACGTAAAAGCAGAACTGCTACCCGGCATTGATACCATCCTTGGCATCCCCTGCAAAAAAGCCAAACTCTTTATCCGCTCCAATACCATAGAAGTATGGTACACGAACGATCTGAAAATAAAGGGTACCCCAAGTATTTCCATCGCACCCGGTATGGGGCTGGTGTTAAAGACCATCCGCAATGGTAATTCAGAAACGATCGCAAAGAACATAGCATACAGAACTATTACGGCAGATGAATTAGCCTGGCCTTCCAACATGGGTACCATCGTGGATGAACCCACTTACCAACGGCAGGTAATTGAAAGCAGATATACTACCCTTACCATTTTCGACAGGGAGCAGATCAGTTTTGGCAACCCGATCAACAACCCCGCAGGCGAACAGTTAGATGCAGTGTATCATTTTTCCGGCGGTACCGTGATCCTGAAAAAAGTAAAACTCCCCGTGGCAAAACCAGGCCAGCGGCTGTTTGCAGAACTGGTACAATATTCCAATGGAGATGCGTATGACCGCACCGGTTCTGTTTTCATGATCCCCGCAAATCAGCCTTTATCTTTCCTGAACGGATTACGGGATGGCGTACAGGCATTACCGGTATATACCGGCAGGAACGGGAAAAAATACCAGGGCGTTGTAGCCACAGAAAATTATTTACCGCCGCTGGAGCTCATGCGTTTTTTTACGCCATTTGGTGTAAGGCATTTTAATGCGCAGGCAAAGATCAAAGGATACAACTGGGCAGATTCAGCGGTATATAAACAGGACATTTCCGTATTGCTGCCCAGCCTGCAGGGAGAAGTATGGATAGGGGTATTCATTGGTAATTATGATAAAGGCGGGCATAAAGCCAGTTTGCAATTCAAATATTATCCGGGTTATGATGGAGAAGGAACAGCAGAGAATAAAACCTGGATCCTGCCGGTATTCAATAGTACCAACCTGATGGAAATGGGCGGGCAGGAATACGGCACCATGTTCGATAAAGATTCCCTCACTGTAACAGTAGAAGTACCACAGGGCGTAAAGAACCTTACATTACGTTACCTCACAACAGGCCATGGTGGCTGGGGAGGAGGAGATGAATTTGTTCCCAAGCTGAATGAGATCTTTGCGGATGGCAAAAGGGTTTATCACTTCATTCCCTGGAGAGAGGATTGCGCCACTTACCGGTTATTAAATCCTGCGTCCGGCAACTTTGGGAACGGGTTATCTTCATCAGACCTGAGCCGTTCCAACTGGTGCCCCGGTACCATCACTTTACCCGTTGAAATTCCCTTACCAGACCTGGCGCCGGGCAAACACACTTTCCAGGTGGCCATTCCATTAGGTAAACCGGAAGGCGGAAGTTTCAGTGCCTGGAATGTTTCCGGCGTACTGATAGGCGATAAAGAATAAAAGAACATGCAGGAAATATCACAGGAGATCCTTACAGGCTTTCAACAAATGACCTTACTGGAAGCCATCGCTGTTTTCTTTGGTGTACTCAGTGTATTATGTTCCCGGCAGAACAGTGTATGGGTATATCCCACAGGGCTGATCAGTACCGGCATCTATACTTATATGCTGGCGCAACAACATTTTAAACTGTATGCGGAAGCAGCGTTGAATGCTTATTATTTCATTATGAGCGTATACGGCTGGTATTACTGGATGAAGAAAGATACCACGCAGCATGTAACATCCATCACCCGTGTGAATAAAAAAGAACTGATCACCGCCATTGCCATTGCTGTACTGGGCTGGGGGATCATCTATCTGCTGCTGCGTAACTTTTCCAATTCAGATGTGCCTGCCATTGACGCATTTGTTTCTGCTACTGCCTGTAGCGGCATGTGGTTGCTGGCCAAACGGAAAATAGAGAACTGGATCTTCCTGAATATTTCAAACTTTGTAGCGGTACCGTTGTTGTTCCATAAACACCTGGCACTGACGGCCACACTCACCATCTTTTTATTCATCGTTGCGGTAACCGGGTATTTTCATTGGTTAAAGCTCTATCGCGCACAGCTAAACGAAACCCGATCTTGAAGAAAATAGTGGTCATAGGCCCGGAATCCACCGGCAAAAGTACATTGAGCGCACAACTGGCGGCACATTACCAAACACTGTGGGTGCCAGAGTTTGCGCGGGAATACCTGACGCAGCTGAACCGGCCTTATGAACAGGAAGACCTTTTGCGCATGGCAGAAGGACAATTAATAACAGAAGATGAAGCTGCCGAAAAAGCGAATAAATTGCTGATCTGTGATACAGACCTGCACGTGATCAAAGTATGGAGTGAAGCAAAATATGGAGACTGTGATCCCCGCATCCTGGAACTGATCGCCACGCGGAAGTATGATCTTTACTTACTCACTTATATTGACATTGCCTGGGAAGATGATCCTTTAAGGGAACATCCGAAACCGGAAGAAAGAGAATACTTCTACCAGATCTACCGGGATATTGTGATGAACTCCGGGCAGCCATGGGCGGACATCCGGGGAGGATATGAACAGCGATTGCAAACAGCGGTCGGGGCAGTGGGATCACTTTTTCTTTGAAAGGTTCTCCGCAGTTACCAACGCTGAAATATCAGGGTCAGGCCCGATATAACGCATCTGCGTTAAGATCCTGCGCTGCCGCCAGGAAGTAATGCGTGCGGGAGGTACAACTGTATATTTAACGGGATTGGGTAAACAAGCAGCGATCATGGCCGCTTCTTCCCTGTTGAGGGATGCCGCCGGTTTACGGTAATAGGTTTGTGCGGCCGCTTCAATGCCAAAGATCCCTTCGCCCATTTCAGCCACGTTGAGGTAAACAGCCAGGATCCTTTTTTTACCCCAGATCTTTTCTATCATAAAGGTGAAATACACTTCCAGTCCTTTCCGGAACCATCCGCCACCCTGCCAGAGGAACACATTTTTTGCTACCTGCTGGCTAATGGTACTGGCGCCACGGATCTTTTTACTTTTCTGGTTGTGCTTCATGGCCTTTTCGATGGATTTGAAATCAAAACCATTATGATCAGGAAATAACTGATCTTCACTGGCCAGCACCGCCAGCTTGGCATAAGGAGAGATCTCATCCATGCTCACATAATCCCTTTTAAATGATTTATCGGTACCCCAGAGACTGAACCAGCTGGCAATCATCGTGGTAGTCACAGGAGGGTTCACCCAGCGGAGCAGGATGATGTACAACAGTTGCGCGATAAAAAGAATGATGAATATTTTCCTGAGTACTCGCCAGGTCCTGGGGACTATACCTTTTAATTTCATTCAATAGTTTTTCAATACCGGCCGGAAAGTTAGCAAGATTATTGCGTATTTTTCAGGTACAACATTGCTGGATCGAAGATTGTTATATATAAAGATAAAAACAGGATCATGCTTTTAGAACTACATCCACAAAATCCGAATCCGCGAAACCTGCATAAAGTCATAGAATGCCTGAAAGACGGAGGAGTGGTTATTTATCCAACCGATACCGTGTATGGGATGGGTTGCGATATTTCCAAAAGCGAAGCGGTGGAACGCATTTGCCGCATAAAAGGAATTGATCCTAAAAAAGCGCATTTTTCTTTTATCTGCTCCGACCTCAGCCACCTGACGGATTATACCAAAAGTGTGGATACGCCGCTATTCCGTTTACTGAAGAAAACGTTGCCAGGGCCGTATACTTTCATTCTGCCGGCCAGCAGGCAGGTGCCCAAACTCTTGAAAACCAAGAGAGATACAGTGGGCATCCGGGTACCGGATAACCTGATCTGCCGCACTATTGTAAAGGAATTGGGCAACCCCATCATGAGTACTTCCCTGCCCATTGATGCATATGTGGAAGAATATACAGACCCGGAGATCATCCATGAAAAATTCGGGAAACTGGTGGATATTGTAATTGACGGGGGACCCGGAGGAATGATCTCCTCTACTGTAATAGACTGTACCGGGCCGGAGATAGAATTGATCCGGGAAGGTGCCGGCAGTTGGGAAGAATTTGCATAAAAAAGGCGGGCTATTTAAAACAGCCCGCCTTTAGTTTTATATACCCATTTTCTTAGCAAGGTCTGCAGGGATCGCTTTTTTATTCACCATAAAACAGGTGGTTTTGTAAGCGAAATAAGGCACAGAGGCGTAGAAATATCCGCCACAGGCATTCCCGGTTCCCCAGGAATTCTTCACAATAAAGAACTTATTACCATCCTGGTCTTTAGCGAGACCGGTAATGTGCATACCATGATCGTCCTGCGTTTCGTAATTATCGAAAGCCAGCTGACGGTTTTCCTGGGTGATCACTTTTTCTTTGGCAGGTGTTGTGAAAAGGTTCAGGCGTTCCTGCTCAGAATAATCTGTCCAGTCCTTTTCAGGAACAATGGCCAGGCCATTATTATAAGAAAATCCTTTTTCACTTACATCAGCCGCCCATGCCAGGGTATAGCCATTCAGCACGGCTTGTTCCGCAATAGCGGTGAATTCATTCAAAGGCACATTATATACTTTCTCCCAATTCCAGTTATCCGGTACTTCCAGTACAAATTGCTGGTAGAAAGGATGGTGATTGAAAGAAGAAATGATCACATAATCATCAGCATTCAGGCCCAGTTCTTTGGCAAAAGACTGTGGTGTATATGATTTGCCGTTGTATTGGAATTTCTCCGGAGTGGCGCCAAGATAAGCATCCAGCACACCATCCAGGGCTTTTTGCCATGCAGGGTTTACCGTGTTGGCATTGCCCAGGGGTTTCAGCATACTTTCCAGCAGGCTCACCATTTCAGCATGGTTATAGGTTTTCTGGCGGTTGCCATCATATACATCCTGTGGAACAAGCCCGAAGTTTTTGAGGCAGAGCAGATCGTCCGGGAATCCGCCACCTTCGCCGAAATTAGCTTTGCCATGCATCCTTACATAATTGGCAGCTTTTAAGGGGTACATTTTACGTACCACGAACATTTCGCTGAGGTTCAGGTTTTTGCCTTTGCCTGTGCGCAAAAGCTCGGACTCAAAAAAGGAAAGGCCTGAAAAAGACCAGCAGGTACCGGTTTGGCCCTGGTTCTGCACGCCAAAGGCATCCTGGCTTTTCAGTACGGTGAATTGATATTTGCTGCCCTCCTTATTGGTGAGCGGAATGGTTTGTGCAGCCGCAGTTATGCTGCATAACAGCGCTGCGCCCATGATCAGTTTCTTCATGCTCAGGTTTAGATTAAAATAAAAGAATGGAGCAAATGTAAAGGATATGGGCCTTACAGCATTCAGGATGATTGATGAGCGGTATCTGCAGCTTCAAATTGTTCACGTGTTATTTCCCAACGCCATAGTTCTCCTGCATCCGTACCATTAACGGCGCCGGCGAAATGAAATCCGTTCTTCTGCAGAACGATCACTGCTGCGTTGTATTCTTCGAGCGTATGGGCGACGACCTTTGTAACATAGGAATGACTAAATGCAAAACGGATCAGGGTAGCAGCCATTTCAGTAGCATATCCCTGTTCCCTGTATTCTAAAGCCACTTCATAACCAATTTCTACCACCCCGTCCGGAGAAGGCCGGCCTTTAAAGCCACCGGTACCCACCAGGCGTTTGTCGGTTTTATGAATAGCTAAATAGAAAAACCACCCCAGCAGGGATGGGTCATTGCGTAATTTATCATAAGCAACCAACACCATTTCAGGATATTCTGTCCACTGTTCTGGTACGTCTATCCCCAACGTTTGGGCTAATGCTTCATTCCCATGCAAAAGCGCTTCAAAGTGTTTCAACGTGCAGGGTAACAACTGTAACCTCAAGGTTTGGATCATAAGCGAAAACTAGTAAAGGATTTTGGGAAAAGCAAGGGGCATGCCAAGAAGAATTGACAGATTTTGAATGACAAAAAGCCGGGAGAAATTTCTCCCGGCCCTGGAAAGAAAAAGATGTTAATGCGCTTCCAGCCAGTTTTTGCCGGTCCCGATCTCTGCTTCTACCGGAACTGCCAAAGGCATAGCATTGCGCATGCCTTCAATGATCAGGGGTTTAATGATCTCCACTTCATCCAAGTGGGCATCAAACACCAACTCGTCATGCACCTGCAGGATCATTTTGGATTTGAAGTTGTGGTCCCGGAAGGTTTTATGCAGCGAGATCATGGCCAGTTTGATCATATCTGCTGCCGTTCCCTGGATGGGCATGTTAATGGCATTTCGCTCTGCGAAACCGCGAACGACGGCATTGGAGGAATTGATATCTTTTAACCAGCGTTTGCGGCCCAGCAATGTTTGCACATAGCCGGTCTTTTGGGCAAACTTCACCTGGTCTTCCATGTATTTTTTGATATTGGGATATTGCGCAAAATAGTTGTCGATAAGCATTTTGGCTTCGCCGCGTGCAATGCCCAGGTTTTCACTAAGGCCAAATGCGCTCACCCCGTAAATGATACCGAAGTTCACGCTCTTGGCATTGCGGCGCATATCGGAAGAAACGTCTGCAATGTCTACCCCGTACACTTTTGCCGCGGTGGCAGTGTGAATGTCCAGTCCGCTACGGAAGGCTTCCATCATATTCGCATCCTCACTGATGGCGGCGATGATGCGTAATTCTATCTGGGAATAGTCCGCGGAAAGTAGTGTGTACTCCTCACTTTTGGGTACAAAAGCTTTCCTTACTTCGCGGCCCCTTTCTGTACGGATGGGGATATTCTGAAGGTTTGGATTATTGGAGCTGAGCCTGCCCGTTACTGCCACCGCCTGGTTGAAAGAAGTATGTACCCTGTTTGTGCGTGGGTTCAGCATTAATGGCAGTGCATCCACATAAGTGGATTTCAGTTTGCTCAGTTCCCGGAAGGCGAGGATACTATCTACGATAGGATGTTTGCTGGCCAGTTTGGTCAGTACATCTTCACCTGTAGCATATTGCCCCGTACGGGTTTTCTTGGCTTTAGGGTCCAGCTGCAATTTGTCGAACAGCACTTCTCCCAATTGTTTGGGAGAGGCCAGGTTAAACCTTACACCTGCCTGCTGGTAAACACTTTCCTCTGATTTGCGGATATCCGTTTCCAGTTCTTTGGAATAATCTGCCAGCGCTTTCATGTCAATGGCAATACCTTCATATTCCATATCTGTCAGCACTTTCACCAAAGGATTCTCTACTTCGTAAAAAACCTTTTCCACCTCCTTTTCTGTGACCAGCGGTTTGAATTTACTTTTCAGTTGCAGGGTGATGTCTGCATCTTCCGCAGCATATTCTTTGATCTTTTCTATTTCCACATCCCGCATTGTGCCCTGGCCTTTTCCTTTTTTGCCGATAAGCGTTTCAATGGATACGGGCGCATATTGCAGGTATTGTGCACTCAGCAGGTCCATACTGCGTCGGCCCTCCGGCTCTATCAGGTAATGCGCCAGCATGGTGTCGAACAGCTTCCCTTTCACTTCAATGCCGTACCATTTCAGCACGATCATATCATACTTGGTGTTCTGGCCAATGAAAAGCGCGTCTTCTCTTTCAAACACCTGGCGGAATTTTTCCAGGACCTCTTTTACTACAAATTGGTCTGGTGGTAATGGCACATACCATGCTTCGCCGGGTTTCACGGCAAAGCTCATTCCCACTATCTCTACTGCGTTAGCATCTGTTCCGGTGGTTTCTGTATCAAAGCTGATCTCCGGTTCTTTCATCAGCACGGCGATGAGCTCTGCATGTTTTTCCGGGGTATCTGCAAGATGATAAGTATGCGGTGTATTGTCGATGTTCTTATCCGCCACCAGCCCAACAGCAACAGATTCGATGGCTTCAGCAGAAGCCGCGAGGCTTTCTGCAGGGGAAGCGGTCGCATTACCGAAAAGGTCCTGCTGCACAGGTTTTGCCTCTCCGCCGATAGCGTTAAAGCCGTCTCCAAGGATGCGTTTGCCTAATGTTTTAAATTCCAGTTCCGCGAAGATCTCGGTAAGCGCTTCTTTATTTACTTCCGTACAGCAGAAATTTTCTTCATGAAAGTCCACCGGTACGTTAGTGATGATGGTAGCGAGCTTTTTGGAGAGGATGGCGCTTTCCGTTCCTGCCTTGATCTTTTCTCCCATTTTACCGGGGATCTTATCTGCATTGGCGAGGATGTTTTCCAGCGAGCCCCATTCCGCTAATAATTTCATGGCTGTTTTTTCTCCCACGCCGGGGATGCCGGGAATATTATCCACCGCATCGCCCATCAGGCCCAGGATATCTATTACCTGGCTTACATCTTTGATCTGCCAGCGTTCGCATACTTCTTTGGGGCCGAGGATCTCTTCCTTATTGCCCAGGGCAGGCGGTTTCCAGATGAAAATATTATCCTTTACCAGTTGGCCGTAATCTTTATCCGGCGTTACCATGTAAACTTCATAACCTTGTGCGGCAGCCTGCCAGGCCACGGTACCGATAATATCATCCGCTTCATATCCATCCAGTTCCAGTACCGGGATATTGAACCCTTCGATGATCCGTTTGATATCGGGGATGGAAGAAATGATATCTTCCGGGGCTTCTTCCCGGTTGGCTTTGTAATCAGCAAAATCCGTATGGCGTTCAGTAGGGGCATGCGTATCGAAAGCCACGGCAATGTGTGTGGGTTTTTCTTTGTTAAGGAGGTCCAGCAGGGTAGAGGTAAATCCAAACTGGGCGTTGGTATTACGTCCTTTACTGGTGAGCCTTGGGCTTCTGATCAATGCATAATAGGCGCGATAGATAAGCGCCATGGCGTCTAGTAAAAAGAGTTTCTTGCTCATTCGGTAAAAGTAAACAATTACCGATTCGCAAGATCATATTACCTAATTTTGCGGCCATGAAAAGGATTTATTATTTGTCGAGCTGCAGTACATGCAAAAGGATCCTGGATGAAACGGATGCTGTAGGAAAGGGCTATGCATTACAGGATATTAAGAAGGATAAGATCACACCGGAGCAGTTGGACGATATGCGTAAACTGGCAGGAAGCTATGAAGCATTGTTCAGCCGCCGCTCTCAGAAATATAAACCGATGGGCCTGGCAGAAAAAGAATTAACAGAGGATGATTACCGTTCCCTTATACTGGAAGAATACACATTCCTGAAACGGCCCGTAACCATTATCGGGAAGAAAATATTTGTGGGAAGCGAAAAAAAGACGGTGGAATCACTGAAGGAAACCATCTGATCTTTCGTTAATCAATTCCAAATGGGGTAAAATCTTAAAGTGTTTTTGCGAAGGTTTGCACCACATTTTTATAGGCTTCCATGTCCTGCCCATGTTGAAAAGTGGTGAAGGGGAATGTTTTTACGGCTTCCAGTGCTTTTTGCAGGTTGAACTGGTGTTGCGGCAGGCTGTAGAAGTACCCTTTCTGCATCAGGTATTTCCCCAGGTATTCCTGTTCCGATTGGCCGGGGGTGGGGATAAGGATGGCTTTCTTATTGAGTTTGGCGAGGTCCATGAGGGTGGTGTAACCGGAGCGGCTTAATACCATATCCGATGCCAGCATGGCTTCGTTCAGGTCTTTAGCACCCAGGTGGCTTACCTGGAAAACCCCGGGGGCGATCTCTCTCTTTTCCGCCTGGTCCGGCCGGCCGCTGACGATCAGGGCCTTCATTCCCGGAATTTGTTTAACCTGTGCCAGTAGCAGCTCTTCGAGGTTCGTGCGTTGTGGCTCGGGCCCGGAAATTAATGCCAGCAGGTCGTATTTCTTTTCCACATTTTCCATGGGCACAAAGCGGGAAAGACAACCCAGGTAAGTGGTGTGTTCCGGAAGCGTGCCGGGATGCGCCAGGATGCCGCTCAGATTGGGTTCCCCGGCAAAATCGGGGATCCAGCAGGCGGAGTAACGGCGGATGTATTTATAATTGATCTTTTGCAGCAGGCGCTCGGTAATACCGCCAAAGGGGGTTTTTATGAGCAGCTGGTGAGAAATGAACACACAGGGAATATCTGGATGGTAGAGACCGAAACGGTTGTCTGAGATCACGGCATCTATGCCAAGGTCCGCCACGGTCTTGCGTAACCAGGCCTGCTCATAGCGAACGGCCTTCCAGATCTTGGGGATCTGTTGTACTATCTTTAAGCCAAAAAAGAGGCCTTTCTGGGAGTATTGGATATGATAGCCGGGAAGGGGTAAAATGGTGATCTGCGGGAACTCCCGGGAAAGCAGGGCGGCGTGTTTACCTTCCGCCGCAATAAGTACTTCACAACCAGCGTTTAATAGTTCATGGATCAGCGGGATGTCGCGCGTGGCGTGGCCTAGACCCCAATCCAATGGTACAACGAGAACTTTTTTCTGCACAAGGGTGTGTGTGGACAAATAATTAGAAATTTTATGCGAAAATAGCTTAATTTAGAAATGACCATTGTTAAGAAACGGTAAACTCTTTTAAGCTGGCAAATGCAATATTCAATAAGTTTTTTTATAATGCACTATGAAAAAGTTTAAATGGGGTTTTATCTTCTTATTTATGGTTAGCTTAATGTGGCAAGGTTGCAGTGTGTTGAAAAAGAATGATTGTGGTTGCCCGCCGATGCAGAAAGGGCGGATGAAACATTAGAAGACAAGACTAGCACATCTCTATACCGGAAGCCATACCTGAGAACCGAAATGTGGGGGAAACACGTTATCGAAAAATATGTCAACAACAAATAAAACAATCAATTAGCATGAAGCCTGTAGAGAGGGATTTACTCATCTTGCTACATGAAGATCGTTACAACGAGCAGGAGATCCAGCATGAGGTTAAGCAGATCAGCGATATGTTATCGTTGGTTGAAACTATGGATTACCTCGCCCGTGCAACAGAAGTAGCGGACTGCAACAAACATCGTGTTAGCAGCAAACGCCGCATCCTGGAACGAGCCTTCTTTCGTAAAGAGCCAAAAGCATTTGAGTTCATCGTCCACAAAAACTGATCTTAACATTTTCATCCCTGTCCGGTAGTATTTCCTACCCGATTGCCTACTGCACTCCAACCTATACGCCAACTATTAATTAAACCGGAAAACATTCTGTAGCACATTCGCAATGTTCATTTTATGAACGTTAACTTCTTATGCTATGAATTAAATTTCTTCTTGTAGATTTGCGAGCAAACAATATCCGTTGTGATGATAGACTTTTCGCACCTGCAGGATTTTCTGACGCCTGTTTCCAAAACACAATTACATGATGATGAAGAATACGACGATCTGCAGATTGGCCGTACGATAGACCTGTATGAAGAAGAAAATATCCCCGACCTGGATACGGCAGACATTATCTTATTAGGTGCAGGAGAAGAAAGGGGGAACGGTACCATCAGTGGCGGCAACGCAACACCAGATGCCATCCGCCGTGAATTTTACAGACTTTATCACTGGCATAAAGATGTACGCCTCGCAGATGCAGGCAACCTCATTGCCGGCCGCAGCCTCACAGATTCTTATGCAGCACTCAAAAGTGTGCTTACAGAACTGATCGATGCCGGAAAAACGGTGATCATCCTCGGCGGCTCCCATGATCTTACTTATGCACAATACCAGGCTTACGCCGGTAAAAAATACATTATTGAGGTAACGGTGGCAGATGCCCTGATAGACCTCCAGGAAAACTCTCCTGTACGCTCCCAGCGCTTCCTGCTGGATATGTTCATGGAACAACCTAACTACATCCGCCACTACAATCACATTGGTTTCCAGAGTTATTTTGTACAGCCCCGCATGCTGGAAACACTGGATAAATTACGCTTCGATTGTTTCCGCCTCGGCAATGTGCGCGAGAATATGGAAGATATAGAACCTGTACTCCGCAACACCGATCTTTTTAGTGTGGATGTTAATATGATCAAACATACAGACGCTCCGGCAAATTCTCTTTCTCCGAACGGATTCAGCGGAGAAGAGGCCTGCGCACTTTCCCGGTATGCAGGCATGAGCTCACAGCTCAGCACCTATGGTATTTTCGGATATAATTCGGCAAAGGATAAAGATAACCTTACGGCCAAACAGATCTCTCAAATGCTGTGGTACTTTATGGACGGCAGATCTGTAAAGAACAAAGAAGCCCTTTTAACAGAACGCGAATCTTTCCTCGAATTTCACATTGCCTTTGCAGACATCGATACCGTTTTCCTGAAGAGTAAAAAAACAGGCAGATGGTGGATGCAATTGCCGGATAAAACATTTGCGCCCTGCGCCTACAGTGATTACCTGCGGGCCAGCAACAATGAAATTCCGGAACGTTGGATGCGGAGCCAGGAAAGACTTTAAAACACAATTATGGTCACTACCCGCAGAGCAAGGGCGGTACGGTTAAACCTCATTCAGAATTCGCAGGATGCTGCATTGATAGCAATTGGTGTGCTGCTTGCCAGTATCGGACTGAGAGGTTTCCTGCTGCCAAATGGATTCCTCGATGGAGGTGTAACGGGAATTTCGCTGTTGGTGAACAGGCTCACCGGCTGGTCCTTTTCCGTATTGCTCATCGTGATCAATGCCCCTTTTATTTTGCTGGCGTATAAACAGCTTTCCAAAAGGTTCACCATTAAAACCATTGCGGCTATTATTGGCCTGGCCACCTGCCTGGTACTCATCAAAGTACCTACGTTCACACAGGATAAATTGCTGATCGCCATCTTTGGCGGATTCTTCCTGGGCGCGGGTATTGGTATGTCTATCCGGGGAGGTGCCGTACTGGATGGAACGGAAGTGCTGGCCCTTTACATTAACCGCAAAACCGTATTGTCCGTAGGGGAAGTGATCATGTATTTTAACGTGCTGCTCTTTGGTGTGGCCGCAGTATTGATCAATGTGGAAACCGCCATGTATGCCATGCTCACCTATTTCTCTGCTTCCAAGACCGTGGATTTTGTGATCCAGGGTTTTGAAGAATACATAGCGCTCACTATTATTTCAGAAAAAAGTGAGCTGATCCGGAAAACCCTTACGCTGAAATTAAAAAAAGGCGTTACCGTGTTCAAAGGCAAGAGTGGCTTCGGGAAACGGGGTCAGAAAAATGAAGAGATCGACATCGTGTATACTGTTGTTACCCGCCTGGAGGTACATAATATCATAGATGAGATTGAAAGAATCGACGAAAAAGCGTTTATTGTGCAACACAATATTAACGACACGCGTGGCGGGATGATAAAAAGACGCGCTACGCATCATTAATCCACTCTTCAATTGTACCACATGAAAAACGGTTTTGCCACCGCACTGCTCATGATCTCAACAATGACCGCATTAGCACAGGAAAGGATAGACCTTTATCCTGGCCAGCCTGAACTCAAAATAGCAGGAGGCCGTAAAATAGACGATGTTCCACATATCGATCATTACCCGGCTGCACCGGATAAAAAAACCGGTGAAGCGATATTGATCTGCCCCGGTGGCGGATACGCGCACCTGGCTGTAGACCATGAGGGAAAAGATATTGCAGCATTTTTCACCGCACAGGGTTTTGAAGCCATTGTACTGCATTACCGTTTAAACGATGCAGAAAATAAAGGCTCCCGTTTCCCTTCGCAGTATAACGACGTTACCAACGCCATGCGCCTGGTGAAATCCAAAGCGGCAGCCTGGAAGCTGGACCCGGAGAAGATTGGCGTAATAGGTTTTTCAGCCGGAGGACATCTTGCTTCCACCCTCACTACCATGATCATTCCTGCCAACCCTGCCGCAAAGAATGAGCTGGAAAAATGGAGCTCCCGCCCGGCCTTTGCCATACTGATTTATCCCGTGATCAGCATGAGCGAAAGTTTCCGGCATAAGGGCAGCACCGTGAATTTATTAGGCCCCGATGCTTCGCAGGCCATGATGGATTCTTTATCTACCGATAAAAGGGTAACGGCGCAAACGCCTCCTGTTTTCCTGGTGCATTCAACAGATGACAAAGTGGTACCGGTAGAGAACAGCTGGGCATTCTATTCCGCGTTGAAGAAAAATAATGTTTCCGCTTCTTTGCATATATATGATCACGGTGGCCATGGATATGGCATGGGACCGAAAGATCCTGTACTGAACAGCTGGCCCGGCCTGGCTGTGCAATGGCTGAGAGGCGTAGTATTTAAACCGAAAAGTTAAGAGAGGATGAGGTGTATTTTAGTTTTCTGTTTTTGCATGATAAGTGCAGCTGCTGCAAATGCGCAGCAAACAAGGCAGTTTTCCAGTTGGCTGGCATCTTTCAATACAGTAGCTATTCCTAAAACGAAGTTCAGCATTCATATGGATGCACAGGTACGCAGTACACATGAATGGAGAGAATTTCAAACATTCATTGTACGGCCGGGATTGAACTATCATGTAAATAAGAACATGATCGCAACAGTGGGTTATGCCTGGGTGCATAATCTCCGTGCAGTACAGGATGTAACAGCCTACCTTTCAGAACATCGTATCTGGGAGCAATTCATCGTGAATCATAAACTGGGCTTTATTCCAATTCAGCACCGCTTCCGCGTGGAACAACGTTTTATCGGAACGCCGGTGGTGAATAATAATAAACTGGAAAAAGACGGACATGAACTGGCCCACC
This sequence comes from Chitinophaga niabensis, assembly GCF_900129465.1. NCBI lineage: Bacteria > Pseudomonadati > Bacteroidota > Chitinophagia > Chitinophagales > Chitinophagaceae > Chitinophaga > Chitinophaga niabensis. Next base: position 949,417 of record NZ_FSRA01000002.1, on the reverse strand, counting down.
GCTTCCGCTATTTCCTGCGGGGCATTGTTCCATTCAACGGAGAGCAGACCTTTACGAAAGGTGCTTTTGCCGCTGCACAGAATGAGTTGTTCCTGAACTTTGCCAATACGGATGCGGTAAATGGAAAAGTGTTTGACCAGAACCGAGCGTACCTCGCTGTGGGCTATCGTTTCAGCCGCCAGTTCGACCTTGAGGCGGGTTATCTGAACCAATATATTTCCGGAAGAGGTGCTGCCCGCAGCACAGTGCATGTGTTGCAGCTGGCGGGTTATCTGAGGTTATAAATAGAAAAGGCGGTCTGTTACAGGCCGCCTTTTTATTTCTTATTGCATACCTTAAACAGGCGGGGTTATTCTTATCCCAGAAAATTATCCGCATCCCTGTAAGCCTTTATCAAAGCCAGCTCTCCTTCTTTCCCCGGCAACGCATTACCATGCTCCATGCCCATCACGCCTTTATAACCTTTGGTATGCAGGTGTTTGAAAATGTTCTTGTAATTGATCTCACCTGTGCCCGGTTCTTTACGGCCCGGGTTATCTCCGATCTGTATGTAAGCAATTTCATCCCAGCAGAGATTGATGTTGGTGATAAGCTGACCTTCATTTTTCTGCATATGATAGATGTCGAACAATATTTTGCAGGAAGGGCTGTTCACTGCGCGGCAGATCATATAGGTCTGATCAGAATTGCGGAGGAACAGGTCCGGCGTATCGCTTAATGGCTCCAATACCATGGTAAGCCCCCCTTTTTCCAGGATCTCAGCACCACGGCGCAACGCATCGATCACATTACCGGTTTGAACACCGATAGGCAGTTTACGTTCAAAGAAACCGGGAACAACAGTAGCCCATTTGGCATTTACCCGTTTGGCCAGTTCCACAGAACGTTCACAGGTTTTGAGGAACAGGTCCAGGAATTCCTTTTTGCCGGTAGTGAGGGAAATTTTCCAGTTGTCTCCACCGTCTATCACAAAAACGCCCATCCGCATATTCAGTTTCGCCAGCAGTTCGCCGATCTTATTTTGAAGAGCGGTATCGCGGCCCAGCATGCCATTGTCTTCAATAGACCGAAACCCCTGATCATGCATGAAACGGATCTGGTCCAGGAAGTCGTCCCCGGCACTGTTCTTGAACATTCCTGCATGGGGTGCATAGTCCAGGTTAAAGGTTTTCCCTGCCGCGGCAGGCTTTGTATCTGCAGCGTTTGCAGAAGTGGCCGCACCACCAAGGGCCAGGGCTGAAATGCCTGCCAGTGTGCCTTTTTGAAGGAATGTTCTTCTTTCCATAGCGTGATAGTTTAAATGCTGAGTCCGAAATTTAATAGCTTTTCCATGTAAAAACGAGAGATTTCAGAAATTAACCTAAACTCCCGCTATTTTAACCAATATTGAAACATAAGCATTAATTTTTGACGTTTATAAAATAATTATTGCATTCAACCATCAAAATCGATAAATTCACACGCTTAATAATTCACACGTCTAGCAATGAGAAAGAAAACTGTGGCCATTTTACTCGCCGGGATAGTGACCGGCGGGGCTTACGCTCAGAACAATGAACCATTTACAGCCTACGAACAGAAAGTACCGGGATCAGATGTAACCATCAAAATGGTACCGGTAAAAGGAGGCGAGTTCCTTTTGGGTAGCCCGGCTAAGGAAAAAGGACGGAATGCAGACGAAGGGCCGCAAAAGAAAGTGAAGATAGACCCTTTCTGGATGGGGGCTTACGAGGTGACATTTGATCAATACGATGTGTATTCAGACGCAGAAAAAGATAAAACCCCATTGCCGGATGGTATGACGAGGCCCAGCCCTCCTTATATCGACCTCACACTGGGAATGGGCAAAGGCGGCGGATTTCCGGCCAATAGTATGAGCCAGTACGCAGCATTGATGTATTGCCGCTGGCTGTATGGTAAAACCGGTGTTTTTTACCGTCTTCCTACAGAAGCAGAATGGGAATATGCCTGCCGTGCAGGGTCCACCACAGCATTTCCTTTTGGGGACGATGCTGCCAAACTCGGAGAATATGCCTGGACGCAAGAGAACAGCGAAGAGGTATATCATAAAGTAGGAGAAAAGAAACCCAATGCCTGGGGTTTATATGATATGATGGGTAATGTGGGAGAATGGACCTTAGACCAATACGATGAAAAAGGGCATGAGAAAGCGGGGACAGAAAATCCCTGGAATCAGCCCACAGTAAAAACGCCACGTACCATCAAAGGAGGCACTTACCTGGAACCGGCTACAGCAGCCCGCTGCGCTGCCCGCCTGAAATCAGATGAGTCCTGGAACAACCGTGATCCACAGATCCCACGCAGCAAATGGTGGAATGCGGATGCGCCGTTCATCGGGTTCAGGATCATTCGCCCGGTAAAGCAACCGACCAAGGCAGAGGCAGAAAAATTCTTTGCAGACGTTGTCGATAAATTCGTGGGCGCCCGCTAGGATTTAACAATAGGAATACGTAATTTCTGATAGCTAATCGTCTATTTATAAATCACCAAGGACTTAAACGCTCCCTGTAAAATACCCATCATGGAAAACGAAAAATCAACATCATTCCACGGACAAAGCCGCAGAGACTTTGTAAAGCAATCCTCCCTGCTTGCAGGCGGATTACTGGCAGCGCCTATTATTGCTGAGGCCGGCCAGGCAAACTATTTTTCCGGCGCTCCCGGCGTTATCAAAGTTGCGCTCATCGGTTGCGGAGGCCGCGGTACCGGAGCTGCAGTACAAGCACTGAGCACTAAACAAAACGTACAACTCGTTGCGATGGCAGATGCTTTCAAAGACAGGTTGGATGATAGCTACAATGGCATCGTTGATTCCATGAAAGCTACACCTGAACGTGTGAAAGTTGCCGAAGCAGATAAATATGTAGGCTTCGATGGATACAAAGCAGCCATCGCGAAAGCAGATGTGGTGATCCTCACCACCCCTCCAGGTTTCCGCCCTATTCATTTTGAAGAAGCTATCCGCCAGGGCAAACACGTATTCATGGAAAAACCCGTGGCTACAGACCCTGCTGGTATCGCCAAAGTACTGGAGACTGCAGAAAAAGCAAAAGCAAAGAAACTGAACGTGGTAGTAGGGCTGCAACGCCGCTATCAAACATCCTACCTGGAACTGTACAAACGCGTAAAAGATGGTATCATTGGTGATATCACTTCCATGCAGGTATATTGGAACCAGGGCGCGCTGTGGGTGAAACCACGTAAACCAGAGTATACAGAAATGGAATACCAGATGCGTAACTGGTATTACTTCAACTGGCTCTGCGGGGATCATATCGTAGAACAACACATTCACAATATCGACGTAGGTAACTGGTTCAAAGGTGAGATCCCTGTAACCGCAATGGGAATGGGTGGCCGCGCGATCCGTACCGGTAAAGAATTTGGTGAGATCTATGATCACCACTATGTGGAATACCGTTATGCAGATGGTGTGGTAATGAACGCACAATGCCGTCACTGGAAAGATGCCGTGAGCCGTGTGGACGAAGAGATCATTGGTACAAAAGGCCGCGTGATCTGCGACAGGGGAAGGATCGTGGATAGCAAGGGAAAGACCATCTATCAGTTCGATAAAAAACAGGAGAACCGTCCTTACCAGGCAGAACACGATGAACTGTTTGCTGCGGTTGCCGCCGGCCAATACAAATTCGAAGATGCAAAGAGAGGTGCAGAAACCACACTCACCGCCATCATCGGTCGTCTTGCCACTTATTCCGGTCAAACCATTGCATTCGAAAAAGCACTGGCTTCCGGTCTGAACCTGCAACCGGCGAAGTATGCATTTGATGCTCCTCCGCCAGTACTGCCTGATGCAGATGGTAATTATGCTTACGCAAAACCAGGCATCACTAAATATTTCAGCTGATTGAAATAATCTAAAACATACAGAAAACCTCCTGATCATCCAGGAGGTTTTCTTTTTTTGTTAAAACGGAGTAACTTAAAGGGATGAGATCATACTTATTGTTGGTGGCTGTCCTGGTAGCAGGAGCCGCAGCTGCCCAGCCTAAGAATATCCGCCAATGGGCAACCCAGGATGTTTTAGATGCAAAAGCCCTGACCGGAGCACATGTGGGCATCAGCATCATGGACCCCGCAACAGGAAAATACTGGATCCAGTACCAGGATGATAAGTTCTTCATGCCCGCTTCCAACACTAAGATCTTCACGCTTTTCACCGGCCTTCAATTGCTTGGGGATTCCCTTCCCGGCATGCGTTTTTCAGAAAACGACACGGCCATTTATATACAAGGCACAGCAGACCCTTCTTTCCTGCATCCTGATTTTACAGCGCAGCGCGTCAAAGACCTTTTAACGCAAACGGATAAACGGATCTGGTACCAGCCCGCAGTGATCAAAAATAAAAGGTTCGGTCCCGGATGGGCCTGGAGCGATTATGCGGATTATTATCAACCGGAATTAAATGAATTGCCCATGTATGGAAATGTGGCCCGCATAAAGATACAGGGCAGTCAATATTCCATGGTGCCGGAATACCCCACCCGTTCAGGAGAGCCACTACCCAACGAAGTATTGGCAGACCGGGAAGAAAGAGCGAATGAATTTGTGTTGCACTTCAGGCCGGAAAACAGGGCGGTACATGATTTTGAAGTTCCTTTTATTACAGGCGGCAATGAACAGCTCCTGCAAAGATTACAGGACACGCTGCATAAACAGGTGGGCTTATTGCCAGCAAGGGCTGCGGGCACAGGAACTATTTTGAAAAGCATTCCCGTAGATACCCTCTTTCAACCCATGATGCACCGAAGCGACAACTTCTTTGCAGAACAGATCTTAATGATGTGCTCCTCTGTTAAGTGGGATACCATTGATTCCCGCAAAGTGATCGGGTATATGCTGGACAGCACGTTGAAAGATCTGCCGCATCCGCCAAGCTGGGTAGATGGTTCAGGACTTTCCCGGTACAATCTTTTTACCCCCCGCGACTTTGTAACCGTACTCAACAAATTATACAAGACCTATCCGAAAGAAAGGTTATACCCGCTTTTCCCCACCGGCGGCAAAGGTACCTTACGTAATTACTACCAGGCCCTGCCGGGAAGGTTATATGCGAAAACCGGAACGCTCAGTGGTTGTGTGGCATTGAGCGGATTCTTTGTAAACAAGAGCGGAAAGACGCTGATCTTTAGCGTGCTGGTGAATAACCATAACAGCACTTCAACCGCTGTACGCAGAGCAGTAGAGACGTTTTTGGTCAGAGTAGCGAATAACTAAAGCAAACCCGCCAGCCATAAAGGAAGAAGGATAGATAAAAATACCCCATAGACCAGGTCCAGCCAGAAGAAAGAACCCAATGTACCCAACAGGATGAACCCTGTGATCGGCACGAGGATGATCTTTAGCCAGATGGGCGTATTTTCTCCATGCCATACAGCATTCCACATGGTGGAAGCATCCGTAGTACTGGGAAATGCATGTGCACCGATGGAAATGGCCAGGTAAAGCAGCAGATAGTCAAAAAAAGTACCGCCACTGAATTGTGCTACGGGAATTGCCGCAGGAAATGCAATGATAAAAGCTAACAAGGAATTGATCAGGAAAGGGCCAGTGCTGATCAGTATGGAATGAGAGGCTTTTTTAGGCGGTTCATGAAGTACATAACCTACGGGATTAGCCACTTGAAAATACTTCACCTCAAATACTGCAACACCGCACCAGCGGCAGAATAGCTGGTGAGCCAGTTCATGAACGATCACACCGGGAAAAGTAACAACAGCAATATATACGCCGGGAATAAACATACACCTAAGGTTAATCTCTGTAAGAAATATTATTGTGAATAACGTTGTTCAACCAGGTAACACCAGCCGTGTCTTCAATGGCAATTAAATTATCCTGCATGGTTTTAGCGGTTGCCTTATCTCCGTTAAAATGGGAAGCCAATGCAAGCATGCGGATCGTTCTGATATCAGAAGGAGCAATCTCATAAACCTGCCGGGCAATTTGCAAGGCCTTTTTGTCCTGCTTTTGTTTAAGCAGGATCTTCCCTTTCAATATAAGGCCATCAATAGATTCCGCATGATCAGCCAGCATCTGATCACAGACCGTCAATCCTTTTTCATATTGCTTTTGCTCACAATAGGCTTGTGCTAATAAACGAAGGCCGAATAAAATGTCCGGCTTAAGGGTCCTCACTTCTTCGCATAAGGAAATAACACCGGTGTAATTACTATCTGAGCTGTAATAGGAGGCAAGCAGCAACTTTGCCGCAACTTCTTCCTTGTGTGCAAGGCTGTAGGTTTTTATGATATCAATAGACTCTTTTACACTGGCAGTGCTATCCAGCCGGGCATATATGGATTCATCGGAGAGCTTAAGGTCCTCGTCTATGCTCAGAAGGGAATTCACCATGTTGGTTGTTTCCTGGTCTTCAATGGACCTCCCTCTCCAGGGGCCCAGCACGCTATCTGAAATGGCATAATGCTCATTATGATACGCAGACATCGCGTAATAGGCGTTCATTTTAAAATTAGAAGGATAGCGTTGCAGGATTTGATGGAAAGCCTTTTCCGCACTTTCGTACTTATGGTCATCGAATAATTGCCTGGCCTTGTTATAGGTCATGGAAGCCTTGATAGCTTTGGGCATATTGAAAAGAGAGAAAAGGAACAAAGCAGCTACGCCCGCGGCGGACCATTTAACCCAGCCTGCGATGGGGAAACGGCTCATTTGTTGACGGCACTCCCGGCATAAATTGTTAACATAACCGGCTTCATAGTCAGGACTGCCGCACTGCGTACAGCCATTGTGTATAGGGTCCATATAAAACAAAATAATTATAATAATTCACAAAAAAAAGGCCTCCCGTTTCCGGAAGGCCTTTAAAGGACGTAAGTAGTTATTACTTAACGATCTTCAATTCGTTAATGATATTTTTGGCACCACCCAGTTTATCAATGCACCATAATACATAGCGCACATCCACACAAATGGTACGGTTGTAGTTCTTGTCGAACTGGATCTTGTGGCTCAGCGCTTCGTAGTTACCATCAAAAGCAAGTCCGATCAGCTCACCGTTACCATTGATAACAGGAGAACCGGAGTTACCGCCTGTGATATCATTGGTAGTGATAAAGCCAACAACGAGGTCATTGCGTTTGAGGTCCTTATACTGGCCGAAATCTTTTTTCTTCACCAGGTCCACATAACCCGGAGGCAGATCAAATTCATAATCGCCCGGGATATATTTTTCCAGCACGCCAGCAGAGGTGGTTACATAATCATACGCCACTGCATCCTTTGGAGAATAAGGTTTCACCTGGCCGTAAGAGAGGCGCATGGTGAAATTCGCATCGGGGTAGCGGGATTTGTTAGGGTTCATCTGCATTTCCCCTTTCAGGTAAAGGCGGTTGAGTTCCGTGGTTTGTGCCGAGAACTGTGCAAACAGCGGAGCATATTTACCCACGTAGTTTTTCACGAAAGCAGAAGCATACGCATATGCCGGATCATCCTGCAGCGTTACGGCATCAGGATTTTTAACGAACGCGCTCCATTTGGCATCGTTAAAGATCATGGTATTAGCGAACACAGAAGCAGCCCATGTTTTGTAAGTCTTTTCATCCTGCAGATCACCGAAGGATCTGAGGCTTTCGTAAAAACCGATCGGCTGTTGATCTTTGGCGATATCTGTATAGAACATCTGAGCCGTGGCTGCGAGGATCTTCTGATCGCTTACTTTATTTTCATCTTTCAGGAAGTTGGTGCGTGCAGCATCAGCAGCGGCCACAGCGGCGTTTACATTTCCTTTCTTGAGGATAGCGTCTTCAATGGAAGCCAAGGAAGAAGCAAAGGCAGCAAGGGGAGAACCTAAAGTGGCTTCACGCAGATAGATGCGGTGTTTAGCGTGCGGCTCCCAGGCTTTGTAAGCCTTTTCATATTGTGCGAACACATTTTCAAATTCAGGTTTGCCTTTAGCCCATTGCTGGAAAGCAGCTTCCTGTTTTTGTTTTTCTTCGTATACATGGTACTTCAGCAACTGTTTGCTTTCACCGTCAAAGAATTTCCAGTAGTTAGCAATACCCGCGTAAGAAGAGGCCAGTTGCAGTTTCACAGCAGGGTCTTTCTTCATTTCCTCAAACATATATTTAAGGCGGATGTCGCGCAGGTTAACTGTAGAAGGATTTTCGATATCGGTTTTGAGCTTTACGCCGAAAGAAGTTTCATAACGCGTAGTACCTCCGGGATAACCGAAGATCATCGCGTAATCATTTTCTTTAACGCCCTTGATAGATACCGGCAGGAAAGATTTTGCCTTCATGGGAATGTTCTCAGGGCTATGGGCGGCAGGTTTGCCATCTTTGCCGGTATATACGCGGAATACGGAGAAGTCCCCGGTGTGGCGTGGCCATTCCCAGTTGTCTGTATCGCCGCCGAATTTACCAATGCTTTCAGGGGGTGTACCTACCAGGCGGATATCGGTAAAACGTTCGTAAATGAAGAGGATGTATTGGTTGCCGGCGTACATGGGAACAACACGTCCTTCGTAACCGGTACCATCTGTAGCAGCTTTGATGATATTGCCATAAGCGGCCTGTAATTTGGCGTTGCGCTCATTGGCCGCAGCGCCTTGTAAAGCACTGTCTACTTTTGCCGTAACATCTTCCACGCGCACCAGGAATTGCACAAACATGTTTTTGGATGGAATTTCTTCCTGTTTGCTTCTGGCATAGAAACCATCTTTCAGGTAGTTATTGGTAACACTGCTGGCAGCGGCGATGGCGCCATAACCACAGTGGTGGTTAGTGAAGATCAAACCTTCACTGCTCACTATTTCTCCGGTACATCCACCGTTGAAGATAATGATGGCGTCTTTCATGGAGGATTTGTTGATGCTGTACAACTGTTCTTTTGTGAGCTTCAGTCCTTTTTTCACCATGTCAGCATATACTTGCGGGCCCAGGAGATATGGTAACCACATCCCTTCATCTGCTTTCGCCAGCTTCACTGAAAGTAACAGGAGCAGCAGGAATAGATTTTTCTTCATAGTTCAGATTTTGTAAAGAGGCCCAAACCTAGCGAAATTTTTGATAATAGCGCTGCCGCCGATGGATTTACCCGTTTCGGCCAACATAAGAGATAAGTTTAATTTGTTGTTAATTGCAGAACAATTATTGCAGCCGGGCGTTAATATGGCTTGAAGATTGATCATACTATTTCATGCACCATAAAACCAAACTATGAAACAGGTACTTTTTGGCGGATTAGCCGCTTTATCGATGTTCATTTATGCCTGCCAGGGCACCAGCAAAAACACGGGAGGAGACACTTCTGCCGTGGTTACAACAGCTTCCCCTTCCTGGAAACTGGAAGGCACCCGCTGGAAACTGAAAGAATTTCCGGCGAACCCTATTGCGATCCCGCCGAGCGAAAAGGATATTTATATTTCCTTTGTGGATACCTCTTCCCAGATCCAGGGATTCCTGGGATGCAATGGTTTCGGGGGTAAATACCTGGCTACGGCTCAGGGCGACTTACAGATCTCCGATGTGATCTCTACACAAATGGCCTGTCCTTCGCTGGATGTGGAGAACGCATTAGGAAAAGCAATGGCCGCAACCAGTAAGTACACCATTGATAAAGACCTGCTGCGTTTGCAGAGAGGAGATTCTATTTTGGCAACGTTTACAGCTATCCAACAATAAAACATAAAACATATGCAAAAGTATTTTTTAATAATGGCGGCAGCGGCAACGTTCATGGCCTGCCAGGGTAATACAAGTAATACGCAGACCACCACAGATTCTGCAGCAGATAAAATGAAAGAGGGTGTTGAGCAGGTGAAGGAAGGTGTGGAGATGAAAGCAGATACCGTAGGTGCTTACTTTAAAGAGCAAAAGGAAATAGCACAGGCGAAGTTGAAAGAGAAAAGAGATGAACTGGATGCTAAGATCGAAGAGTTGAAGAAAGATGGAAGTAAGAAGAGTGAACGTGCGCGTAAGAAACTGGAAGAGGCAAGAGATGATCTGAATAAAACAATGGAGGATGTGAAGAATAGTACGGTGGAAGCCTGGGAGGATACGAAGAAAGGAATGGATAAATCGCTGAAGAAAGCAGATAGTGAGTGGCAGGAATTTAAGCGTGATTTTAAAGAGCTGTTCAGATAAAAAGGGAGGTGTTCAAAATGAACACCTTTTTTATTTAAATGGGCCAGGTAAAATGATCAGATGATAACCTCGCATAATAACCTCGCAGCAGGAAGATGCCGGAGTAAAGAGCTGTTAGCCAGAACAATTATCCGCAGAGGATATCAAAAAGATCCAAAGGGAACCAAACGGAGCAGGCTCCCCCGGTTAAGCAGGGGCGTATATTATTACTTCATCCTCTACCATGGCAAAAAGTAAAGTGACTTCTTTATACCTGAATATTAAGCAAAAAACGAAACGGCGGATAATCATAAGGTTATCCGCCGTTTTATAATTAACCCCTCAGGAGGCATTGTAATTACAGCAGATAGTATTACTTTGCGCTGGTTTTGTGTGTAATGAACACAACAAAACGATATGTAAGACCTATAGCACAACAGTATTGATAACCATCCTCCTACCTGTATCAACCTAAGCCACAGCATATTATCAATTTTCATAATTGAAAAATACTAGTAATGACAAGATACCTATGGCAGTGTACATTCCTGCTATTGCTTGCGGGCCAGGCAAATGCACAGGAAACGTTCATCTTTCCCAATTTTAACAGGAACGCAGCCTTAGCCAATCCAGCCATGCTTAGCCTGGATTCTTCCACCAGCTTCACCGCCGCCGGCAGAAAACAATGGACGGGGATCAATGATGCCCCGCAAGCCATCAGCTTCACCGGCAGCACTTTTATAAAAGGCCCGGGCCTCTCAGCCGGCATAGCAGTAGAACATAAATCTGTAGCAGTAAATAAATACAGCGGCATAGGTTTCATGCTCTCTAAAACCGTGAAGCTCAGTAAAACAGAATACCTCAGCTTAGGCTTCTATGGTGGTGCAGATAACTTTTCTGCCAACTACACAGGTCTTGGTGGCGGCGATCCCGCATTAGCGCAAAAACAACAGATCAACCAATGGAGGGGTATTGTGGGAGCGGGCTTATTATTGCATGGAGAACGGTTCTACTTCGGTGCTTCTATGCCCCGGATCCCTCTTAAAGATTATAAAGATGTACCCGATGAAAGTAATGGCTACTTAACAGCGGGCGTATTATTACCACTGAACGAACAGTTCTCCGTAGCACCCAACTTAACCTGGAATGTATTGAACAAAAGCCGTGCATTGGATGCCGGCGCGATGTTGTATGTACAGGAGATCTTTGGCGTAGGCGCCACTTACCGGAGCACAGGAGAAATAAATGCAGCATTGCAGTATAGTTTTCAACGCACCTTACAGATCGGCTACAGCTACATTTTCGCTGTAGGCAATAGCCAGAACATCAGTCGTTTCAGCGGAGGCTCCCATGAAATATTCCTGAACTACCGCATCAATAACATCGCACTTCCTTTCAAATGGTGGTAAGTACAAAGACAAATAACATGATCAGATATATACTATCCTTCCTCCTATGCCTATGTTTTACAACGGGGTTAAAGGCACAATTCACAGATGTAACAAATGTGGCGCCGGGTATGCCTGCATTACAAAATAGTGCCGTAGCCTGGGGTGATTATGATAATGACGGTGATCTGGACCTTTTGATCACGGGCAGTGTGAATACCACCACTGCTTTATCCGCAATTTATCGTAACAGGGGAGATGGAACTTTTGAAAACAGTAACATCTCTTTGCCTGCCGTGGCATTTTCTGCCGTGGCCTGGGGAGATTATGATAATGATGGAGACCTCGATCTCATATTAACAGGCTCCAGCTCTGCAGCAACTAATGGGGCTACTTATATTTATAGAAATACAGGAGGAGCATTTACAGATAGCGGTATTCAGTTTTTCCTTGGATTAAAAGAGGGTTCTGTAGCCTGGGGCGACTATGACAATGATGGGGACCTGGACCTTTTATTTACAGGAGTATCAGGGTCCAATGTTATAAGCAGGGTTTATCGTAATAACGGAGATCAAACATTTACGAATAGTGGGAACACCCTGATCAATGTTTCCGCTTCTGCCGCTGCCTGGGGCGACTATGATAATGATGGGGACCTTGATATACTGATAACAGGGGTAATCGGCTCGGGTCAGCCAAATGCTGGCCAGCGCACCAGTAAGATCTATCGCAACAGGGGAGATGGAACTTTTGAAGACAGCGCAATCCCTTTACATGGCGTATCCAATTCTGCGGTTGCCTGGGGCGATTATGATAATGACGGCTTCCTGGATATAATATTGACAGGGTATGATAACGGCTTTGATGTTGTCAGCAAGATCTATCACAATAATGGAAATGGTACATTTACTGATATCGGCAGCACAATCCCCGGTGTACACCATGGTTCTGTAGCCTGGGGTGATTATGATAATGATGGCAGCCCGGACCTATTAATAACAGGGCAAACATTATTGGGTACCCGTATCAGCAGCATCTATCGTAATACAGGAGGAGGAACCTTTCAGGATATCAGCGCGGCTGCTTTAATTGGTGCGGATAATTCCGCTGCCGCCTGGGGAGATTATAACAATGACGGTAAACTGGATATCATTATAACAGGGGCATCTTCTCCCACAACATCAACCACCAACATTTACAGGAATGATGCCATCGTTGCCAACACCGTTCCCACTACCCCTGCAACATTGACGTCAGCACCGGGAGCTGTAAGCCAAAGCAGGGTACTCTCCTGGGCTAAATCCACAGATGCACAAACAGCCACGCAGGATGGTCTGAACTATAACATATACATCAGCACAACACCCGGGCAGGCAAACGTGAAGCCTGCTATGTCCAATATCAGTAATGGTTTCAGAAGGATAGTGAAGACCGGTAACACGGGTTCCCTGAATTCCGCCACGATTAAAGGACTGCAAACAAACGTTCCTTATTACTGGAGTGTACAGGCCGTTGATGGAGCATATGCCGGTTCTCCTTTTGCTCCGGAGCAAACCTTCACGATTATAGCATTACAACCGCAAACGATCACATTCAATAATATAACGGCAATTTACGGCGATGCAGATTTCGCACCAGGCGCCACCACCACATCAGGTCTTCCAATTTCTTACAGTAGTGACAATCCTGCTGTAGCAACAATTGTAGCTGGCCAGATCCATATTGTTGGCCCCGGAACGGCAAACATTACAGCATCACAAGCAGGTAACGCCGCTTACGATCCGGCAGCTGATGTGGTCCGCACGCTTACCGTCAGCAAAAAAACACTCACCGTAACAGCAGATGATATCACCATCACTTTCGGAGACACTCCGCCGGCAACCTCCACATATGTTATATCAGGAGGTTTTGTAGGCGGAGATGACGAAAGTGTATTCACCACACCTGTAAACATCGTAAGAGATGTTGCCACAGACGCAGGTCAGTACAATATTGTTGTTTCGGGAGCCTCCGCTGTTAATTATGATTTTAACTACGTGCCGGGTTCGTTCATCATTTTGCCCAAAACATCCAACATCACCTTCAACGCTTTACCCACAAAAGTATACGGCGATGCTGATTTCAACCCGGGTGCTACAGTGGATAATGGATTGCAGGTTACCTATGTAAGCTCTGACCCCCTGGTGGCTACCATCGAAAACGGCTTAATTCACATAGTAGGAGCAGGTACTGTAACCATCACTGCATCCCAGGCCGGAAATAATAATTACGAAGCTGCAACAGATGTAGATCAAACCCTCACCATCGGCAAAAAAATGCTGACAGTTACGGCAGATAATAAAACCATCGACTACGGTCAGCCATTACCCATGCTCACTTATACCGTAACAGGCTTCATCCCTGGTGAATCCGAATTCGCATTGCTCACGCCGGTGTTCATCACAACAGACGCGAACGGTGATATCGGCGTACATAATATCACTGTTTCGGGTGCCACCGCAGATAATTATGATATCAATTACGTGCAGGCACACCTCACTATTCAAAAGGCAACTATAAATATCACCTTCCCAACACTGCCCGTAAAAACATACGGCGATGCAAGCTTTGCTCCCGGCGCAACCATCAGCAACGGACTACCCATCACCTATTCCAGCAACAACAGCAGCGTGGCAACCATCGTTGGTGGAAATATCCAGATCACCGGAGCAGGTACAACCACCATCACTGCCCACCAGGCAGGTGACGGTAATTACAATCCATCTCCGGACGTACCCTTAACACTCACCGTCAACAAAAAACAATTGACCGTAACGGCGGACAACAAAACCATTAATTTCGGCGAAGCACTCCCAACGTTCACTTATACGATTACCGGGTTCATAACCGGAGAAACAGAAACAGTGCTCACCACGCCTGTAAATATTACCGGCAGCGGAACCAACGTTGGCACATACCCGATCACTGTGTCAGGTGCCGCCGCCGCCAATTACGATTTCACATACCAGGCGGGAACGCTCACTATTCAAAAGGCCACCGCGCAAATAAGTTTCAACAGCCTGCCTGTAAAAACATATGGTGATGCAGACTTCGCACCAGGTGCCACCATCCCTAACGGATTGCCGATCACTTATTCAAGCTCCAATAGTAGCGTAGCCACTATTGTGGCCGGAAACATCCATATCACCGGAGCCGGAACTACGACTATCACCGCACACCAGGTGGGAGATGGTAATTACAATGCAGCCACTGATGTTCCCGTAACGCTTACGGTGAATAAAAAGCAACTCACTGTAACCGCAGAGAACAAAACCATTAACCTGGGAGACCCTCTGCCAACATTCACCTATACTATAACTGGTTTCGTACCTGGTGAAACAGAAGCTGTATTTACCACGCCGATCAGCATCTCCGGCACAGGCAGCAGTGTTGGTACTTATCCCATCACAGCTTCAGGAGCCGCCGCAGCTAACTACAGCTTCAGCTACCAACCCGGAATACTCACCATTCTGAAAGGTACTGTGCAGATCAGCTTCAGCGCGCTTCCCGTAAAAACTTACGGCGATGCAGACTTCGCACCAGGCGCCACCATCCCCAGCGGGTTGCCGATCACCTATTCAAGTTCCAATAGCAGCGTAGCCACTATTGTGGCCGGGAACATCCATATTACCGGAGCGGGCACAACTACTATTACCGCACACCAGGCAGGGGATGCTAATTACAACCCCGCCACCGATGTGCCCGTAACGTTCACCGTGAACAAAAAGCAACTCACCGTAACCGCGGACAATAAAACCATCAATTTCGGGGATGCCTTACCAACATTCACTTATACCATCACCGGTTTCGTACCTGGTGAAACAGCTGCCGTACTAACAACACCTGTGAGCATCACCGCCACAGGGACCAATGTTGGCACTTATCCCATCACAGCATCCGGCGCCGGCGCCGCCAATTACGATTTCGTGTATCAGCCCGGCATACTCACTATTCAGAAAGCCACCGCGCAGATCAGCTTCAGCAATCTGCCAGTGAAAACATACGGCGATGCAGATTTCGCACCAGGTGCCACTATCCCCAATGGATTACCGATCACTTACACCAGCTCCAATGCGGGTGTAGCTACTATTGTGGGTAATAACATTCATATTACCGGAGCAGGCACAACCACTATCACGGCAAAACAAGCAGGAGACAACAATTACAATCCTGCGGCCGATGTAAGTGTAACACTCACCGTAAATAAAAAACAACTCACCGTAACTGCGGATAACAAAACCATCAGTTTTGGCGACCCGTTACCAACGTTCACTTATATCATTAGCGGTTTCGTACCTGGTGAAACAGCAGCTGTATTCACCACTCCCGTGAGCATCACTGCCACAGGAAGCAATGCCGGTACTTATCCGATCACAGCATCAGGTGCCGCCGCAGCTAACTACGATTTCACCTACCAGCCCGGAACCTTAACGATCCTGAAAGGCACTGCGCAGATCAACTTCCCAACACTGCCTGTAAAAACATACGGCGACGCAGACTTCAATCCAGGCGCAACGATCCCAAGCGGATTGCCCATCACCTACACCAGTTCCAACACCGGGGTAGCTAGTATTGTGGGCAACAACATTCATATCACAGGAGCGGGCACAACCACTATCACGGCAAAACAAGCCGGCGATCAGAATTACAACCCTGCTACAGACCTGAGCGTAACTTTCACGGTGAATAAAAAACAGCTCACTGTAACGGCAGATAATAAAACCATCAGCTACGGGGAGCCGCTGCCAACCCTCACCTACACCATCGCTGGTTTGGTGAATGGAGAAACGCAAGCCGTATTCAGCACCCCTGTAACCATCACAACAGATGCAACAACGGCGATAGGTATTTATACCATCACGGTGTCCGGCGCCGCCGCTGCCAATTATAGTTTCATTTATCAACAGGGCACGCTCACTGTACAAAAGGCTACCGCGCAGATCAACTTCACCAACCTGCCTGCGAAAACATATGGTGATGCAAACTTCAATCCTGGTGCAACGATCAGCAGCGGATTGCCGATCACTTATACAAGCGCTAACGCCAATGTAGCGACCATTGCAGGGGGCAACATCCACATTGTAGGAGCCGGTACATCTGTCATCACAGCCAAACAGGCAGGGAATGCCAACTACAATCCTGCTACAGATGTGAGCGTAACCCTCACTGTAAATAAAAAGGTACTCACCGTTACCGCAGATAACAAAACCAAAATATTCGGTGAACCGAATCCAGCATTCACCTATACCATCACAGGTTTTGTATTCGGCGAAACAGAAGCCGTATTCACTACGCCGGTAAGCATCACCGCCACCGGAACCAATGCCGGCAATTATCCGATCACAGCATCTGGTGCGGCAGCGGCTAATTATACGTTCAATTATGTGACTGGCACACTCACTATTCAGAAAACAACACAAACAATCACATTCCCTGCATTGCCTGCAAAAACATATGGCAACGCAGATTTTGCTCCGGGTGCTACAGCAACATCTGGTCTGCCAATAACGTATACCAGTTCAGATCCAAACATAGCCACCATCGTTGGAGGAAACATTCATATCACCGGAGCAGGCACCGTAACCATCACGGCAACACAAGCCGGTGATGGAAACTACAATGCCGCTACACCGGTAGTGCAGACGCTCGTAATAGCCAAGGCCACGCAAACCATCCAGTTCGGCCCGATGATGAAACGTTCTGCAGGTGAGCCTCCTTTCGATCCGGGAGCCACGGCCAGTTCCGGTCTGCCCATCACTTATGTGATAGAGAACACCACGATTGCAACTGTAAACGGTAACATGGTGTCAGCGCTTAAAGCAGGCATCACAAAGGTCACCGCCACACAACCGGGTAATAATAATTACGAAGCAGCCACCCCGGTAGCACAGGACCTGGAGGTAACCGGTATGATCGGATACCTGAAAGTGAATGATGCGGTTACACCAAACGGAGATGGTATCAACGATTTCCTCACAATAGAAGGTATCCGCCAGTATCCGGATAACCAGCTCTATATCTCAAACGCGCAAGGCAAGATCGTATTCGAAGCAAGAGGATACAACAATACCGGAAATGTGTTTAAAGGTTTGGGTAAGAAAGGCGAAAAACTGTCGAAAGGAGTGTACTACTATGTACTCATCTATCAGGGTACGAAAGAATCCGGATTCTTTGTATTAGAATACTAAAAACAGAAAAGGAGATAGTCTAACGGCTATCTCCTTTTTTTATGAGTATGTTTTATTAAGGAAAAGAGTCCCGCTTCTTTATATCAGAATAACTAAAACGGAAAGACTATCTCCTTTTTTATGAGTGTGTTTTATCAGGGAAAAGAGCCCGCTTCTTTATACTAGCATACTAACAGATCTCCTTTTTTATTCTTTGGCTCTTATGCCAAAGACATCCCTTTTCATACACATTGTACACAAATATTTTCGCTGTTTTGATGGGCGTTGTAACGAGGTAAATATGTGATCTAGCTATACCTGTACTTTTTCCGGACGATATTGCCTGCTATATCATGTACCCATAGCCAGATACTCTCTCCTTCCTGCATATCCCCAAGCTTATATTCCCAGAGATCGTTTTTTAATACGGCAAAGCCTGTTTTCTTTTCTGTGCCTGAGGCATCCTGGATGGCAACTTTTACGCTTTCTACGCGGTGTTTGCCTTTGGCTTTGATGGCGATGGTCTGCTCCTGTACGCTTACTTCCACTTCCGGTTTATGGTATGCATCCTGGAAAGCTGCGTTGAAGGCAGTTTGGCCGGGTTTGGCAATAGACTTGTAGAAGGCCTTTTTAACCGGGTCTTTGATAACCTGTTTCGCGAAGTTGTTAGCCCTTTTGAAGCGCTCCTGGTTAGCGATCTGGGTAGGAGTTTTAGGAGGGTATGGCTTCGGCGGTTTGCACATGATGGTTTTTCCGTTCCGTTGACGGAAAACTACCTGGCCACCGAAAGTTCCGGTTGCCCCGCGGGTAATGACATTATGTTCCGAGATAGCCATGGTACTAAGATAGGTAATATCTGCCATATAGCAAAGCGTATCTTTAGCCTATGTCAAGCGAATATAAGATATGAGATGACCGAAAGGAAAGCCCATAAAAAAAGGGCGCCCATACAGGACGCCCTTTCGGAATTTAATCATTCAATTATCATGAACCCAGCTTCCAACCTTCACGGTAAGTCCTCTTCACAAACTGGTTAGCATCATCGAAGTTAGTGATCTTCATGTTCGGACCATCCCACAGCAGTTTGATATAACGGCCAGGATAATCAAAACCATTACCATTTGCTTTAGGCTTACGAACATCATAGCTACGGATAGCCAGGTTACCCATCAGCAAGGTTTCGGTCAATGGACCAGCGATCTCAAACGGAGAGCTCACTTCTTTTTTACCATAACCAGCGATGGCTGCATTCACCCATTGTACATAGTGCCCTTCCGGAACACGGGCAATAGTTTGTTTTACATTTACCTCTTTGTTACGGGTAGTTGGCAACAGGGTAGGAGAGATACCGTAAGTACCGCACATCATCTTACCTTTCGTACCAATAAAGATCGCCCCGTTACCACCATCACCCATTCTTTCATTTGGTCCCAGCTCTTCAGGGCGTGCAGGTTGAATACCACCGTCCATCCAATGCAGTTTCACATCCGGTTTGCCTTTTTTGCCTTTAAAGTTCAGGATGCAATGAGAAGAAGGAGGGCAACTGTCAGGGAAGTAACCTTGTTTGAACTCGTCAACATATACGCTACCTACACTGGCTTCTGCAGATTCAGGATAACCCAGGTCCAGTACACGGAAAGGAGGTTCCACGATATGGCAACCCATGTCTCCCAGGGCACCGGTACCGTAATCCCACCAGCCACGCCAGTTGAAAGGAACCAGTTTATTTACATAATCCTTTTTGGGAGCGGTACCTAACCAAAGGTCCCAATCCAGGTCTGAAGGAACCGGAGCCGGTGTTGTAGGCCAGGGAATACCTTGTGGCCAAACAGGACGGTTGGTCCAGCAATATACTTCCTTCACATCACCAATAAGGCCGGCATTATACCATTCCATCAGTTGGCGAACACCATCGCCGGAAGCACCCTGGTTGCCCATTTGGGTCACTACCTTATATTTCTTCGCAGCTTCTGTGAGCATGCGCGCTTCGTAAATATCATGCGTCAGGGGCTTTTGCACGTATACGTGTTTGCCCAGCTGCATAGCGGCCATTGCCTGGATGGCGTGACTGTGGTCCGGTGTGGATACAGAAACGGCATCAATGTTCTTGTGTTCTTTGTCCAGCATTTCGCGGTAGTCCTTGTAAAACTTCGCTTTAGGGAAACGCTTTACAGAATTTGCAGCACGACTGTCGTGCACGTCACACAGAACGGTAATATCTGCCGGTCCTTTTGCGAACTCAGCAATATCGCTTTCTCCTTTACCGCCAACTCCAATCCCTGCTACCCTTAACTTATCGCTTGGCGCTGTGTACCCTTTACCTCCTAATACGTGACGTGGAACGATCATAAATCCTGCGGCAGCTGTTGCGGTGCCCGTTAGAAATGATCTACGTGAAATCTGGTTTCCTTTGTTATTCTTTTCCGTAACCATGATTTGATAAATTTTCGTTCAATATAATAGAAAAAAGTTTAGAATTTCCAATAAAATCTATGGGCGGTTCCTTTGCTAAATCGTTTTTATACAGGGTTTGAGGAAGAAGCCCTTCCCGCAAGGCATACAAGTTAATAAATAGCCTCGTTAAGCCATCATTAAATTTGGCCGCTATGGGTATTTGTTGTTATTTTTAGCGCCATCAAAACAACCTGCTAAAATGAGTTCTACCCGCAAGCATCCGGCAGCGCTGCCGTTCTTATTCTTTTCCGAAATGTGGGAAAGGTTCGGCTTTTACCTGCTCCTGGCCATTTTACAAATGTACCTCACTGATGCTGAAACCGGCGGATGGGCTATGGACCGCAAAACAGCGGTAGATATCTTCGGTACTTTTATCGCTTTCGTTTACCTCACTCCCTTTGTGGGAGGCCTGCTGGCAGACCGGAAAATAGGGTATATCCAATCCATTATCTGGGGAGGCATCCTCATGGGTATCGGTTATTGCGGCCTCGCCGTACACAACCTCACCGTTTTTTATGCTTCCCTGGCCCTTATTTGTATAGGTAACGGTTTCTTCAAACCCAATATTTCCACCCTCTTAGGGAATGTATATAATGATGAACGTTACAAAGAGCTGAAAGATACCGGGTACAATATCTTTTACATGGGTATTAACCTCGGTGCTTTTACCTGTACGTTCATTGCTGCCTACCTGAGGAATACTATAGGATGGGGTGCTGCCTTCATTGCTGCCGGCATAGGTATGTTCATTGGTGTGATCATTTTTGTGATCGGCCTTAAACATTACCGGCATGCGGATGTGCGTAAACCGGAACAACCCGGAGACATGAGCCTGAACAGTATCTTTGCGCAGGTATTCATTCCTGTACTGGTGGTGGGTGCCATTGGATGGTTCATTCCGGGAAACATCTTCGGTACGGATTCTACGGACGCATTCATTTTCGCCTGCCTGCCCATCGTGTATTTCTTTGCTAACCTGCTGCGCAAAGCTGGGGCTACAGATAAACAACCGGTAAAAGCCCTGCTGGCTATTTTCGCGGTATCTATTTTATTCTGGGCTGTGTTCAAGCAGAACGGTACGGCCCTCACTACCTGGGCTCAATATTATACGGACAGGGAAATGCCGGCTGCATTGGTAGCTCCGGCAAAAACGCTCATGCTCTCTGAAACTGTGACCAATAAACAGGATTCTGTTGTGGCCTACGACCATGAATTCCGCGTGATCAAAAATGAAAAAGGCCAACCGGTAAAAGAACTGGGTAAACCCGTATACCTGAAAAATGTAGCGCCGGAAAAAATGCCGCCGGAAGGAGAAAGCATCAACCTCATCAATACAGAACAGTTCCAATCAGTGAACCCATTCTTCGTGATCATTCTCACGCCACTGGTGGTAGCTTTCTTTGCCTTTCTCAGAAAACGAAAGAAAGAACCTTCCACACCTACTAAGATTGCGTGGGGCCTTGTTATTTCCTCCTTATCTACCTTTATGATGGTAGGCGCCGTGATGGCTTGTGGCAACGGACAGGAGAAAGCTTCTTTCTGGTGGCTCTTCGGATGTTATGGTGTAATTACTGCGGGAGAATTATTATTAAGCCCGATGGGTCTTTCATTAGTATCGAAACTCAGCCCGCCAAGGCTTACTTCCCTGATGATGGGAGGTTGGTTCCTGGCTACTTCTATGGGGAATAAACTGTCTGGGGTATTAGCTGCCACATGGGACCTTTATGAGAATAAAGCGAATTACTTCCTCGTGAACTTTGTGTTACTGATCTTTTCAGCGGGGATCATATTTGTGATGTTGCGCTGGTTGAACAGGGTTTTCAGAGCAAATACATAAAATGCAAAGAGGGTGTTTCGGGAAAATGAAACACCCTCTTTGCATAATGCGATAGTAATGATATTAAGCCTCCCAGGTCATTATCTTCCCCCTGTCTTCTTTCTTCAAACAAACGGCCAGCATCTTTTCATCATACGCCAATCCATATTGCTGCAACACATCTTCGGGTACACCATCCCACTCATTAGGCTGATTTCCTTTGTAGCCAAGATCTTCCAACCCCATTTTGCTGGTAAAGAAGCCGGTAGCCGTCAGATTCCGTATCGTACTAAAAAAGGCTACACCCTGACTTACAAAAGGCGTGGCCCTTTCAGGGAATGCAATCTCATCCACCACCCCCAGTTGCTCTGCAGCAGCAAGTTCCGTGAATGATTTATTATGCTTTTTCAGGCAATGCATATCCAGCCAGCGCAAACCTCCACGTATGGGCGTCTGGAATTTTGGCTGATCTTTTACAATGAACTCAATGAAATCCGGCACTTTAGCATCCGTAGCACTGCCGGAATGTTCATCTTTCGGGATGATGATATCCACCAATACAGCGATCGTTTTCATCTCTGCATCCGTAAAGAACTTTTCAGCCAGCAGTGCATTATCCCGCAACACCTCTTCTGGTTGACGGCCATAATCTTTCAACACACCCGCACCTGCTTTCGCTTCTTCTTTCGGTTTAGGATCACAGGCGCTCAGGATCACGCCGGAGGACAAAGTGCCTATCATCAAGGCTTTGAGCGATTCTCTTCTATCCATGATAATTAGAGATTTTGTTTTTTCAATTCATCTACGATGTATTCTGATGCACGCATAGACAATGCGAGGATCGTCCAGGTAGGATTTTTATCTGCCTGCGAAACAAAGGCGCCACCATCTACCACAAACAGGTTCTTCACATCATGCGCCTGGTTGAACTTGTTCAGCACAGAGGTTTTCGGATCATTTCCCATACGTGTAGTACCTACTTCGTGAATAATGCGGCCCGGGTTTTCCAGTCCGTACATGGTTTCAGGCCCTGCCTTTGTTCCATTCGGAATAGCGCCCATTTCATGGAAGAGCTGCTCGAAAGTATCCTGCATGTGTTTGGCCTGTTTGATCTCATGTTCACTCCAGGTATAATTAAAGCGTAATACGGGAATACCGAATTTATCCACTACGTTCGGGTCTATCTCGCAGTAATTATCTATCCGCGGAATAGCTTCCCCTCTTCCTGCAAAACCAATACTGGCACCATAGTAACGGCGATAGTCATCTTTCAGTGCAGCGCCATATCCCCCGGCATTCCTTAATGACCTGCCGGCCTCTTTTACATGCACGCTTTCAACCCCGAAACCAAATCCATAACCGGGCATGCTCATGCCGCCTCCCATTTCAATATGATACCCCCGTGCAAAATCCAGCTTTTTATTATCCAGCCACCAGGGAACATACATATGCATGCCGCCAACGCCATCTTCATTATACCGTTTACGGTTCATCAATGCAGGAAGGAAAGCGGATCTGGATGCGCCGGTAGAATCATGTAGATATTTACCCACCACGCCGCTGGAATTAGCCAGCCCGTTAGGATGCATGGGAGATTTTGAATTAAGCAGCAAACGCGCAGATTCACAGGCGCTGGCAGCTAATACCACCACGCGGGCTGTGAGCTGATGTTCCTCCAGGGTATTCCTGTCAATATAAGAAACGCCCGTTGCCTTGCCTGAAGCATCTGTTAATACTTCCCGCACCATGGCATCTGTAAAGAGTTCCATTGTTCCGATCTTCAATGCCGGTTTAACAAGGCAGGTAGAAGAGGAGAAATCTGCATACACACTACATCCGCGACCACATTGACCGCAAAAGAAACAACTGCCGCGTTCTTTATTCACGGGCCTTGTTAGCATAGACATCCGGGAATGGATCACGGGGATCTTCAGTTTATCACCCGCCTTTTTCACCATCAGCTCATGCAGACGGGGTTTGGGAGGAGGGAGGAAAAATCCGTCCGGCTCATTATGGATACCTTCTTTGGAACCAAATACGCCGATCAGTTTATCTACCCGGTCGTAAAAAGGTTTCACATCATCATAACCAATTGGCCAATCGTCTCCATGCCCGTCAATACTGGCATGTTTAAAATCATTGGGTCCGAAACGAAGAGAGATGCGTCCCCAGTGATTTGTACGGCCTCCCAGCATACGGGACCGGAACCAGTCGAATTTGGTACCGTTCTTTTGCGTGTAAGGTTCTCCGTTAATTTCCCATCCGCCATAAGCGGCGTCAAAATCTCCGAAAGGCCGTGTGGTATTAGCACCACGGCGGGGAGATTCATAAGGCCACTTTAGCTGGGTTTGTTGTTTCGGATCTGCCGGATCATATTTGGGTCCCGCTTCCAGAAGCGCTACCTTTAAGCCAGCTTCAGATAGCACTTTTGCTGCCATACCGCCACCGGCTCCGGAGCCTACGATGCAAACGTCATACACCTTGGCCTGTTTTTTTATCTCAAATGCCATTAGGAACGTGGATTGTTTTATGAAAGATTTGACCTGTAAGGCTTTAAATCTATAAATTAAATGCGGAAATGAAAAGTGTTTTTTACTTTCGGCTTCTATTCTATGACGACTAACATACCTTATATCCTGGGAGTAGACATTGGCACAGGAAGCGCCAAAGCAGTTGCCGTACATCCCAACGGCCAGATCTCTGCTTCACACAGGCAGGCTTATCCAACAATGCATCCGCAACCCGGTTTCAGTGAGCAGGACCCGCAGGCCGTACTGGCAGCGATTATCAGTACCATTCAACATACTGTGGCGCAAATGGGTTCCTCCCCGGCAGCCATTTCCCTGAGTTGTGCCATGCACAGTTTCATGGCCGTAGACGAAAACGGGCAACCCCTCACTCCCCTGATGACCTGGGCGGACAACCGGAGTGAAAAATATGCCGCCTCACTGAAAAATACGGATGCCGGCAAAAGGATCTACGCAGCAACGGGTACTCCCATTCATCCCATGTCTCCTTTATGCAAGATCCAATGGATCAGGGAAAACCTGCCCGAAGTTTTTCAAAAGGCGGCCTGTTTCATGGGCATCAAGGAATTGTTCCTGCATCGCTGTTTCCACGAATTCATTACAGATCATTCCATTGCCTCGGCAACAGGATTATTTGATATCCGTACACTGGACTGGCATCCTGAAGCATTACAGGTGGCCGGGATCACGGATGAACGTTTACCTATTCCGGTAGAGACCACCCGTTTGTTGATTGGCATGGACCAAGCTATGGCAGGGGCTTTGGGCGTTTCTCCAGATACGCTCATCATGGCGGGCAGCAGTGACGGATGCCTTGCACAATTAGGCAGCGGAGCAGTGCAAGCCGGCCATGCTGCACTTACCATTGGCACCAGCAGCGCCATCAGGATGATGACGGCTAAACCCGCAGCAGATGAGAAAGGAAGATTATTTTCTTATGTACTCACGCCGGAGCATTATGTATGTGGTGGCGCAACCAATAACGGTGGTGGGGCTTTACAGTGGTTCTCCAAAACATTCCTGCCCTGGTCCGACTACAACGATTTCCTGAAAGTAGCATTCACAGCGCCTCCCGGCTCAGATGGATTATTGTGTTTACCCTATCTGCTGGGAGAACGTGCGCCGGTATGGGATAGCCGTGCCCGTGGAGCTTTTGTTGGAATACAGCAGCAACATGGTGCTGCGCATTTTCAACGGGCATTGATAGAAGGTATTTGTTTCGGATTATATAGTGTGGGCGAAGCGCTGGAAAGCGTGGTAAGCCCTATCCGGGAAATAACCGTAAGCGGAGGATTCACCGCATCTCCATTATGGATACAATTGCTGGCAGACATTTTCCAGAAACCCATGATCCTGCACCAGGATGAAGATGCATCTGCATTGGGAGCAGCTTTGCTGGGATGGCATGCGTTGGAAAAAATAGATGCATGGCAATTTGATCCCGCAGCTGCAGCAAGGGTTTTTGAACCAGGTGCAGAACACCTGGCCGTTTACCAGAGAAATTATAAAGCGTATTCCCTGCTGTATCAGCAGTTAAAAGAAGCGATGGAAATCTTAGGCACCCCTGTCAAACATCCGCTCTAGGTCGTTTAGCTTAAAGGAGATAAAAGTGAACCTGCCACCAGGAGAAACATTGGGTGTGGCACAGGCAAATAATTCATC
The DNA here is from genome assembly GCF_900129465.1 of Chitinophaga niabensis. Taxonomy (NCBI): domain Bacteria; kingdom Pseudomonadati; phylum Bacteroidota; class Chitinophagia; order Chitinophagales; family Chitinophagaceae; genus Chitinophaga; species Chitinophaga niabensis. Next base: position 923,236 of record NZ_FSRA01000002.1, on the reverse strand, counting down.
GATGATATTCTGCATTTCCCTTGTTCCCAGCGGCTTTCCAACCGGAATGGCATTATTGCGCGCCATGGAGCGGACCAGATTTTCACGGCGGTTGAGCTTCAATTCAGTGCTGAAATGTTTGAACTGTTCCAGCAAACCTTCGATGCTCGCCTGCTCATTTCCCGTTTGAATATCCGCCGGCGTACCACGTACTACAAAAGTATGCATGCCAAAAGGTTCCAGGTCATACCCCAACGCCTGTAAGTCCGGCAGCATTTCTGAGATCACAACAGCGTCCGCCGGTAATAACTCCAGCGTTTGGGGGAAAAGGCTTTGCTGCGTGGCAATTGGTTTCTCAGAAAGTGCCCGCTGATAACGTTCATACAGGATGCGTTCATGCGCAGCCCGCTGATCTATCAATATGTAACCAGATTTTATCTGCGATAAGATATATTGCTGATGTACCTGCACCGGTACTTTCTGATCAGTTGCCGCTTCCTGCCAGCGTTCATCTATTACGGAAGCAGTAGAGGAAGGGGCTTCCATCTCCAATGGTTTTTCCACCGGCCCGTACAGGTCTTTCCAGTTACGAAGATTGCTGTTGCTGCCGCTATGGTCGATCATATGAGCCTGGTTGGCTTGTGTGAAAGAGCGGTAGATGGAAGTATTGGCAGATTGTACTTTCTTCTGATCAGTGAAGGGCTGTGTTAACGCATCCAGGGATTGAATGCCCGGGTCCAGTTCAAAATCCAGGGCCGGCGTAACATTGAATTGTGCCAGCGCATGTTTAACCGCAGCCTGCACAAAAGCATAGAGGATCTTTTCATCATCGAACTTGATCTCCTGTTTGGTGGGATGCACGTTAATATCCACATGTGCAGGATCGAGATCAATGAAGAGTACATATAGCGGAAAATTCTCCGAAGGGATCATTTCTGAGAAAGCAGACATCACCGCATGATTCAAATAACCGCTCTTTATAAACCGGTTATTAACAAAAAAGAACTGATCGCCCCTTGTTTTCTTAGCGGTATCCGGTTTACCTACAAATCCGGACACATTCATGTAGTCCGTACTCTCTTTTACGGTAACTAATTTGGAATTATAGTGCTGCCCCAGGATATTTACGATACGTTGCTTGAGAGAGCCTTTTTCAAGATGGAACATTTCCTGCCCATTTGAGTTAAGAGAGAACTGCAAATGAGGGAAAGCGAGCGCTACACGAATAAATTCATCCACGATATGCCGCATCTCTGCCGCATTGCTTTTGAGGAAATTTCTCCTGGCAGGTACATTGAAAAAGAGGTTTTTCATGGCGATACTGGTGCCAGGTGCAGTTTGGCAGGGTTCCTGCCTTTTCACCACACTGTTGTCTATTTCAATGAAAGTGCCGAGTTCTTCGTTATGTTTGCGTGATTTAAGTTCTACCTGGGCCACGGCTGCAATTGAAGCCAGGGCCTCACCCCGGAATCCCATAGTACGGATATGAAAAAGATCGTCGATGGTTTGGATCTTGGAAGTGGCGTGCCGTTCAAAACACATGCGGGCATCGGTATCACTCATACCACTGCCGTTATCTATGACTTGCACCAGCTCTTTGCCGGCGTCTTTGATGAAGAGTTGAATTTCCGTTGCGCCCGCGTCCACAGCGTTTTCCAGCAGTTCCTTCACTGCCGAAGCCGGCCGCTGAATAACCTCTCCTGCTGCTATCTGGTTCGCTATATTATCCGGTAACAAATTGATGATATCCGCCACTTGCCTGCCTTTTGGCATAAAGGTAGGATTAAAAAAAATATTGTTAAATACATTCAGGTGGCAAACCAATCGGCCCGGCATTTCGTAACTTTAATATTAACCTGCTTTCCCGGAACCATGCCTTTAGTATTAATACTGGTGTTAAGACGTAGTTAACACATAATCAATAGTTAACATGAAGACAAGTAATCTGCTATTTTTATGCCTGAGTTTAATGATCAGCCACTGTACTTACTCTCAAAACGGAGCTAAAACGAAACCAATGGAAGAAAAAAAGAATCCGGCGTACTCCCGTACGGATACTACTAAAGTAAACCTAACCGACGATGAGTGGAAAAAAACCTTGCCAAAAGACGTTTATGAAATAGCGAGACAAAAAGGAACTGAGTGGGCGTTCACAGGTAAATACTGGAACTCCAAAGAAAAAGGTACTTACTATTGCGCCGCTTGCGGCAACCCGCTTTTTGTGTCAGACACTAAGTTTGAAAGCGGTTGTGGCTGGCCGAGCTTTTACCAGCCCATCAGTAAAACGAGTGTGATCTACACGCCGGACAATACTCACGGTATGACACGTACCGAAGTGCAGTGCGGCAGATGTAAAGCACATCTTGGACACGTTTTTGATGACGGACCACCACCAACTGGTTTGCGTTATTGCATCAATTCCGTAATCCTGGATTTTGAAAAGGCGCAGGACGCGGAAAAGAAATTTAAGGAGAAGGAGTAAAACGTTTATTGGAAAACCGATACCTCCCCTGTGAATGCCTCCGGAACAAACCCCTGTACCGGTTTAAGTTCTCAATTTCATAGATAAGCGATTGCCTTACAGGATACTATTTCCATAAGAGAAGAAACCGCTTGTGCTTACACAAACGGTTTCTTACTGCATTAATAATTAGGGTTCTGCTTCAGCGTAGCCTGCCCATCCTTCGTACTGTTAAGGATCTCCTGTGCAGGTATAGGATAATACTCATGTTTGCCTTTCTCGAAAGACACACCATTTAAATAGGTCCGTTTCAATTTTTCTTTATCATAGTATGCATTCAACACAAGGTCTGCAATGCCCCAGCGCACCAGGTCAAAGAAGCGGTGGCCTTCCATGCCAAATTCCAAACGCTCTTCAAAGCGTACCGCTTTCCTTGCCATCACAGGATCAGCCCAGGCAGCTGTGTATAACCCCATCTTATAGTTTGCGGCATTACTGCCATCCGCTTTTTTTACAAATCCTACAGGATTTAATGCACGGGTGCGGATCATATTCACCAATTCCCTTGCTCTTTCCAGCCCGCCCAGTTCCACTTCACATTCCGCCAGCCAGAGGATCACGTGAGAATAACGGATCATCCTGTAATTGTTAGCATTCAGCCGCGGATTACTATTAAAGGTGGCGCTGCCGATATCTGATTTATAGAACAGGTGTTTCTTAGGAGAATAAGGTCCTGCATAAGCCTGGTCCCTGATGTAAGCTTTACCCGGATGATCTCCATGGTCGAGGAAAGGAATACCTCTCCGCCCAACTGTCCAGTCCAGCCTTGCATCCAAAGTACCGGCATAAGGGGTGAAGGGTGAAGTGGATTCAATTCCCTGGTCGTTTGTAACATCTGCATCATTGAAATTATCCAGCAGCGGCAAACCATTAACATCTGTTTTAAAAGCATTCACCAGGTTCTGCGAAGGTTGAAAGAACCCGCAGCAGGTAGTGGGCCCGCCATAGGGATAATTTAAAGTAGCGCCCTGGTTGCCATTTTCACCTCCTCCCGCGCCATCGTTCACGGAATGTTCTACTTCAAAAATAGATTCGGTATTATTATTTGTGGCAGCCCGGAAATTATCCGCATACCGTTCTGTTAAAATATATCCACCCTGGGCCATGATCTCATTCAGCAAAGGTTTGGCCTCTGTATACTTTTGCTGGAACAGGTAAGCCTTTGCCAGCAGGGCAGATGCTGCCCACTTTGTAGCACGCCCTTTTTGAGTTTGCCTGGGCGGCAATTGCTGGTAAGCAAAAAGGAGGTCTTCCCCGATCTTTGGCCAGATATCTTCTGTATTGGGGAGTTTCGTGCTGTTCGGATCTTCCGGGTTGTAGGTTTTTTCATCTACATAAGGCACATTTTTGAACATCTTTTTTGCTTCAAAATGAAAGTGCCCCCTCAGGAAACGAGCCTCCGCAGCGATCAGCGGTTTTTCAGCATCAGGGATGTCCGTAGCTTTCGAAAGTGCAATCAGTACATCATTACACCTGGCTACTCCATCATATACCGCACGCCATTTTCCACGGAAATGCCCATTATCCGGCAATATTTTGCGCGTTTCAATAAAAGATATTTCCGGCTGGTCGCCAGAGGTAGAACCTTTGTAGGCATCATCAGATGCCACGCTGCCATAGATCCAGTTATCCGCAGAACCATGCCAGGAGGTACCGCCGGAACCAACCCCGTCTACCAGAGAATAAGCCGCAATCAACAAAGCGTTCACACCTTTCCGGTTATTGAGCTGCTCGGGGAGTAATACACCTTTCGGTTTTACATCCAGGAAACCATCCCCGCAGGAAACGGCAATCAGCAACAGCATCATGGCCATTATTATTTTACGTATGTGCATAACAGTAAGTTTGAGTTTAGAAAGTAAGGTTTGCGCCGACCAGGTATACTTTGGAGGTAGGATAAGCTCCTTCATCCACACCCATGTGCCTGTCGTTATTAGGACTGTAAGCACGCAGGTTGATCTCGGGGTCCAGGCCTGTGTACTTTGTGATCGTGAAAAGGTTTTGGGCCTGCAGATAAACCTGCAACTGCTCAATGCCTACCCGTTTGATCAGGCTGGCCGGGAGCTTATAAGATAGCTGTACATTCTTCATCCGCAGGTAAGAACCATTTTCAAGGTAATAGGTAGATGGGTTACTGCTGATCACATCATTCGACCGTAACTGAGGCAGCAGGGCATTTGTTTTTCCTGGCCGCCAGGAGTCTTCCAGCATACGGCGGCTGCGGTTCCCGGCAAAAGTGGGGAAGTCCGTCCAGTAGCGCACATAGTTGAAGATTTTATTACCCTGCACACCTTGCGCAAAAAGCGTTAACCCAAAATTCTTATAGCCAAGCTGTACGTTAACGCCATAACTGAAATCAGGATGCGGGCTGCCAATGATCGTGCGGTCGTCCGCATTGATCACATTATTGGAGTCCAGGTCGCGGAAAATGAATTGGCCGGCTTTATTATTGGCGCCGCCGCCAAACTGTGCGGCATGTTTAGCCCCATCAGCATCTGTCTGAAAGATGCCGTCTATCACGTAACCAAAAAAAGAAGAAATGGGGTAGCCGGCCTGGGTAACTGTCATGGATGGAAGGCGGGTCGTGAAGCCAAAGTAACGGGTCTTGGGATTGCCATCTGTTACTTCAACATTATTACGGTAGCTCGAGAAGTTCACGTTGATATCATATGTGAAATCTCCTCCTGCGGCATCACTGAGAAAACTGATGCCCAGTTCGATCCCCTTGTTCACCATGGTGCCGATGTTCCGGAATGGATTGGTGGCAATGCCTTGTGTGAACTGTAATTCAACAGGGAATAACATGTCTGTGGTTTTACGGCGGAACCAGTCGAAATTAAAGCCCAGCCTGCCTTTCATCATACTGGCATCTACGCCGATGTCCAGCGAGCTGGTGGTTTCCCACTTCGCGCGGAGATTTCCGAACTGTGTGAGATCATAACCCTGCAATGCAGAAGTGCGGGAACCGTTCAGATCATAGAAAGAAGTGGTGGGGTTTGTGCCGAAGAACGTATATGCATTATAGTTACCTATTTCCTGGTTACCCGTTTGGCCATATGCAGCCCTTAATTTCAGATCGTTCACAAAGGAAATGCTTTTCATAAAATCCTCTTCAGAGATACGCCATCCCACACTGGCGGCAGGGAAATAGGCTACCCTGAACTGTTCGGCAAAACGGGAAGAACGGTCGCGGCGGAGAGTAAGGTCCAGCAGGTACCTGTCGTTATACACATAGTTCAGTTTACTGAATTCAGAAGCCAGCCGCCAATTGGAAGCACTGCCGCTGTTGGTGGAAGTTCCGCCGTTGCCTGCATCCAGGTAACGATTGTCCAGGTCATCCACAAAGAAACCAGCCCGGCCTGCTGCGAAAGCTTCCGCATAATTACCAATAGACTCCGTACCTACGATCAGGTTGAAGCGGTGTAAGGCGCCCAGCTGGAACTTATACGTAAGGGTGTTATACCATGTCCAGGTGGCCTCGTAGTTGTTATTCGTGCTAAGGTTACTGTTGGATGCGGATTCAGAAGATTCAATATCCCGGATAGTATACGTACGGATATTGAAATTGCTATAGTCTACACCAATGCTCGTACGTGCGGTAAGGTTAGGTAATATATCCGCTTCCAGGTAGGCGTTACCGAACAGCCTGATCTCTTTTCCGATATTGTCCTTGTTACGGTACAATGCCGCTACGGGGTTTTTGGCATTATCGAGGTCGCCCCCTTTTGTTCCTGCAAAATTGCCCATGATATCGTATACCGGAATAATGGGTTGCATGCGGTAGGCGAAGGAAACAGGGTTCCCTTCATTCTGATTACCGGCAGGCTGGCCTACTCTTTCACTGTAAGAAACCTGCAAGTTCTCTCCCGCGCGGAATCTTTTGTTGATATTAAATTCTGTGTTGGCGCGGAGGGAATAACGTTTGAAACCAGTATAGATCATGATCCCTTTCTGATCATAATAACCGAGGCTCATGGCATACCGGCCACCGTCTGTTCCCCCGGAAACACCTACCTGGTGGGATTGAATGGGTGCAGGGTCAAATATTTCATCCATCCAGTTGGTCCCAGTTTTATTGGCTTTAGTGATCAGCCATCTTGTTTTTTTGAAATCAGCGCCATCTATATCCGTACTGTAGTTGGCGGGATTTACACGCGGATCGTTTGCAGAAGCCCCGTCCGGGAAAATATAATCAGGCGTAACAGGATTGGCGCCACTGCCAAACTGTGCATGTTTGGGGAAACCCGTAACGGGGTCAACATTTCCTGCATTGATCCGTGATTCCCAGAGCAGGCTTGCGTATTCTGAGGTATTCAGCAGATCAAGGAATTCTCCGGGTCTTTGTGTACCATAATACATATCATACGTGAGCCGGGGTCTTCCGATCTTTCCTTTTTTTGTGGTAATGATCACTACTCCATTCCCTGCGCGGGAGCCATAGATGGAGGATGCAGAGGCATCCTTCAATACCTGCATGGTTTCAATATCATTCAGGTTGAGCGTGTTCAGATTGCCTTTGGTGGGAACACCGTCAATTACATAAAGTGGCGAGTTATCATTGATGGTTCCGTATCCACGGATCCGTACCATCACATTTCCGCCCGGTGCATTTTCATTTCCAACCGTAACTCCGGCAACGCGTCCCTGCAAAGCCTGGCCCACATTGGTGGCAGGAGCAGAGAGCAGTTGTTTTACATTAACGGTGGCAACAGCACCTGTGATATCCTTTTTAGATTGGCTGCCATAGCCTGTTACCACTACTTCGTTGAGCGTACCGGCATTTTCTGCCAGTTCAACATCCAGTTGTGTTGCGCCACTTACCTTTACTTCTTTAGGCATAAAGCCGATAAAAGAGAAAAGAAGCGTACTGCCGGAGGGGGCTGTGATCTTGTAAGTGCCGGTAGCATCAGTTACGGTGCCCTGGCTGGTGCCTTTGATAACAACCGTTACGCCGGGCAGGGGTGTTTTATCAAGACTACCGGTTACTTTGCCGGTAATGCTCACAGATTGTGCCCATGCGGTTGAGCACAGGAATAGGAGTAGCCATACGGCTAAGTGCCTGCGGGCACTGCAGTTTACGTGGAAGTACATACATGTTTAGTTTAGGATGGAAAATCGGGTTCCTCCTGGTTAACAAAATCGATTTAGCATAGCGAATGTGCGCAGTTTTTACACCGCAGTTCGTACGGGTTTTTTCTTCATGCGGGAATGGGTTTAAACGTGAAAGAATGAACTACCGCTGGTCAGCATCTCTGATCTAGATATGGAAATAGAATTGGCTAATTGTGCCCGGAGGGCGTGATACAGACTGGTCCTTTTTTCATAAACGCGTGTTAGGTTAATAATGAAAAGATAGTTTTTCTTTGTAAACGTGCTCGGGTTTAAATGGTTAATAAAACAGGGTAATGGCGTTTATCACGGATGGGCGGTAATTGAAATTACAAACTAAATTTTGAAATAGGAAGCTTTTCCGGGGAAGTTTTGCAATTAAATTTTAACCGGCAATGTAAATTGCAGTCAGTTAAGATTGAACCGGGAAAAGAACGTAGGGAAGGGAAAAGTTCAGGAGTTGAGGTTCGCCAGTTCGGCATAGATATTTGGCTCAAACTCTATGATATCGTAAACAGCCAGTTGAAACTTATCAAAAGGGTCTTCTGCCAGGATGGCTTCCACCTCGCGGCGGCTGGTCGCTTTGCAGAGGATAATACCTCCGGTACGGGGCTTCCGCCTTCCCGAAAGAATGAACTTACCTTCCCTGTACTGTTTTTCCAGGAAAGTATTGTGCGCCTCGATATAGTGGTCTATGGCCGCTAAGGGGCGGATGTATTGAACCAGGATCAGATACATAGTTTTGTCGGTCTTTCAGTAAATGGTTAAAAATCAGAATATTTACAAAGGTAGACAAATTGTTGATACCTGCTACCCGTACTGCCTTCCTAACAATTTTTAAACGTATTAGCAAAAAACATTGTATTTTTGACGGTAATTTTCAAATCCATTTAACATCTTTCTCTTTATGAAAAGAACGACTACAAGTGCACTCCTCATGATTTTCGGTGCAGCGGTCTTGTTGTTAACCGCCTGTTCCAAGGCTCCGGAAGGAGGCAAACACATTCCTAAAACAGCTGCGCTCGTTTTCGGGATCAACTCTAAACAAATTCAGGACAAGCTGGTAAAAGAAGGCCTTTCCGTTGATAAAATATTCGAGGCCGTGCAGGACAAGGATACTTCCAACGAACTGTCCAAAGCTTTGAAAGAAGCAGAAAACTCCGGCGTTGATCTGAAAGGTGATGTATATATCGCACTGATTCCAGGCGAAAAAGGCAAAAGCTATGCTTCTGTTGTTGCAAAGCTGGACGATGCCGCTAAGTTTGAAGCTTTCATCAAAGAGAAATCCAAGAAAGAGGTTAAAGCAGGAACAGACTTTAAATACATTGCTGACAAAGAAGGCCTGGTAGGTTTCAACAAAGAAACTATTATCGGCGTATTTGTGATAGATCCTAATAAATATGACTTTACCGGAGATGTAGGCGTTGCTAATGCCACTGGTACTGAAGCAGACGAAAAAGCCTGGGTAGAAGTACTGAATGGCCTCTTCCACCTGAAAGCTGATGAGTCTGTAGGTACTATCGAATCTTTCAAAGAAGTACAAAAAGAAAAAGGAGATGTATTCTTCTGGATGAGCAGCGAGCAGATCTATGCTTTCAATCCGGGCACTCCATCTGGTGTAGCCGCACTGGTTACTACCAATATCAAGAAACTCACAGCAGGTTCTTACCAAACAGCAGCAGCGCATTTCGAGAACGGTAAGATCAGGGTGAACAGCCTGGCTTATGCAGGTAAAGAGATCCAGGATATTATGAAGAAATATCCAATGGAGAAAGTGAACATCAGCGCACTGGAAAATTATCCTTCTGAAAATGTACTGGGTTTTGCCCTGATGAACTTTGACCTGCGCATGCTGGGCGATATCATCAAACTGATGGGGATGGATGGCTTTGCTAACATGGGCCTGGCCGAAACCGGTCTTACCCTGGATGATATCCTGAAAGCCTTCACCGGTGAAATTGCACTGGTAGCTTCTGATTTCAGCGTAGTAAGCAAACCTTCTGAATGGGACAGTACTTATAAAGTAACCAAACCTGAAGTTAAATGGGTGTTCAGCATGAAAGTAGGCGATAAAGCTGCTTTCGAAAAAGTAATGAACACGCCGATGGTTGGCCAGATGTTCACCAAACAAGGCACAGAATATGTACCTAATCAACCCATGGGCGAAGTTGCAGTATCTATCAACGATAAACGCATCCTCGCAGCCTCTGATAATGGTCTGCTGACCTCTTATTCAGCAGGTAAATCCAAAGTGAAGCTGGATGAAGGTGTGCTGAGTAAAGCAAAAGGTAATGTAATGAGCATGTACCTGAGCGTAGAGAAACTGGTAAACAACCTTCCTGCTGAAGAAATGAAACTTCCGGACAGCGTACTGAATGATGTGAAAGGTCTGCTGAAAGACTTTACCGTATCTACAGAACCCAGCAATGGCAAATCACAGCGCTCTACCATGGAACTGAACTTCAAGAATGAAAATCAGAATACCCTGGTGCAGATCGTTAACTTCTCTAAGAAAATGTTCGCTTACTACAGCGCACATAAGAAAGAGCAGGAAGCTGCCTGGGGCAATGGTGATGCCATGGCAGCTGATACCGTTGCTGTAGCTGTTGACAGCGCGGTAGCGGCACCGGCAACTAATTAATAAGGAAAATATTATCCTTCTTTAAAAAGCTGCTCCATAACGGGGCAGCTTTTTATTTATCGTTATATTTATTCTTTCAAACAGAAAGGACATGCAGATCCAGTTATCTGCGGTAGTGCCCGTTCCGCTGCGTGATAAAGTATTGCAGCAGCAGTCGGACATATGGAACCGCGACATTACGTTTTCGCCCGCACAGTTCATTAAGATCAAGGCACCTTCCGGTACCGGTAAAACCACGCTGGTACATTACCTGTACAATATCCGGTACGACTATACCGGAACCATCCGTATCAACGATAAGCCCTGGCCCTCTTATTCCAAAGACCAGCTGGCCGTTATGCGCCAGCAGCAGATCAGTGTAATATTCCAGGACCTCCGCCTGTTTGATCAGCTTTCCGCATTGGAGAACATAGAACTGAAAAGAGTGATGCAGCCGGAGCCGTACTACCCGGCAGAAAAGATAAAGGAAATGGCAGACCGCCTGGGTGTAAGCCATGTGCTCAACCAGAGCGGCGCTACTTTGTCTTACGGGGAAAGGCAACGTATTGCCATTATCCGGGCACTCATGCAACCGTTCGAATGGCTGATGATGGACGAACCTTTCAGCCACCTGGATGAAGCCAATGCTACCAAAGCAGCCAGGCTGATCGCAGAAGAGTGCAGTGCCCGCAAGGCCGGCTTCGTTCTTACAGACCTCGACCATGATCAACATTTCGACTATCACGTGACCTATCATTTATAACATGCAGTTTTATCAGATACTCAAAAAGATCATCCGCACCGGCGTTGGCAAGGGGCGTTTCTGGATGGCCGCCATTGGCCTGGGAATAGCCATGTTGCTGATACTCGTGGCCCTGCAGGTGCATCAGAACTTTAACGAACTATTGCACAGTGAGAAGAATGAGAATGAAACGGCAGACTTCCTGGTGATCAATAAAAAGATCACGAACGATATGATGGGCAGGCCGGAAATGAGCACCTTCACTCCTGAAGAAATTAAAGACCTGGCCGCACAACCATTCGTGAACGGCTTCGGCATTGTTACAGCAGCAGATTTCAGCGTAAAGCTGGAAATGGATAAACTGGGCATCACCTCAGAACTCTTCTTTGAAGCGGTGCCGGATAGTTTTATTGACGTAAAGTCCACGGACTGGAAATGGACCGAGGGCCAGCAGGAGATCCCGGTGATCATACCCAGTAGTTTCCTGGATATGTTCAACTTTGGATTTGCCATGGGTAATGGCATGCCGCAATTCTCTGAAGAAACCATCAAAACATTATCCCCCACCGTTGTGATCAGCCAGGGTATGCGCAGTGGCCGTTTTGCAGCCAGAATCGTAGGATTCTCAGATCGTATTTCCACCGTACTGGTGCCCATGTCTTTAATGGAATGGGGGAATGTGGCTTTCGGGACCGGCAAATCCAAAGCCCCTTCAAGAGTGATCATCAAATCCAAAGATCCGAGCGACCCTATACTCAGTAAATACCTGGATACACATAATTACTCCACCAATAGAGAAAAGACGCGTTTCAGCAAGACCCGGGTTATTGTACAAACCATTGTTAGTGTAGTAGGTTTCTTTGGATTGGTATTGCTGATCTTTGCCCTGCTGGTGTTCAGTATGTTCATCCAGTTAGTGATAGAATCCTGCCGGAAGGAGATCCGGTTATTGATCACATTAGGGGCTGCCCCCCGCCAGTTACAGCGATATCTGCTGAAACAGTTTGTGCCTTTGTATGTTGTGATCGGCTTACTGGCCCTGGCACTTGTGGCTGGATTGCAATGGTGGGTTTCCGGGGTCCTTGCAAAACATAAGATGTTTGTGTCTGCCATGCCGGGTATTGCAGCCGTTATTGCTACAGCCGTTATTCTCTTGCTGGTATATATCGTGAACCTTAGATCCGTAAAAAAGCATATTGCAGGTATGTAAATCTTTCATTTATGAAAAAGACCCTGTTCCTACTTATTTCTCTTGCATGCATGAGCGCTGCCATTGCGCAGAAAACTATCCTGCATTGCGGCACCCTCATAGATGGCGTGTCTGACAAACCCCGCCAGCAGATGTCTGTGATCATTGAAGGCAAAAAGATCCTGGAGATAAAACCGGGGTATATAACACCTGCCGCAGGAGATAAAGTGATAGACCTGAAAACGCAAACCGTTATGCCAGGTTGGATGGACATGCATGTGCATCTGGAGTCGCAAACCAGTAAAACCGCGTATTCGGACCAATTTACACAAAACCCTGCGGACCTTGCTTACGTGAGTGTCCGATATGCAGAACGTACTTTGCTTACCGGTTTTACAACCGTAAGGGACCTTGGCGGTTCCGGTGTAAACATTGCGCTCCGCAATGCTATCAACAAAGGCCTGATCATTGGCCCGCGTGTATTTACGGCAGGTAAATCTATTGCCACTACCGGTGGCCATGCTGATCCTACCAATGGATACCGTAAAGACCTGATGGGAGATCCGGGACCTGAAGCCGGCGTTGTAAATGGCCCGGACGAATGCCGTAAAGCTGTAAGGCAGGCATACAAAAACGGATCGGACCTCATTAAGATCACCGCAACAGGTGGTGTGTTGAGTGTGGCAAAAGATGGCAGCAGCCCTCAGTTCACAGAAGAAGAACTGCAGGCAATTGTAAGTACTGCAAAGGACTACAATATGAAAGTGGCTGCCCATGCACATGGTGCGGAAGGAATTAAAAGAGCCATCCGCGCAGGCGTTACTTCGATAGAACATGGCACCAAAATGGACGATGAGGGGATGGCCCTGGCTATTAAACATGGCACCTGGTATGTACCCACCATCACTGCAGGCCGTTCTGTAGCAGATTCTGCAAAGATCCCCGGTTATTATCCGGATATCGTAAAACCCAAAGCGGAATCCATTGGCCCTTTGATCCAGCAAACTTTCGCCAAAGCCTGGAAGAAAGGGGTGAAGATTGCTTTTGGTACAGATGCAGGGGTATATATGCATGGCCGCAACTGGCTTGAATTCACCTATATGGTTGAAAGTGGGATGCCTGCCATGGATGCCATTAAATCCGCTACCATTAAAGCGGCAGAATTACTGGGCATGGAAGATCAGCTGGGAAGTATAGAGGCAGGAAAGATTGCAGACTTCACAGCCGTGAACGGAGATCCGCTGAAAGACATCCAGGCGATGGGGCAGGTGAGCTTTGTAATGAAAGACGGCTTGATTTTTAAGCAGGGAACCAGTAACTTGTCCACTGTTCAAAAATAAAGAGCCATGCCTTACACAAGAAAATTTGTGCACGTTGTAAACTTCTATCTCAAACCTGACCTGTCTGCCGCAGATGTAAGGGCATTTGAAGAAGGAGTAAGCACGCTGGGAAAAATAGAGAGCCTGCTGGTGTTCAATGTAGGCAAACCCGCCAATACAGACCGTCCGGTAATAGACAGGAGTTACAGCTATTGCCTGCTCACCGTTTTTAACGATGAGGCCGGCCACGATGTTTACCAGGAACACCCGGTGCATCTGAAGTTCATTGAGAACTGCAATCACCTCTGGGAGAAAGTAGTGATCTTTGATTCGGAAACCATCCAGTTATAAAATTGAAAACGGGGCCTTTAAAGCCCCGTTTTTTATGCTTCCTCATCGTAAGGAATAACGAAAGTATGTTTAACCCGGTGTGAGATCCGTAAATAGGGGATCCATATAATGGCAACCAGCGCAGTCTGGATAATATCTTTTAGATTATCTGTGAATGTATGCACATTGAAAAGGGCATCTGCCAAAAGATAATCTGCCAGTACGAACAGTATATTGAATGCCAGCAAAAAAACCATGGTACGGGGAAAAAGGTCTCTCCTTCTGAAATACAGGAATGGCATTAAGCAGGAAAGTACGAGCAGGAACACATTGCCAATTACTTCCAGCAATAAGAACAATTGCATCAGGGAGAGATTTTTATCCGGATAGGCCGCGCTCAATCCGGCCCATACTGAATTCCGAAATGTTTCCATTTGGAACAGACCTATTATAACGAGCACAGGTCTGATCACCACGCCAATACCCAACAATGCTAACCAGCCACCTATTGCCCAGGCTTCGTCTGTAGAATGTAACTGCGGAACAGAACGTTTATAATATTTCGCTGCCAGGTAAATGAAGAAGGCCCCGCTGGCAAATGCCAGGAATAATACCAGCCAGTTGATCCCGGAAGGACCGGCATTTCCCTTTGCTGCCCTGGAGGGATCATAACTAAAAACATACCCGGTGGAATTCACCAGTTCATCCATGTCTTTGATGTATTTTTTCATCCCCTCTGCAGGAATATGATCACTCTTGGCCTCGAAATCATATTTCAGGGAAACGATCTTATTATTCAATACCGGCGTGAATGTAAATGTGTAGTACTTACTATCCAGGGTATAGGCTTTCGCATCCAGCGCCCAGGGTTCAGGGAACTTTAAGGAGATGGTATACTTCAGCTCATTCGGAAAAAGCAGTGTTACCGGCTTTTTCCGGCTTTCATTCACAATGATTATTTTATCCTTGAGGATATGTGCGCTGCTGGTGAAAGAAAGCCTGTTATTATTGGCGCTGTCTATCTTCCATGGTTCTTCAATCCTGTACTTTTCTTCTACTTTGATCTTGTTCTCTTCAGTAAGATCAGTGATAAGGATGGAATCCAGCAATTCTACTTTCCCATAGATCTTCTTGTAGAAGTCCTCATAACTGGTCTTAAGGTTCTTCATACTGGTGTTTGCCACCATGGAACGAAGATTGTCTGCATACAACCGGTATATTCTGAAAGCACGGTGAGCTTCGCAGAATCATTATCAAAGTCAGCGAGCGTGATATCTTCGTTCACCACCAGTTTGCCGAAGTTTTTCAGTGGAATATCTGTTAAAGCAGTGGAGCCGTCACCTAATACCAATGCTTTCCTGAAATCAGGGTTGTAGCGGTTTTTCAGGCTTCCGCGCTGTAAGGAAAAAGTGGCGTCTACCCAATAGGTCTGATCATTTAAGAGTACTTTGGTAATAACGTGATTGAAGCGGCCCGGGCTGGGTTGCTCTTCTTCGATCTTTCCTTTCAGGCTGTGTTCACATAAGCCATATAGGCTGTGATGCCATTTGCACGAAGGAGGGCGCACAGCAGCAGGGATTTATCCTTGCAATCACCAAACCGTTGCCTGCAGACCTTTTCCGGCATATTAGGGCGATGAGAATATTCCCCCATTTCTATGCCCATGTAACGGATATCGTCCTGCACAAAACGGATGGCTTCCAGCAGATATTTCTCCTTATCATCTCCTGCCAATTTTTTGATCTGAGCAATACGGGATTGTAATTCTGTGCCGGCTAAAGGAACATCATTCACTTTTGCTGCCCAATCCACCACTTCTTTCCAGCTGTTGTACTCGCTGATCTCATAATGCGGGTAACCTGTATACCAGGAAGGCTGGTAATCTTCCGGGTCCAGGATATGCACTTTGTTTCCCAGGTTCCACTCATACAGGTCAAGACCATTCATGGACCGCTTTGCCGGTTCGGGTGCATTATTGAAGGCCTTGAAATATAACTTCCGGGCCGGGCTTACGATCAGGGCCTTATAAAAATTGGTGACTGGTTCGTATGAGGTGAGGTATAATATTTCAGAAAACTTATTGGCGAAGATGGGATTCTCCCCGGTAACAGAATAGGCATATTCGATCTGATCTCCTTTCCGCACATCTTCTACCAGGTAAAAAGCATTGTAGGTGCCGCTGTAGATATGCAGGGAGAGTTCTTCCTCTTTCTGAATGATCTTGAACTTACCGGGACTAAGACGATTAATAACCGTTCCGTTCCGGCGGATCAGCACTTCATGGAACAGTAGCTTTTCATATTCCGGGTTATAGGGAACATTGATCTGTGAACCATTCTGTATACCGGTTTCAGAAACAATATGGCGGATGATATGCCGGTAGATGGTTTTTTGCTCAACGTGGTATTGTTCTTCAAACAATAACTGGTAATATCCATCGCTGACATCTTTTGTGTCAGTGTTCAAAGAAGCATCCGGCTTATAAGGAACGAGCCATCCCGGCTTTGCGGCCGTGGAAAAATTCTTTCCCTGCGCCCAACCAGGCGCGGGCAAGAGTAGCAGAAATAACAGGAAGGAATAGCGGTACATGGGAATAAATATTTGAAAATTCTCTGCGGGCTAGTATTCTACCGTCATCGCATATACGGCAAAAGTAGCAAGCCAGTGTTCTCCTGCATAATCGCCACTGGCCACATGCGGCAGGGCTGCCTGTAAATGTTTGGTGGCAAGGTCCCGGATGGCGGCGCTGTTCTGGCCGGCATGTTTGGCAATTCCGTAAAGGCACCAGGCACGGCTCAGGTTTAAACCATCGAGATGTACCAGTTTTCCATCTGTTCTGTCGTTCACGGTAGCGATATGAAAGAGTTGAATATCTGGTTGAAATAAGCCGGGAAGGAAGGCCTGTATCCATTTCTGGTAATCTCCGGCAGGGAGTATCCGCCACATCAGGTCTGCTTCTTCCAGGCAGGGGGAGAGAAAATCATATCCGCCGGGTTCCCAGCTGGCGGGGCAATCCCTGTCATTTCCATAGAAACGCATGGCGGTTTCTTTGATAGAGGCCTGGAGATTGGTGGCATTGGTCACCAGGGCATAATCCCAGGCCAGCCTTAATCCGAAAGCGAGATTGGTATGCTCACCCACGCGGATGGGATAAGCGATCTTTTTCAGGAAATCGCGGTAGGCGTTATTGAATAAACCCGCGAGCGGCGCAATGTTACGGCTCAGTTGACGGGCCAGCGGATCATCCCAGGTGAGTAGTTCTGTTTGCAATTGCATCAGCCAGCTCCAACCATAGATCCGTTCAAAGCCCTTGTTCTCTTTACCCCGGAAAATGAGCAGTTCCGTATTGATATGTTCCTGTGATAAATTTTCTGCGAGTTTTTTCCTGATCAATGCAGCATTGGGCAGATCCGGGAATGTTTTCAATAACCGCACCAGCATCCAGTGACCATGAACACTGCTATGCCAGTCGTAGCAGCCATAAAATGCAGGATGATAATCCTTTGGTGCTTTGATGAGGGAAGCGTCTGAAAATACAATACCTGTTTTATAGGGGAACTCATGCTGCATGCACTTCAGTGGTAATTGCGCAAAATGCAGGGCGCCTTCAGTTGTTAATCTCAACTGTCCATCCTTTACATCGTATAAGGGAGATTGTGCGAAAACATTCACGGTACCCAGGAGGCCCAGCAACAGCGTAATTACTTTCATAGTGTATATCTCTACCGGTTCAACAACAATTTAAAATAAAAAGATGGTCTGGTAAGCTTTTTTCTTAAGTCTACCTCATAGAACATGCTGGAGATCACATCCCTTAATTGTTTGTTCTTTACCCCCATTTTAAACACCCAATTGAACAGCCTGGGGTATTTCACCAGGCGCTGTAATTTGTAGCTAAGGCTCAGTTCCGGCCACAGCACACGATATACACGTTCATCATAGGCCGCCATTGTTTCCGCGGTATAGTTATCTGCTTCCAGGCAGGCAGCAGCCTGTTGGGCGGCCATCACGCCTGTACAGATAGCATTGCCGATCCCTTCTCCTGTAAACGGATCTATAATAAAAGCCGCGTCGCCAACCAGCATATAACGGTTGCCGGAGATCACGCGTTTTTTAGAACCCAGGGGAAGGCCATATCCATCAAGGCTGCTTGTCATTTCTGCATCGCGGAAACGTTCTGCAAATATGGGGTCCTGTTTCAGTGTATCGGTGAGCAGTGTTTTAAGGTTCACTTTCCTGTCCCGCACGGCATCGCTCAACATGTCCATCCCTACATTGGCCTCTCCGTTTGGTAAGGGGAAGATCCAGAGGTAACCGGGCAGGAGATTCTTCAGGAAGTGCAGCTCTATAAAGCTATCCTCGTGCATGCCTTTTACGCCTTTGTAGTATGCACGGATGCCCGCGGCATAATACTTTGGTTCCATTTTGATCTGCGCCACCTCTCTGGTGAAAGAGGAATGCGCGCCGTTGGCGATGATCAGGAGCTTTGCTTTCACCTGGAACTGGCCGGAGGCATCAGAGATAAGATAGCCGTCTTCTTCCAGGGTATATTTATCTACTGCGGTGCCTTCAAATAACTGAACGTTCGGGCTGCGTTTCAATTCATCCACCATAAAATTATCAAAGTGGATCCGCTTGCAAACGAAGCCGATGGGAGATTCTGCGGCTTTATTATAATTAGGTTTGTAAGGAACGTCCATGCTTTGGCGGCTGGGGGAAACAAACTTAACGCCCCAGCTGTTCTCTTTTTCCACCAGCTGCTGCAATCTTTGCGCAATGCCTTTATCGACCTTTTCAAGCCAGGATAATACTTTTCCGCTAAGCCCGTCGCCGCAAACCTTGTCGCGGGGGAAAACGGCTTTATCAACAACAACGCAGGAAATACCTAACCTGTCTAATTGTAGCGCAGCAGTTGCCCCGCCGGGGCCTGCACCTATAATACATACTGAAGTGGTAATCATAAGCTATTATTCCGAATAGATCGCCAAGATACGTATTCTGGCTCCGCGGAGGAAATATATATCTTTGCCCTAAAACAGGAAAATATGTTCGGAGATCTGTTCGGAAAGCTGCAGGAAGCGCAGCAGAAAATGGCTGACAGTAAAGAACGCCTTAAACACATTTCAGTGGAAGGCGAAGCAGGTAATGGTGCTATAAAGGTGGTTGTGTCCGGCAACCGGGAAGTGCAAAGCCTGGAAATTGAACCAGGACTTCTGGTGGCGGAGCGGAAGGAAGAGTTGGAAGATCTGTTGATCACGGCATTGAATCGTGCTTTGAAGAATGCAGAGAACGCATGGGAAACGGAAATGAAAGGGGTGGCCGGTGGAATGCTGGGTGGAATGGGATTACCGGGGATGTAGCAGAACTTTTAATAAAAAAAACCGGGCAGATCCTGCCCGGCTATATATCCTTTTTGTCTTTAGCTATTTGACTTATCCTACCTCTTCAGTCTTCAGCATTTTTTGATACTTCTTCCTTTCTTCTTCGTCGAGGATCGTTTTACGCATACGGATATGATTGGGCGTAACTTCAATGCACTCGTCCTGTTGAATGTATTCCATACATTCTTCCAGGGTCATCAATATCTTCGGAGCAATGTTAGCAGCACCATCCGTACCACTTGCACGCATATTCGTCAATTTCTTTCCTTCATTAGGGTTTACCACCAGGTCACCAGGTTTGTTGGTTTCACCGATGATCATGCCTTTGTAAACCTCTTCTCCCGGATCAACGAAGAATGAACCTCTGTCCTGCAGTTTATCCAAAGAGTAACCGGTAGTAGTACCCGCTTCTTTAGCTACCAGAACGCCATTGTTACGACCGGGAATTGGCCCTTTCCATGGTTTGTATTCATTGAAACGGTGAGCCATTACAGCTTCACCAGCAGTGTTGGTCAGCATTTGCGTACGCAAACCGATCAAACCGCGGGAAGGGATCTCGAATTCCAGATGCTGCATATCACCTTTGGTTTCCATGATCAGCATTTCACCTTTACGGCGGGTAACGAGGTCAATTACTTTAGAAGCAAATTCCTGCGGAACGTCTACCACCAGGGTTTCAAATGGTTCAGAACGTTTACCGTCGATCATCTTCACAATTACCTGTGGCTGACCCACGGTTAATTCATAACCTTCACGACGCATGGTTTCAACCAGTACACCTAAGTGCAGGATACCACGGCCATAAACGAGGAAGCTATCAGCAGCATCTGTGTCCATTACACGCAGCGCCAGGTTCTTCTCCGTTTCTTTCATCAGGCGGTCGCGCAGGTGACGGGAGGTCACGAACTTACCATCTTTACCAAAGAAAGGAGAGTTGTTGATGCTGAACGTCATGTTCATGGTAGGCTCATCCACATAAGTGATAGGCAGCGCTTCCGGATTTTCGAAATCAGCTACAGTATCACCAATACCAAAATCTTCCAGGCCAACCAATGCACAGATATCGCCAGGGTAAACTTCAGTTACCTTCTTTTTACCAAGGGCTTCGAAAATATATAATTCGCGAACGCGGGATTTTTTTATAGTACCATCTGCCTGTACCAGGGAGATAGGTTGGTTTTCCACCAGTTTGCCACGGGTTACTTTTCCGATGGCGATACGGCCAAGGAAAGTAGAGTAATCCAGGGAAGTGATCTGCATTTGCAGGGTGCCTTCTGCTATCTTAGGTTGTGGAACATGTTCCAGGATACCATCCAGCAGGGGCAGGATATCTTCACGCGGCGTTAATGAATCATTGAACCAGCCGTTTTTACCTGAACCGTAGTAAGTAGGGAAGTTCAGTTGCTCTTCCGTTGCGTCCAGGTTAAAGAACAGTTCAAATACTGCATCATGTACTTCGTCCGGACGGCAGTTAGGTTTATCTACCTTATTGATTACAACGATAGGTTTCAAATTCAGATTGAGGGCTTTTTGCAGCACAAAACGTGTTTGTGGCATCGGACCTTCAAATGCATCCACCAGCAGGATCACACCATCTGCCATTTTCAGTACCCGCTCAACCTCTCCACCAAAGTCGGCGTGGCCTGGGGTATCGATCACGTTGATCTTCACGTCCTTGTACATTACGGATACGTTCTTGGCTAAGATCGTGATACCACGTTCCTTTTCCAGGTCGTTATTATCCATGATCAATTCTCCCGTTTCCTGGTTGGAACGGAATACGTTCGTAGAGTGGAGGATTTTATCCACCAGGGTAGTTTTACCGTGGTCTACGTGCGCGATAATGGCGATGTTTCTTAATTGCATGAGAATGAATTATTTAGCTGCCTAAAAAGTTCTTCCGAACTTCCTTTTTTCACAGGCAACTCCTAAATGAAGGCGCAAAGGTACGAATAATACGTGGTATTTAGTGTAGGCTACTCTTAAATAACTGTGAAATAACAGAATGCAGACATTCTGCCCGGGCATCATATTTGCACTGCTTGCTTTACATTCATAATCAACAATTTATGCGGATAATTAGCTGTTCCTTAATACTGTTTTTTACAACATTGAATATAAATGCGCAGGAAGTAAAAGCGTACGATGCTGAACTCAGCACATACATCTATCCTTATCCTGTTCACTTTTTTTCCCTCGCAAATCAGGGCCAGCGGCTGAAAATGGCCTATATGGATGTGAAGCCATCCAAAGCAAACGGCAGAACAGTAGTATTGCTGCACGGCAAAAACTTCTGTGGGGCTTATTGGGATAGCACAGCTGCGGCCCTTACCCAGAAAGGGTTTCGGGTGATCATGCCGGATCAGATCGGGTTTGGGAAATCTTCAAAACCGGCAGCCCTGCAATATTCTTTTCAGCTACTCGCACAGAACACCAAAGCCCTGCTGGATTCGCTGAAGATCACGAAAGTGGCCGTACTCGGCCATTCTATGGGAGGCATGTTGGCCGTGAGGTTCACGCTGATGTATCCGGAGACGACGGAAAAACTAATCCTGGAAAATCCCATCGGGCTGGAAGACTGGAAAACAGCAGTACCTTATCAGTCCATCGATCAATGGTATAAAGGAGAGCTGGCGCAGGATTATGAGAAGATCAAAAAGTACCAGCTGGATAATTACTACGCAGGGCAGTGGACGGCTGCTTATGATAAATGGGCACGGCTGCTGGCCGGCTGGACGGTACATCCGGACTATCCTAAAGTGGCCTGGAATGCAGCACTTACATACGATATGATCTTTACACAACCCGTGTATTATGAGTTTGAGCAGATCAAAGTACCCACCTTGCTGATCATCGGGCAGCGGGACAGGACTGCATTGGGTAAAGCAAATGCGCCCGCTGCAGCAAAGGATACATTGGGGAACTATCCCGTTCTTGGAAAAAGAGCGGCAGCGAGGATCCCTTCAGCTAAACTCGTGGAGTTAGATGGGATAGGGCATTTGCCGCATATTGAAAGTTTTGGGCAATTCAGGAAAGCGTTACTTGAATTCCTCTAAAGCCTCCTGCAATAACTGGAACGCCTGTATGTTACCGGGGTTTTCCAGGCCGCGGGCAATATCCTGCTTTTCCCGTGGAGTGAGGTGTAAGCTAAGCGCAGCGGCTTTTTCAGCCTGTTGCGGAACATACTGAAAAATGAGGCGTTTGAACTTGCCGGGGAAATAACCTTCCATGTAATTGATCAGGTGGTCCTGGTGAAAATCCTGCATGCTCATCCAGTGGGCCTGCATAGAAAACAGTGGTTCAAAGATCAGGTCTCCCAGGTCTTTCTTTTGTTTGATGGGGCTTACATCGTTTTTACGTGTGTCCCTGATCTGCATGAATATAACCCCGCTTGTATTTTCATTGATCCATTCACGGAAAGTGTAGAGGAAACGAAGACTGGTTTCCTGCCCGAAATTATCCCTGATGCCGGCATCCATTACATCCACAATGGGGTTGCTGGGCAGGAAAACATTGGGTAATACATATGGGAACGTAGCGCTCATGCGGATGGCGCTGGTTACCCTGAGGTGTTCCGCATGCTGCAGGTTAAAGAATTGCCCGAAATCAACCCCGTCAATATCACGGATGCTGCGGGTGGGATATTGATAATCTGCAGCGCAGAGATAACTTACCGGCTGGGGAGAAATAAAGAGGCGGCGCCCGTCTGCATTGATGGTAGCGCACCAGATCATCATAGGGATCTTTGCGGTGAACTCTGCTTCCCGGTAATCGGAAACCGTTTTATTCAACACATTGTCCGTATTAATGTTCAGCTGCATTTCGAATGCATAACCACGGTCTTTTGCATAACGGTTCTTGCCGATGTAGAAATGCCTGAAAGGCGTGATAAAATCATTCACCGCAAAAGAGCTGAATACAGAGTTCAGCAGGTCGCGGGAGATCCTGTCGCAATAAAGGCTGTCATATAGATCAGGGCCGTTTAGTTTGCCCATTTGTTCCCTGAGATATAATTCCCGGAAATAAGTAGCGCCCATCATTCCGCCGGAGGCCCCGGTCATGAGCATGGTGTGCTTAAGTAATTTTCCTTTCGTAAGACTGTCGTACCGCTGCAGTACGTTCATGGTCCATGCGGCAGAACGGCTGCCGCCGCCGCTGGTATTGATTACGATGAACGGAGGTTTAGAGCCGGCGGGGAATTTGGCCTTCCAGTTTTCGAGTATCTGTAAAGTTTGTTTTTTATCTGCTTCACTGCGGGAAGCCGTGAAAAAGTCCTGGAGGCTTTGCACACTATACAGCGGGCGTTTATCTTTCTCGATGTAATCCAGTCCGTATGCTTTGTTCCGGTTATCGATCCATTGATTTTTCACCATCCAGTTCATGCCCAGGATAAGCCCTATCAGTATGGGAATGGCCCATGTTTCCAGCAGATAGGCGTAAGCTCCGGCAACTCCGATCAGGAAAGCAAAGAAGATCATTACGCTGGCACCTGCGGGTATACGGAAAGCATTGTAGTCCATCAGGTAGGCCATGATCACGAGGAACACCAGTGCCAGGCCTACTGTTATCATGGCAGCAAAATGGTGTTGCTTGAAAATGTTATCGAGATAGTGTTTATTGTAGTGATCAACATTCCTGGCTCTGCGCACGCGCCAGGGGCTGGAGAAATAATTGATAACGGGCAGCGTGTTCTCATCTCTTTCCTGTGTGGGTTTTAAAACTGTTTTCAGGAAGTTGCGCGGGTTACCGAACTTCTTATATAAACGCCTGCCTATATTTTTATCTGCATTGAAGAAATAAAAGAAGGAGAAAAAGATAACAACCAGGAATCCGCAAATAAATCCTTCTGCCAGCAAAAATACCTGTGGAATAGAATTCAGTTCCTGCCAGCGCTGGTATTGCCATCCCCGCCAGAGAAGGTTTAACAGGAAAACGCCGGGAATAATGGCATTGTTCAGGCAGTAACGGAAAAAGGGCTGGGAGGTGGTGGCGAGAAATTTGAACCTGCCGCTATGCAGGATAAAAGTGGTGATGTTCCAGCTCATCGTAAAGATGGCCGTAGCAACACCCATCACCGTTGTGCTGTAAAAATTCACTTTCCCCATATATTCCGGCGCCAGGTATAAGGCGTCTCCACCAAACAGTTTGGCGAAGCCCCCATTGATGGTGCTGAATAAAATGGCCCAAAAGATCAGCAGGATCTGGTACTTACGGAAATGAAGCAGCAGGAGCTGAATAGGGAAAGAATAGAAGAATCTTAGCCAAAGTCTTTTCACAGGTATAAATTACGAAGAAATAAAAAGCAAATTTAAAATTTACAAATTATTTAAATATGAAAAGCCGTAAATAATAAATGAATGAGTGTACCGTTGCGGGAAAAGACGCTTTATTTTTTAGTGACGAACCTTGCCCAAACCAATACCATGAGTAGTGCCATACCGGTGAACTGATGTGCCAGTGCAAAACCGAGTGGAATTTTAACCTGGCTGTTTAAAACAGTGAGCACACCCAGTAAAACCTGCAGGAGTACTACCAGTAAGGCTACTGCACGAACGGCATCCAGCTGTGAAAAAGGCCTGGCGCGGAAATACCACAGTGCAATCAATATGGTGAGCAGGTAGGCGAGCCCGCGGTGAATGAACTGGATAGTGATAGGATTGTGAGTGATATCTTCCAGGAAGCCTCCTTGTGTGAACATGCCCATTGGCCACCACATGCCATTAATGGTAGGCCAGGTACTGGCAGATAATGCAGCATGAAGGCCTGCCATGAAGGCTCCGTAGAATAATTGCAGCGTAAGTAATGCTAAGATCCAGCCGGATAATTTCCGGAGGGAGGGGGCTGAAACAATATTTTTCTGCGGAATGCTGAGTTTTAAAGCGAACCAGAGGGTATACCACAACAGGCTCAGTGCTGCAATAAAGTGAATGGCTAAACGAATATGACTAACGTACAGATCCTCATCATTTAATCCGCTTTGCACCATGATCCAGCCGATGGCTCCCTGCAGGCCTCCCAGCAGGAATAAAATGATCATGGGAACGATCATGCTTTTATCGATCTTCTTTTTTATAATAAAATAAATGAAGGGAATAAAAAACACGATGCCTATCAGGCGGCCCCAGTTGCGATGCAACCATTCCCAAAAATAAATGCCTTTAAAATCGGACAAGGTAAAATGACTGTTAATATATTTTGCCTGACCGATCTCCTGGTATTTGGCAAAAGCAGCCTGCCAGGCTGCTTCGTTCATTGGAGGAAGTGCGCCCAGTATGGGTTTCCACTCCGTGATGGAAAGCCCTGAACCAGTCAAACGGGTAATGCCTCCCAGGAGTACCTGCACGATGATCATAAAAACTCCGGTGAAAAGCCAGATTATTATAGCTTTATTCTGCTTATTTTGCTGCATATCCATAAACGTAGCAAAATTAGGGTTAATCCGCCGCCACATGGAATGATTTTTATCAATTTTGGAATGATTTTGCAGTAGCGCGACTGATTTTGTAATTTTATCGCCCATAAAATAAGTTAACTTGTTATTGCCGTATTACCAGGAAACGCTTACAGAAGCCGGATGTGATGAAGCCGGAAGAGGTTGCCTCGCAGGCCCTGTATTTGCGGCGGCAGTAATATTGCCACGGGACTTTCGTCATCCTTTGCTGAATGATTCCAAACAGCTGAAGGAGAGCCAGCGGGATGAATTAAGAGTAGTGATAGAGCAGAAGGCAATAGCGTATGCGGTGGCCAGTATCGACAATGAGGAAATAGACAGGATAAATATCCTGAAAGCCTCTTTCAAAGCGATGCACGAGGCATTGGCACGATTATTGATTCAGCCCCAGATGTTACTCATTGATGGTAATCGTTTCAATCCCTATGGCAATATCCCGCATACCTGCGTAATCCAGGGAGACGGAATTTATGCTTCGATCGCAGCGGCATCCATCCTGGCAAAAACCTACCGGGATGAATATATGCAACAGCTGCATGAACAGTTCCCGCAATACGGCTGGAAGGAGAACAAAGGTTATCCAACCAGGTATCACCGGGATGCCATCCGCACACATGGCGACACGCCCTATCACCGCAGGACGTTTCGTTTGTTACCGGATCAATTAAGTTTGGATGGGGAGGAAAAGTGGTAAAATAGGATAGAGCCATGTTAAAGCAATCGCAACAACAGAAGTTATTACAGAAGTTATCACCACAACAGATTCAATTAATGAAGCTGTTGCAGGTGCCTACGGCCGTACTCGAAGAACGTATCAAAGAAGAACTGGAAGAGAACCCTGCTTTAGAATATGGCGAAGATGGTCAGGAAGAAGAATTCAAAGAAACCACCGAAGACTTTGAGGCCAAGGAAGGAGAAGAGGACTTTGAACCTGATGGCAGTGAAAATGAATACGACAATATAGATATCTCAGAATATGTGTCTGAAGGCGATGATGATATTGCCGATTACAGACTGCGGGATGATAATTACCCCGATCCCGATGAATCCCGCACCATCCCTGTTCGCGTAGAAACCACTTTTCATGATCACCTGCTGGACCAGCTGGGGATGTTGAGCCTGGATGAACGCCGTACACGTATTGCGGAACAGATCATTGGCAGTATTGATGACGACGGTTACCTGCGCAGGGAAGTAAGCGCTATTGTAGATGACCTTTCTTTCTCACAGAACGTACAAACAGAAGAAGACGAAATAAGGGACCTGATCAAACTGATCCAGCAATTTGATCCCCCGGGCGTTTGCTGCGTTGATCTCAAAGAATGCCTGGTATTGCAGTTGAAACGTAAGAACCCTGAAGATCCCGGTGTACTTAATGCCACGCAGATCCTGGATAATTATTTCGACGAATTTACCAAGAAACACTACGAAAAGATCCAGCGTTCGCTCAACCTCACAGACGATGACCTGAAGGAAGCCATCGGCCAGATCATTCGCCTGAATCCAAAGCCGGGTGGGAATTATAGTGTGATGAACAAAGCCGAGAGTTATGTGATCCCGGATTTTTTCATCCTGAATAATGTAGGTAAACTGGAACTGTCCCTCAACAGCAAGAACGCACCAGACCTTCGTATCTCCGAAGGATACCGGGATATGCTGAAGGAATATGACCGCGGAGATAAGAAAGATAAACGGCAGAAAGAAGCAGTATTGTTCATCAAGCAGAAGATAGATGCCGCCAAATGGTTCATAGATGCCATCAAGCAACGCCAGCATACATTGCTGAGTACAATGGAGGCGATCATGAACTATCAATACGACTTCTTCCTTACCGGCGATGAAACCACCATGCGCCCTATGATCCTGAAGGACATAGCGGATATTACACAGCTGGATATCTCTACCGTTAGCCGCGTAGCTAATAGTAAATATGTACAAACAGAGTTCGGCACATTCAAGCTGAAGTTCTTTTTCTCGGAGTCCTTATCAACAGACAGTGGGGAGGAAGTATCTACGAGGGAGGTTAAAAAGATCCTTTCGGATATGATAGAGGGAGAGAATAAACGCAAACCGCTGAGCGATGAGAACCTGACCAAGATGCTGCAGGATAAGGGCTATAATATTGCCCGCCGGACGGTAGCAAAATACAGAGAGCAACTAAACATACCCGTGGCAAGACTGCGCAAGGAGTTATAATTATGGAAGAGCAGAAAGCACCAATTACCTTTTCGTCCGGCCTGCGGGCTACAGCACAAGTATTTTCTTATTTGCTGCATCCGTTGTTCATACCGCTGCTCATTACACTGGCGGCAGTAACTGCGCTGCCGGAGTATTTTTCGATCTTTAAAAGCGATAGCCGTGTTTTCCCTTTTGATACCTTATATATAAGAGTGGCTGTTTCTACTTTACTATTCCCCCTGCTGGTAGTGGTACTGGCCAGGCTGCTTGGTTTTGTGGGCAGCATCAGGCTGGAGGTGCAGCGGGACAGGATCATTCCTTATGTATCTACCATCATTTTTTACTTCTGGACCTTTTATACGTTTATCCGCCAGGGCTGGAGCCCTGAATTCCTCAATGCCTTTTTCCTGGGCATTTTCATTGCGGTGATCGTTTCCTTTGTATTGAACAACTTCGCCAAGATCAGTATGCATACCACAGGCTGGGGCGGGGTATTGGGTTTTATGCTTTGCATGATGTGGGGCATGCAGATGAATGTGGCTTTGCCACTGGCACTGGCTTTTGTGCTGGCGGGTATCGCAGCTACTTCCAGGCTGGTGCTGCATGCGCATACAACTGCTGAAATATATGCAGGGTTCATTGTAGGCATCCTCTCCCAGGTGATCGCCTATTCCATTGTGGGATAAAAAAATAATCTTTTTTCACTACGCACATTCTCTGCGCAAGCGGGCAGCACCTTTGTATTGTCCATTGCGTGTTACCCCATTTGAAACAAACACCGGATGCTATTAAACTTAGTATTGAGAAGAAAATGCTAAATTTTTTAGGACAATTCGAAAATTAAATTATAACTTGCACTACCATTAAATTTGTAACAAATACTTACTAATTATGTCAAACACCAATACTGACAAACTGAAAGCGCTCCGTCTTACAATGGACAAAATCGACAAGGATTTTGGAAAAGGAGCTGTAATGATGATGGGTGAAAAGGCAGAGGCACCCATGGAGGTTATCTCTACCGGTTCCCTGGGCCTGGATATTGCCCTGGGTGTTGGTGGATTGCCTAAAGGCCGTGTAGTAGAGATCTACGGGCCAGAGTCTTCCGGTAAAACTACTATCGCTATACATACTATTGCAGAAGCGCAAAAGAAAGGCGGCATCTGTGCCATCATAGATGCGGAACATGCCTTTGACAGCAGTTATGCACGCAGACTGGGTGTGGATGTGGATTCACTCCTGATCTCCCAGCCTGACCATGGTGAACAAGCCCTGGAAATTGCAGACCGCCTGATCCTTTCCGGCGCCGTGGATGTGGTGGTTATTGACTCCGTAGCTGCGCTGGTCCCGAAATCGGAGCTGGAAGGAGAAATGGGAGAAAGTAAAATGGGGCTGCAAGCCCGCCTGATGTCCCAGGCACTCCGGAAGCTTACCGCCACGATCTCAAAAACCAACTGCTGCTGTATTTTCATCAACCAGTTGCGTGAAAAGATCGGTGTAATGTTCGGTAACCCTGAAACAACCACTGGTGGTAATGCCCTGAAATTCTATGCTTCCATCAGGCTGGATATCCGCAGAATGAGCCAGATCAAAGATGGCGATGAAGCGGTGGGTAACCGCGTGAAAGTGAAAGTTGTGAAGAATAAAGTTGCACCGCCTTTCCGTATGGCTGAGTTTGATATTATCTACGGTCAGGGTATTTCCAAAGCCGGAGAATTGATAGACATGGGCGTTGAGTTTGGCATCATCCAGAAAAGCGGTAGCTGGTTCAGCTACGAAGGCAACAAACTGGGCCAGGGCCGTGACGCCGTGAAGCAGTTGCTGCTGGATAATCCTGAAGTGTCCGTTGAAATTGAAACGAAGATCAAGGCCAAGTTGGCAGAGCAGGCAGCAACAGCTTAGGCAGGATTCAACAAGATCATTAATGGCTTAGCCATCTGTATAAAGAGTTTATTAAACGTTTTTAGATTAAAAACGTTTGTTTGGGTTAGTAAAGTAAAAGGTCCGTTTTCTAGCGGACCTTTTTTATTTGAAGCGAACGTATTGAAGAGAGCAGTTAAACATAAAATCCCTTTTGTGTACAAAAAACATCCTTTTGCGTATACCAAACAAAAATCCCGTTATACCTGCAAACATTCCAGGATATACCGTTCCAGCAACCGGGCATTCTCAAGCGCATCCCCGTGAAAAGTGTTATTAAAGAACACCCATATCGAATGCCCCCCGCTCATCCACTGAGCACATTTTTTCGCATAAGATAACATGGTTGCATCATCATAACGCGAAGCATATAATTTCCCGGGGCCATGAAACCGCAGGTAAACATCATGGGCCGTAATGCGCTCATGATAAGGGAAAGGCATAGCAGATTGCGCGATCACCAGTGAGATATCATACTGTTGCAGCAATTCTACACTTTGGGGCTGCAACCAACTTTCGTGACGCACCTCCAGCGCAAACGAGTATTCCCCATAAACGGAAACCAGCAGATCAAAAAAGGGCGCAGCCACTTCCCGGTTAAAAGGAACCTGTGCCGGGAGCTGGATTAATATCGGGCCTAACTTATCTTTTATGGGATCGAAAATGGTGAAGAACAACCGCAGGCTATCCGCAGCATCATGGAGTTTTTGATAGTGGCTGACATAACGGCTCATTTTAGGGCAGAACCGGAAATCTTCCGGAACAGCCTGCGCCCAGTTTAAAACCGTCTGGGCTTTTGGCAAATGATAAAAGCTGGAATTGATCTCCACACATCTGAACTCCCGGCTATAGAAATACAGCCATTGCACCGGCTTCAGCTTTTCCGGATAGTAACGGCCCTTCCATTCTTTATAACTCCAACCCGAAGTTCCGATGTGCAAACGCATGGCTTTTACCGCTGAAAAGATCAATATTGGTACCATATCCCACCCCAGTCAAATTATTGTACCCGGTACTCCCGGAAAAGCACCCCTACATTACCTCTCATACCCCAAAATTCAGCGCTAGGCCATAGGATTTTACTATGAAGGTTTGTAGTTTTCGCTTCCTTAACGGCTATTTCTTCAGATAAACAGAAAAACAATGAAAAAACTACTGGTTGTTTTTTTCCTTTTTTTCATCGCTAACAGTGTTGCACAAACGCCGAAGTTCAAAGCCCTGGTACTTACAGAACGCGGTGGCGGGCATGAAGGATTTGTAGCAGCCGCTTTGGAGTGGCTGAACAATTATGCGAAAGAGCAGCAATTTGAGATCAGGGTGATCAACCGTACGGATTCTATCAATGAAGCTTATCTGTCTCAATACAAAGTATTCATACAATTGAATTTCCCTCCCTATACCTGGAGTAAAGAAGCAGAGCGTGCTTTTGTCAAATATATAGAAGAAGGCCGTGGCGGATGGGTGGGTTTTCACCATGCTACTTTGCTGGGGGAATTTGACGGATATAAGATGTGGGATTGGTTTTCACAGTTCATGGGTGGCATCCGGTTCAAAAATTACATCGCGAAACGGGCTACGGCTACTGTGCATGTGGAGGATAAAGATCATCCTGTGATGCAAGGCCTGCCGGAATCTTTTTCTATCCCGGATGATGAATGGTATACGTTTGATAAAAACCCGAGACCGAATGTAAAGGTATTGGCGAATGTAGATGAAACCAGCTACCAGCCTCCTTCTGATATAAAAATGGGCGATCATCC
The DNA here is from genome assembly GCF_900129465.1 of Chitinophaga niabensis. Lineage (NCBI taxonomy): Bacteria > Pseudomonadati > Bacteroidota > Chitinophagia > Chitinophagales > Chitinophagaceae > Chitinophaga > Chitinophaga niabensis. Next base: position 891,737 of record NZ_FSRA01000002.1, on the reverse strand, counting down.
TGTTATCTGGATGAATGAAAAGATGAAAGCAAGGAATGTGTATTTCTTAATGGGGCATCATGCCAATCTGCTGGGATCGGCTGAGTTCAAAAAGATGTTTGCCAATGCCATTTTATGGGCGGCTGGTACTACTCAATAAATCACCACATGAAGAGATCATTAAGTCTGCTTATTCTGCTGATAACAATCAACGCTGCTGTCAGCGCAATTTCCACACAGAACAGGCTGATCATTTCAGCATTGCGCTAGGTGATTGCAACAGACAAAAAGGGGAATGTGCTTGAACGTTAGTTTGATAATTACCAGAAATACAGCCAGGGGATGGACGTAAGTTCATCCCTTTTTAATGGAAATGATAGATGAGCCGAGCGGTATATCCTATTAATCCCGGCACGTATGCAGATAAGTTCCTTTCTTTTACGATCATAAATCCGGGGCGGAGGCCAAGTAATATACCCAGCGGACGCCGTAAACCTCCGGGCCGGAAAACTACACCCATTGGGAACAGTACGGAAATATCCCTGCGTTGTTCCGTGTAATGACGGAACCGTTCAATATCTACTTCTTTATAACTGCTATTATCCCTGCGGGAGTTTGTTTCCAGAACATATCCTCCAACGGAATAAGAGAGGGTACCACCTAAGCCGGCATAAATGGAAATGCGATCACGGGAGAATCCTTTTTTAAAGACGAATTCCGTATATAATCCAATTGCATGGTTATTACGGCGGAAGTAAACATCACGGATGGTGTCCGGGCCGGTACCGGTGAAAGATGGAACATTCGTCCAACGCGGCTGGTTGTTTGATGTATAATCATATTCAATACCTATGCTCCACTCTTTTTGCAGGCCCCATAAAGTTTTTTTATCTCCGGGGATCTCCCAGGTAGTAAGCAGGGCAACCTGTACGTGCCCGGAAGTTCCCTGGAAAAGGCCCCTGTTGAATTCTTTTTCAAGGGTATCAATGTTATTCTTTGGGAAGTTTTGAGGGTCTTTTACCAGCATGCGGACTTCAGCCATCGTGGTATCCTGCCTGGTTATTTGCATAGTAATAGAAGGGCCGAACTGGAGGCTTTTTAGCCGGATCTTTTGTGCATTGGCGATGTTAGATACGAGGTAAAAGAACAGGAGTAGAAATAAACGCATAGATCTGGTTTAATGGAGGTTGTAGATAAAGCGAATGGTCAATCCCATTACGGGAGAAGTAAATAAGGTATACATTGTTTCTTTGATAAACACGACGCCCGGCCTCATTCCAATGTTCATGCCCAGGCGGGAATTATTTCCGGATCCCCTGAGATCGAAACCTATAGGGAGAAGGATGGAAATATCCCGGCGGGAATGCGTAAGGTGTTCATACTTTTCGGTGGATACAACCTTGTAGTTTACCATGTCCCCTTTCGTTTCATTTATCCTTCCACTGATGGTGTAAGCCAGGGAGGCACCTGCTCCCAGGTAAAAACATGCTTTAGTATTGAGCCTCTTTCTAAATACAAAGTCTGAATAAAGACCTAAGTGCGCACTCGTACGTCGAAACGTAATGTCATCCCATTCTGTTGCCAGGCCTCTTTTGGGCTTGCCCGTCATAGACCATTTGTTGTTTTCCACATACGAATACTCCACACCTATTTTCAATTCTTTACGATCATCATATCCTTTTTTTCGCGGGTTGTAAAACTCCCAGGTGCTGAGCAGGCTAACATGGATAACGACTGCTTTAGCCAGCCTCAGCTGGATTAGCGGTTCAATAGATCGCATGGTATCAGTATCCCAATTCGGAAAATGCAGCGGATCTTTTGTTATGGGGCCGAGATGAGCAAGGGAAGTATCCTGGCCCTTTGCCTGCAGGGAAAAGGATGGACCCAGTTGCAGATTTTTGAGCCGCATGAAGCTTTGGGCATAGGAGCTGCCTGTTATGCAACAACAAAAGAACAGTAGTTGGGATAGCCGCATATTACCTGTATTGTTAATAGAACGGGCAATAGCGGGCGAATGTTACTGCCTGCTCCTGTTAAAGGTAAGGTAAAGGAATCTCCTATCTTGAGCCTATGTGAAGCCTATGTGAGGCATTGGGGTACCCTGCAAAGAGAGAAGCCGTTCCATGGTTTTGGTAACCAGTGAAGGGCTTCTTTGGATTTATTTTTTTAGTACTAACTGATCTTATTCTCTTCTGAGATGAGGGCTTCCCACAAAACATCTTTTAATTCCTGCAAACCAGTTTGTGTAACGGCGGAGATGAACACATGAGGTACATCCTTTGGCAGTTCAGCGGATATTGCGGTTTTCAGTTCATCGTCCAGCATATCGCTTTTGCTGATGGCAATGAGGAATTGTTTATCCAGCAACTCGGGGTTGAACTGTTCCAGTTCGTTCTTCAGGATGCGGAACTCTTTTCCATGATCTTCGCTATCGGCGGGGATCACAAAGAGCAGTACGGCATTCCGTTCAATGTGGCGGAGGAAGCGGTGCCCTAATCCTTTGCCTTCATGGGCGCCTTCAATGATTCCCGGAAGGTCGGCCATACAGAAAGATTTATCATCACGATACTCCACCATGCCCAGTTGTGGGGTGAGGGTGGTAAAAGCGTAGTTGGCAATTTTGGGTGTTGCTGCCGTGATGGAAGAAAGCAGGGTGGATTTACCGGCGTTGGGGAAACCAACGAGCCCTACGTCTGCCAGTACTTTCAGCTCCAGGATCTTCCAGCCTTCCTGGCCGGGCTCTCCGGGTTGTGCATGTTCAGGGGCCTGGTTGGTGGCGGTTTTGAAATAAGCATTTCCCCTTCCGCCCTGGCCACCGGGCATAAAGATCACTTCTTCTCCATCGTGCAGGATCTCAGCATCCACTTTTCCGGTTTCTTCGTCCCGCACAATGGTACCCAGGGGTACTTCTATCACAATATCCTTACCCATGGCGCCGGTACAGTTATCTCCACTGCCATTTTCGCCATTTTCGGCCTTTACATTCTTGTACCAGCGTAAATGCAGCAGGGTCCAGAGCTGGGCATTCCCTCTCAGGATGAGGTGTCCACCACGGCCGCCGTCTCCACCATCCGGGCCTGCCATGGCCTTGAACTTGGTACGCATGAAGTGCCTGCTTCCTGCGCCACCATGGCCTGACTTACAAAATACCCGTATAAAATCAACAAAATTCTCCATAATCAAGATCTCCCATTATCCCGTTTAAACCGGGGATAGGCTATAAAAACAAACGCAAAGATCGTAAAGTTTGGCCTTACATGATCTTTGCGTTTTAATATCGCTGTAAATGAGGAGGGAAATTACGCCCTTACGCTCACCAGTTCGTCTATTTCTTTGCTCAGGAGTTCGAAGGTGGCTTCAACCGTGCCATCACCTTTGATCTTTCTGAACTTGCCGAATTTGGCATAGTGGTCAGCCACGGGAGCCGTTTTGTTATGATACTCCACGATGCGGTTCTTCACAATGCTTTCAGAAGCATCATCACTGCGGCCGGAGGTAAGACCACGTTCCAGCAGACGGCGGATCAGCTCATCTTCAGGAACTTCCAGGCTCAACACGGTGTGAATAGCCGTTTTTTTCAGGGCCAGCAGTTTATCCAGCGCCTCTGCCTGAGCGGTAGTGCGTGGAAAGCCGTCAAAGATAAAACCGGCAGCTTCCGGGTTAGCATCCAGTTTGGAACTGATCATACCGATCACTACTTCATCCGGGACCAGTAAACCCTGATCCATGAATTTCTGCGCTTCCAGGCCCAAAGGAGTTTTGCCGCCGATCTCAGAACGGAGCAAGTCGCCGGTTGACAGGTGGATCAGACCGTATTTTTCAATGATGTTGGCACTCTGGGTTCCTTTCCCACTACCGGGAGGGCCAAATAAAATCAGATTGACCATGTTGTTGTTAATATTCATTTGGCGGGCTTACACCTGCCATTTTTTAAAACGTGTTACAGTTTTCAGTGATCCTGGCCTAAGCTCTTACAAGTTGTAAGCTAAAAAGGTTTAACGGAATTACCGAAAGGCATAGTGTGCAAATATAGCAAACAATTGAATGTATTGGTAATTAAAATTAAGATTGCTGAAATACTGTAAAAGAATAATGAAAATTAATAAATATATTTCAAGGAATAATGGAAAACGATAGACAAATGATAAAAACGCCCTATCGGCTATAATACCGAACTGGATTTATATACAATTTCCTCGTAATGTGTTGGCTTTCCAGACTTTAGATGCAGTTGGGGCGCAGAAGAGCGGGGTAAATTTTGTATGTTTATAAAATGATGAAGCATTTTTTGGTATTGGGGCTCACCGGGTTATTGTTAACCGCTAATGGGCAACCGGGAACAGGTTCTCAGGAAAAGCAACAACACAAAGCAAAGAAAACGGAAAAGGTTAAACAGGGACCAACACCCGCAGACCGATGGGTGGATAGTGTATTTAATTCTCTTTCTCATGAAGAGCGCATCGCCCAACTCATCATGATACGGATGCATTCCAACCTGGGTGCTGATCACATCGCAGCGGTAACAGCTGATATCAGGAATAATAAAATAGGGGGGCTCGTTACTTTCCAGGGAGGCCCGGTGCGCCAGGCAGAACTGGTAAACAGGTACCAGGCGATCAGCAAAGTTCCTTTGCTGGTTGCAGTGGATGGCGAATGGGGGCTGGGTATGCGGTTTGTAGACAGTGTGATCTCTTTCCCCCGGAACCTGATGTTAGGTGCTGTGCAGGATACCAACCTGATCTACCAGGTAGGTAAAGCGATCGGAGAACAATGTAAACGCATGGGCATCCAATATAACTTTGCTCCTGTACTTGATGTAAACAATAATCCCAACAACCCGGTGATCAACGACCGGTCTTTCGGAGAAGATAAATACCGCGTGGCAGCGCACGGCGTTGCGATGATCAGGGGCATGCAGGATGCAGGGATCATGGCCTGTGCCAAACATTTCCCCGGGCATGGTGATACAGATGTGGATTCTCACTACGACCTTCCTTCTATTAATAAAACCATTGCACAACTGGATTCACTGGAGTTGTATCCTTTCCGCAAAGCGATAGAAGCGGGTGTGGGATCCATCATGATCGCACATTTGTATATTCCGGCAATTGATAATAAAGCGAACACACCAACTTCCATCTCCTATAAAACAGTGACCAACCTGTTGCAGAAAGACCTGGGCTTTGATGGTCTGATTGTTACAGATGCACTGGAAATGAAGGGGATCTCCAAATACTACACTAACGGGCAGGAGTCTTTACAGTCTTTACTGGCGGGCAACGACCTGATGGAATTGCCTTCTACTTCAAAGGGCAGCATTGCCGCGATTGCACAATCCATCAAAAAAGGAAAGGTATCTAAAGAAGAAGTGTACCGCCGCGTGAAAAAAGTTTTACGCGCTAAATACGATCTGGGGCTTGCACAATTGCAAACCATTGATGCCAATAATATCACGAACGATCTCAATGCAGCGGTACTGCCTTTAAAGAAAAAGGTTTCCGAAGAGGCCATCACTTTATTGCGCAACGATAATCACCTGTTGCCGCTTTCCGATACTGCTACTTCCCAGAAGCTGGCAGTAGTGGCTGTTGGCGTGGATGGCGGTAACAATACATTTGTGGAGGCGGTAAAACAATACCGGCCGGATGCAGATGCATATGTGTTTTCTTCCCGCCAGTCTGAAGAGCAGATCTCTTCTATGGTAAAACGCCTGAAAGCAGATTATAGTTCAGTGATCATTGCTGTGCAGAATTACAGCCGCCGCCCTGCAAATGATTTTGGGATCAGCCGCGCGGAAAAAGCGTTCATCAATCAGCTCTCTGAAGAAATGCCAGCGGTGACCATTGCATTTGGTAACCCTTATGCCATCCGCTTTTTCTGCGATGCACCTACTGTTGTTGCTGCGTATGAAGACGACAGCCTTACACATAGGGCTACTGCCCAGGTACTCTTTGGCAAAATGGAACCGAAAGGAAAACTGCCGGTAACGGTTTGTAACAATTTCCATTATGGTACGGGCATCACTTCCATTATACCTCCTCCTCCGCCACCACCGTTGCTGGAAACAGTAGCGCCTGAAACAGTTGGTATGAATGGGGTAATACTGGCAAGGATCGATTCACTGGCCAGGGATATGATCATGAAAGGCGCTGCGCCGGGTTGCCAGGTTTTGGCCCTGAAGGATGGGAAAATGGTGTACAACAAGAACTTCGGTTATTACGACTATAGCCAGAAGGAAGCCGTTACTTCCAAATCAGTATACGACCTTGCTTCTGTTACAAAAATATGTGCCACCACTTTATCTGTGATGCGCCTGTATGATGAAGGAAAATTAAATATAGACAGTACACTCGGAACTTATCTCACCTGGGTAAGGGGCAGTAACAAAGAACACCTGCGCCTGCGCGATGTTTTGCTGCACCAGGCAGGGCTTGTATCTTATATCCCTTTTTATAAAGAAACCATTTATGAGAACGGATGGCCTGATACCATGATCTATAAAGCTTACCAGGATTCGCTGCATACTTTGCGGGTAGCGGAAGGGCTTTATATGACACCACAGTATATAGATACGATATACCGCAGGATCCTGGACAGCAAGCTGATCCCGGCCGGAAGGCAATATATCTACAGTGATAATGATTTTATTTTCCTCGGTAAGATCGTGGAAGCGATCACGGGAAAACGGTTGGATAATTATGTACGGGAAACATTCTATGAGCCGCTGGGACTGATGACCACAGGGTTTGAACCACGCAGCCGGTTGCCTTTATCGCAGCTGGTACCTACAGAATTTGAGGATTTTTTTCGTGTGCAGTGGATAAGAGGAGATGTACATGATCCGGGAGCAGCCATGTTTGGTGGTGTGGCCGGGCATGCCGGGCTTTTTTCCAATGCTACAGACCTGGCAGTATTGCTGCAGATGATCCTGAATGGCGGCAGCTTTAACGGGAAAGCCTATATTAAACCGGAAACGATACAATACTTTTCTGCCTATCATTCAGCGATCAGCCGTCGTGGACTGGGTTTTGATAAACCGGAGAAAGACAATGCGACCAGGAAGGAGCCTTATCCCAGCAAAAGCGCGTCACCCGCAACTTTTGGCCATACCGGATTTACCGGCACCTGCGTATGGATAGATCCGCAATCTAAACTGGTGTTTGTTTTTCTGAGCAACAGGGTTTGCCCGAATGGAGGGTCCAATAACAAGATCTCCTCGCTAAGTGTAAGGGCGAATATCATGGAAACGCTCTACCAGGCCATGTTATAAAATATAAAAAGGCTGTATCTCAACAGATACAGCCTTTTTTTTCGGGGTTAAAAATATTTACTTACTCAACAGATACAACTCTGTTTACCATGAGTTGTGTTTTAATGTCTACAGCTTTCTCAAGCTTGTTCTTGCCGTTACGGATCTCAAAAGTGTATGCTCCGTCTTCCAGCTTTTCCAAATTATAACGGGCAACAAACTTTGGTGAAGTAACGTCCAGCGCTTCTTTGTGCAGGGTGTTATTATTAGCGTCTTTAATGAACAAGGTTAATTTCTCGCCGGTAGGGTTGTCGATCTGCACCAGGAAACGGAGCTGCTCAGCGCCTTCCTGTTGAATATCGATCTTGCAACCTTTTCTTACCATTTCGTTCTTTTCAGGAGCAACTCTTGCTGATTTGCTGCCTGAACCCGGGTTATTGGCATATGCAAATGTTTCGCTTTGGGCAGACGCCTGCATACTGAGGCCTAAAACAATGGCAACTAAGGTTAAAATGTGTTTTGGTGTGCAAACAAAACTGTGTTTCATGATGGTTAATTGTTTAAAAAGTTAACTTGTACGTTCGGTTTTTGTGTACTAGCTAATACTTTGATACCGTTCTTTTTTCACCACAAATTTCAGATGCTGGCGTTATCGGAACATTAAGGGGTAGTTAAGTAAATGTGAGCAGATCGTTGCCTTAATGTTATGAACCTGTCTTTTACTTCATTCGTGGACTATAGCTTAAGCTTGTTGTCTTTTGGTGGTTAATTAGTTGTTAATCGGGAGACGAATGTACGACTTATGCACATACAATACACAAAATCCATTAGATTTTTTTTAAATAACAATGCGTATTCTATACACTAAGTTGGCCAGTAGCTGAATTCCGGCTACTGGCAATCCTGTTGGCCGTTCTGGTGTTTTGGGTTTTGAACCATTTTGCTGTTCCGGGGGATTTCCTCAGCCATTATTGGGAGGGATGGTGCTTTTTCGGGAAGCTCCCCGATCTCCACCAATTTGTTAACGTATTGTAATTACCTACTGTCTTTTATTTAGAAAAATATCGGGTAACTTAGGGATAGAATTGATTAGACCATGAAACTGAGCCCCTTTTTATGTTTAGTTTTCGCAATAATGGTATTGGCCGCGTGTAAGAAGGAAAAGAGTGAGGAAGGCCCGCTTCAAAGTCATGTTTGTAATTACTCGCCATATACAACAGGTTCCAGCTTTAATTATGAGTTCGTGAATGTGAACCCGCCAATGTCTGGTGACTTTGTATTGCTGGTAAAAGGGGATTCTGTAATCGGGAGTGAAAGCTATCGTGTGCTGGAAGATGATATTACAGGAGAGTTTTCTCTCTTTGATTGTGGTGGTGGGGATTATGTGCAGCTATTGGCTGTTACAGGTATTCCCAATGCACCAACGCAACCTGTCAAAACAACCTATCTGAAAGAGAACGTTCCTTTGGGCCAGGGCTGGTCTGAAGATATTCCCATCACCATTACGGGGCTGGGGGATTTTATGCTGAACATCCGTTATACCATTATTCAGAAAGGGAGTAACAAAACGGTACTGGGTAAGGCTTATACGAATGTAATAGGGGTAGAGATGGAAGTTTCTGTTCCGCCATTTATACCACCACAGATCTTAAGTACGAATTATTATGCAAAGGGGGTGGGGCTGATAGAGCTGGACAGGTTTGAGGATACTACGCGGCTGCGCACCTATAATATCAAGCCTTAGTATCTTTCCAGGACCACAGGTAGCGGCAGGCATGTGTTCTGTAAGGCGACCATTTTTGGGAAAGCTCCAATAGTTTTGCACGATATGCTTTCTTATCTGTTACATCCAGTTTGTATAGTTTGATCATGGCCTGTTGAATACCGAGGTCATCTATCGCAAAAATATCTTCTCTTCCCAGGTAAAACATCAGCAACATTTCCACCGTCCATTTGCCGACACCTTTAATTTGCGTGAGATAAGCGATCACATCTTCGTTGCTGAGCTTATGCAGTTTGGCATCTGTTAATTTTTCTTCGATCACAAAGCGGGCTACGTTGTGTACGTAAGAGACCTTTGCATTGGATAACCCGATGCTGCGCAGTACAGTTGGGTCTGTGTCCAGGATCTGCTGTGCCTTTGGTTCTTTGCCGCCATAGAGATTAAGGAAACGGCCATAGATGACTTCGGCTACCCTTACGGATAATTGCTGGCTCATGATGGAGCCGATAAGTTTTAGCGCAATGTTCTTCCCTACAGGCATCATGTCCAGCGGCTCTGTGACAATGCGTTTCAGCTTTTTGTCCTTGTGCAGATGCGGGATATAGATATCGTGATGGGTCATTGTTTAATAGTTAAACGGTTCGCCATAGATCACATGGAGGATGGTTTGACCCACGCCCTGCAATGTTTTCTTGTCTATCACAGACATATTATCGTTGGAAGTATGGTGGTGCGGCATGAAATCTCCTTTCGGCTGTGTGGCAATGATATCGAAGGAAGGGATCTTAGCCAGTGTGTTCACGTAAGCATGATCGTCTGTAATAAATGCAGGGCCTCCCAGGGATTCCTCATAGCGGAAGAGATCCGAATAACCGATGGTATTGGCAACATCCCAAAACATCTTCATCTGCGGGTAAGCATATTGTTTGGAATGGCCTTCCATGTAAAAGCTGGCATTGCGGCCGCCCACCATATCCAGCAGGATGCCGTATTGCGCCGTGTAGCCATTGATGTGAGGATTTTTAGCCCAATACTGTGTACCGAGGCAATAACTATCTGCCACATCAGATTCGCCATAATCTTCTACATCGGTGAGCAGGATATCTACGCCTATGGCAGGTTTCTTTGCATGGAACTGGCGGGCCACTTCCATTAATACACCTACTCCGCTGGCGCCATCGTCTGCACCATCCAGCTGTTTCTTTTTATCGAAGGCATCTTTATCTGCAAACGGGCGGGTATCCCAGTGAGAGAATAATAAGACCCTGTTCTTTGCAGCAGGGTTGAAAGAAGCGATGATATTAATGCAGGGAAGTTCTTTCTTTTTAGGTGCGATCACTTTTGTGCGTTGCACATAAACAGTATCTGCCAGGGTTTTGAAATAACCGATCAGCCAGGCTGCGCAGGCTTCCTGGGCAGGGCTGCCAGGGATCCGGGGACCGAAGGCAACTTGTTTTTCTACGGCAGCATAAGCAGTGTCTGCAGAAAATACGGGTGCATCTACTGTAACGTTCTTTTCTTCTTCCGTATTTTTATTACTGTTATTACAGGCTGCGAAAGTGATTGCAGCCAGCAGGATCAGCCTCCTCATGGTTTACTCATTTATTCAATAGCATAAGATACGGTACCGTCTTTTTCATCTTTCAGTTGAATACCGATAGTGAGCAGCTGGTTGCGGATCTTATCTGAAGTAGCATAATCCTTTTTGCCTTTTGCTTCCTTGCGGATGTCTATCAGCAATTGCAATACGCCGTCCAGTTTATCCGTTTCTGCCGGTTTTTCAGGCTGGAGACCAAGTACATCGATCAGATAAGTTTTCCAGGTTTGCTGCAGGAGTGTGAAAGTGCTTTCACTGATCTCGTGCATTTTTACCTGTCCGCCTTTCAATGAATTAATAACAGGAGACAGTTCGAAAAGATTGGCCAGCACTTTGGCGGTGCTGATATCGTCGTTCATGGAAACGGCGCAATCGTTACACCAGGCTTGTACCTGATCGTCCAGCTCTTTATTGATGTCTGCACCGTTAGCGGTGTATACCAATTTCTGTAATACTTCGTAAGCATACCACAAACGCTGTAAACCTTTCTCTGCGGCCTGCAGGGCTTCATTAGAGAAGTCCAGTGTGCTGCGGTAATGCGTCTGCAAAATGAAGAAACGGATGGTCATAGGGCTGTAACCCTTTTCCAGCAAGGGATGCGTGCCGGCAAACAGATCCGTGAGGCGGATCACATTGCCATAACTTTTACCCATCTTTTTACCGTTGATGGTGATCATGTTATTGTGTATCCAGTAACGCGCCATCATTTCTCCGTGTGCAATTTCACTTTGCGCAATTTCACATTCGTGATGGGGGAATTGAAGGTCCATACCACCACCATGGATATCAAACTGCTGCCCCAGGTATTTGCTGCTCATAGCAGAACATTCAATATGCCAACCGGGGAAACCTTCTCCCCATGGGCTTGGCCAGCGCATCAGATGTTCCGGCGGCGCTTTTTTCCAGAGGGCAAAATCCACTTTGTTCTTTTTCTCTTCCTGGTTATCCAGCTCGCGGGTGGTTTCCAGTTGATCTTCCAATACGCGACCACTAAGGATGCCGTAATGGTGACCTTCTGAATATTTCATCACATCAAAATAAACAGAGCCGTTTGCTTCGTAGGCAAATCCTTCATCCATGATCTTTTTGATCATTTCTATCTGCTCTACGATATGGCCGGTAGCGGTAGGTTCTATACTTGGTTTTAAAGTATTGAACTGTTCCATGGCCCAATGGAAGAGATTCGTGTATTTCTGCACCAGTTCCATCGGCTCCAGTTTTTCCAGCTGTGCAAATTTGGCGATCTTATCTTCCGCCGCGCGGCCTTCTTCTTCAAAATGGCCGGCGTCTGTAATATTCCTTACATAACGTACTTTATAACCCAGGTGTAACAGGTAACGGTACACTACATCGAATGTAATGAAAGGGCGTGCATGGCCCAGGTGCGACTCTCCGGAAACTGTTGGTCCGCATACGTACATGCCAACGTGACCGGGATATAACGGAGTGAATAGTTCTTTTTGTCGGCTTAGGGTATTGTGTAGTTTAAGCTGTTCTGACATTATCTGATATTGTGGATCGGCGAATTTCGGATTTTTCAACCCGAATGTCGAATTTTTTAAGCAAAAGTGGAAATTCTAGGGTATGCTCACATTGGCAATGACCGGGTAATGATCGCTGAGATCAGAATGTACAGTGCGGAAACCGTTGATGGTAAAGCTTCTGTCTATAAAGATGTAGTCTATTCGCAGTGTAGGAGAAAGGCCTGTAAATGTTCTGCCGATGCCACTGCCTTTTTTGAGGAATGCATCCTGCAGGTTCCCTTTAATAGTGAAATAGGTGTAGGAAGCAGGAGTATCATTAAAATCTCCGCAAACGATCACCGGATGGGGGCTGGTTCTGATAAAATCCGCTACAATATTGGCCTGGCGGCTGCGGCGAACATAGGCATCGCGCATTTTTACCACTATGCCTTTTGCGGCAACCAGGCCGGTATCTTCCTGTTTCTTTATTTTTTCGATGGATTGATAGTCCTTGGCGTTGAAACGATAGGATTCCAAATGCATATTCACGATGCGGATGGTATCGTTATTCCGCAGGATATCTGCAAAGATCAGGCTTTCTCCCATAGGGCCGGGAGAAAGCTTTACCTTATCTGATAAGATAATGGGGAATTTTGAATAGATGATACTGCCCCAGTGTTGTGTACCGTTGCGGTTAAAATCGCTGGAAAAGAAACGGTAGGGGAGTTTCATTACGCGGGAAAGATCTTCCCGGTTATTAAAATCATCTGATTTTTCAGAAGTGTAAAAATCCTGGAGGCAAAGTACATCCGGCTGTTGCAGGCGTATAAGGTCAAACATTGCTTCGCGGGTAGGCTTGCTGTTTTTCTTTGCATAGAGACCAAACAGGGCTACATTATAGCTCATTACATTGATGGTGCCTTCCGGTTTATTGGATGTTTCCCAGTTGGTTGGCCAGCGCAGCGAGAAAAAGGCAGAAACGGATTTCCAGCCGATCACCAGGGCTACCAGCGGTATCAATGCATATTTAGGATGGAAGATGATCCAGAAAATGAGGAATAACAGCAGCACTACCAGCAGGAACGGGAAACCCAGCGTGATAAAACTGATCGGCCAGAACCTGACCGGCGAAATAAACGGCGCCAGGCAGGCCAGCAGGAAAAATAGAACAGTTACCACGTTCACGATAAGGAAAAACCCTTTTGTAAAAAGTCGTAAAAATTTCAACAAGCAGATAGTTTGGCCGCTATAAATTTAACGCATTAAAAGACAAGGTGTTAATCTTTTCTGTTTATAGATAACCTGGCCATAATGGGAAAGTGTTCGAAACCCCGCCTGCGATAGATGGAAAATTCTTCCACGGTAAAGAATTTGTCCGGCAGAATGTAATCTATCCGCAGTGTGGGAGAGATAGCAGAGAAGGTTCTGCCAAAGCCGGAACCTTGCTCCAGGAAAGCATCCTGGAGGTCTCCACGGATGGTGCGGTAAGTGTAGGAAACAGGCACATCGTTGAAATCCCCTACTACAATAAGGGGATGTTTGCTGCGATCTATCTCGTTCCTTATGATATGTGCCTGTTCCGATCTGAGCTTGAAGGTGCGGCGCATCTTATACAGGAGGCCATGGGCTTTGTGTACTTCTGCGGAAGCCACTGTTTGGTAATCATCCTGCTGAAGCTTGTAGGAAACCAGGTGAGCGGACATGATCCTTACGGTATCTCCTTTGATGATGAGACTGGCTGCGATCAGGTCTTCTGTGCCAGGGCCTTTGGAAACCTCGAAGAGTTTTACCCTGGTGGTGTCTATGATGGGGAAGCGGGAGAAAATAACAGTGCCATAGTGCCAGGTATCCCAGTGGATAAGGCTCCTGACAAAATAATGATGAGGATAATTCAGTTCTTTCCGGATACTGTCTAAGTTATCAGGTTTATCCGGGTTGGTGTTGGTGTAGAATTCCTGGAGGCAAAGCACATCAGGACTGGCTTTTTTCAGTTCTTCATACATGCGTTTGCGCACTTCGGGCACTTCCTTGTATCCTTTGATGCCCATGCTGCTGCAATTGTAGGTCATCACCGTGAAAGAGGTATTGCTATTAGCATTGCTTCCGCCAAAGAGGTGAATGCCCCAGGTGCTGAATACCCCGCCAAGTGTAACAGCGGCGGCTATTACAGAGATCAGCCAGTATTTACGGCGATAAACGATCCAGAGGGGAATGAAAAAGATACAGGCTAACCAGAAGAATGGAAATGGGAGTCCTGCAAAACCACCGAGCCAGAAACTGGTGGGATTGGTAAAGGGAATAAAGTACGAAAGCATCAGTCCGACGGCGAGGAGCACGTTACCCCAAAGCAACAGACGCCGGATGACCGTAAAAGCAATTTTCAAGGCTGGGGCGAAATTTATGAGTGGCAAAAATAGCGTGCAGGCCTGATAAAAAGAAAGCGGAAACAAAGAATTCACATAAGCGGTGAAATTTGTTGCATAGCCGGAAAGGGTTACTGCGGGAGGACTTCACACATATTGGAGATATTGAATATAAGGATAGCATAATGCTTAAAAAAGCTATACATGTTGAGAGGGTCGTTGTTAGGAGTAAGTATGCGGGAACAAAGCTTTAAAAAAGCTATGCCTGTTTGGGAGGACCTTGTTCTATAAAAAACTAAACTTGTTAGGAACAAAGCTCTAAAAAGCTATGCCTGTTGAGAGAGGAATCTTATTCTTTTAAAAACTAAACTTGTTAGGAACAAAGCTTTAAAAAGCTATGCCCATTGGGGAAGGGAATCTTATTCTGTAAAAAAATCAGGCCTCTTTTTCTTTGCTTGCGCGCAGGAGGGTTTCTTTTTCTTCAGCAGTGAGCATATCAATTCCCTGTTCGTTGATCTTATCAAGGATCTCATTTATTTTATGCTCCGGTACATTTCCTACTTTGGTGAAGGGAACGGGTGTGGCGCGGAAACCACTGCGGGTGGTATTGATCTCTGCTTTGAGGGCTTCTTTCTTTTCTTTGGGGTGGAACATATGGCCAATGTTGAAGAACAGGTCGTTCACCCATGAGCCCCAATTATGCCCTTTTTTGAATTGCACCATAAACATGTAACCCATGAAAGCTCCTCCCAGCAGGTAAAGCAGGATGGACAAACTTCCTCCTCCGGCAACAATAGCTGTACCATGAAGGGCTAAGAAGATGAGTGTGATCAACCAGATGGGGGCACCGCCCTGCATGAGCAATGGAAAAACGCGGCCTTTGGGTTCAAGTACTGTGGCACCAACAGCCAGGGCCATTACGCCAGCCCCTGCACCCATCAATGAACTGGTGGGGGCAAGTGTACGGAAAGCGGGAATGAGGTTCATGCCGAGTACGTAGAACGCCATTCCGCAAATACTGCCGAAAATATATAAAGGAACTACCAGGCGGTGATTGCCGGAAATATTCTGAAGAATGGTACCAAAGCAAAACAACCACACCATATTACTGAAGATGTCCCAGAACTGAATATGGGCAAACATGGCAGTAATGATGGTCCAGGGTTTGGTGAGTAAGGTCATGGGGGCTGCGGGCAACATGGTATTAGCCATAATGTCCCGGTCAAACGCGGGCAGGCCGTAATCCTCCATCATATAGATCACCCGTATGAACAACAGTAAGATGTAAACAGTGATATTCAGGAGCAGCAGCTGCGTTACCATGTTCTTCTCTTCCCCGAGTGACAAACGGGGCATCCTCTCTTTTTCCGCTACTTGCATGGCGCTGGTATTTGTATACAAATTTAAGCTTTTGAGATCAATAAAGTGTTCGCCGGTTCCGTTTGTTCCAGAACTTCAGCAAGAGATAACCAAATAATGCGCCACCCAGGTGTGCCCAGTGTGCCACATTATCTTCCCCTGAATTTTTAATGCCCATATACAGCTCCAGGAGGATGTATCCGCCGATGAAATATTTTGCCTTGATGGGGAAAGGAATGGGTAGAATGAACAAATAGTTGTTGGGAAAAAGGTACCCGAAAGCGAACAATATTCCGAACACTGCTCCTGAGGCTCCAACGGTAGGGATATTGGCGTAGGTTTCTACGAATTTCGCGAGGTAGAGCTTTGCGCGGAAGGTCATGTCGTACGATTCCGGCGGCATGGTGCTCCAGGCATCCCGGAAACTTTGCAGGCTTACCTGCTGATTGCCTTCACTGATCACATAGTTGCCTAATCCGTATTTTTCGTAGATAGCATTAAAAGTATCGAAGGCTGGGTCAGCATTAAAATGCTGAACAGCTTTTACTACCTGCATATTGTCGTACGTGAGAACAACCATATGGCAAAGTGCGGCACCAATGCCACAGATGATATAAAAAACGAGGAAACGTTTGGGACCCCAGATGTTTTCGAGGGCGCTACCAAACATCCACAATGCAAACATGTTGAAGAAAACGTGGCCGAACCCGCCATGCATGAACAGGTGGGTGACCAGCTGGTGGGGTTTGAAGAGTTCAGAGCCCCAGTAATGCAGACCAAAGAGGTCTTCCATACGGTAGCCATACATGTTTTCCAGGGTGACCTGTGCCAGAAATACCAATCCATTTATGATCAGAAGGTTCTTGATTACCAGGGGCAACATCTGGAATCTGCCGGGTCTGAACTCACTCATTGCGTTAATGCTTATTCGTTAAGTTAAATTAATACCTGCGTTGCAGTAATACTACATTTTCAATGTGGTGCGTATGCGGGAACATATCTACGGCCTGCACTTTTTCCACACTGTATTTTTCATTGAGCAACGCCAGGTCCCTTGCCTGCGTTGCCGGATTACAACTCACGTAAACGATCCGCGGTGCCGCTACTTCCAGCAGTTTAGCGGTTAGTTTTTCGTGCATCCCTGCCCTTGGCGGATCTGTAATGATCACATCAGGGGCGCCGTGTTCGGCAAAAAATGCATCATCACAAATATCTATCACATCACCTGCAAAAAACGTAGCGTTTTCTACTTTGTTGGCGGCTGCATTTTCCCGCGCATCGTCGATGGCTTCTTTGATCAATTCTATCCCTACTACTTTTCCGGCGCTGCGGGACACAAATATGCCGATGCTGCCGGTGCCGCAATAAAGATCGTACACGGTTTCCCTGCCGGTTAATCCTGCAAAATCACGTGTAACCTTATATAACGCTTCTCCCTGGTAAGTGTTTGTTTGAAAGAAAGATTTGGGGCCGATCTTAAAGCTAAAATCTTCCAGTTTTTCCTCTACATAACCTTTACCGAAGAATACTTTCGGTTCCAGGTCAAAGATACTATCATTCTTTTTGGGATTGATGGTATATAACAAAGTGGTAATACCCGGAACGGTTGCCAGCAGGTGATTGAGTAATGCTTCCCGCTGTTCCTTTGCTTCGTGGTGGATCACCAGGTTCACCATTACTTCTCCTGTTGTGCAGATGCGTAAAACCAGATTACGCAGCCAACCTTCCTGGCGGCGGATATCATAAAAGGACAATTTGTGTTTTTCTGCCCAGTCGCGGATGGTGTTCTTGATAAGGTTGGCGGGTTCTTCCTGCAAATAACAGGTTTGGATATCCAGCACTTTATCAAACAGTTTGGGGATATGGAACCCCAAAGCGTTGCGGCGGGGCCAATCTTCCCCGGCTTCCCGGATCTCTTCGTCTGTGAGGTAGGCTTTATTGGAGAAAGTGAATTCCAGTTTATTCCGGTAATGCCTTGTTTTTACAGCTCCCAGGATGGGGGGCAGGGCGGGAAATTCCAGGTGCCCGATCCGCCGCAGGTGATCTTCCACCTGTTGCTGTTTATAGGCCAGCTGACGCTCGTAAGGGAGCATCTGCCATTTGCATCCGCCACAAAGACCAAAGTGGTCACAAAAGGGCGTTACCCGGTCCGGTGAATAAGTGTGTATCTGCGTGGCTTTTCCTTCTGCCCAGTCCTTTTTATTTTTACTGAGCCTTACATCTACCACATCTCCCGGCACAACGCCTCCTTCAATAAAGATCACTTTACCGTCTACCCGTGCGAGCGCTTTACCTTCTGCGGCATAAGCAGTTACGGGCACATTTTCCAGAACTACATTTTTTTTCCTCACGGGTGCAAAGGTAGGATGGTTTTCGCATCAGGCTATAAGAAATTTCTTTACTTTTATCCTACCTATGCAAAAACTGCTATACTTCCTTATCTGCCTTTGCAGCACTTTTTCCCTCCATGCACAGGGATACAATATCACGGTTCAATTGAAAGGATATCAATCGGGTACGGTGTACCTGGGGCACTACATGGGCAAAACCACGTATGTAATGGATTCCGCACAGATCAGTAATGAGGGGGTTGCGGTGTTAAAAGGCCCTGAAAAGCAGCCCGGGGGCATTTATATGGTAGTGCTTCCAGGAAAGACCCGCTATGTTGAAATGCTGATGGACAAGGTGCAGAACTTTTCCGTTTCAATAGATACCAGCGACCTGTCCGGCAAAACAATCTATAAGAATTCTCCGGATAACGATATGTTTTCCGCGTACAATAAATTCCTTTCTTCCCAGTCTGATATTATGAATGATATTCAGCAGAAGCTGGCAGCAGCCCGTACTGCGGAAGACACCGCAAAAGTTCGCCCCCTTTCGGAAGGGTTGGGTAAAAAGTTGCTGGCATACAGGAATAATATCATCCAACAGCATCCGCAAACCCTCCTGGCCAGCATCTTTAAGGCTATGCGGGAAACAGAGGTACCTCCTATGCCGAGGAAAAAGGACGGCAGCCTGGATTCTACCTATCCCTACCTGTATTTTAAGGCGCACTACTGGGATGATGTAGACCTTAGTGACGGAAGGCTGGTACGAACCCCTATCATCGAAAGCCGGCTTACCAGGTATTTTAACCAGTTAGTGGCGCCAGTTCCGGATTCCGTGATCCTGGAAGGGGACAGGCTGATCGCTAAAACCAGGAAAGACAAAGAGAGCTTTAAGTATGTGGTATGGTGGCTTACACATACCTATGAAGGTTCTCCGATCATGGGAATGGACGCGGTTTTTGTACACCTGGTGGAAAAATACTACGTTACAAAACAGGCTTACTGGGTAACAGAAGAACAAAATCAAAAGATCATCGACAGGGCTTTTACCATTGCCCCTAACCTGATAGGCCAGAAAGCAGCGGCGCTGCCATTGGTAGATACAGCAGGCAGGCCCAAAGCGCTCTACGATATAAAATCAAAATATACAGTATTGGTTTTCTGGGACCCCACCTGCGGGCATTGCATCACAGAAGTTCCCCGGCTGGATTCTGCTTACAAGGCAAGCTGGAAAAAGAAAGGGGTAACCATGTATGGTGTTAAAACAGAAGGCACACAGGCAGAGTGGACCCAATTCATTAAAGACAAAAACCTCGTTGGCTGGGCGCATGTGTGGGACCCCGGTTATAAGAGCAATTACCGCAAGTTCTATGATGTATACAGCACGCCGCTTGTTTACCTGCTGGACGAAAATAAAAAGATCCTTGCTAAACGCCTTGGGGTGGAACAATTAGAGGAATTCCTGGAGCGGGAATCGAAGGTGGCGGTAAAGAAGTAGCTATAAGTTATTGATTTATAATCAGATATAACAGCAGGAAGCCCCTTTGGCACAGTCTTTGGAATTACCGGTCATAATTAAACTACTAGGTTATGACGAAAAAGATTGTTCTCTCATGTATGGCTATCGGTTTATCTGTAGCTGCCATGGCTCAGGCAAGGGTAGGTATTAAAGGCGGGTATAACCTTGCCAATATTACTACCGGAAGCGGCGGGAATGTAGAAGAAAACAAATTCAAGAGCTCTTTTAATGTGGGCGTTATCGCGGATTTTCCACTTTCTCCCGTCCTTTCACTTCAACCCGGTGTATTCTATACCGGTAAAGGTTCCAAATTAGAAAGAGGAAACCCCGGTGATGTTACTTACTTCAAAACCTCCACCAATCCTCAATACATTGAAATTCCGGTAAACCTTGTGGGTAAGATCCCTATAGGTGAGGATACCCGGCTCTTTATTGGTGCCGGCCCTTATGCAGCTTTCGGCGTGGCCGGTAAGAACAAGTATGCGCTTGGACCTGTAAGCGGTGAATCCAAGATCAAGTGGGATGATGATACCCCGTTTGACAATACAGATCCTAACCAGGGGTACGACAAGTACAAACGTTTTGACTACGGTGGTAATTTGCTGGCCGGCGTTGAGGTGGGTAACTTCCTTATTTCTGCGCAGTATGGTTTAGGCTTTGCCAAGATCCTTTCCGGTGCGGATGATTCCCGTGATGATAAAAGCAAGAACAGGGTATGGAGCTTTTCAGTAGGTTATCTTTTTGGAGGTAGCGGAAGCGGTAAAAACAAAGCAGAATAGTAAACATTTTTGGGGCTAAAGCATTATTTAGTCTGAATACACCATTTTCATCCTAACGATAAATATAAAAAACAATGAAAAAAGTATTGTTATCCTTTGCGGTTATGTTGGTAGCAGGTGCTTCTTTTGCACAGGTTAAGTTTGGCATAACAGCGGGACCGAGCTTTTCAAGTACAACTTACAAGAATCCGTTGGTGAACAACGGGAACAAAAAGACCAGTGATATGTTGACGGGGCTCCGTGCAGGGGTGACCGTAGACCTTCCGCTGGCAGATGAATTCTTTATCCAGCCCAGCCTTTTATATGTAGGCAAAGGCGGTAAACAGGAGAATGCCCTGGGAGCAGACATTAAAACCAGGTTGCATTACCTGGAACTCCCGCTGAACTTTATGTACAAACCGGAAGTAGGAACAGGTAACCTGTTCATTGGCCTTGGCCCCTATTTCTCTTATGCATTAGGTGGTAAAGTGGGAGACAATGATATCGACTTTGGAAGCGACAACGCTTTGCAGACCAAAAGAATGGATGCGGGTGCCAATTTCCAGGTGGGATATGAATTGCCGATGGGACTGAACTTTGGTCTTCATACAGACCTTGGCCTGGTGAATATCAATGGTGCCGGTGATGACGACAACAGGGTGAAGAATACCTCCTTTGGTGTTTCTGTTGGGTACAAGTTTGGCAGTATGATGCGTCGTTAAGGAACTCATTCCTGTTCATAAACAGGCAGGTTAAGCATTACGAAACATTGAAATGCTTGACCTGCCGTTTTTTTAGGCCTCTTTCTAAACAATTCAGAAGCCCCTGGTGTTATCTCTCTTGCTTTCCGGCAGAGAGATAAAGGCACCATTTCACTATTTAAAACTGACAGTTCACGATTATTTAACCACAATTTTGATCATCAGGGCTCCCCGCTGTTATAAATTTGAGAAAGAATGTACTAAGTTTGATCCCAATAACAGCGAGAGCATACATTTAGCATTAATTCTATTTAGAGCACTTACTATCCCCTAAGCAGCAAGAAGCCCCTATCTAAATTCATATTTTATGAAAAAATCAGGTCTGCTGATCATTTTTTTGACCTCATTCGTATTGGGTGTACAGGCGCAGGTGAGCCTTGGCATCAGGTCCGGCTACACGGCGGCGAACATGAAAATTTCCGGAGATGTGCGCAGTGAACTGGGAGACGTGACCGGTAATATGAAAACATTCCATGGCTGGCACCTTGATCTGTTGATCAATATGCCCCTGAGCAATGGTTTTTACCTTCAGCCCGTGATCCGTTACATCACAAAGGGTACGGGCTTTCATGCAGCACGGATACCCAAGGCAGAATTGAACGGCGTGTACATTCCTAATGGCAGCCAGATGAAACTGAATTACCTTGAATTACCTGTTAATCTCGTATATAAGTTTCCGTTAGGTATCGGGAATATTGCTGCCGGATTTGGGCCTTATGTGGGATATGGTTTGCGCGGTCGGTATGATTTTGATATTACCCAGAATGGCCGGAGCATTACGCAGAACTCAAAGCAGGTGCAGTTTTCCCGCCGCTCAGATAATAACCTGGCCGTGGTGCGGATGTATCCCTGGGATGCAGGGGCAAATTTTGCACTGGGGTATGAATTTGATAACGGGTTAATGGTAGGCGCCAACTACAGCATGGGACTTACGGATATTGACCGGATAGATAAAATGAGCAGTAAGAACCAGTACCTGGGGATCAGTGTTGGTTTTTTATTTAACCGGGAAGATTACTGATCACCTATAAAACTATATTTTATAAAAGAAGCCGTCCTGCATGGACGGCTTCTTTTTTTATTTTTTACGTGGGGGTAAAGCTGTTTACCTACGTCTTAATATTAGCAATACATCACCAATAAGTTTTTTAACAAAAACAAAGGTGTGACAGTTATAGGGAAAAAAGGCCATCGCGTATCTACGTAATGGCTATTTTTTTTGCCTACATAACCGTTTCCACTACTTTGCGCACTACGTGAGGTTTACCCAGGGTGTAGTAATGCAATACAGGCACGCCGGCCGCTTTCAGTTCTTTTGATTGCTGGATGAGCCATTCAGTACCTACCAGCTCCACCTCTTTATCTGTTTTGCATTTATTCACTTCTGTGTACAGATCTTCCGGCATATCCACATGGAAAGTACGGGGTAAGATGGTCATTTGCTTCTTTGTGCTGAGGGGTTTCAGCCCGGGGATGATGGGAATGGTGATGCCCATGTCCCGGCATTTGGCTACAAAGTCGAAATACTTTTTATTATCGAAGAACATCTGGGTAACGATGTAATCGGCGCCGGCTTCTACTTTGCGCTGGAGGTACATCATATCCGTTTGCATATTAGGCGCCTCGAAATGTTTTTCCGGGTAGGCTGCGATGCCAATGCAGAATTTGGTTTTGAGGCCTCCCATGAGGTCTTCTTCCAGGTAGATGCCATTGTTCATCTGGGCTACCTGCTGAAGGAGATCGATGGCGTAACGGTGACCATTAGGATGGGCTTCAAAGAAAGTTTCATTCTTCGGAGCGTCTCCGCGGAGCACCAGCACATTGTCTATCCCCAGGAAGTTCAGGTCTATGAGGGCATTTTCTGTTTCTTCTTTGCTGAAACCACCACAGATCAGGTGCGGAACCGCATCTACCTGGTAGTGGTTCATGATGGCGGCGCAGATGCCAACCGTTCCGGGGCGTTTGCGGATCTCTACCTTATCAAAAGAGCCATCCGCGCGTTTTTTGAACATATGTTCGCTACGGTGATAAGTAACATTGATAAAAGAAGGCTTGAATTCCATGAGGGGGTCCAGATGGTCGTAGATGGATTCAATACTTTTCCCTTTCAGGGGCGGCAATATCTCAAAGGAGATCAATGTATCTTTTGCCTGGGAAATATGTTCAGTAACTTTCATATTTTAAAGCGGTAATTATAAAACCACGCAAAGATATTATTTAGGAGATTAATTAACTAATAGCCAATAAATGGTTAAAAATGTTTATCTATCGCCCTAAACCGCGGTTCATTGCCCTATTTTACTATTTTTGCTGAGATTCAGTTTATGGCGCTAAGAATACATACACAACAATTGGTTAAGAGATACCGGGCAAGGACCGTGGTAAATCATGTATCTGTGGAAGTTACGCAGGGAGAGATCGTGGGCCTGCTGGGGCCTAATGGTGCGGGAAAGACCACTACCTTTTATATGGTGGTAGGGCTTATCAAGCCGGATGAGGGGGAGGTTTTCCTCAATGATCAGAATATCACCAAGCTACCGATGTACAAAAGAGCGCAGATGGGAATTGGTTACCTGCCCCAGGAAGCCAGCATTTTCCGTAAGCTGAGCGTGGAAGATAATATTGCTGCTGTATTGGAAATGACGAAGCTGAACAAGGCAGACCAGAAAGAAAAACTGGAACAGCTGCTGACGGAATTCCGTTTACAACACGTGAGAAAAAGCCCCGGAGATGTACTCAGCGGAGGGGAACGCCGGAGAACAGAAATAGCCCGGGCCCTGGCAGTAGACCCTAAATTCATCCTGCTGGATGAACCTTTTGCAGGGATCGACCCTATTGCCGTGGAAGATATCCAAGCCATAGTAGCTAAACTTAAATACCGGAACATTGGCATCCTGATCACGGACCACAACGTACAGGAAACGCTTTCCATTACAGACAGAGCCTATTTATTATTTGAAGGTAAGATCCTCAAAGCCGGTACGGCCGAAGAACTAGCTGAAGATGAACAGGTAAGAAAAGTGTATCTTGGCCAAAATTTCGTACTCCGCAGGAAAGATTACCTGGACGAGGCTGCGAAACAATAACTACTATCACAACCCTAGTTAAAACCTGGTATGAAGATTTTAAGTCCAGCTTTATCACAATTGGCCAGAATACGTATGGGCCGTATTGAGCATTTTATGCAATATCCGCTGCAGGTACAGCAGCAGGTATTTCAGAATCTGCTCAGCGCTGCACAGTACACGGAATTTGGCAAACAGTATGGCTTCTCCAATATTTTTAAGATAGACGAATTTAAACAACGCGTTCCCGTTCATAACTATGAATCCATTAAACCCTACATCCAGCGTGTGATGGAAGGGCAACAGAATGTGATCTGGAACACCCCGATAAAATGGTTCGCCAAATCAAGCGGTACCACAGCAGATAAAAGCAAATTCATTCCTGTTTCCATAGAAAGCCTGGACGATTGCCATTACCGCGCAGGACGGGATGTGTTATCCCTTTATTATAATAACCTGCCGGATTCTGATGTGCTCACGGGTAAATCGTTAGTGATCGGTGGCAGCCACCAGGTGAATAAACTGGCTCCGGACAGCGATAGTTATGCAGGAGACCTGAGTGCCGTGATGTTGCAGAACATGCCATTTTATGGAAACATGATCCGCACGCCGGACCTTTCCATTGCTTTAATGGATGAGTGGGAAGAAAAAATAGAACGCATGGCCAATGCGGTGATCCATGAAAATGTGACCTCTATTGCAGGGGTACCTACCTGGACGATCGTATTGATCAAACGGATATTTGAACTAACAGGTACGGACAATCTTGCGGATGTATGGCCTAACCTGGAACTGTATATGCATGGTGGTGTGAGCTTCACTCCCTACCGGGAACAGTTCAAAAAGCTGATCCGCAAACCGAACATGAATTACCTGGAATCCTATAATGCATCCGAAGGTTTCTTTGCTGCACAGGATGTACTGGGAGAAGAAGGCCTGCTGCTTTTCCTGAACCATGGCATTTTCTATGAATTCATGCCGATGGAAGAATACGGCAAAGAGTTCCCCCGCACACTGCAATTACATGAAGTGGAAACGGGAAAGAACTATGCGCTTGTGATCAGTACTAACGGCGGCCTCTGGCGTTATCTTGTAGGCGATACCGTACAATTTGTATCCCTGGCACCTTACCGCATTAGGGTAAGCGGACGTACTAAATCTTTTATCAACGCGTTTGGGGAAGAGCTGATCGTAGACAATACAGATAAAGCCATTGGAAAGGCTTGTGAGGTAACCGGTGCTATTGTGAATGACTATACGGCCGCACCTATCTATTTCAGTGAAAGTGGCAGCGGCGGGCATGAGTGGCTGATTGAATTTGAAACCATGCCGGCAAACCTGGAAACATTTATTGACGTATTAGACAGTACACTTAAGACAATAAATTCCGATTATGAGGCTAAACGCCATAAGGATATGGCATTGCGGCGCCCTACTGTTCGTGTAATGACCCAGGGTTGTTTCACAGAATGGCTGAAAAGCAAAGGTAAACTCGGCGGGCAGCATAAAGTTCCACGACTCAATAACGAGCGGCATTTACTGGAGGAGATCCTCCGGTTCGTAGAAAAACACTAATTCAAACTAAAGCTAAAACCTATCTGTTTAAAATGAAATTACTCAACAACAAAGTAGCCATCGTAACTGGAGCAAGCCGTGGGATCGGAGAAGCGATCGCGTTGAAATTTGCAGATGAAGGAGCCAATGTTGCGTTTACGTACGTAAGCTCCGACGAGAAAGCAAAAGCCCTGGAAGCTAAACTGATCGCAAAAGGAGTGAAAGCCAAAGCGTATAAAAGTAATGCCGGTGTATTTGAAGAATGTGATGCGCTGGTAACGGATGTGTTGAAAGAATTTGGTACGGTGGATATTTGTGTAAATAATGCCGGAATCTCAAAAGATAACCTGCTGTTGCGTATGAGCGCTGAACAATGGGATGAGGTGATGGATGTGAACCTGAAGAGTGTATTTAATATGACCAAGCTGGTGATGCGCCCGATGATGAAGGCAAAAAGCGGCAGCATCATTAATATGAGTTCTATCATTGGTATGAAAGGTAATGCAGGCCAGAGTAGCTATGCTGCTTCCAAAGCCGGCATCATCGGATTCTCCAAATCCATAGCCCAGGAAATAGGCAGCCGCAACATCCGGGTGAATGCAGTAGCACCGGGTTTTGTGGAAACGGATATGACCCATTACCTGAAAGATGGTGAAGGTGCAAAAAACTACCTGGACCAAATTCCTTTAGGCAAATTCGGTTCACCGGAAGACATCGCAAATGTATGCCTCTTCCTGGCTTCTGACATGAGTGCTTATGTGACAGGGCAGGTGCTGAGTGTTTGCGGCGGGTTGAATACCTGATCCTTTTAAATAACTGAAAAAGGCTGGCGTTGTAGCGCCGGCCTTTTTTATGATATGATATTCACCTATACCCCAGGTGAAGGAATAGAGAACACGTACCGAACCTGTGGTATACAAATGAAATTTGCAGGTTGTGTTAAGAAAGTATCAGAACCGCTTGCCGGGGATCTCCACACGGAAGGTTTCCATACACTTCCTGTCCTGCAGGGTAACAAAAACCGTTTTACCGTCTTTACCGCCGAACACGAGGTTGCTGGTGGATTTTCCTTTCATCTGAATTTCGCGGAGCTGTTCTCCGGCAGGGCTGAGCACAACAATGGTGCCTTTGCCATAACGTGTTACATAAAGGTTCCCGGCTTTATCGCATTTCATCCCATCAAATCCATGATCCGGAAATTCTGCGAAGAGGGTTTTATTGGAGATATTGCCTTTGGCATCCACATCAAACTTCCATATTTTCCGCTGCACACTTTCATTCACGTACAGTATTTTTTCGTTCGGGCTTAGTTCAATTCCATTGGTGGTACCCATGTCCGCAGTCAGCAGCACAGCTTTTCCTCCCGGATCTATCCGCCAGATCTGACCTGTTTGCTCTTTCCAGTTAGGATCTGAGGCAAATACCTGATCCTTTTTATTGATGCAGAGATCATTGGGCTGGTTGAACTTTGAAGAGTGTACATACACGCTCACTTTTTTGGAGGGCATGCTTACCTGCAATACATTGTGGCCTTTGAAATCAGCCAGGAGCATACTGCCTTTGCTGGTGAACTGAATACTGTTGGCAATACTGCTATCCGGCAGTACAACAAAGATCTCCCCCTTTCCATTGGTGGAATTGATCTTTCCGATCACACCATCTTTGATAAAGTTCACAACGTATAAATTGCCGGCTTTGTCGAAATTGGGCCCTTCAATGTTGGAAGAGAACATATTTTCCGGGGTCAGATCTTTGGCTGTGTAAAGTGGTTCCTGCGCGAAAGCTGCCATGCTAAAGAGAAGGCTTATGGGGTAGAGGGAGTATTTCATACCCTGAAATTAAATTTTTTAGCGTAAAAGTACAAATGCGCCTAATTTGCAGCCCGTATGATTCATGTATCTGATATAAAAGACCTGGAAAGGCTCACCATCCACAAAGTGGGTAACGCAACCAACGAAGATCCGCTGGTACTGTCTCAGCAGCCACTGGAGCTGACGGATGAAACGATCGGTACCCTGTTGCTGAGCTATTTCATTCAGCCTTTCACCAATAATGCGGAATATTTCCGTTTCACGCATGAGGCTGACCTTCACTTGAATGAGGTTTTCAAATATTGCAGCCTGATCTTTGAAGACAAGGAGAATTTCCAGGAGCAGTCTGTGAACATTGCCAAACATCTTTACAAACACTCCACGCATCCAAAGATCAAAGGCGGTGAACTGTACATTGTGCATTTTTCCAAATGCCAGGTGGATGGAGAAGAAGTGGAAGCGATCGGTATTTTTAAATCAGAGAACAGGGATACCTATCTGAAAGTTTATCTCAGTAATGATAATTATGAAGTGAACTATGATGATGGGATCAATATCAATAAACTGGATAAAGGTTGCCTGGTCTTTAATGTGGAACAGGAGGAAGGATATAAAGTAAGTATCGTAGACAGCATCAGCAAACAGAATGAAGCTGTTTACTGGAAAGACGCTTTTCTGCAGGTACAACGCAGGGAAGACAGTTATCACCAGACGGAAACCATGGTGAGCATCTGCCAGCAATTCATCCAGAAAAAGTTACCTGAAGAATTTGAAATGAACCGGGTGGACCAGATAGAACTGCTGAATAAATCTGCTGCTTATTTCAAAGACAGGGAGGAGTTCAAACTGAATGAATTTGCAGAAGAAGTACTGGGGCATCCGGATGCCGTAGATGCCTTTAAGAATTACAGGGAGCATTTCAGGGAAGAATTTAAACTGGATGTGCCGGATGAGTTTGATATTTCCGGTGCGGCGGTAAAGAAACAGCAGCGCGTGTTCAAGAGTATTTTAAAGCTCGACAGGAACTTCCATGTATACATTCACGGTAACCGGGAAATGATCGAAAGGGGGTATGATGAGGAAAGGACGATGCATTTTTACAAGCTGTATTTTGAGGAGGAGAAATAGACTGGCTTAATCAGACAGCAGCTTTTGCATCTTGCCCAATTCATGAATGGCTTCGAGTATCTCCTTGTCGTAACGATTTTTTCCTTCTTCCAATGTTTTATAACTATAGTTATACATGCTCTTTTGCGTGGTGATCAATCTGCGTAATAGTTTATTATGATTGCGTGAATCTATGCTGAGCGACAACTGATCGATCTCATCCATGATACGCAGGTTTTCGTTCATGTAATAAATTCCAAAGTCCTTCAGTAATTTCTTTCGTTCTTCCCCGGAGTGTTGGTTGTTATACACTACGGCTGCCAGTACAAAGTTCTCGTCCATCTTTTCCAATTTTGCGATATAGATATTTACATCCCTTGGCAGCAGGAAATAAATGCCGATGAACAATGAACTTATAATGCCTGCTGCCCATGCTGTGCGGGTAAAGGTGGATGTTCTTAACCCGGGATATATTATCCAGGCCAGGATTGCGCCGGTGATCAATCCTCCGATATGCCAGGCATGATCAAAATTATCCACAAAGAAAACAGCTGCCAGGCTAAAAACGAGGTAGATGCCAATGCTGACCAGGAGGGCTTTTCTCTCGCCCGGTTGCAGGAAACGATGCAATAGCAGCATGAGGATGAATCCGAACAAACCGAATACCGCTCCTGAGGCTCCGACAGAAACAAGCCTGTCGTGCCACCATAAACTGGCCATGCCTCCTCCGATGCCACAAAGCAGGTAAATAAGCAGGAAGCGCCATCGGCCCAGGAGGGATTCCAGGTAGATGCCACAAACCATCAGGCCATACATATTAAAGAACAGGTGTAATACATCTGCATGCAAAAAGTTTGCCGTCAGCAAACGCCAGGGTTCTCCGAAAAGTGTGAGGGGCTTGTAGTTTGCGCCAACGTCCAATAATGCCTGTGGGTCAATTGTCCACCAGGTGCTATGCGGGAACAGCCATTTATTAGTGAGCAGGAGGAAGAGGAGTACCTGTAAAGTGATCAGGATGGGGGTGATGAAGTATCCTTTTACCGGCCTGAACACATTCATGAAACCACTGACTATGCGTGTGTTATGTGTGAGATGAACGAAATCACCCGTTTGGCTGAATTGCGCTTTCCTTTCTTCGTATTGTGCGAGGAGTAATTCAGCAGGTGTATCCGTGTTTAAAATGGCTATTTCTTTGAGCAGGCGGCGGATGTTCTGGCGGTTCCTGAAAAAGTCCAGTACCTGCACGCCGGTAGATACGCTGAAAAGTTCAATTTCTTCTTCGGTGATCCGGATGCTTACCTGTTCGTTCCAGGAACGGAGGCTGAAATTGGTAAAGGCGGTGATGCTATCCGGGCTTACTGTACTAACTTCCCAGCCCATTTTTTCAACAGCCATCCACGCGATCATCAGCTGTTCAGCAGATGTGCGGTTTTCCAGGCGGTAGGTGGTTCCATATCTGGGAGGGAATCCGATCATTATAGGACGAATATACGAAGAGACGCAATGTGCGTCTCTTCTATAATACGTGCAGTAAATACTATTTATTGTTTATCGTCCGGTTTACGGGGGGGACGATTTTTGTGGCGATGGTTACCGCCTTGACCGCCAGGGTTTTGTGGTTTTTGGCCTTCCCGGGGTTGTTGATCTTTTGGTTTTCCGGGTTCACCGCCGCGGTTTTGATTTTCCTGGCGGGGTTTCTGATCCGGTCTTGGAGGACGGTTTTCGTTACTGCGAGGCTGACCTGGTCCTTGCGGATTGCGTTGCTGGCCGCCTTGTTGTTGGCCTTCCTGCTGTGGACCACCTCTTTGCGGCCCCTGGTTGCGGCCCTGATTGCGATTTTCGCCTCCACGGTTTTCACCGCCTCCACGATTTTCGCGGTTTTCAGCACCACGGTTTTCCCCACCTCCGCGATTTTCGCCGCGTGGTCTTTGATCCGGGCGTGGGCCTTTTTGCTGATCAGGTTTTTGTTCCCCTCCTTTCGGGCGTTGGTCTCTTTGCGGACGGGCTTGCTGTTGTTGCGGACCCTGCCCTTGCGGAGCGCCTTTGGATTTGTTATCCTTTCCTTCTTTTTGTTTATTGTCCCGGTTCTTTTGTTTGCGTTTCTGTGATGCTTTTTCCAGGGAGCGTAAGCTGATCTGGCCTACCACATCTGCAAACCCAAGGTCCGCTTCTAATTCTGGTTTGGTGCTAACCACTTCCACCGGTTTCAGTTCTTCTGCCTTGATGCCTTGTTTGTTCATCTGGCGGATCTCTTTCACGCGGGTAATGGTGAGCGGGTATTGTTTGTTACTGCCGTCGAAAGAATACCACATGAGGCTTTTGAAGATATCCCGCTTTTGGAGGGAGGCGTTGCCGTTGGCGGTTTCTATCACATCGCAGTCATCAGGGAAATCCTTCAGGGCATCCAGGTAAGTATCCAGCTCATAGTTGAGGCAGCATTTGAGGCGGCCGCACTGACCGGATAATTTAGCCTGATTGATGGAAAGGTTCTGATAACGGGCTGCAGTAGTGTTTACTGATTTGAAGTCTGTGAGCCAGGTAGAGCAGCAAAGTTCGCGGCCGCAGCTACCAATACCACCTACTTTTCCAGCTTCCTGGCGGGCACCTATCTGGCGCATTTCCACCTTCACCCGGAATTCGGAGGCATACATTTTAATGAGTTCACGGAAATCCACACGGTCGTCTGCCGTGTAGAAGAAGGTGGCTTTCCGGCCATCGGCCTGAATTTCCACTTCGGCCAGTTTCATTTCCAGGCCAATGCTGCGGGCAATTACCCGGGCTTTGATGAGGGCTTCCGCTTCGCGTTGTTTGTTTTCAGACATGCGGTGCATATCATCTGTAGAGGCGCGGCGGAGCAGCTTTTTTACTTCGGGGGTATCTTCCACCCGTCGTTTTTTCATTTGCAGCCTAACCAGTTCCCCGGTAAGGCTTACCGTGCCAACATCAAACCCGCTGATTCCTTCCACAGCTACCATATCTCCTTTATCGAAGATCTGTTTGGTGGAATTACGAAAGAAATCCTTGCGACTGCCGTTATTAAAACTAACTTCTAAGATGTCAAATGGTGCTAAACTATCACTCAAGGGTATATTGGACAGCCAGTCAAAAACGTTTAATCTGTTACATCCTCCTGTACTGCATCCTCCATTACTCTTGCATCCCGACGGCTTCCCATCCACACCCGTACCACATCCGGCACAAGCCATATATTACGGTTTATAATATTAAGAAATAATTATCCCTGCATTCTCCGGTGACTAAAATACATATTTCCTTTCAGAATCTGAAGATTGTACAGGGAATAAGCCCAAAGGTAAGGTAAATTGTTGATAGCTATACCGGCAGGGGCCTTCCTTTAAATACATATTGAAGCCGGATAGATAGTGCATGGAAAAGGATCTTGCCGTTGGCATTCCTTTCTATATGGTAACAGGCATTATCCAGCTCTTCTGTGAGCTGCTGCATTTGCCCCAGATTGGCCAGTTTTTTCAGCTTTTCCGCAAAATCCACTTCTTCGTCTGAAAAGGCCAGCTGGCTTTTATCCATGTATTGTACACGGATGCTGTGTTCCAGCACATTGATAAAATACCGGAGGAATTGTTTCTGGTTTTCCCGGCCCATTTTGGGACTGGAAATATGATCTACCCATTCCTGCAATCCGGCCCGGTTTTGCATAAAAATGCAATTCAGCCAGTTGCGCAACAATTCATGGTAATCGTTATCGTTGTGTTGCAGTAATTGCAGGGCTTCCCGGTAATTGCCGGAAGCGATGGTGGCAATCTGGCGGGCCCGGGCTTCAGGAGCCTGGTTCCTTTCCACTAAAGCTTTCACCACCTCTGCTTTGGACAGCGGATTGATCTTGATCAGCTGTGTGCGGGAAAGGATGGTGGCCAGGATCTGCTCCTGGTTTTCTGCTACAAGGATGAAAACGGTGTTCAACGGAGGTTCCTCTATCAGCTTCAACAGCCTGTTCCCTTCATTGCCCAGGTATTCCGGCATCCACATGAAGAGGATCTTGTACTGGCTTTCAAAACTCTTGAGGTTGAGCTTCCGGATAATATCGTTGCATTCATGCGCGGTGATATTGCCCTGTTTGTTTTCCGCACCGATAAATTGCAGCCAGTCGTATGCATTCCCATATGGCTGTTGGGCAATAAATTCCCGCCATTCTGCTGCGTAGTCTGTACTAATAGGTTTATCCCCTGGTTTGCGGGGGATCACGGGATAAGAGAAATGAATATCCGGGTGAATATATTGTGCGGCTTTTTTGCAGGCCTGGCATTGGCCACAGGCATCTTCTTCCTGGCGGTCCTCACAAACGAGGTATTGCGCAAAGGCTAAACCAACAGGTAATCCTCCCGCGCCTTCAGGCGCCAGCATAATCATAGCATGACTAAGGCGGTTATGCTGTACGGCATGCAATAACTGGTGCCGGGCGGCATCCTGCCCGATGATCTGAGAAAAATACATGGGCGTAAAAATACTTCATATTATTTGATGGAAAGAAAACACACTTTGGTAAATGCGCCACTTATTTTCAAAACGGGATTGGTGGTCTGGAGATAATAGATCCCGGTAATGTTCTTGTTGGCGGGGTCTATTTCTGTAATGGTGAA
This sequence comes from Chitinophaga niabensis, assembly GCF_900129465.1. Classification (NCBI taxonomy): domain Bacteria; kingdom Pseudomonadati; phylum Bacteroidota; class Chitinophagia; order Chitinophagales; family Chitinophagaceae; genus Chitinophaga; species Chitinophaga niabensis. The sequence goes on along the minus strand of NZ_FSRA01000002.1, from coordinate 858,486 downwards.
GGCGGCAGAATCTGTTGTAAAAAATTTATAATCCTGGCCAACTTTAACACCTGCCAAAACCAGTCCGGTAGTATCCTGTCCGGCTTTGCGGGAGTAGGAGTAGGTTTTTACCTTTAAACTGTCAGAAAGCAATTGAACACTGTTGTTGATGTAAATGCCATCCTTTATGTTCATCACTACCTTCATGGTGTCCACAGATGCTTCCAGGCTTAGTACTTTAAAGCTTCCGGTTGCGTTGGTGGTGCGGAGCAGTGTGGAACTGAGGATCTTCATGGGGATCATTCTGTTATCAATCCTGAGATCGATAGCGGCCTTTTCACAATTGACGAGCTCTGCAGCGTTATAATCTGTACAGGCAGGCATAAAAAAGAATCCGCAGCAGATCACTGCAAGGCTGTTCACTAGGTGTTTGGTCATTGACATCTATTTTTCGATCGCCGCGATCACTTCGGGCGACGTTGGGGAAGTCCGCGGTTTGAAAACGGCCACTAGTTCGCCTTTTTCATCCAGCAGGTACTTTTGAAAATTCCAGGTTACTTCTTCTGGTTCAAATTGTTTCTTTTTGCTTTCAGCCAGCAGATACTGGTAAAGGGGATGAATGTCTGCTCCCTTTACAGAAATTTTTGCTGCCATTGGAAAAGTCACTGCATACTCTTTAGTGCAAAAAGCTTTGATCTCTGCATTGGTGCCTGGCTCCTGACCGCCGAAATTATTTGCGGGGAAACCGATGATCACCAGTTTGTTCTTATATTTTTTAGCGAGTTTTTCGAGCTCTGCATATTGCGGAGTATTGCCGCACATGGAAGCAGTATTTACCACCATGATCTTTTTGCCTTTGTATTTGGAGAAATCTATTTTTCCGCCATCCAGGGCGTCTACTTTAAAATCGTAGATATTGCCGAAAGCTACAGAGAAAAAAGCGGAGAGGAGCATTAATTTGAACATGTGTATAATGTTTTCAGGATCAGTCAGATGATTACTGTATAAAGTTAGTTAACCTGCAGGAAAAATCCATGTTAATCTATTTTCCCTGCTGGAGATAATTTTCAAGGGGTAAACGGTTCGTGAGGGAACGGGCCAGCGTCATTTCATCTGCATATTCCAGTTCTCCTCCAAAGGAGATGCCGCGGGCAATGGTAGTGATCTTTACCGGGCTTTCCTTCAGTTTTTTGGACAGGTAATAAATGGTGGTATCTCCCTCAATAGTGGGGCTTAGTGCCATGATCACCTCTTCAATGTTCTGCGTTCTTACCCTTTCCACCAGCGTTTGGATGTTCAACTGGTCAGGGCCGATACCATCAATAGGAGAAATGATCCCTCCCAATACATGGTATACGCCATTGAACTGCTGTGTATTCTCAATGGCTATCACATCCCGGATACTCTCCACTACACAAACGGTACGGTTATGACGGGAAGGGTTGGCGCAAATGCTGCAGGTATCATCGTCGGAAACATTATGGCATTGCTGGCAGAACCTGATCTGCCGGCGCATACGGGCAATTGTTTCGGAAAACAGCTCTACCTGTGCGGTATCCTGTTTGAGCAGATGCAGTACCAGCCGCAAAGCTGTTTTTTTGCCCACACCGGGCAAGCGGGCAAATTCATTAACAGCATTTTCAATGAGTGCGGAGGAGAAGATCATACTGCAAAAATACGAATTATACGGGTGCTTAGAGTTTGACCGTAGGGGACAAAGTCCAGTTCTTTTTGACGGTAAGGTTTTCTTTATAAGGAAATACCTTCTCCGGTTGTTTTTTTGGCTTACCGTAATAAACGCCTGTGTCCCAGATCCCGTTCCGGTTTTCATCCACCAGTACCCTTATTTCATATTCACCGGGTTGTATCAATCCTCTTTCCCATTTTCCATTATTGATCACACCCTGGTATTTGATCTCTTTATTAGAAACCAGTTGTATCACAAACTCGTAGCCGGTATCAGCAGGCAGTACCAGGTGAGCACTGTCTCCGATGGAGAGGCTTAGTTTAATGATACCATAATCGTCTATGCTTTTGGCTTCGAAAGCAATGGTGTCTGCTTTCAAAGTGGTAATGCCCATTGTATCTGTGGCAAAGCCCTGGGGGAGGATCAGCTGATAAGGCTTGCCTGGTTTCCAGTTATAGGCCATTTTGAATTTTTTGGAAGTGGTGTCCGCTGCATGCAGGGTAAAAGCTACCTGCTTGTGTGTGGTGTCTTCCAGCAGGAGGATCCTGGCTGTATCCAATGATTTGAGGGGAGCGCTGAAAACCAGGGAAAGGGAATCGCCCAGTTCCTGTTTGCCGCCATTCAATTCCGCCGCCGCCAGCAGCTTGGGTTTTTTGGGTAGTTTAGCAGCTGGTGCCGGTTCTGCAGGCGGGGCTTCTTCTTCCGCTTTCACGGTATCTATTTCGCTGAAAAGGGCCATGTTCACATTTGCCATATTCTCTTTCAGTTCAATCAGCTCATCAGAGAAGGCGATCATTTCCTTTTTGTTGGTATATTGAAAATCCCGGTCTTCTTCTTTTAAGGCAAAGATGCGGTAAGTACCGGGTTTCAGGTTCTTAAAACGATAGGAGCCATCCCCTTTTGTTTTGGCCAGGTAAAGCGGTTTCTCCTTTGAAACAGCAGAATCCTCCAGGTTGGAATACAGCATCACTGCCACATTGCTATCCACCCTGCCGGTTTCTGCTACAATAAGTTTACCAGTGATCTGCAGGGAATCCAGGTATTTACCGGTAGATACCACATACTGAAAATCTTCGATGGGGTTGCGCTCGTTCACATCCTTTACTGCATCACCGAAATTGAAAGTGTAGGTGGTATTGGGTTGCAGGGAGTCTTTAACCAGCAGTGTGATGGTCCGTAATTTGGCAGTAACAGTGGGGGTGCGTTTCAATGTTGGGGAAACGATCATCTTTTCGATCACGTTATCCAGTTCCACAAATTCATTAAAATGAAACACGACCCTTTGGCTGTTAAAGTTCAGCGTGGAGTCCGCCGGATCAACATAAATGAGCCTGGGTGCCAGCGTGTCTCTGGAACCACCGCCCGGAGGCACAATGTTAGCGCATTGCGTAAAAAAGCTGCACAAAGCCAATACGATCAGTGAGCCTATCCAGCCCCGGAAGTTCTGATTCATGTTTCCTAACCTGAAAATTAAAATATTTGCAAACTTACATTATATCTTCTTCTTCCGAGGCAGCTAAAGTGTGTAAGGCCACCTGGAGGTGATTGTTCTTTACAAAATTGCACCATTCGCAATACGGTTTCCCGCACCCGGTATAGAAATCCCTTTGTTGTATGCGCTCCCAGCTTTCCGTGATCTGCCGGGTAACGGTTGTAATGTCCGCCGGCGTGATATTGATCTTTTCCTTAAAATATTCCCCATTCCGGCCGGGCTCTATGAAATCAAATTCTGTGCTAACTACCAGCCAATCCTTCTGTTTATAATTATCTAACAAAATTTTATAAAATACTCCCTGCCGCCAGTAGTCTCCTCCCATGGGTAACTTTTCTTCCGGAGGGGCAAACTTCTTCCAATCCAACTTCGTTCTTTCATAATCTCCTGTTTTATAATCCACGATATTCACCCTTTTGCCGTCGAATTCCAGTTTATCTATTTTCCCCTTCACCGGCACGCCATTCACTGAAATATTCCTGAAAGTACGCTCTACGCTTACAATAGGGTTCCATTCATGAATGTAGCGCGTATAGTAACTGCTCAATATCCGGTGGCCATATTCCATTCTTCTTTCAAAAGCTTCCGTGGTAAAGGCTGCCCGGTTATCCAGCATATAAGTATCAAAATCCCGGAGGAATACTTCCAAAGGAGGGAAAACATCCGTCGTCTGCATTTTCTGGAAAAGCTTTTCCAGGGCATGGTGAGCGGCAGATCCAAAGGCCAGGTTTTCCTGCCTGCCCATGGGTACTTTTATCAGCTGCTGATAAAAGAAGGCCAGCGGGCAGCGGAGATAATTATTCAGGATGGTGGCGCTCATTGTAAAGTCCTTTAGTAAAGGATCGATGAAGAGCGGGTCCATCTTTTCAATTTCCGGCGCTATCGTTTGTTTGGCTATGGGTAGCTTTTCTGCGAGGTCTACACTTTCCATTAAAGCAGGTAAAGAGAGGTCCGGGTTACGGCGTACTTCTTCCTTTAAGGCCTCCAGGGGCTCTCTTTGCGGAATAACCTCTAATAATTCCGGCAATGGGAGCTTCATCCACTTTTCCAGCAGGTTGCTCAGATGCAGGGCATTTTCATGCGGCCCAGTTGAGAACAGAGAAGGAATGCGGGGTTGTTGCAGGTATGCCCGGATGGTGGTCCTTTGGTCTGCTGCCTGCCGGCAGATCTTTGCTGCTTCAGCAGGAGGGACCTGGAAATGGGCATCATGCATGATCTCAAAAAGCAGGTCTTCTCCGCTGGTGGGAATTTCCTGTTCAGCTGCAATGTATCGCAGGATGTTGAGTGTTTGATGAGACCCCGGAAGATCTTCCTGTTTAGCGGGTTCCATCCTGGCCCCCAGTAGTTCCGTGAGCCTGTTTGCTGTGCCTGTGGCGTATTGCAGCCGTTCTTTATATTTTAGAAGAAACTCCGGGTTTTGTTCCAATGCGGAGATCACTTCGTCTGTATCATACTTTCCGGCAGCCAGCATCATTTGCTGATAAGTATTGAATTCTGCGGTTGCGGCTTCTTCCTGTCCGCTCTTTATCCGTGAAAAAAGACGTGCCAGTGGATACAAGGCTGCGTAAACATCGCCACGGTACCTTTTGAGGGGATTGTCGTTTGAAAAGTCATCTATGATGCTTTTGAGCAAACGGACCTTTTCCAGCGGGGAAATAAGCACCAGCCCTTTTGTGTCAAAAAGCGCGGGCTCATTCCGCATTACTTCCTCACAAAAGGAATAGACGGTATGAATTGTTGCGCCTGTAAATACTAGGATGGGCCCATCTTCAGGGAAGGTATGCTTCATTAACGATTGTTTTCACATCCTCAAAAGGGATGAATAAAGTGATCTGCCCCACAGCATACGATGCAATTTCGTAAGGAGTATAATTAAATACCACCCCTTTGCTGGTCAGGAAAAAATTGTCGTTCGGAGCAATGGTTTTGGAAAAGAGGAACCTTTTATCCAGCGGCTCAGCGGCCGGGAGATTGTACTTTTTGCGGAAGGCCTTTGCCAATGCAATACTCAGCCGGGTTTTATAACCTGGCTTGAATACATCCGTTACCTTCAATTCTTTCTTTTTAGAAAGGTCTATTACATGAAACCCGCTGCCCCAGTTGCCATGTGCGCCACCTGTGTAGGCATATTCTGCATTTTCAAGTACCAGTAAAGGGTACTGGTTCCATACAACACGTGTATCCGTTTGCGTACTCCAGTCCCAGGAAGCGCCTAAAGCATTGGTATCCGCATCATCACGACTGCTTTTATAGAACCGGAGGAAAGTATCAACGGGTGCTTTTACCAGCATTTCAGGATTGTTCAAGTTGCCGGATGAGGCTGCAATCACCTGTTTTATGACGTTCAGCGTAGCTTCATCTGCCCCATTCACCGGCCATACGATACTGGCAGAAGCTATGCCCATGGGAGACTTGGGGTTATTATAAAAAAGTGTGACGGTATCTGAGAAAGTGAAAATGTTAAATTGAACGGCTTGTGTATAATCTTCTTTCAGGTCGAAATTGTATTCGCCTTTTGCGCTTTTCCAGGTGCCGGTGAAATGGCCATCCGGGGAAAGCTGTCCATAAAAAGTATTGGCTTCGTCCTGGCTGGAATATTCCAGGAGGGTGATCTTACCTGCAGAATCTGGTTCGTTGAGGAGTTGAATGGGATCGCCTATTTTATCATAAACATACCATCCCTGGTAGGCCAGTTCTCCGGTGCGGATCAGATGCATGGTTACAGGCTGCTCTGCCAGCGTGCCTTTGAGTTGTTTATAGAAATTGGTGGCTGTGGCAGTTGGCGTTACGGTAGCAGTACTGTCTTTTTGCGCGGCGGGTTTCTTTTCAGGTTGCCGGCAGGCTCCCAGTAATGCTATGGAGACCAGTAACCAAAGGTATTTAATCATGGATGCCGATTTTAAACTGATGTAAATTACCATTTATAGAGATACCCGTCAGCAGGTGTGGGCATATATGTCTTAATTTTGCAAAAAAGCAACCAGATGATCAATCAAAAGATAGCAGATCTGCGGCTGGATTATAAACTGGCCACACTTAATGAGCAGGATATGGCGGCAGGGCCCGTGCAGCAGTTTGAACGCTGGTGGCTGGAAGTTGTCCAGAGTGAACTGGAAGAGCCCAATGCCATGACCCTGGCTACCAGTACACCGGATGGCAGACCATCCGCCCGGATAGTGTTATTGAAGAGTTTTGACGAGGAGGGCTTTCTGTTCTTTACAAATTACGATAGCCGTAAGGGGCATGAATTGGCGGCTAATCCGCGGGTGACCTTATTATTCTTCTGGAAAGAGTTGCAGCGGCAGGTTCGTATAGAAGGTACCGTTAGCCAGGCGGCGGGAACCATCAGTGATGAGTATTTCAGCTCCAGGCCTGTTGGCAGCCAGATCGGGGCTATTGTTTCTCCGCAGAGCCAGGAGATCCCGGGGAGGTCATTTTTGGAAGACAGGGTGAAAGAGCTGGAGGGAAAAACATTAAAACGGCCGGAACATTGGGGTGGATATCTTGTAAAACCTTTACAGGTGGAATTTTGGCAGGGGAGGAGCAGCCGGTTGCATGACCGCATATTATATACACAGGGGGCAGATGGCAGCTGGAAAATAAGCCGGCTGGCCCCTTAAAATAACGGCTCCGGGCTATTTGCAGGCCCGGAGCTGCTAATAAATTAAGCTTTCTTTTCTGCTTTTGGAGCAGCGTTCTTCTTGGTCCTGGCAGGACGAACTTTACCGAATGAACCGTTGGAAATCTTACCCTTCTTGGTTTTGATATCTCCTCTACCCATGATTTTAAGTATTTAATTGATGAATGATCTTTCGCAAAAGTGCGTCTTTTTGGGCGCTTCAGCACAGCAAAAATAAAAAAAGCAAGAAACAAATAATGTTCCTTGCTTAAATAAGTTGGGTCGCCAACTCTTAGAGTTTGTCAGACAACGCTTTACCAGCTTTGAATTTAGCAACTTTTTTAGCTTTGATCTTGATGATCTGGCCAGTTTGGGGGTTTCTACCGTTACGTGCAGCACGTTTGGAAACAGAGAAAGTACCGAAACCAACCAAAGTTACTTTACCACCTTTTTTCAGTGTGTCAGCAACAGCTTTAGTGAAAGAATCCAAAGCATCGTTAGCTTGAGTTTTAGTAACGCCAGCATCTTTGGCGAGTTTGTCGATCAATTCGGCTTTGTTCATAGTTAGTTAAGATTTAACTAGTGAGAAAATGTTTGATGTGAGCAAATATAGCGCGTTTTATAAGATTACCAAATTTTTAAAACTTTTTTTTACAGGCTGAAAAACCCTACAGGTAACGTTTACAGCTGATTGCCTATAACAACGTACCGGATGAACATATAGTATGTTCAGAACGAAACGCGCTACTGCATTGAGTTTTAATACATCCGGCATCAAATCACCCCCTTACTTCAACTATTGTACCAAAGCCTGAAGTGCCTGAAAATAGTGAATTTCCTGTGGATAAGTTTGATAAGCTATACTACCTGCATTACCGTTCCGAAGCCTACAAACTGGTCTCCGAAAGCATTAAAAGCTTTTTGACGAAGTGCGGGAGCATATTCCTGGAGGTAGGTATAATAGTTTTCCAGGGTATCTGTGAAGTACTGAACGGTATAAGTAGGTCCATCGGAGTCGTCCTGTTCCAGCAAACGGGCCATACGGTAATCGTGAAAAAGACCGCTGGCCATGATCTCGGGGATATGTTCCTGCTTCATCCATTCCAGCCACCTGTCCTTAATAAGAGGAGAAACCTTAGTGGTTACATTATGTATGATCATGCTTATTTTAATTGAAGGTATACGGGGCAGTGGTCAGAATGTTTTACGTTTTGCCAGATAGCTGAACTGGCTAACCTGTCTTGTAATGGAGTGGTTACATTAATATAGTCGATGCGCCAACCTTTATTATTATTACGTGCATTGGCCCGGAAGCTCCACCAGCTGTATTGATCGGGTTGGGGATTGAAGTGGCGGAAGGTATCCACAAAGCCATTATCGAAGAGTTTGCTCATCCAGGCCCTTTCTTCAGGAAGGTATCCTGAGGAGTCTTTATTGGCCACCGGGTTGTGTATATCAATAGGCATGTGTGCAATATTATAGTCGCCCACCACAACCAGGTTGGGCCTTTCTTTCCTCAACTGCTGAAGGTATTCATAGAATTCATCCAGCCATTGGTATTTATAGGTCTGTCTTTCGTCGCCGGTGGTACCGGAGGGGATGTAGGTGTTAATAATGGAAATATCGCCAAAATCGGCCCTTATAACTCTTCCTTCTGCATCGCTTTGCATATAGCCATTGCCGTATTGTATATGGTCTGGTTTTATTTTGGTGAGTATGGCCACTCCGCTATACCCTTTTTTTTGTGCGGGAAACCAGTAATCCTGGTAGCCAAGCTGCTCAAACTGCTGGAAGTCTACATTGTCCCGGTGTGCTTTTACTTCCTGCAGGCAGATAACATCTGCGGGGTCGGTTTTGAGCCATTCTGTGAATCCTTTTGTCATGGCAGAGCGAAGGCCATTAACATTGTAGGTGACGATCCTCATGGTTAATAGTTTAGGCAAAAGTAAGGATTCAGTGTACACAAATAAAAAAGGCTGTCTTTACAGACAACCTTTAACTGTTAAAAATTCGTTGTGGGGATTATATTGGTAAAGCAATACCGCCTAATCCGCCGAGCAAACTGTTCAGGAGATTGGTAACAGGTGAAAGCAGGTTACCGAGGCCACCTGTTCCGCCACCGCCCGGAAGGTTGGTGAGGCCATTAGGATCTACTGTGATACCTATGTTGATCTTACCATTGGTGTTTGTAAAATCAAGTTTCAGGAAACCGAGATCAATTAAACCGCCGTTTACATCACTGGCAGTTTGAAGGTCCAGTTCCTGGCAGCCATAATTGTTTGATTGTAATTTTTGCATATAACAGGGTTTGAGTGAAACGTAAAAAGCAGTGACGCCCATGTAGCGGGCGTCACTGAAGTTTTCTGATTACAGTCCCAGAAGACCGCCACCGAGGCCACCTAACAAACTGTTCAGCAGGTTGGTAACGGGAGCCAGTAAATTACCTAAGCCACCCAGGCCTGGCAATCCACCACCACCGCCTGGTAAAGGCAGTCCGGAAGTGAGGGCGTTGGTATCCAGTTGTGCGCCAGCAGTGATCTTACCATTGGTGTTGGTAAGGCTGAGTAAAAAGAAACCACCGTTAACGTCTTTTACATCGGCTGCGTTCAATTCCTGGCAACCATAGTTGTGTGCTTGTAAATTTTCCATATGATAGGATTTTTGGTTAAAAACATTCCTGAGGGTCGCCGTTCTTTCCTGGCCAGAGAGTGATGGCCACCATTCATTAACACCAGTAGTTTACAGGAAAAGGACCAAACGCTTGGCGAAACGTGTGGCGGGGACTTCCATGATCATTTTTCTATGACAACCTCTAAATTAAGGCAGTGCAATCGATCAGCAACTGTTCATTTTGTTCATTATCAGGCAGATAAGAGGGCTTCTGTTCATTTTTTGAACAGAGCTTGAACAAGGGGCAATTAGCAAACGGTTAACAAAATAATTGGAAATTAGCCTTGATATTGAGAACTTCCATCGTATTGGCCTGATACACGTTTGAAGCATGACTAAATCACCCCTCTCCCTCTGGCAGCGCACAATTCTGTGCTCCGTTCCCTTTTGCCTGTTCCTGCTGTTCTGTGTGCCCCGGCAGGCTTATTCACAAACAAGATTGATAAATGCGGTCAAAGCAAAACTTCCCCGGCTGAGTGACAGCATGCGTTACGCGGATGGCCTGAACCGGATCAGTGCATTATATATTGCCGGGCAGCTGGACAGTAGCTATAAATATGCAAAAGAGGCGCAGGTGTTATCAGACAGGATACATTATCCTAAAGGGCTGGCAGATGCTTATATGAACCTTGGTTCCTGTTTTACTTTCCTTAACAACAGCCGGCTTGCACATCGTTTTTACATGGAGGCGCTGCAGCGTTTCAAAAGCATGGGTGATTCAGCGGGTATCTCCCAGGCCACCTACAATATCGGTAGTTACTATCATTATGAAGGGCGTCCGGCGATAGCTACTCCTTATATAACAGAAGCACTGGCCATCGGCAGCCGGCTTTTGAGTGATTCTGCATGGTCTCCCATGCTGGCCAATTATTACAGGATGTTTGCGGAAGACAGCCTGCGCCAGGATTCAGCACGCTGGGCATTACACAAAGCAAGGGACATTGCCATCCGGTATCATGACGACAGGATGATCACCTATACCGGTCTTTTTATGGCCAACGAAAGGTTCCGGAATAAGGAGCTGCTGCCGGCCATGGAAGACCTGAAGAAATTGTCTGCCCATGCCATAGAAGAAGGTATGATGTACCTGGCGGTATATGCCAATGCGCAGCTGGACCTCTATTCCACCTCTGCCGGTATGCCGGATAGTATCAGTTATAAACAAAAAATGCTGGATGCTGCCGTAATGGGTGGCTATAAGAAATTAATGACCCGTCCCGTTACAGCCCTTTACCGTCACTATAAAGCCATTAATGCCGCTGCCGCAATTCCCTATGCAGATATTATGAGCGAGATAGCGGCTCACCAGGAAGAGTTGCGCACACAGGGAGAATTGGATTACACGGAATCGTTCCTGCATGAACAGGAACTGAAAGCGTTGCGGTTGAATAATGCTTTACAGGAACAAACCATTGAAACAGACAGGCTGGAAAAGAATAAAAGGATCATGCTGATCATCTTCCTGACAGTATGCAGTGTATTGCTGGGAGGTTTGCTTGCCTCTTATTACCGTTCTTTCAGGAATTCCAAGCAAAAGACGAAACACTTCAGGGAAGCGGCAAAGCTGGTGCATATGCAGAATAAAGAATTGCAACGCCATGATGATTTCAAGAATAAGCTGCTGAGTATCCTGGCCCATGATTTCCGCCTGCCTTTAGGGCATATCATAAAAGTGACGGAACTGTTCACGCAGAAAGATATACAGGCAGAGCAATTCCGCGAGATAGCGGTGAATATTGCCTCCAGGGCAACAGAAACATTGGCGTTATTTGAAACGGTACTGCGCTGGATAAAATCACAATTGGCGGGCTTTGAATATGCGCCCCAGGTACATGTATTGAAAGATCTCTGGAATGAAGTGAGGGAGCCGCTTTCGCAGGAGATCAGTGATAAGGAGCTGATAGTGGAAATGCATATTCCACCGGAGCTGAAGATACAGGCGGACCATGAAATGCTGCAATTTGTACATCGGAACCTTCTCCACAATGCTGTGAAGTTTTCTTTGAGAGGCAGCCGTATCACCATTTTTGCGGCAAGAGAAGCAGATCATACATTTGTTTCCATTACAAATGAAGGCAGTGGTATTTCTGCTAATGACCAGCCGTATATCTTCGATTATAAAACACCCGGTAAGTTAGCCCGTGAAACAGGTCGTGGTGCAGGATTGGCACTGATCATCTGCAAAGATTTCATAGAAAAGATGGGGGGCACGATCAGCGTTAAAAGTGACGGCACACACTATACTACCTTTGAGTACACAATATAAAACACCCCGATATTTCCTCTGTATGACTGTATAATTCATCGTTAACAGGTCTTAACACCACCTGAAATAATGAATAAACTGAACGACAATTTTCTCATTTGTGCATCCTAAATTGCATGCATAAACGATTTGTATTTGTTACCCGGTAACCATTGTACTGTAACCAAAAATAAAAAACGCCTATCATGAAAAAACCAGGAAAGACCTTTATCACAGGCAGATTATCTGAAGCTTTCTACCTGGGTGATATTCCTGCCGAGAGTCTGCCGGAAAAAGGGTTAAGTAAATTGCTGCTTATGTTGGCCGTACATTTTAAAGGAAATGACTGGCCACTTCCTTCACGACCATTCAATAAAAACAAATAAGATTATTCACACACAACACAGGAATTGAATGATATGCTGAAAGGCACAATGCAGATGATATAACATTTGCATATAGCGAAGCTTTGCACTTTAAAGACCGGGTTATTCTAGATCTCTGCAATAACACCTCCCCCTACGGATTTGGGGTTCAGATGAAATACATTTCGCCGGCCTGTATTACTGGATGAGTATAGGGTTGTATCCGGAGTGGATGTTCAGGGGGAGGCCGCCCGGTCTGCATTTCAGGTATCTGCATTCTATCCGTGTTTTTAAAAGAACGATATGGAACTTTTTACTGCCAGCTGTAGTAATAACAGGCTGTTATTAAGAAAATATGAACATAAAGAAATTATAATGAACAGCCTTGCATTCATGGTAAGAGAGAAACGGATATGGCTATACGGGTATGTGATCATGGAAGATGAATTCCATCTGTTGTGGAAGAAGCAACCGGCATGGGAACACAAAAACATCCGGCAGATGTTGCTGAAATTCACAGCGCAGCAGATCAAGCGGAGCCTTTGGGCGGGGGACAGGAAAGAGCTGGAGCTTTACAGGAGCCAGCTGCACGACCGGCAGTTCCAATTTTGGGAGAAAACCGCTTTTTCTGCTGCCATTCCTGATGCGGATGCAGCGGAAGAAAAGTTAGCACAGTTACACGAAGTGCCTGTTTCCGCAGGGTTTTGTAATGGTGTAACAGACTATACTTTCTCTTCCGCTGCCTTTTACCAGGAGGGATATGATCCGGAAGGCATTATGACGCATTATCACCATTGTTTTCCCGAGCTGTCTGAAAACTGTTAAGTAAACGGGTATGGTTTTATAAACAAAGGGTCCGGAGAATCTTCTCCGGATATCTTCTTCCTGATCCTTTGTTTTCGAAGCAGGTATCCTTAGATCACAAGTACAGTTTCATAAGCATAACCATAAGAGGGTCCGGAGAGTCTTCTCCGGATGTTTTCACTCAGAATGGTAGCAAGGGGTACAAATTGTTCCTTTTTAAATTAAAAACACAACGTATTCCAAAGGAACATAGCTCTTATTAGGGGTACTAACCACATCCGTAGTTAAAAACGCAACGAATTCTCATAGATATAGCGAACATAGCTCTCATTTCGATCCGGGGATTCTTCCCCGGTGTTTTTTCCCCTTTAGCGAATAGATAACATTTGTTTTTCATTAGAATTTGATTTTGGGTATGATACGATCCGGGGATTCCTCTTCGGATATTTAGTTCCATTAAAAGAGCCGGCCGGACATCCCCAAGAAGGGAATCCGGCCGGCTTATTATATAAGGAATGCGTTCTGTTATCCTTTAACGAGTGTACCTACGTTCCTGCCCATGATCACTTGTAACAGGTTGCCGGTCTTATTCATATCGAATACGATGATCGGCAGTTTATTCTCCTGGCAGAGTGTAAAGGCAGTCATATCCATTACATTCAGTGACTTCTGATACACTTCGGAGAAAGTGATGGTTTCATATTTGGTAGCGGAAGGGTCCTTTTCCGGATCGGCGGTGTAAATACCGTCCACGCGGGTCCCTTTCAGGATCACATCTGCCTGGATCTCAATAGCACGTAAAGAGGCGGCCGTATCCGTTGTGAAATAAGGATTGCCGGTACCAGCCCCAAAGATCACCACACGGCCTTTTTCGAGGTGGCGGATGGCGCGGCGGCGAATATAAGGTTCTGCGATCTGTTCCATTTTGATGGCTGATTGCAGACGGGTATACATACCAGCCTTTTCAAGGCCACTTTGCAGGGCCATTCCATTGATCACCGTTGCCAGCATACCCATGTAATCTCCCTGGGCCCGTTCAATACCGGTTTCTGCTTCATTCATTCCACGGTAAATATTACCTCCGCCAATTACTACGGCCACTTGCACACCCAGGTCTGTAACGGTTTTGATGTCGTGCGCATACTGAGTGATCACCTTCGGATCAATTCCATAATTACTAGCTCCCATCAGGGATTCTCCACTCAGTTTGAGCAAAATTCTTTTGTACTTTGGCAACATGTCAGCTATGATTATTGTAAGATTCTACTAATAAATATACAATTCCATCCTCAAAAATATTCCCTGGAATGCTATATGCAAAAAAAAGGAGAGAATTTTTACATTCTCTCCTTTTGTATTATCTGGTTAGATTATCCTAATGCAACGCGCTTAAAGGAAGCCACCTTCAATTCTCCGTCTACGGATTTCAGGTAGTCTGCTACAGATTTTTTATCATCTTTTACGAAGATCTGCTGTAACAGGGTGCTTTCTTTAAAGAACTTGTTGATCTTACCGGCAGCGATCTTTTCAGCCATTTCAGCAGGTTTGCCTTCAGCTTTGATCTGTTCGATAGCGATCTCTTTTTCTCTGGCGATCAGTTCAGCAGGTACGCCGTCTGCATCAACTGCAATCGGGTTCATCGCTGCAATCTGCATAGCGATGTCTTTACCTACTTCTTCAGATACTGGTTTGCTGAAGCCAACCAGTACGCCCATACGGTAGTTACCATGGATGTAAGCGATCACGGAAGCAGCTTCTATTCTTTCGAATTTGCTCAGGGTGATCTTTTCACCGATCTTGGCAACCTGGTCGTTTACTTTATCAGCTACTGTAGCGCCATCGAGTTGGGCTGCGTTCAGTTCTTCAGCAGACTGGCTGTTGTTAGCCAGTGCCAGATCAGCGATTGATTGGGCAAATTTGATAAAATCATCGTTCTTGGCTACGAAGTCGGTTTCGCAGCTCAGCAGTACTACCACACCAGCTTTACCGTCTGCAGTAGTTTTAGCGATCACAACACCTTCTTTTGTTTCACGGTCAGAACGCAGCGCAGCTACTTTTTGACCTTTTTTACGGAGATAATCAACTGCTTTTTCAAAGTCACCGTCAGTTTCAACCAGTGCCTTTCTGCAATCCATCATGCCAGCTCCTGTTTGCTGACGCAGTTTGTTTACATCAGCTGCTGTAATTGTTGCCATGGTATATAATCAGTTTATATGTTGAAAATTTGAATGGACGCATTTGCGGGAACAAATGGTTCAGGGAATCTTTATAAAGTGAATCGTGAACGATTAGGTACCATTCACGATTCACGAAAGTTATGTTAGCATTAAATTATCTGGAAGGACCAGGTCTGCCTGCACCGGAAGGACGGAATCCGCCGCCACCACCACCAGGGCGATTGCCACCACCGCCACCAGGACGGTTACCACCACCACCGGGACGATTACCGCCACCGCTTCTGCCGCCACCGCCACCGCGGTTACCACCAGGGCCTCCAGGACCACGACCGGGACCACCAGGACCGCGACCGCCGGGACCTCCAGGACCACGTCCGGGACCACCAGGTTTACGACCTCTTTCACCTTTTTCATCACCACCTTCCAGCTCAAATTTGCGGATGCGGTTGTCTGCTTCTTCTTCTTCAGAAACTTCGTCAGTTTTTTCAACAGCCCTTTCAGCAAGACCTTCAGCGATTGCAGCAGCAATGTAGCTTACGATGATAGCGATAGATTTAGTTGCGTCGTCGTTCGCAGGGATTGCGAAATCAACTTTGGTAGGGTCGGAGTTAGTATCCACCATACCGAAGGTAGAAACACCAAGGCGTTTTGCCTCTGCCAGTGCAATGTGCTCGTGGCTGATGTCTACGATGAACAGGGCAGACGGAACACGTGCCAGTTGGGAGATACCACCCAGTACTTTTTCCATTTTATCCTTATCACGGGAGAGCGTGAGACGCTCTTTCTTGGTAATGTTATCAAAGGTACCATCAGCCAGCATTTTTTCAATGCTCTGCATTTTCTTAACGCTCTTACGGATGGTAGCAAAGTTGGTCAACATACCACCTAACCACCTTTCGGTAACGTAAGGCATGTTCACGCGTTTTGCAGCTTCGGCAACGATCTCTTTCGCTTGCTTCTTAGTAGCTACGAACATGATCTTTTTACCACTTTTTGCGATGGATTTCAGCGCTGCTGCTGTTTCCTGTAAACCTTCAACAGTTTTGTTGAGGTCAATGATATGAATACCTTTCTTTTCTGCGAAAATATAAGGCAGCATCTTCGGGTTCCATTTCTTCTTCAGGTGACCGAAGTGTACACCGGCTTCCAGTAACTGCTGCTGTAATGAAGTATTATTTTCCATGTTGTTTTAATCAAATTGATGGTCAAGAATTGAATGATACAATCATTAACGTTTAGAGAACTGGAAGCTTCTTCTAGCTTTAGCTTTACCTGGTTTCTTACGTTCAACTGATCTCGGATCACGTTTCAACAAGCCGGCAGCTTTCAGTGCAGGACGGAATTCAGGATTGATCTCGCACAGCGCACGAGCAATACCCAGCTTTACAGCTTCAGCCTGACCTTTGATACCGCCACCTTGCGCATTCACCTTAACATCGAATTTATCCAGCGCGTCAATGGTTTTAAAAGGCGCTTCTACCTGATTTTGCAGATAGATCAGCGCGAAATATGTTTTATAATCCTTGTCGTTCACCAGAATGGTGCCGGTACCTTTGCTCACGTATACGCGGGCAACTGCTTCCTTACGACGACCGATAGTATTTTTTTGTTTTTCCATTATTCAGGTGTGATTAGAAAGTTAAAGGTTGCGGTTTCTGTGCGCCATGAGGATGTTCTGCACCGGCGTAAACAAAAAGTTTTTTGTACATCGCACGACCCAGGCGGTTTTTAGGTAACATACCTTTTACTGCCCTTTCGATCACAACTTCAGGACGACGACGCAGCAGGTCTTTAGCAACCTCTGCTTTTTGACCACCGGGGTAACCGGAATAAGTCAGGTACTCCTTATCGTTCAGTTTGTTACCTGTGAAAACAACTTTATCAGCGTTTATCACAATAACATTGTCACCACAGTCAGTGTGAGGAGTATAGTAAGGCTTATTCTTACCTCTCAGGATGGCTGCAATTTTCGCGGACATTCTACCTACCGTCAGGTTGGTCGCATCCACGATATGCCAGTCGCGCTTTACGTAAGCGTCATTGGCAGATTTCGTTCTGTAGCTTAAAGTATTCATTGCTTAATAAAATAAGATTTATTTCTCGCCCTATTTGGGAGTGCAAAGCTAAGTTGTAAAAATAAAATAACCATCAGTTTGCGCCTCTTTTTTTCAGGGCATGCTCATAATGAATTGATATTCAATAAAAAATTTGACAAGGAGTTATCAACAGGTTATTAAATGCCCGGTTTTACAGGGGCTTTTACAGCAGAAAGGACCGAAAACCCGGCCCTTTCTGCTTTTTATATGGAGTTATTATAGCTGTTAGCTATTCCGGTCCCTCGCCCCCAGGTACATTAATACATACTGGAACAAGATAACCAGGGAGGATACCGCGGCCACCACATAAGTCATGGCAGCCCACCAAAGTGCATCTTTAGCCATAGCATGCTCCTTTTGATAAGTAATTCCTGCACTATCCAGCCACTGAAGCGCTCTTTTGGAGGCATCAAACTCTACCGGCAGGGTGATCAGGGAAAATAAGGTAGTGATGGCAAAGAGGATGATCCCGCCCAGCAGCAGGTTCGGGAAAATGTTGATCATCAGCACACCTCCTAAAAGGATCCAGGGCATAATGGTGGAGCTGAACTGTACTGCCGGCACCAGCTTGGACCGCAGGGTCAGCCACTGATAGCCTTTATTATGCTGTACGGCGTGCCCGCATTCGTGGGCGGCCACTGCTGCAGCAGCCACACTGTTGTTCTGATATACATCAGGACTGAGGTTTACGGTTTTATTAACCGGATTATAGTGGTCGCTCAGGTGTCCGTCCACAGATATAACTTTTACGTCATAGATACCATTATCTTTCAGCATTTTTTCAGCTATCTCACGCCCCGTAAGGCCTGAGGAGGTGGGCACAGCGCTGTATTGCTTGAATTTATTTCTTAATCTGTAGCTAACCAGCATACTGATGCCAAAGAAGATCAATGAAATGACAGCGACTCCAGGTGTTAGCATCATAATTGTTTTTAATGTGTTGTCTTAATTATTACCCTCAATTACTATCAAAACTCCTACCATTTGAAAAAGCAGAAGGATTTGTCAGCAGCAAAAAATTAACACTGTCACTTTGTCTGAAAGAGGGGTTTTAGGGCCAGCCGAAAGGTCATTTTGTGTAGTTATATATATTTATAATATGTTCGAATATTAATATATGAATGCTTGCATTACCACCCTTCTCTATCAATATTTTACGAGTAGTTGCTGAAAATTACTTGCGGGCGAAATGGGCTACAATAGAGGCTTCCAGCCGACGGGCTGCCACAAGAGTTAACACTTTAAAAGTTATTAACATCCTTTAAATAAACTTTTTTATTCTCGAGCCATTTAGTAATTTAGTCCTGAATTTAATGGGTTAGTAAGTAGAAAGAGTCAGCGGAATCCTCCGTTGGCTCTTTTCTCATTTAAGGCATTCTTGTACCCTGTTTTCTCTTTTTTTCAGAATCGATTTTCAATTTTTCGCATCAAAACGCGATGATAAGATCGTTGATTTATTCTTCTCCTTTTTTTCATCTTACTTTGCTGCATGAGTAAAATCAAAACGGCATTTTTTTGTCAGAATTGCGGTTATGAAACAGCAAAGTGGACTGGTAAATGTCCTTCTTGTAATCAATGGAACACTTTTGTAGAAGAAAAAGTTCAGAAGGATGTACCGCTACGTCAGCAGGAATGGAAAACAGATTCTCCAAAGGCTCCTAAAGTAGTGAACCTTGATGCAGTGGAAGGGCTTGAAGAGAGAAGATGGTTAACCCCTGATGCAGAGTTGAACAGAGTGCTGGGAGGAGGCATAGTAGCGGGTTCGCTGGTATTGGTAGGTGGTGAGCCGGGTATTGGTAAATCTACTTTATTCCTGCAGAATGCATTGTTGCTGAAAGGAATTAAAACACTGTATATCAGTGGAGAAGAAAGTGAGCAACAGATCAAAATGCGGGCAGACAGATTGAAGATCAGGAATGATCAATTTTACCTGCTTACAGAAACATCTACGCAAGTTATCTTCCAGGAGATCAAAAAACTGGAGCCTCAGTTAGTGATCATCGATTCTATTCAAACCTTACAATCTCCCCTGATAGAATCTGCTCCGGGAAGTGTATCTCAGATAAGGGAAACTGCTGCAGAGATGCAACGCTTTGCCAAGGAAACCAACACCCCCGTTTTTCTGATTGGCCATATCACTAAAGATGGCTCCATAGCCGGCCCAAAGATCCTGGAACACATGGTGGATACGGTTTTACAGTTTGAAGGGGACCAGCATTATGCCTATAGGATACTCCGTACCATCAAGAACAGATTTGGTTCAACCGCAGAACTGGGTATCTATGAAATGTCCGGTGAAGGACTCCGGCAGGTAAGTAATCCATCCGAGATACTGATATCCCAGAGAGATGATCTTTTAAGTGGTGTAGCCATTGCATCGACCATTGAAGGGTTGCGTCCGATGTTAGTGGAAGTACAGGCCCTGGTAACACAATCCGTGTATGGCACTCCGCAACGGACAGCTACAGGTTTTGATCTGCGCCGTTTGCAAATGTTACTGGCGGTATTGGAGAAAAGAGGGGGCTTTCATTTTGGTGTAAAAGATGTGTTCCTGAACATAGCCGGAGGTATCCGGGTAGAAGATCCTTCTATTGATCTTGCCGTGTTATGTGCGTTGTTATCTTCCTATGAAGATACCGGCGTATCGCATAAATACTGCTTTGCAGGAGAAGTTGGATTAAGTGGTGAGATCCGTGCTGTTAACAGGGTTGAACAACGTATAGCAGAAGCAGAGAAGCTGGGATTCGATAAAATATTTATCTCCAAATATCACAAAAAGGGACTTGATTTCAGTAAATTGAATATAGAAGTGGTTCCCCTGGGCAGGGTGGAAGAAGTATATCGTTTCTTATTCTGATCATTGGAACCGGCATTGTTTTGTTAACCTTAAAACGGAGCGTTATGATCAGATCATTGCTTCACTTGTTATATCCGCATATCTGCGAAAATTGCGGACATGATCTTACCGGTACGGAAGAAGTATTATGCATCAGCTGCATGAGGAAAATGCCGGTCACCTCTTTTCAATTGATAGCTAATAATCCTATAGAGCAGGTTTTTTGGGGACGGGTGCCGGTACAACATGCCATGGCTGGTTATTACTTTACCAGGGACGGCTGTTTGCAGCAGCTCATTCATCAGTTTAAATACAAGGGAAGAAAAGATATTGCTGTTTATTTAGGCCGCCAGCTGGGTTTACAATTAAGGCAAAGCAGCTGGTGGCAAAACATTTCGTCTGTAATACCTGTTCCCCTGAACAAGATGAAGCTGCGGCACAGGGGGTACAACCAGGCGGCGATGCTTGCAAACGGCATTGCTGAAACACTGGGTTGTAATGTAGTGGAAGATGGGCTCACCCGTAAAGCGAATGCCATTACCCAAACCCATAAAACCAGGCTGGAAAGATGGGAGAATGTAGCCGAAGTTTTTCGGTTGAATAATCAGGAGAAAGTGAAGAACAGCCATGTGCTGCTGGTGGATGATGTACTTACTACCGGCGCTACCCTGGAAGCCTGCGGGCATGCATTACTGGATGCAGGAGATGTTCAGCTAAGTATCTGTAGCCTTGCTTATGCCAGCAGGTAGGGGCAAAAAAATACAGGTGTTCGAAAACACCTGTCTCTGGTAACTATTCCACGTTATGAATACGCAATTGTTGCATTATGTCAACTACAGCTTATGAGGAAGATTTTTTATTTTTTCCTTTTCCTGGAGTAATTTCTTTAGATTCCTGTTTTACGTTCTTGTTGATGTACACTACTCTGAAGGAATCATCCGCCAGGGAATTCTCAACAATCACCTGTTGCAATCCCAGCTTTTCCAGGTTGCGGCTCAATTGTCCGATATCGTCTTTGATCGTCATCTCGAATAATTTTCCGGGTTATTAATATGTTTTCTTACTGATCGGGTCAATGCTATCAGCATCACATATAACAACATCCGGCGGCAGCACGGTGGTGGTAGGATACAGCTGCCTGCAGGTGAACATGATCTTCAAACGGCTCCTTTAAAAGCATAGTTTTAAAATATTGAACGGTTGGTTTCTGTTTTGTTGCTATTACTCTACAAATTTAGTGGACTTTTCATTCTAACAAAAATTATTTTTTATGATTTATATCATATTATTTGTAACTGATTGAAAATTAGCATATTGTAACTTTGAGATTCTTATTAGCCCCTGCAATCGGCTCATAGGCAATGCTTATGCTGTTATTATTCAGGAGTTATCTATCTTTGCAAATGCCCGAAGGTAGATTTGTTTATTGTTCGACCCCCGGGTTGTATTGTAAACCGTAACTAATAAACGTTATTGCCATGAAATCATTACAACAATGCGCCGCAGAGCGCATCCTCATTATTGATGGTGCAATGGGCACCATGATCCAGCGCTACAAACTCCAGGAATCTGATTACAGAGGGGAAAGATTTAAAGACTACCATTCAGATGTGAAAGGTAACAGCGATCTTTTGTCTATTACGCAACCCGGCATTATTGAAGCCATACACAGGGAATACCTGGAAGCGGGAGCAGACATTATTGAAACCAATACATTCAGCAGTACAGTAATTGCACAGGCGGACTATGATATGCAGGACCTGGCATATGAAATGAACGTAGCATCAGTACAGATTGCCAGGCGTGCAGCGGATGATTACACCCGTCGTAATCCTGATAAACCCCGTTTTGTTGCCGGCGCCATAGGCCCTTTGAATAAAACATTGTCTATTTCCCCTGATGTGAACAACCCGGGCTTCCGTTCAGTGACCTTTGATGAAGTGGTGGATGCTTATTACCAACAAGTGAAGGCATTGTCAGAAGCAGGTGCAGATATCCTGCTGATCGAAACCATCTTCGATACGCTTAATTGTAAAGGTGCCATCTTCGCCATTAAGAAATACTTCCGCGATAGCCGTAAACCGGAATTGCCTATTATGATCTCCGGTACTATCACAGATGCTTCCGGCAGAACGCTGAGTGGTCAAACACTTGAGGCTTTCTACATCTCCGTGATGCATGCCAAGCCATTTTCTATCGGTTTGAACTGTGCATTGGGTGGAGAGCAGATGAGGCCTTACATAGAGGAGCTTTCTCAGATAGCAGGTTGTTATGTGAGCTGTTACCCTAACGCCGGTTTACCGAATACGTTTGGTGAATACGATGAAGAGCCACATGAAACAGCTCACATCATTGAAGATTTTGCAAAGGAAGGCTTTGTGAACATTGTAGGAGGCTGTTGCGGTACCACACCTGATCACATCCGCCATATGGCTCAAAATGTAAGCTCCATTGCCCCACGTCCATTGCCAGTGTTGGAAGCAACATTGTAATATAGCATCTGAATAAGAGGAAAAATTAGCATGAATACTCCACATATTATTAAACCGTATTTGCGGTTAAGTGGTCTCGAACCACTGGTTGTAAGACCGGAAACTAACTTTCTTAACGTAGGTGAACGTACCAACGTAACAGGCTCCAAGAAATTCGCAAGGCTGATCCGGGAAGGATTATTCGAGGAAGCACTGTCTGTTGCACGCCAACAGGTAGAAAACGGTGCCCAGGTATTAGACGTGAACATGGATGATGCCTTGCTGGATGGTGAGAAGGCCATGACCACTTTCCTTAACCTGCTGGCTTCTGAACCTGATATTTCCCGCATACCCGTGATGATCGATTCCAGTAAGTTCAGTGTGATCGAGGCCGGACTAAAATGCCTGCAGGGTAAATGTATCGTTAACTCCATCAGCTTAAAGGAAGGTGAGGAGAAGTTCATAGAACATGCCATCATCTGCCAGAGCTATGGTGCTTCTGTTGTTGTAATGGCCTTCGATGAAAACGGCCAGGCAGATACCTTACAGAAACGGGTGGATTTCTGTCACCGCGCTTACAAGATCCTTACGGAAAAAGTAGGCTTCGACCCCCAGGACATCATTTTCGATCCGAATATCTTTGCCATTGCTACAGGTATTGAAGAACATAACAACTATGCAGTTGAGTTCATCGAAGCCTGCCGCCAGATCAAAAAACTCATGCCGCTTACAAAGATCAGTGGTGGTGTGAGTAATGTTTCTTTCTCTTTCCGTGGGAATGATGCCGTGCGGGAAGCTATGCACTCCGTATTCCTGCTCCATGCTATCAAGGCGGGGCTGGACATGGGTATTGTGAATGCCGGTATGATCCAGATCTATGACGAGATAGAACCTCAGCTCCGCGAATTGTGCGAGGACGCTATCCTCAACCGCAGAGAGGATGCAACGGAACGCCTGATCACTTTCGCAGAAACTGTAAAGGCGAAAGGAAAGGTGGAAGAGAAGAGCCAGGCATGGAGAGAAGGTACTGTGGAAGCGAGGTTAAGCCATGCGCTGGTAAATGGCATTACAGATTATATTGAAGCAGATACAGAAGAAGCCCGTCAGAAATACGATCGCCCTTTACAGGTGATCGAAGGCCCGTTAATGGATGGGATGAATGTTGTGGGCGACCTTTTTGGTAGTGGTAAGATGTTCCTGCCACAGGTAGTGAAGAGTGCACGGGTGATGAAGAAGTCTGTTGCAGTATTAACACCATTCATTGAAGAAGAGAAAGCAGAGTATGTAAGACTGAATGGCGGGCAGATCAAATCTGCCGGGAAAATATTACTGGCCACAGTAAAAGGAGATGTACACGATATCGGTAAGAATATTGTTGGCGTAGTACTGGGTTGTAACGGTTACGATATCATAGACCTTGGTGTGATGGTGCCTGCTGAAAAGATCCTGCAGGCTGCAAAAGAGCACCAGGTAGACATTATCGGCCTTAGTGGTTTGATCACGCCGAGCCTGGATGAAATGGTGCACATTGCCCGTGAGTTAAAACGCCAGAAGTTCGATATTCCTTTATTGATAGGCGGTGCTACCACATCCCGTACGCATACAGCGGTGAAGATCGCGCCTGAGTACGAGAATGGAGTAGTACACGTATTAGATGCATCCCGGAGTGTAACCGTTACCGGTAACCTGCTGAACAAAGCATTAAATAAGAATTTCCTGCAGGAAGTGAATGCAGAATACCTCAAGCTGAATGAGGCATTCCGCAATAAACGTCCTGTTAAACAATACCTCTCTGTTGCCCAGGCCAGGGAAAACAAAGTGCCGGTTGACTGGAATAATTTCAACCCGGTGAAACCTGCATTGCTGGGCACTAAAACATTTACGGATTATGATCTTGCAGAGATCGCTAAGTATATAGACTGGCAGCCATTCTTTATTGCATGGGAACTGCATGGTAAATTCCCCCAGATCCTGGAAGACAGTGTGGTGGGCGTGGAAGCTACCCGTTTATATAAGGATGCACAGGATATGCTGAAGAAGATCATTGATGAAAAATGGTTGCGTGCAAGAGCGGTGATCGGTATGTTCCCCGCAAATTCAAATGGTGCAGATACTATAATGGTAACCGCTCCTGATGGTGCAGAATTTCCATTGGAGTTCCTGCGTCAGCAGATCAAGAAAGCGCCGGGCCAGCCTAACTTCAGCCTTGCAGATTACATAGCACCTAAATCAACAGGCAAGCAGGATTATATAGGTGGTTTTGCAGTTACTACTGGCGAAGGCATTGAAGAAAAGCTGGAAGAGTTCAGAAAAGAACACGATGATTATAGCAGTATCATGCTGAAAGCACTGGCAGACCGCTTTGCAGAAGCATTTACGGAGCTGATACATGAAAGGGTACGGAAGGAGTTCTGGGGTTATGCCACAGAAGAACATCTGAGTAATGAACAACTGATCAAGGAAGAATACCTGGGTATCCGCCCGGCACCAGGCTATCCCGCCTGTCCGGAACATACAGAGAAATATAAACTCTTTGATCTGTTGAATGCAACAGAAGAAACAGGGATCATCCTTACGGAATCACTGGCGATGTATCCTGCATCCAGTGTGAGTGGCTGGTACTTTGCCAATCCGGAATCCAAATATTTTGGTTTAGGTAAGATTGAAAAGGACCAGGTGGAAGATTATGCAGAGAGGAAAGGCTGGCCTCTGGAAGAAGCAGAGAAATGGCTGCGTCCGAGCCTTGAATACGATATGTAAACAAAAAACCCTTCACATTGTGAAGGGTTTTTTTATTTCAGCAGGGGGATGGTTGCTATCAGCAGGTCCCCATTGTAAAATTTAATTTCTTTCAGGCCTGGTATATCCTGTACAGCGCCCAACCAGGCTGCGGTAGAACTATAACTTTCCTTCCTGCCACTACCGTTAACGGATAACTGCACATGCAGAACAGGTCCATCCAGTTTATAGTTGGTGAGTCCCAGCGTTCTTTTCTCAAAAGATGCGGGAAGGGTAGCTGCCAGCAGTACTTCCCGATCAAAGTTGATCGTGTCCACCGTATTGTTCATGGTCTTTGCTGCGCCGAAGATATTATCAAAGATGGGCTGGGACTGGATCACCCAACAGGCAATACTATCCTTCTGGTTCAGCGTGTTCTTTACAAAGTATCCGTTGATCTGCCTGAAATGGATTGGAATATTAGTAACGGGAGGAATGTTGGTGCTATCTGTTTTGAGCGTATCCGTAGTATTGGTTTGCTTATTGCCGCTGCCACAGGCCATGAGCAACAGACATCCAACAACGAAGATATTTTTCATAACACGGGTTTAATTTAAAGATAATGATAATAACAACTGATGTTCAGGGAAACCACGTTAAAATTTGCGTAAAAATACGCTTGATCTACCCTCTTGAGGGTAGTACCTTTATGACATGCTTAAGAATCGCATTTAACCCCAAAAAAGTTCAGAATTTGAAATCAAGTTAAGGTACACTGCTTTTGTTAACCCCAGTTACAGTTTTAGAGAGGCGTATGGCAATGCGCCTCTCTTCTTTTTATTTCATTATTTCACATCTACCCACATGCCGTTATCCCTGATAAGATCGATCAGTTCAGCTACAGCCACATCACTGCTGAGCCCGCGTTTCACAACTTCTTTACCACGGTAAAGGGTGATCTTGCCTACGCCGCTGCCAACATATCCAAAGTCGGCATCAGCCATTTCACCGGGGCCGTTTACGATACATCCCATGATGGCAATTTTTACCCCTTTTAAATGATTGGTGACTGCGCGGATGCGGGCAGTAGTTTCCTGTAGGTCAAACAGGGTGCGGCCGCAGGATGGGCAGGAGATATATTCCGTTTTAGAGATCCTGGAACGGGTAGCCTGTAGAATACCAAAGGCCACATTATTGATCAGGCCCAGGGGTTCTGTTACAGGAGAAGGCTGCCTGCTAACGGAAAGGTCTGGCAAGGCTTTAAGCCAAAGCCCGTCCCCAAAGCCATCGAGCAGGAGCGCACCGGTTTCTGTAGCATAATGGATAAGGTCCTCCTCCGGATTATTATGCCCACTGTTGCAAAGCAGGATCACCGGTTGTGTGATCTTTCTTTCCATCAGGTCCACCATTGCCCTTCTGATAGCGGCCATGGCATGGGCTGAGGAGGAATGGAGCACAGGAACCACATTGTTTTCGATGTTTTCCAGGAAAGCTGTAAAGTCTGCAGTGCCCAGCTCGTCTGCATTTGCATGAACGAAATTGATCTGGGCCAAACGTTTTTCCCGGCGGGCTGAGAGATATCCCTGTATATCAAAATAAGGGAAGTATTTTTCTTTATCAGTGGCCTGGAGCCAGGTATGATATTGTACGATCACTTTCAGTGTACCGGGCAAAGCAAAGTTCAGCTCCTGGTTACCGGTGAAGATATAATCTGCTGCGGCATCGCCAATGTTCCATTTATCCGTATCTGCATCATAGTTATACCCGATGCTTTGCAGTTCTTTGGGAGAAATGTGATGCAGGTGGCTCAGATCAGCTACGACTACGGGTACCTGCTTTCCTCCGATGTTATCTACTTCCGCGGTGTTCCTGCGTTTGAAGGCAAAGGGGGAGTAGGGAAGCTTTTCCGGATCTTTAAGCGGGAGAATGGGTGTATGGGAAATACGATGTGTGTAACGTTTTACCAGGTCGCGGCAAACGGGTAGTTCAAATTCAGGATCTTCCGTGAGGGAAACCCGGATGGTATCTCCAACACCGTCTTCCAGCAATGTGCCGATACCGGCTGCGGACTTGATCCGTCCGTCTTCTCCGTCTCCGGCTTCAGTTACACCGAGGTGGAGAGGATAACAATGACCCAGTTCCTGCTGCATGGTCTGTACCAGTAAACGGTAGGCCTGCACCATCACCTGCGGGTTACTGGATTTCATGCTGAGCACAATGTTCCGGTAATGAAGGTCTTCCGCAATGCGAAGGAATTCCATAGCACTTTCCACCATTCCCATGGGCGTATCCCCATAACGGCTCATAATACGATCGCTGAGGGAACCGTGGTTGGTGCCGATCCGCATGGCGGTACCATATTCTTTGCAGATGTTCACCAGTGGGGTGAAGCGTTCGCGGATACGGTCTATTTCCTCCAGGTATTCTGCGTCGGTATATTCCAGTAGTTCAAATTTCTTCTTATCTACATAGTTACCCGGGTTCACCCGTACTTTTTCCACGATGCGGGCAGCGATTTCTGCCGCATTGGGCGTAAAGTGTATATCTGCTACCAGCGGGGTGTTATAACCCAGGCGGCGTAATTCATTTTTGATAGGAAGCAGGTTTTCTGCTTCTTTTTTGCTGGGAGCCGTAATGCGCACCAGTTCTGCTCCTGCTTCAATACAACGGATGGCCTGCGCTACGGTTCCCTGGGTATCCATGGTATCCGTGGTGGTCATGGTTTGGATACGGATAGGATTAAAATTTCCGATGGTAAGGTCCCCCACTTTTACTTCCAGGGTGGCTAAACGTTTATACTGAGTCAGCGAATGGCAATACAATTGCATGAAAATAGAATATAGATGTAAAAGCAAAATTAGGAAAGATTCAGCGGCAGAGTGGGAATATATTGAGAAAGATTCCCGGAATCTTTTACGGCATAACCCCTTCCCGGATAACAGGTTTTATATGAACGGTAAAGGATATGTCGTTATTATGCCTAGTTTTAACCTCTCAGTATGTTTGTAACCGGCTTTTTTAACAGCATATGATGCACCATAACAAAACCGTGGATACCATACCCTATCAGAAATTACCACTAAAAGGCCAGTTCAGTATCTTTGAAGTGGAACACTTCCATAGTGACCTGGCAGGCCTGCCGCACCGGCATCACGATTTTCAGATCCTCTGGCTGACCAAAGCAAAAGGTGAGCATGTAGTAGATTTTGTAACATACGATATGGAGGACCAGATGATCTTTCTGCTTCGTCCCGGCCAGATCCATCAATTGCCGGAAAGTGGGATGTTTGGTTTTAGCATCACTTTCACAGAGAAATTCTACTTCAGTAATAAGCATGACCGTGAATCCTTGTACGATTTTACCACTTTGTTCGACGATACACAGGAGTATGCGCCCATACGCATTAGTAATGCTACGGCAACCAATTTTTCCATGCTGATCACTTTGATGCGGCAGGAATTATCCATTCAGCTGGAGGGCAGCAGCAGTAGTGTGATCAAACACTTATTGAATGCCTTTCTCTTACTGGCAGAGCGGGAGAAAAAACACAACGTGGCAAACTCCCCTGCGCTGTTACACCATGATGCCCGGATCATAGAGTTGCGGAGGGTGGTGGAAAAGCATTTCCGGAAAGAGCATCAGGCGGCTTTTTATGCACAACATTTTGCGCTCACGGCCAAGCGGTTAAATGAGATAACAAGGGAGGCAATAGGTAAAACCATTACAGATATGATCCGTGCGAGGTTGATCCTGGAGGCCAAGCGGCAACTGGCTTTTAGCCACAGGAGCGTAAAAGAGATCTGTTATGAATTGGGGTTTGAGGATCCGGCTTATTTCAGCCGTTTCTTCCGGCAGCACACTTCCACCTCTCCTCATGAATTCAGGGACACAATGTTCAAATAGTACCAGTCAATCGTCTGTTTGTCCAAACATAGCGCCTAAATGGTCACTACTTTTACATCTCGTTAAAGGGAAACCAAGCTTTTAGGGCGCGTTTTATCAAACGCGTTTTTTATTTAAAAAGGAAAGGAAAGTAAGAGAATCCGCCCTGTTTTATACCGGGCGGTTTTTTTATGGGGGTAATGCTGAACTTTCAGATAAATACGATCTATCACCAGTCCTTTTCCACCGTCCCCGGGCTGGCCTTCACTTTCTTCATCTTATCTTCCTGCAGTTTCTTTTCCTGTTGTGCCAGGGCCTGCAGCAAACGTTTTGCTTCTTCCGGCGTTAATTTGCTGGGTTTAGGCTGTGGTTGCTGCTGTTGTTCTTTTTCCTGTTGCTTTTTCTCCTGCTCCTTCTTTTCCTGTTCTTTTTTATCCTGATCTTTCTTTTGGTCTTCTTTATTCTCTTTATTCTCCTTCTGCTTGTCTTTCTGTTTATCCTTATTATCTTTTTTATCGTCTCCGCCGCCTTCCTGTTGTTGCTTTTTTAGCATGGCCTGTGCGTAAGCAAGGTTATAACGGGCCTGTTCATCGGCCGGGTTGGCCTTCAGGGCATTTTTATAACTCTTGATGCTTTCCTCCCACTTTTTATCTTCCATGAAAGTGTTGCCGATGTTGTAATTGGCATCTGCTTTCACTTCTTTTTTTCCTCCTACTTTTAAAGTATTGGCATATTGTGCGCGGGCAGCATCAAACCTTTTCTGTTCGTATAAAGAGTTGCCGAGATTGTAGTTCCCTTCAACCGATTTATTATTTCTCTCCAGCGCCTTTTTATAACTGGCTTCCGCATCGGCGTATTGTTGCTTTTTATATTGATCGTTCCCTTTACGGATCAGTTTGTTGGTGCCTTCCTGAGCAAATGTTGCCCCTGTGCTGAATAAAAGCACGGCAACAGCTATATGAAAAAAGTTCTGTTTCATTTGGCTTGCGCAGTTTTAAGTCCGGGCAGTTCTTCTGCTTTTTTCTTTTTGCCTTCCGGTATAAAGAATTCCAGCAGGATCAGGATGAGGCTGATGCCCAGGAAATATTGAAAGTAGCTGTTATAATCGGTGAACACATTTTCTCCAAACTCTTTTTGCTCCATCCGGTCTATTTTGGTAGCCAGGGCATCCACCACTTCGTCTGTATTGTTCATCATGTGGAGGTACATCCCTTTTCCTTCAGCAGCAAGGGACTTAAGCGCATCTTCGTTTAGTTTGGAGATCACGGTATTACCTTCACGATCTTTTTTAATTCCACCGGTTTCCGGGTCTGGCAAGGGAGAACCTGTAGGGGAGCCAATACCCACGGTATTGATCACCACGCCATTTTCCAATGCCTTCCTGGCTTCCGCAATGGCGCCTTCATTATGATCTTCCCCATCAGAAATAATAATGAGGGCTTTGTGTTTGCGTTCTTTTTTATTGAAAGCTTCATCGCTTACACGGATGGCTTCGTTTATTTCAGTGCCCTGTTTGGGAATGAGGTCCGGGGAAATACTACCCAGGTACATGCGTGCAGCAGAATAATCTATTGTGAGCGGCATTTGCAGGTATGCATTCCCGGCAAACACTACAATCCCTACGCGGTCGTTATCCAGTTTCTCCATGAGTTTGATCACCAGCTGTTTAGCGCGGGTAAGCCTGTCTGGTTTGGCATCCGTTGCCAGCATGCTCTTGCTCACATCCAGTGCAATGATCACATCCACGCCTTTACGGGTGATCTTTTCAACACGACTTCCCTTCTGGAGGTTGGCCAGGCCGATCACACCAAAGAAGAAAGCAATGAAAAGCAACAGGAATTTGACGGTAAACAGGCGACGGGAGTAGCCGCTAAAGAGCTTTTCCACCATTACGGGATCACCTAAACGACGTACAGACCTGCGTTTCCACCAGGTAACCCAGGCAAAGGCCAGTACCAGTACTATCAGGAGTACAAATGCCCAGAGGTATTCAGTATGTTGAAATCTTAACATGGTTAAAATGACTTACCCCGGTCATTGCCGGGGCAAGTAGTCAAAAATAAATTTTTTATAACGTATTACAAGGATGTTATAAAATGATTTAGGAGTTTTTTAACAGGGCGTTTATTTTTTGCCTTCAAAGAAACCTTCTTCCTTCAGGATGTTGCGGAGTATTTCCATCCTTACTTTGCGGATATCCAGGCTCTTATCTTCTGTTTCAAAGTTCAGCACAAAGAAGCAGGGGTGTTTGTTTTCCTCGATCCAGCCGGCAATCCAGGCAATATTTTTGGCACCTGACATACCCCAGCCGGTTTTATAGGCCAGTTTATATTTAGGGGTTACTTCCTGCAGCATCACTGCACTCACCAGTTCCTGTACCCTTTGCTGGAAGGGAAGTTGATTGAAATACAGTTGTTTTACAAAGCCCAGCTCTTCGTCAGGGGATATTTGCAGGGAATTATCCAGCCAGAAGGAATCTATGCGGCTGATCTTACGATTACCATATTGTACAGAATCCAGCCAGTGCTGCATGGTGTCTTTTCCGATGCGGCGGGCAACTTCCTGGTAATAAGGAACGGAAGAAGCTCTGAAAGCCTCTGCCATAGTAAGGTGAACACTATCCAGTTGTATTACCATATTGGTATCGCTGATCACGCCGGTTTGCAATCCTACCAGGGAATTGAAGATCTTAAAAGTGGAGGCAGGCAGGAATCGTTCTTTGGCACGATCTATATTATAGACTTTGAAAGTGCCCTGGCCATTGTCGAACAGCATAAAGCAGCCTTCCAGCTTATGTTGTGTAAAATATTTCTCCCAGCTTTTGACATCTTCCACATTGTTAGGGGAGCAGGCACTGAGCCATAAGGTAGCAGAAAGCAATAGCAGGCCGAACGTTTTCATCTGTTTCTGTTTTTAAGTCCTGCAAAAGTAAGCGATGAAAGGAATAAAAAAAGGCCCCGATCAGATCGGAGCCTTTTCTGTTCAATAAAATATTATATGGTTACAGGTTCTTTGATGACGCCGAGTTCCCGTCCGATCTTGGTAAAGGCGGCAATCGCCTTGTCAAGATGTTCCTGGCTGTGAGCTGCACTGAGCTGCACACGGATCCTGGCCTGGCCTTTGGGCACAACGGGATAGAAGAACCCGATCACGTAAATACCTTCCTGTAAAAGTTTGTCGGCAAACTCTTTACTGAGCTTGGCATCATATAGCATTACCGGAACAATCGGGTGATCGCCTGGTTTGATGTCAAAGCCTGCTGCCGTCATTTTATCACGGAAGTATTTAGTATTGAATTCCAGTTTGTCCCTCAGTTCAGTGGTTTCGCTGAGCATATCCAATACAGCAATGGAAGCGCCAACAATACTGGGGGCTACGGAGTTGGAGAAGAGATATGGCCGGCTGCGCTGACGCAGCATGTCTACCATTTCTTTACTGCCGCTGGTGAAACCTCCGGATGCTCCACCCAAAGCTTTACCCAGGGTGCCTGTAATAATATCCACACGGCCCATCACGCCACGATATTCATGTGTGCCGCGGCCTGTTTTGCCCAGGAAACCTGAGGAATGGCTTTCGTCTGACATAACGATGGCATTATATTTATCAGCGAGGTCGCAGATCTTGTCCAATTGTGCAATGGTACCGTCCATGCTGAAAGAGCCATCCGTAACAATTACACGGCTGCGTGCTCCCTGGGATTCCTGGAGTTTTGCTTCCAGGTCTGCCATGTTATTGTGTTCATAGCGGAACCGCTGTGCTTTACAGAGGCGTACGCCGTCAATAATGGAAGCATGGTTTAAAGCATCGGAAATGATAGCATCCTGTTCCGAGAACAGGGGTTCAAACACCCCGCCGTTTGCATCAAAGGCTGCTACATAGAGGATTGTATCCTCTGTGCCCAGGAATTTGGAGATCTTTTCTTCCAATTCCCGGTGAATATCCTGGGTACCGCAAATGAAACGTACACTGCTCATGCCGTAACCATGCGTGTCGATCGCTTTTTTGGCAGCAGACACTACTTTGGGATGGGATGAGAGGCCAAGATAGTTGTTGGCGCAAAGGTTAATAACAGTTTTGCCGCCCACTTTAATTTCGGCGCCCTGCTCGGAAGTAATGATCCGCTCGTTCTTGAATAGGCCGGCGGTTTGTATTTCATCCAGCTCCTGTTGTAATCGTTTGATGAAATTTTGGTTCATGTTAGCGAGTGTTTTTAGCTGTACCTAACAAAGTTAGGGGTTTAAATGTATCTAGTAATTCAGCGGTAAAAAGGGGGAATCTCCGCAATGATAAAAAGTTTGACCGATGTGTAACATTTACGAGTCGCCCAGCGTCATACAATTATCATAGACGGTAAAATATGACGAAAGGTACTGTACGCTCACTGATCCGTTGGATACCCCTGACCTGCTTTGGATTGCTGATAATGGCCATGGTGGCTATTACAGTATTCTCACCCGGTTTAGGGACCCCCTGGGAGAATGGCGAAGGCCACTCTGCCCTGGAGGTTATCAGAAGGCTGCACATAGTGGAAATATTGTCATGGAGCTGGCTATAAAAGGGCTTTTTTGCTTTCCGGAGCTCCGGAAAGGAGCACTTTAAACAAAATGTCGGAAATTTGCACTCAAAAGCCATAGCGCCGGATGACGGAAAAGGAGTACAACAAATGCGTAGATCTGTATAGCGATAACCTCTTCCGGTTCATTGTCAAAAATC
Organism: Chitinophaga niabensis; assembly: GCF_900129465.1. NCBI lineage: Bacteria > Pseudomonadati > Bacteroidota > Chitinophagia > Chitinophagales > Chitinophagaceae > Chitinophaga > Chitinophaga niabensis. The sequence continues at coordinate 824,731 of NZ_FSRA01000002.1, read as the reverse complement.
TTGAGCACACGGAAGATGCACGGGATGTAGTACAGAACGCGTTTGAAATATTATGGAAACATTGCACTGATGTGCCTTTTGAGAAGGCCAAGAGCTATTTGTTTACCGTAGCGTACCATAATATGATAGACCATGTGCGGAAAGTGAAGCGGATCACGCTGGTGGAGGAATTCAAAGAAGAAGCAAAGGTTTCTGAACAAAAGATACACAATGCCCGTAGTATCATAGAAAAAGCGCTGGACCGGCTAAGTGATGTACAACGCTCCCTGATACTGCTAAAAGATTATGAGGGATACAGCTACGAGGAGATAGGAGAGATTATGCACTTAAACCCTTCACAGGTAAAGGTTTATCTGCACCGCGCAAGGGCGCATCTGAAGGAATACCTGGTTAAGATGGAAAACGTGATTTAGGTAAAAGGTATTCAAAATCAGCATTTTATGTCAACAGACATCAACATATCAAACTACGAAGATTACCTCTACAGTTATGTAGACGGTGAACTGCAGGCCGAAGAGGTGCTGGCACTGGAAAACTTCCTGGAGAAGTACCCCCAGTTCCGGGCAGAGCTGGACATTTTATTGTCCACCCGCCTTCAGCCGGAAGCCATGGTGTTCGATAACAAAGCCTCTCTTTACCGTGGTAGGGAAATAAGCCTGCAGAATTACCAAAGCCATCTCTTAAATTATATAGATGGGGAATTGAATCAGCAGGAAAAAGATGCTTTTGAACAGTTTGTTTCCCGGCATCCAGCTGTAGCGCAGGACTTAAAAGTATGGCAGGCTACCAAATTGCAGGCAGATACGGCAGTTCGCTTTGAGAATAAATCAGTACTATACCGTAAAGCCAGCCACCGCACAGTTATCCGCCCTGCTTACTGGTGGGGAGCAGCAGCTGCTGTTATGGCCGGGGCATTCTTCTTCCTTACCTTATCAGATTCAACAGATACAGGGGTTATAGCCGTTAATCAAACTGAAACAGAAAAAGCTCAGCCGGCAACCGTAGAAACAATTACGGCCGCTGTGCCAAAAGAAACACCAAAAGCGGCTCCACAAGTGGCTACGCCGGAAACAACTCCGGCAAAAGCACCCATTCTGGCAGCTACAAACACAACCAGGGTAACTGCAAAAACAGCTAAGGTAGCTGTAAACACTGCCCCGGCAGCAAATACGGCGCTGGCAGCAAACACAGCCACCAACAAAACAATAGACCTTACAAACGTTCCAACCGAACAACACGATAATAATAATGCAGTAATTGCAGCGGATATCTCAAAACAGTTGAAACAGATCCCCGGTAATGAGGTAGCAGTGAACCGCCCTTCCATAGAAGTAGGTACATCCGCCCCCCTGGCAACTCCTGCACCGGCGGCTGCTGAGCCCGGCGAGCTGATCATGTCCGTTACAGGTAACGGCCTGGAAAGTAAAGTGCTGGACAAGGTAACCAACGTAGCGAGGTTATTTGCCAAAAAGAGAAATAAATAACGAACCGGTAAAACGGCACAGTCATATGAAGCAAAAATTTTTACTCACCATTCTTACAATGATCCTTGCAATGGGCAGCGCTTTTGCTCAGCATGAATCTATAGATACCATACAGATCAAGGGTTTGGTTATTGTGAAGGGGAAAGACGCCAGGGGAAAAAGCATTTTCAAAGCTTACCAGGATACAGGATACGCCCGTCAGAAACTGAAAAAGAACCTCCATACCAAATGGCTGGTATTCGATGTGGGATTTAATAATTACAGGGACCGGAGCAATTATCCCGGTGCCATGGTAATGTCTCTCTACCCACAGAACCAACAGCCATATTATCCCAACCTTACTGCCGCAGACGGCAGCTATGACTATTCCGGCGCCGCCCTCAATAAATTCGCGCCACGTAACGCCAGTCAGCCATTAACACCTTCGGAGTTTAAACTTATCACAGGCAAATCAATCAATTTTAATATCTGGGTGTTGATGCAACGCCTGAATATCCATAAACACAAATTGAACCTTATCTACGCTTTAGGTGTAGAAATGAATAACTATCGGTTTGCCCGGAATATCACGTATATAGCTGGTTATCCGACCACTATCATCCGTGACTCAGTAGGGTTTTCCAAAAACAAGCTGTTTGCACAGTACCTGACCATCCCCGTGATGCTAAACTTTAACTCTAATCCTGCCCGTCCCGGCCGCTCTTTTGAAATGAGCCTGGGCTTTTCCGGCGGATATTTGCTCAAATCACGCACCAAACAAGTGAGTGAAGAAAGAGGCAAAGTGAGGCACACAGACGATTTCAGTCTGAACAAATGGCGTTTAGGCCTGACAGGTGAATTAGCATATGGTCCTATTAAACTATATAGTAACTTTGCCCTCACGCCTTTACATGACTATGGGCTGGAACAATACCCCTTTTCTGTAGGGTTCCGGTTCAATGGATTTTAAATGAGCAAAAAGTAACGAGCATATTCTATTTAATTACCTGGATGAATTTTGAAAGGCAGGGGTAACATTCTCCTCATTTCCTTTATCCTATCAAAACTGTACACAACCAAATCCAAAAAAGTATGCGATCTATCCTGACGTTTGTAGCTGTAGTGATTTTCATCGTGTTCATGCATGCCACTAATCTAAGGTTACCGGAAACCCCCACACCCGTGGAAAACATTGCTGCATCCATTCCTGGCAGCAAAGCACAACTTCCTGTTCCTGAAGCCTCCGAATCATTGGTATATCTCCCGGATAGCCTGTTCCAGTCTTACCGCGGCGATCATAATCTATACGTAACAAACCATTACCATGTGTTATATGTAAAAACAGACACCCTGTACCTGACCACTCCAGGGCCTGTACATAGCAGCCGTGTTTATGCAGGGAATATGATCTTAAGGTAATACCCCATCCCCAAATTCTTCCGCTCATCCTTTCGGGGGCAGAAAAATTACGATCAGGCCGTTGAATGTCCTCTGGCATTTTTTATATTTGGTGTGATCAATTTTTAAACCGACTGTATGAGAGTAACCTCCCTTATTTTATTGCTGCTGCTATCCGCAACGCTGCAAATGTCAGCCCAGGAAAAGCACCAGTGGAAAGACGCCACATCTGGTGGCTATACCTACCGGTACATTACCGGAGACCCAATGCAGGCCCGCTTTTACACTTTAAAGAATGGCCTTACCGTTATTCTGAGTGTCAACAAAAAAGACCCCCGCATTCAAACGCTCATTGGTGTACGCGCAGGTAGTAACAGCGATCCTAAAGACCATACCGGCCTTGCACACTACCTTGAACACCTGTTATTTAAGGGCACTACAAAGTTCGGCTCCCTGGACTGGGCTAAAGAAAAGCCCCTGCTCGATAAGGTAGAGGGCCTGTACGACACTTACAACAAAACCACGGATGTAGAAAAGCGCAAAGCCATCTACAAACAGATAGACAGCATGTCCGGCGCTGCCGCCAAATTCGCCATCGCCAATGAGTACGATAAGATGATGACGAATATGGGCGCGCAGGGAACCAATGCCCATACCTGGGTAGAGGAAACTGTATATGAGGAGGATATCCCTTCCACCGCAGTAGATAAATTCCTGGCAGTGCAGGCAGAACGTTTCCGTGATCCTGTTTTCCGCATCTTCCATACAGAGCTGGAAGCTGTGTATGAAGAAAAGAACCGTGGGCTGGATAACGATGGCCGCAAAATGTATGAGGCCATGCTCTTCAATTTATTCCCTACCCACAATTACGGGCAGCAGTCTACCATCGGAACGGTAGAACATCTGAAGAACCCTTCCCTGAAGGCCATTCGCCAGTTCTACAATGAATACTATGTGCCTAATAACATGGCGATCGTTTTCGCGGGCGACTTTGATCCTGATTACGTGATCAAACGTATCGATCAGCAGTTCGGCTATATGAAAACCAAACCGGTGAAGGAATACAAAGCTCCTGCTGAAGCACCGATCACTAAACCGATCGTGAAGGAAGTATTTGGCCCTGATGCGGAAAATGTAAACCTGGCTTATCGTATGCCCGGTGCGCTGGATACTAAATCCGCAGTTGTGCTCACCGTTCTGTCACAGATCCTGTCCAACGGTAAAGCTGGTCTGATGGACCTCAACCTGAACAAACAACAAAAAGTACTGGGTGCCAGTGTAAGTACGCTGCCCTGGAAAGACTATACCGTATTTTCTTTAAGTGGCCGCGCCAAAGAAGGGCAAACGCTGGATGAAGTAAAAGACCTGCTGCTCGGCCAGCTGGACATCCTGCGGAAAGGTGAATTTGATGAATCTCTCATCACCGCTATCGTAAATAACTTCAAACTCTACGAGATACAAGGCCTGGAAAGCAATGGCAACCGTGCTAACAGCCTTATGGACGGGTACATTAAACATGCCGGCAAAAACTGGCTGTATGATGTTTCTTATGTAGAAGATATGGGCAAGGTCACTAAAAAACAGATCGTTGATTTTGCGAATAAATACATGAGCGACAGCTATGTGCTGCTATACAAACGTAAAGGAGAAGACAAGAATATTGAAAAAGTAGAGAAACCACCGATCACGCCGGTAGAAGTGAACCGCGATGCGCAGTCTGAATTCCTGAAGAGTGTGGCCGCTCTTCCCGAAACACCTGTGAAGCCGCTCTGGCTGGATTATGATAAAGACATCCAGAAAGGAAAGGTTGGCAATGCAGACCTGTTATATGTGCAGAATAAAGACAACGGTTTATTCCGTCTTTACTACCGTTTCAACATGGGCAGCTGGAGCAACAAAAAATTGCCGATAGCTGCATCATACCTGCAATTCCTGGGTACGGACAAATATTCCTCCGAAGAGATCAGCAAGCAGTTCTACAATATTGCCTGTTCCTTCAACCTTACTGCCGGAGCAGAAGAAACAACCGTTACCATCACTGGTTTACAGGAGAACTTCGACAAAGCCGTGCAATTGTTTGATCACCTGATCACTAACTGCAAACCGGATGAAAAAGCACTGGCCGGTTTCAAGAACAGGATCGCGAAATCCCGTTCAGACATGAAACTGAATAAAGGGCAGATCATGAGCGGTTTGAGGTCTTACGCAACATATGGGGCTAAAAATCCGTTCAATAATCAGCTGAGCAAAGAAGAACTGGATGCGTTAACAGCAGAGGAGCTGACAACACTGCTGCACGAACTGCCGAGCTATAAACACACCATCATTTACTACGGTCCAAACGACCTGGCAACAACTACTGCTGCTGTTCAGAAACTGCATCAGCAACCTGCTGCATTTAAGGCAGACATGCCGGCAAAACAGTTTGAGAAAACTGTACAGGCCAGCAATAAAGTATTGTTTGCAGATTATGATATGGTGCAGGCAGAAGTGAACTGGGTGCGTAACGGCGATGTGTTTAATCCTGCCAATACAGCCGTAGTGAACCTCTTCAACTCTTATTTCGGAGGAGGTATGGGTTCTATTGTGTTCCAAACCATCCGCGAATCCAAAGCGCTGGCTTACTCTACTTATGCCTTCTATGCGGCACCTAACAAGAAAACAGACCGTTATGCGGTATTGGCTTATGTAGGCAGCCAGGCAGATAAAGTGAACGAAGCGATTGCCGGTATGAATGAATTGCTGACCACTATTCCTAAAGCAGACAAGTCTTTTGAAACGGCCCGCAGCAGTATGAAAAAGGATATTGAAACGGAGCGTATCACGCAGGACGGTATTATCTTCAGCTACCTGGGTGCTCAGAAACTGGGCCTGAATACCGATATCCGCAAATCAGTATACGAAAGCGTGGACAAGCTGAGCTTTGATGACGTGAAACAGCTGCATGATCAAAATATAGCAGGAAAACCTTACTCCTACTGCATCCTGGCCTCTGAGAAACGCATTAAGCTGGATGATCTGAAAAAGTATGGTGATGTTCAGAAAGTAACGCTGGAAGAAATATTCGGATATTAATCCGGTTTCATAAAGAGAATGAATAGAGACGCAAATATTGCGTCTCTATTTTTTTAACACAATATTCGCATTCTGCCCGCCGTTAATCTATTCTGAAATCCTGTAACTACAATGTGGCGTTATTGCTTTTTATTTTTCTTATTGCCCCTGTTTGCCTTTGAGCACAATAATAATGACCTTTATAGCGTTAGGCTCAACCCCGCGCGGATAGATGTAGACAAAGTGTTTCTGCTCGTAGACAAAAGTGATTACCGCATGTATCTTTATGAAGATGCTACTTTGATCAAGATCTATAAAGTGGTATTCGGCAATGAAGATACAAGGGATAAATATGTACAGGGCGATCGCCGTACACCGGATGGAACATTCCGCATCCTTTCCAAACGTTACGATAATCGCTGGAGCCGCTTTCTGTTGCTGGATTACCCGAACATTCAATCACGCGAAAAATTCCTGCAACGCCAGGCCCAGGGCCTCATTCAAAGAGGGGCGGACATTGGTGGCGGTATTGGCATCCATGGTGTAGAGTATGCATCCGGCATTCGTGATAATTATGTGGAACAACGTATTAACTGGACGCTGGGTTGTGTAAGCCTGAAAAATGGAGATGTGAATGAGTTATATGATGTAGTGAAAGTAGGCACCCCTGTAGTAATAAGACCTTAAAGCCCTTCAATACTTCTCCTTGTTCTTTCAGGCCGCGTATTAAATGTTTTCCCGAATTTATACGTGAAGCCTATACGAAGAAAAGGACGCTGGAAATTCCTTTTGAACCGTTCTATATAAGTATCGCCAAAAAACTCTCCTTTGCCATGGAAATAACGGCTGGTAAGGCTTTGTGTACGAAGGCTTACAGCCGCTCTTTCTCCCCATAATTTCTTATTGATGCCCAGGAAATAATTCCTCCAGCCCGTAACATATCCATACACCAGGGGATACCGTGATTCCCAGTAGATTGATCCTTCCAGGGCAAAACCTTTAGGCAACTGGTAAGTGGCTGTGGAAGAAATCCGCGCATAGGGCCGCTGAGTGATAATTGTATCACTGCGGAACGTTATATAATACAGGTCTGCATTTGTATTCAGTTTGAAACGTTTCCCGATATTCAGGGTATTGTTTAAGGACAAACCTGTTTTACTATTGCCGGCAATGTTCGCGTAACTGTTATAGATCACACCATTTCCTTTCATGACCCTTATGCTTTGAATACTGTTATTGGCATAGGAATGATAAACAGATACACTAACAGAACTATTATTGGAGAACACAGTAGAATAACCCAGTTCAAAGCGGTTGATCTTTTCAGGAACAAGATCAGGATTGCCGGTGGTAATATTAAGCGAGTCGCTGTAATCCATGGAAGGAGAAAGGTGATATGCCTCCGGCCGCTGTATCCGGTAAGAATAGCTGAGATTGAAAGTATGTTTGGAAAAGAAACGCCGTGAAATAATAATATTGGGAACGATGATATGATATGGGGGCAACGAAAGTTCCTGTGCACTGAGCCAGGTGTATTCATATCTTATACCTGACCGGAACTTCCATTCTTTCACAGTAAGATCATAGCTCAGGTAAGCTGCCATCACGTTTTGTATGAAATGATAGCGTAATGAACGCTGTGGATCTTTTTCGTATCCTGCGAGCGAATCAAAATTGAAGAGTGCATAATCCGTGTTGATCTCTCTCTTTGAATACTTGATCCCCGTTTCAATTTTATGCATAGAAGAAAAAGGATGCACATAATCTGATTGCAGCATAACATCGTAATTACGCCCTTTGTTCTCATTCTTTTCTTTATATGCGTTCGCCTGCATAATGTACCCGCTTTCATTGTTACGTGCGGAATAACCACCTAATACAAACAATTCCCGGTTACTTCCCAGGCGTTTATTGTAAGAAAAAGTGAGGCCCCTGCTGCGGTACAAACCATCTCTGTTGGTATGGCGGGCGTATTCCCTTACAGGAATACTTTCCTGGAACTGCGATGCCTGCAACTGGCTTTCGCGGAAATCAGGAAAGATGCCCAGGCGCATGGAAACGTCCAATGCCTGTGTGCTATCCGGCTCCCAGCCTGCATTGAAAGTGAAATAATTCCCACGGCCATGCTGCCTGTTTTGGGAGGACTGCCGGAGTGTAAAACCATTATACCCAACGCGCTCCGTTTCCTCATAATTATAACTCTTATAAAGGTTCTGATACACTTCAAACGTGCTGTATACTTTTGCCATCCGGTAATTGAACTTCAGGTTGTAATTCTGATCAATGTCGTTTGCATTGGCGCTAAGGGTTCCCGTAAGGCCCCGCAGGCGGTTTTTCTTTAACCAGATGTTTAATACACCAGCGGAGCCTTCTGCATCATAGCGGGCAGAAGGGTGTGTGATCACTTCTACCTTCGCAATATCATCAGCAGATAATGATTTCAGCAGGTCCGCCACATTATTGGCATAGAACTCAGCAGGTTTGTTATTGATGAATACCTTCACACTGCTATTCCCGCGGATGCTGATAGCGCCTTCCTGGCTGATGGTTACAAAGGGTACGCGCTGCAAAAGGTCCTGTGCATTACTCCCTGCGGCCACCAGGTCCCCTTGCGGGTTATACACAAGTCCGTCTATCCTCTGTTCAATAGCTGGTGGCCGCTGGGCCTGCACACTTACACGCTGTAACTGTTGTGCAAGCGGAAGAAGGGATATCTGTATAGATTGGGCGAAAGGAGATACAACGGAAGTAAAGTATGGCTGATAACCAAGGAAACGGGCGCTCAGAATATAACGGCCCTGCGGTACCGCGTCTATTGCAAACTGGCCGCCTTTGCCGGTACTGACCGTTTTCACAATGCTGCTGTCCGTACGCATCAATACAACAGTAGCCGCAATCAACGGCTCATTGTTATGCCTTACTACGCCATGAATGGATTGAGCAGTAGCTGAAGCCGCAAAAAGCAAATAACAGAACAGGAGTTTTATTGCCATACACTACAAAGGAAGCATGGCAATAAGGGAGGAGGAAATTATTTACATCATGTGTAAATAATGCAGGACGAAATGCAAATGAAAAGGGCGGTATCACTGATACCGCCCTGCGTAAGTTATAATTTTCCTCTTTTGATCTCTTCTACAACAGCCGGGTCCAGCAGTGTGGAAGTATCGCCAAGGTTGTCTAATTCCCCTTCTGCGATCTTGCGCAGGATACGGCGCATGATCTTACCGGAACGTGTTTTAGGCAGGCCTGCTACAAACTGGATCTTATCCGGTTTTGCAATAGGCCCAATGATCCGGGAAACGGTCTGCATGATATCTTTCTTTGTGAGCTCAGGATCTTTTATCAGTTTATCCGTGATCACATATGCATAGATACCTTGTCCTTTAATATCATGCGGATAGCCTACTACGGCACTTTCCACAACACCGGCGTGCATGTTGATGGCATTCTCCACTTCTGCGGTACCAATACGGTGGCCGCTTACATTGAGTACATCATCCACACGGCCTGTGATACGGTAATAACCATCTTCATCACGGAGGCAACCGTCTCCGGTGAAATAGAGATTATCGTAAGTAGCAAAGTAAGTGGTGCGGCAACGTTCATGATCGCCATAGGTGGTGCGGATCATACCGGGCCATGGGAACTTGATGCAGAGATTGCCGTTCACACCATTGCCTTCAATTTCTTTTCCGTTCTCATCCACCAGGATGGGTTGAATGCCCGGCAGCGGAAGTGTGGCATAACCTGGTTTTTCAGGTGTAATGCCAGCCAGCGGGGCAATCATGATACCACCGGTTTCTGTTTGCCACCAGGTATCCGTGATAGGCGCTTTTCCTTTACCGATATGATCTTTATACCAATGCCATGCTTCTTCATTGATAGGTTCACCTACTGTACCTAATGTAGTGAGTGAGCTGAGGTCCTTGTGGTTCACCGGGCCGAGGCCAAAACCCATCAGGCTGCGGATAGCAGTAGGAGCAGTGTAGAGTACATTCACGCGGAATTTATCTACAATGTCCCAGAAGCGTCCGGCATCAGGATAAGTAGGGATGCCTTCAAACAACAGGGTAGTAGCGCCTGCGCTTAAAGGACCATAAAGAATATAACTGTGGCCCGTGATCCAGCCGATATCTGCTGTACAGAAAAATACCTGTCCGGGTTTATACTGGAAGGCATTGATAAAAGTATAGTTGGCATATACCATGTAACCTGCGCAGGTATGTACCACACCTTTAGGTTTACCCGTAGAGCCGGAAGTGTAAAGGATAAAGAGCATATCTTCCGCATCCATTTCTTCAGCCGGCACAGGCGGGTTGCCCATGGTTTCCACTTGTTTGATCTCATCTTCCCACCAAACGTCTCTGCCCTTGAGCATACTAACCGGTGTGCGGGTACGTGTGCAAACAATTACTTTCTTAACGGAAGGGCAGGCCATCAAAGCATCGTCTATCACAGCTTTCAAAGGAATATCCTTTCCGCCGCGGAAAGCTCCGTCGCAGGTGATCACCAGGCTGGCCTGTGCATCCTGGATACGGTCTGCAATAGATTGTGCACTGAAACCTCCAAATACCACTGAATGGATAGCACCGATACGGGCACACGCTAATACAGCAATGGCCAGTTCGGGGATCATACCCATGTAGATACAAACACGGTCGCCTTTCTTCACGCCGTTATTTTTGAGCACATTCGCAAACTGGCAAACCTTGTTGAACAGTTCACGATAAGTGAGCACACGGTGTTTTTCTTCCGGATCATTGGGCTCCCAGATAATGGCAGGCTGATTGCCAAGGGTACCCAAATGCCTGTCCAGGCAGTTTTCCGTAATGTTGAGCTTTGCCCCGGAAAACCATTTTACATCGGGTTGTTTAAAGTTCCATTCCAGTACATTGTCCCACTTACGGCGCCAGTAAAAATGATCGGCAACGTTGGCCCAAAATCCTTCCGGGTCTGTTACACTGTGCTGCCAGGCTTGCTGATAATCTTCGAAATTCTTGAGTTGGTATGGGTACGACATGATTCCCAATCGGATTTATAGTTAAACAGTTTTTTTAACGGGCCTTAAATTTAGTGATTTATGATTGAAGATTGTCAAATTAAGAAGGAATAACCTTGAAATAAATTCAATAAAAAGACTGATCCCGGCTGTGAGGGCCGGGATCAGTACAACGTATCTTTGTTTTTACTTATAGATTCTGAATGCGTTCTTTCAGGCAGGTTTGGATGAATTCTTCCTGTTATAGATTCTTGATGCGTTCTTTCACGTAAGTGTGGATGGATTCTTCCTCTTTATTTTCCGGTTTGGCTTGCAACACATATTGTTTGTAATGCTTTTTGGCATTCAGCGGATCCTGCAGATGCTGTTCATAGATCCGGCCGATACCATATTGCCGCATGGGATCTTTAAACAGGTAATAAGAAGTGTCGTAATAAGTAATGGCTTTCCTGAATTGCCGCATCTGCTCATAATTGTCTGCCAGCGTGGCGTAGTAGCTATCAAGACTTTTAGACTTGGCCTGATCAATACATTCCTGGATCAGTTGGTTGCTTCTTTCATAGTTCTTCATCCGTGCGTAAGCAAGACCGGCATAATAGGTAATAGTTTCAGGAGAGGCGCCTGCGAGTGCCTTCATCTTGTCATACACCAAAGCACAGCTGTCGTATTTTTTAAGGTTGTAATAGGAAACGGCCAGGTAGATAGTACCCATAGGATCAACAGCACCCATGCTTAATAAGCGTTCTCCATACATCGTGGCAGTAGTGAAATCTTTCTGGAGATAAGATGTTTTTGTGAGGTAGGCAAGGATGTTCACCTGCGTGCTATCAAAGAGCATATATAACTTAAGCATGCTGTCTGCCTTTCCATATTCTTTTTGGGCAATGAATTCAGCACATAAAGAAGAGATCACGGTAACATCCTTTTGGTTAAGCTGGTAGGATTGCATCATATATTTAAAGGAAGAATCCTGCATACCTGCAATGTTTTCGCATACCTGGCCAAGTTGTTTATAATAGCCGGCATTGGTGGGGCGTAGTGCTACCAGCTTTTCGAAATGTATGAATGCCTTAGCCGGTTGCTTTTGCTGCCGGGCAATATTTCCAAGGGCCTGGAGTGCAGGTATATGATTGGAATCTTGTGCCAGCACCAGTTTGTAATTTTTTTCCGCCTGTGCCAGTTGCCCGCTTTGGTAATAGGCACTGGCCAGTAAAGCCAGGCCATTTGCCTGTTGTACTTTCGCTGTTCCTTCGAGATATTGAATTGCTTTGTCGAATTGCTGCTCCTGGAAATAATCCATCAGCAAAGCCTTATCAATATTATCCTGGGCTTTAGCACTGGCAGCAAAAAGCAGGAAGCATAGCATAGCAGAAATAGCACGGATCATAACTTAGATTTCTATAAAACTAACAATTTAGTTTTATAAAGAAAAATTTAGTTTGATGGTGGATGTTTGATGTGGATCTCCTGTTGCGGGAAAGGAATTTCGATGCCCTGTTCCCCGAAGGTATCATAAATAGCGAGGAGGAGGGAGCTTTTGAGGATCACCCAGGAGCCGATGTCTGCCCAGAAGAGTATCCTGAAATCGATAGCGCTGTCGTTCAGTTGATGAACTAATACAAGTGGTGCCGGTGTACTTTGCACACCTTCCTGTTTTTCCAGCAGTTCTTTCAGGATGGTGGCGGCTTTTTTAAGATCGGAGCCATAGGCCACGCCGATAATGAGTTCTACCCTGCGCAGCTGGCTGGTGAGCGTCCAGTTGGTAATATGCTGGGAGAGGAGGTCTCCGTTAGGAACGATGATCTGTGAACCATCTACAGTAGAGATCCTGCTGGCCCTGATCCCTATTTCCCTTACGGTGCCATGCTGATTACCGATATCAATCACATCGCCTATTTCCACTGGTTTTTCAAAAGCTAGGATCACGCCGGAAACGAGATTGTTTACAATGTTCTGCAAGCCAAAGCCAATACCAACAGAGAGTGCGCCGATGATGATCGTTAATTTATCCATGGGAATACCTGAAGCGGCAAAGGCCAGCAGAACCCCTCCTGCAAGTACTCCTAAGCGCAAAAGTAATACAGCGCTGCTCCAGCGATGTTTTTTTACACTGCCGCCAGGGTCCTGGTGGCCAAACAGGAAGATCATCACTTTACTGATCAGGTAAGCAAACCAGATCACTACCAGGAAGATGAAGATGCTGGAGAAAGTGAAGGAGGTATTGCCGATCTTTCTTTCTGCTTCGAGGAAAGAAAGTGTGTAGTCTCTGATAATATTGTGAATGTTCAGGTTCCTGATCAGGATGGCGAGCCATGCGATACCTGCCATAATATATAAGGTAGAGCGTAAGCCCTGCTGCATGCGGTTAAAATCAAGGTATGCGGCAAAACGGCTGTTGGCCTTACTGGCTTCCACATGCAGGTAAAATGTTTCCAGGAGTAATTGCACCAGTGTAACGAGTGCCTGTGCGGAGATAAGGCTGAAAATGGCGCTCATGCCCAGGAACTTGGATAACATCACGCGGCCGGTAAGGTTGCAGATAAATGCACCGGTAGTCATCAATATAGTTACCCATACAATGAGCCATGTGTATGCGGGAAAAGCCAGCGGGCTTTTTCTTTTCATATGCAGGAACCACCAGCACACAGCCAATGTGCCTAGTTGCAGGAATGCCTGTGCCCATCTTTCTTCAAAAGAAGATTGCATCATGAGATTGAAAAATGCATAGGCAGTATACAGGAAAAGCAACAGGAACCATTGCCAGCGCAGCCATACGGGCGATTCATCTTTTATGATCAGGGTAACGCAGGTGGCCTGTATCAGCCAGAGCAATACCATAAATACCATCGGGGCGTTGGTGTAAAAAAATGGCCCCAGTGTAAAGATGAAAAGAAGGGACGTGAGCAGTGGCTTATGGCTGGCATACCGGGTATTGGAAAAGATGCCGTTCTTATCAGGATGATGTTTACGGATGCGCCGGATACTATTCAGCAGCCAGGTAAGGAACAGCACAAAGAGCACGGTGTTCAGGCTGTGAATGTCCTGGTTGTGCCGGAAATAATAGCTTAATACCCGCTGATCTGCTTTCATGGAAACAGCGAAAGTATTGGAAAAGGGAGAGGTATAATCTGCCTGCCGTGTATCCCAGAGATTTTTCCCTTCCCGCTGCCAGATATGCTGCTCTGCACTCCTTAACCGGAAGTTCACTTCATTCAGCATGTCTGTAATGCTGATATAGTTCAACGCCACCCGGTTCTGTAATAACCCGATCCGCTGGAGACTATTGCGGTTAGCGGTATCTGCCTGTTCCCATTTTTTGTTTAAGCGTGAGATCTGGTAAGTATACAATACCTGAAGGGAAGGGTCTTTCGGTAATTGCGCCAGCATGGTATCATGCAGGATGTTATTGATCTGGTTGCTCATATCCGTAATGGTGCGGCTATAGGCGAATAAAGACTTCTGCCATTTTGCATGCACCTCCTCCATTTCCTGCAGGATCACCTGTAAGGCATAGAGGCTGCGGATATTCATTAAACGGTGATCGTTCAGGTTGCTGCTGTTCAGGGCATTGACCAGGTTTTCAGAAGCGGGAAGTTCGTCCGCTATCTCCGTAGTGTCAAAACCCCTGCGCAGGGTATTGTTTACCTGGTTCAGCATCTGGGTGATGCTTTCCACCCGTTCCACTACATCGGGTATGATCGTATCCCTTTCACCGCGTTGTGCAGATAAGGAGAGCGAAAGCCCCATTGTAAACAGTATGCAGAGCGGGAGGAATTTCATATTCCATGAATTTAAACGATTTGCATCAATGATGATCAACAAAAAAGCAAAAGAACGGTTCTGCCCTTTTGCTTTTTTTATGGAACGAAATGATGGTTTCAGATCTGCTTTGGTTTTTTTTCCGTTGCAATAATGGTGACCATATTGGGAATAGGGGCTTCCAGTTCCATATCCTGGTAAGAAAGCTCCGAGACACCTTCCATTTTGGTAACGGAAAAATGAGTGATGCGCTTGTCTGGAAAGAAGTGCTGCAAACCTCCATGTATTGTAACGGTTACATGAGAAATAGCATTATCGCCGACCTCGTACAAGCGTTGAATGAATTGAGAAATGGTGGAGCGTATTTCCTGATTAGGTTCCGGCATGATCTTGGTTTTTAATGGGATTAATTAAGTTAACATCAATGAAAATGTTTCATTCCGTGGAGATGATGTACGCTATTGTGCATCTAACGTTGCCTGTAACTGACATTTTGCTCCAGGACGCTCTTTAACAGATCATCAGTTACTGCCAGGATCTTTTCCTTTTCCGCATTACTGAAGGTGTTTTTGCCCCTGGCTTTCCGGTAAAAAGTAGCTTCGCTCCAACCGCATTCGTGGCAAACGCTTTCCCGGAAGGATTTCGGGAGCCGGGTTAAGGCAGTGTGCGTATCCGACAAGAGGTTGAAGGATGAAAGTTTCTTTGTTTCCATATGACGCTGGTTTAATCATTTTGAGGTAAATCCATTCATTTTGTCAATAAAAATGTTATATTGATAGTATGAGTATCATACAAACCATTGACAATTATTACAATAATAATAAAATTTAATTACAGTGGAAACGGTATCGAAAAATATTATTCATGAAGGCGCGCGTCTGAAACAGATCGTTCGGGATAAACGCATGAAGATCCTGGAGTTTGCCGATCTGGCGGGGTTTTCCAACCAGATCGCCCACTATTATTTCCGTAAGGAGGCCATCAAACGCGCCACCTTACTGGAGTTTTGTGCATTACTCGGCATCAGCCTCGATGAATTTTATAACTGGACGCATCCACGCAGAACACAACCACAACCGGCTGTAGACTTTCACCAGGGTCAAAGGCTGGATGAGCTGATCGAAGAAAAGGGCCTGAATAAAACAAAGCTGGCAGACAGGATGGGGCTTAGCCGCCGCGCCTTATATAACCTGCTGGACAAATCTGTGTTCACGCCGGACCAGATGAAAAAGATCTGCCAGGTGCTGGAGATCAGTGCCAAGGAATTCCTGGGTGGTAATCATGTGGAAGAAAATGGTGCAGATGGCCCGGAAATAGAAAGCTGGAAAGATAAATATTACAGACTGCTGGAAGATTATAATAAAGCACTCGTGGAAATAGCCCGCCTTAAAGAGTTGCAGTAAACTTGCCGGAAAAAAAAGGACCTCACCTCAAAAGTGTTATACTAAACCTTACATACACCAGCAGGAACTCACCCAAAAGAGTTCAGGCATTCTCACCCCCTTCACAAAAAAAAGATGCCATTGCATTTACGCAACAGCATCTCCAGGGTTCACATAGGTCAGGAATTTTAGGGGATTTGTTGTTAACATAGAAAGGATGCATGTATATATGAACTCCAATAATGATCTTGTAGTAATTCTGTTGCAAATTAGTTACCCTGCTTAAGAAAGCGCACTCGAATGCGGAAATATTTGCAAAATAGTTAGGTCTCAAAAGACTGATCCTTCAATCTTTATGATAAAAATACAGATTTTTTCATTATAATTACATATATTAGCATTTCTATATTTGTAACGCTATCCCTTGTACTATGAAAAGCAGTCTATTATCCCTGGCCATGTGCCTTCTCCTGCTGGTTGGTAAAGCCCAGCGTACTTCAGCGCCTGAACTCAAAGAGTTTGAGGCTTTTTGGAAGAAATTCTACACCGCCCTCGTAAAGAAAGATATCCAGGGTGTGAGCGGTTTTATAGACTTTCCCCTGGTGGTAAAGAAAAGCCTCACGGATACAGCTGTTCAAACGATCGATAAAGACCAGTTCGCCACTTTCTTTAATGATTACCTGGAACTGCCTGCAAAAGAAGAGTTCGCCAATAAATACAACCTGCTGCGTGCCCGCAAGTTGCTGAGCGAAGACGATAAATCTATGGTATCAGACGATGCCGCTACCATTGAAGATTTTGAATTCCAGAAAGTAGACGGAAAGTGGAAGCTGGTATACGTTTACATGTTGGCGCAATAGCATTATTTAGTATATAAAATTAAAATATAGGGCATCTCAGCTATCCATTTCAAATAATATCTCCGTAAAAACCAATTATTCCCGTAATTTTGCACGATTTTTTTGTTCGCTCGCGGGCTAAAAAGATCGCATGGTTTTTCATTATCAATAGCTAATAAAAAAAGATGCCCAAAGACACCTCCATTAAATCTGTTCTGATTATCGGCTCCGGTCCTATTATTATTGGTCAGGCCTGTGAATTTGACTATTCCGGCTCCCAGGCAGCCCGTTCTATCCGGGAAGAAGGAATTAAAGTGATCCTGATCAACTCTAATCCGGCTACTATTATGACGGACCCGATGATGGCAGACAGGGTTTACCTGTTGCCACTGACGGTAGAAAGTATTGAACAGATCCTGGAAGAGAACCAGATCGATGCCGTTTTGCCTACCATGGGTGGCCAAACCGCACTGAACCTTTGTAAAGAAGTGGATGAACTGGGTATCTGGGAAAAATTCAATGTTCGCCTGATCGGTGTGGATATTAAAGCCATCGATAAAGCGGAAGACCGTGAACAGTTCCGCCAGTGGATGATCCAACTGGGAATTCCCGTGGCACCGGCCCGTACAGCTAACTCCCTGCTGGAAGGAAAGGAATTTGCACAGGAAATAGGCTTCCCGCTTGTAATACGCCCCTCCTTCACCCTGGGTGGTACCGGTGGTGGTTTCGTTCATGGCAAAGAAGACCTGGATGAAGCACTGGACCGTGGTTTGAAAGCATCTCCCATGCACGAGGTACTGGTAGAAAAAGCAGTACTCGGCTGGAAAGAATATGAACTCGAATTGTTGCGGGACAAAAATGACAATGTTGTTATCATTTGTACCGTAGAGAACCTGGACCCCATGGGCATCCACACAGGAGACTCCATCACTGTGGCGCCTGCCATGACCCTGAGCGATACTGCTTTCCAGGACATGCGTAACAAGGCCATGATGATGATGCGCCAGCTGGGTAACTTCGCCGGAGGTTGTAATGTGCAGTTTGCCATGAACCCTGAGAACGAAGAACTGATCGCCATTGAGATCAACCCGCGCGTAAGCCGTTCTTCTGCACTGGCCTCCAAAGCAACGGGTTACCCCATCGCTAAAATTGCCGCTAAACTCGCTATCGGGTATACTTTGGATGAACTGGAGAACCAGATCACCAGGACTACTTCCGCTTTCTTTGAACCTGCGCTGGATTACGTGATCGTAAAAATGCCACGCTGGAACTTCGATAAATTTAAAGGTGCCGACGATACGTTAGGACTCCAGATGAAATCAGTTGGAGAAGTAATGTCCATCGGCCGCACTTTCACCGAGGCATTGCAGAAAGCCTGCCAGAGCCTTGAAAACGACGCAGTGGGGCTTGGTTACTACGGTAAATCCCTCCTGAAAAGCGAACAGCTGATCGAAAAGCTGAAGCGCCCCACCTGGGACCGTATCTTCCGCATCAAGGATGCGCTGATGGAAGGAATGTCTGTAAAGTCCATCCACCAGGCAACCCTGATCGACCGCTGGTTCCTGCATCAGATCAACGATATCGTAACAGTAGAAAAACAACTGCTGGAGCACGACCTGGAATCTGTTCCCATGGACCTCCTGAAAGAAGCCAAACAAATGGGCTTCTCAGATAAGCAACTGGCCATCATCTTTGGCAACTGCGAAGAAGATGAAGTATATGAAAAACGGAAAGCCGCCGGCATTGTACGTACCTATAAAATGGTAGATACCTGTGCAGCAGAGTTTGAAGCCAAAACACCTTACTTCTATTCTACTTTCGATACAGAGAACGAAAGCATCCCTTCTGATAAAAAGAAAGTGATCGTACTCGGTTCCGGCCCCAACAGGATCGGCCAGGGTATTGAATTCGACTATTGCTGCACCCACGGTCTGCAAGCCATCCAGGAATGCGGTTACGATGCCATTATGGTGAACTGTAACCCTGAAACGGTGTCTACAGACTTTGACATGGCTAACAAACTTTACTTTGAGCCGGTATACTGGGAACACCTCTGGGAGATCATTGAGCTGGAAAAACCAGAAGGCGTGATCGTTCAGCTGGGCGGGCAAACGGCACTGAAACTGGCCAAGAAGCTCACAGAGAAAGGAGTAAAGATCATCGGTACTTCCTTTGACAGTATGGATATTGCGGAAGACCGCGGCCGTTTCTCCGACAGGTTGAAAGAACTCGGCATTCCATTCCCTAAATACGGTACTGCTTATAATACAGACGATGCCATTGAAGTGGCAAAAGAAGTAGGATATCCTGTACTGGTCCGTCCTTCTTATGTACTGGGCGGCCAAAGGATGCGGATCGTGATCAACGAGGAAGAGCTGGAAAAATCCGTTCTCAGCCTGTTGAAACACTTACCGGGCAATAAGATCCTGATCGACCACTTCCTGGACCGTTGCCAGGAGGCTGAGATCGATGCTATCTTCGACGGGGAGAATTTCCATGTAATGGGTGTGATGGAGCATATTGAACCAGCCGGTATCCATAGTGGGGACAGTAACGCGGTATTACCAGCGTTCAACCTCAGCCAGATGATCGTTACCACCATGGAATACTATTCTGAGAAAATAGCCCGTGCGCTGAATATCAAAGGATTGATCAACATCCAGTTCGCCATTAAGGATGGGCAGGTGTTTGTGATCGAAGCTAACCCAAGGGCATCCCGGACCACGCCTTTCATCGCGAAGGCTTACCAGGTACCTTACCTCAACATCGCCACCAAAGTGATGCTGGGCGCTAATAAACTCACAGATTTCAAGATAGAGAAGAACCTGAAGGGCTTTGCCATCAAAGAACCGGTATTCTCCTTCAACAAGTTCCCCGGCGTGAATAAAGAACTCGGGCCTGAAATGAAATCTACAGGGGAAGCTATCCGTTTCATTAAGGATCTGAGGGACCCTTACTTCAGAACGCTTTATAAAGAAAGAAGCATGCACCTGAGTAAGTAATCGTCTTCCACATAAATTTTAAGAGGCCGGGTCATTTATGACCCGGCCTTTTTTATTCATACAAGTACTGAAATTCTATATCCCTATATCACTGAAGGCGCATTCCTATAGCACTCTTATAGCATTCCTATATCGTTTCGATATACCTATGTGCCTACAATGCTATAGCAGTGCTATAGGAGCGATATAGGAGAACGCTCCCATAATTATAGGAAAGAACTGATTATCAGCCATTTATTGATTTTGTGTAAAAATGCCTTAATTTCAATCAGACCATTGTTTGTAAGTATGTTTGTTAACCTTTGGAAAAAGGCGCCCTTCCTGCGCCTCCTGATCCCCTTTATGGCCGGTATGATCCTGGGCATGTATGCTACGATATCCATCCGGGCATTTTTGATCCTATCCGTTTGCGGTTTAACAGGCTGGGCCTTGCCTTCCTTTTTGAGGTTAAAAGACCATTTTGCCCTGCGGCATCTACAGGGAGCATGTATCCATATCACCATCTTTTTATTGGGAATGGGGTTATGGCAGCAGGCAGATATCCGCCACCGGGCAGATTGGGTAGGGCATCATTTGAAGGATAGCAGCCTGCTGATCCTCTCGCTGGAGGAACAGCCTCATTCCAGGAAAGTAGGGGCTACCGTGTCTGCAATCATAAATGAGGGCGTTCCGCAGCCCGTTACCGGGAAAATATTGCTCTATTTCCGGGAAAGACCCCCTCTGCAATATGGGGACCGGCTAATGATACAGGGAAATATCCGGCGGATCAAAGGGATGGGTTACCCCGGAGGCTTCGATTACGCTAAATATTGCAGTTACCGGAACCTCTTTCACCAGGTATCCCTTAAAAACTGGCAGGTTTTGCCGGGTAAGCCTCGTAGGAACTGGTTGCAGGATACCCGTGATCATTGCCTGAACACCCTGCGGCAATACATCCCCCGGCAGCAGGAATACGGAATTGCACAGGCATTGCTGATCGGCTACCGGGAGGAACTGGATAAAGGTATCGTGCAGGCATATACGAATACCGGGGTAGTGCATATCATTGCCATTTCCGGTTTACACCTGGGGCTGATCTATGTTACACTGCTTCAATTGTTGAAATGGATGCCTAAGGCAGCCAGGGCGCTGTTGGTAATTGCAGTGTTATGGGCTTTCTCTTTGCTGACCGGGGCTTCTGCTTCTGTACTTCGTTCCGCGGTAATGTTCAGTATCATAGCAACAGGACAATTTATGCTGGGAAGATATTCCAATAGCCGTAATACACTGGCCGCGGCGGCTTTTCTATTGTTGTGTTATCAACCTTATTTTATGGTAGACGTGGGTTTTCAGTTGTCCTTCCTGGCAGTAGGCGGCATCCTGTTCTGTTATCAACCTGTTTATGACCGGTGGATGCTCCGCAACAAATGGCTGGATAAACTCTGGCAGATGATAGCTGTTTCAATTGCCGCACAGGTATTTACATGGCCGGTATGCCTGTATTATTTCCATCAGTTCCCTAACCTGTTCCTGCTGGCAAAC
Organism: Chitinophaga niabensis; assembly: GCF_900129465.1. NCBI lineage: Bacteria > Pseudomonadati > Bacteroidota > Chitinophagia > Chitinophagales > Chitinophagaceae > Chitinophaga > Chitinophaga niabensis. Next base: position 803,311 of record NZ_FSRA01000002.1, on the reverse strand, counting down.
CTCATAGCCGTGCCGCTTTCCACCATGCTTTTATACGGAGAGATCATACTGGTATGCCTGCCTAATATCTGGCTGGGTAAATTACTGGCAGGAGGTATCATGGTCATGAACACATGTATACAATGGCTGGATAAGGTTCCCGGTGCCGTTACGCATAACATCCGGATCAGTCTGCCACAAACAATATGTTTGTATGGGATCACCATGTTGCTTTTATTAAAACGCTGGTATGGGGCTTTAGTAACAGGAGTGCTGTTTGCAGGATTACACGCTTACGATGGGATCAGCACATTGCAGCAAAAGAAAATTATTATTTACAATGCAACCATAGAATGTGTCAATGGCCGCCAGCGCAAACAATACAAAACAGAAATACTGACCCAGTTTGAAGGAAAAAGGATCCTGCGTTTAACCGGCAGGCTTCCTGACAAGCTGCCCGCCACGAAGATGAAAATAGATTATATTTTGTTGTCACATAATCCGCGTGTCGATATCAGTTGTTTGCGCGATTATTTTATATACGAGACGATAATTTTTGATAGTTCTAATACACCTTTCCTGATACGGAAGTGGAAAAGTGCTGCTAAGAAACTACCTTTGCGCTGCTTTTCGGTTCCGGATGAAGGAGCCTTTGTTGTAAATCTCTAATTATTTTCTTGCATGCAAAAGCAAATCAAATCAGCTTTGATCTCCGTTTTCTATAAAGATAACCTGGAGAATATCGTTAAAACATTAGGTGAGCAGGGTGTTACCATTTACTCTACAGGCGGTACGCAAAAGTTCATTGAAGAATTGGGTGTGAAATGTGTAGCCGTAGAAGATCTGACGGCTTATCCTTCCATCCTGGGCGGTCGTGTTAAAACCCTTCACCCTAAAGTGTTTGGCGGTATCCTGGCTCGCCGTGAGAATCCGCAGGACCTGGAACAGCTGAAACAATACGAGATCCCGGAGATTGACCTGGTGATCGTAGACCTTTATCCGTTTGAAGAAACCGTGAAAAGCACTACGGAAGAACAGGCTATCATTGAGAAGATCGATATCGGGGGTGTTTCCCTGATCCGCGCTGCGGGTAAGAACTACAAGGATGTGGTGATCGTTGCTTCCAAAGATCAGTATGCTGATCTGGAAAAAGCACTGGTAGATGGTAAAGGAGCTACTTCATTAGAACAACGCAGGCACTTTGCTGCAAAGGCTTTTGAAGTATGCGCACATTACGATGTGGCCATTGCCGGTTACTTCCTTCAGAATACAGACAAAGAATACTTCCAGTTATCTGTTCCGCAGGGCCAGGTATGCCGTTATGGTGAAAACCCTCACCAGAAAGGTGTTTTCTATGGCGATCTTACAGCGATCTTCGACAAATTGCATGGTAAGGAACTCTCTTATAATAACCTCGTGGATGTGGATGCTGCGGTTCAACTGATCGCTGAATTCACAGAAACTACTTTTGCCGTGATCAAACATACCAATGTTTGCGGTATTGCCAGCAGGCCTACATTGAGTGCTGCCTGGGAAGCTGCACTGGCAGGAGATAAAGAAAGCGCTTTTGGTGGGGTACTGGCCTGTAACAAGGTTGTAGACGCCGCTACGGCACAATCCATCAACGAAATATTCTTTGAGATCCTGATTGCTCCTGGCTTTGAGCCGGCTGCACTGGAAATACTCCAGGCTAAAAAGAACCGCATCCTGCTGTTGCAGAAAAAAGCGGTGAAGCCTGCACAGATGTTTAAGAATGTGCTGGACGGTGTATTGGTTCAGGATAACGACGAAGGTAGCTTCCAAACCTGGAACGATACCGGTGCGCAACCTGCTACAGCAGCGCAGCGTACAGACCTGGAGTTTGCCAACATCGTTTGCAAACACCTTAAATCCAATGCCATTGCATTGGTGAAAGATCAACAGCTGGTAGGTAAAGGATGCGGACAAACTTCCCGCATCGATGCATTGCGCCATGCTATTGAAAAAGCACACCAGTTTGAATTCAGCCTGCAGGGTGCAGTAATGGCTTCAGATGCATTCTTCCCGTTTGATGATTGTGTGCGTATTGCCAAAGAAGAAGGCATTACCGCGATCATTCAGCCAGGAGGTTCTATCCGTGATAACGATTCCATCAATTACGCCAAAGAAAATGGTATGGTGATGGTGATCTCCGGCATGCGTCACTTCCGCCACTGATCATTGATTTCAATTTATGAGCATAGCAAAAGGCTGTTCGAAAGAACAGCCTTTTTTGTATCAAAGAATTTTGTACTATTGCCAACGTAGATGCCATTCCTGCAGCAAAATATAATGAAGGACGCAGATGATGCGTGGTTGATCGGAGAATATAAAAAAACCGGTCAGCTGGAGTATTTAGCGGCATTGTATGAACGTTATATGGATATGGTGTATGGTGTGTGCCTCAAGTATCTTGATGAGGAAAGCAGCAAAGATGCCGTGATGCAGATCTTTGAAGAACTGATCGGGAAACTGAAACAACATGAGGTCCAGAACTTCAGGGGCTGGCTGCATGTATTGACCCGTAACCATTGCCTGATGAAGATCAGGGCCAATAAAGGCCGCCTGGTGTCCATAGACGACAATGGAATTATGGAATCGGAGGAAAATTATCATCCTGATAACAGATTCAGTATGGAATCCAACCTCCAGGCCATGGAAAAATGCCTGGAAGCCTTGCCCGAAGAGCAAAAGCGAAGTGTAAACCTGTTCTATTTACAGGAGAAAAGCTACCGCGAAGTGGCAGATATCACGGGTTACGAGATGAATAAGGTAAAAAGCTATATTCAGAACGGGAAAAGGAACCTGAAACTTTGTATGGATAAAAATTAATGGCTGATAATCAACAACATATCACCCCCACGGCGGAACTGATCCGTCAGTACCTGGAAGGCAAACTGGATGGTAAAACCATGCATGCCCTCGAAAAACAGGCGCTGGACGATCCGTTCCTGGCAGATGCGCTGGAAGGATACGCAAAATATCCCGCTGATCAGCGGTCCGCTCTAAGTGAACTGCAACAGCGTTTGCAGCAAAGGGTGGCGCCTGCGGAGAAAAAAGTGCGGCGTTTGGATTATCGCTGGCTGGCAGCAGCTTCCGTATTGCTGATATTATGTATTTCCGGCGTAATGCTCCTTAACAGAACGCAAAAAGCACCGGAGATAGCCCAGACCTTAGAGAAAGAGAAAAAGGAAATACTTCCGGATTCTGCGGCTCCTGCGGCTCCTGCAGCTCCTGCAGCAAATGCAAATGCTGATGTAACATCTGCCAAGGCTGCAAATGCTAAACCCGCTGAGGAGATCAATGCTGATGTTGCCCGTTCTAAAACAATAGCACCGGCAGCAGATGCTAAGGATGAAATAGCACCTACCCCTCCTGCACAACCCGCTTTGGTTGCTGCTCCACAAGGAGTTGCCATAAGGCGCGAGATGAAGCAAAGCAATGCTAACATACAGATCCGCGGTATTTCAAGTATGAAAGATTCAGGCGCATTGGTTATAATGGATGGTGTACCTGCTAAACTGGATTCCATCAATCCTGCAGAAATAGAAAATGTACAGGTGTTAAAAGATGCCACTGCCAGTGCTGTATACGGCGCAAAAGCCGCCAATGGCGTAATACTTGTAACCACTAAAAAAAGCAAACAGGCTCCTCGTTTTGGCGCTGCAAACGCAGATTCCGCCTTTGCATCCCTCAATAAGATAGATACCATCCACATCGGGGGTAATAAACCCATAGCAGGTATACTTGATTCAAAAGTAGAAGGGCTGGTAACCGGCGCAAAATCCAACTTCTCCAATTATTATACGGATGATAATGTGCATAAGATCAGCGGTGTTGTAGTAGATGAAAAAACAGGCAAACGTATTCCCGGTGTATCCGTTACAGTTAATGGCACCAACAGGGGAGCCGTTACGGATACCGCAGGTAGTTTTGCCTTACATATTGCCTCTAAAAGTAAGGCCGAGCTTGGGTTTTCTTCCGTTGGTTACGCACAAAAGAAGGTAACCGTTTCTCAAAGCACCAGTAACCTGAATGTAGCCTTACCTTCCAGCAGGAACCAATTGAATGAAACAGTGGTAGTGGGTTATGGTGCCAAGGAAAAGAAAAGCCTGGTACCGCCATTCCCCTTAGCAGGAGATGAAGCATACAGCGTTTACCTGGTAACGAATAAAACAGTGGAAATACCCGGCCTTAAAGTTCCGCAAAGCGGTAAGGTGCATATCTCTTTCTCTGTAATGCCGGATGGCGCTTTGCAGGATTTTAAAGTATTGCAGGGCATGGGTAAAGAGGCGGACAGTATTGCCATTCAACGCATCAAAGATGGCCCGGCATGGATGCCTGCTTCTAATAAGAAAAAGGCTACCGTGGAGGTGATAGTGCCGGTAGAACTGGTTAAAAAGGGGCAATAAAGACCTTCTCAAAAAAAGTATAACATTTCATTAAAAAAGGCGCCTGCTAGAGCGCCTTTTCCTTTTATATAAATAAACTTATTTCTTCCTTTCCTTCCACAACTGGTTAAATGACTTCGGCGCAAAATCAGGCATTGCGCGTTCATCATTTCCCCATGCTTTCCCAAACAATTTCCCTACTACAATATTCTTTGTTTTACCGCCTACGAGGTTCATCATCCGGCGGCTCAGGCAAGCCTGTTTCCATCCAAACCAACCCATCTTTTCAGCCCCTGTGGTATGATTCTCTTCCACAGCCTTATGCCTGTTATGCAGCAAAAGCTCATGGAGGTTAATGCGCACCGGGCAAACCTCCGTACAGTTCCCGCAAAGGGAGGAAGCAAAACTAAGGTGCATATATTTTTCCATGCCCTGCAGGTGAGGTGTGATCACCGCACCGATAGGACCGCTGTAGGTGGTGTTGTAAGTATGGCCGCCGATGTTCTTGTAAACAGGGCAGGCATTGAGGCAGGAGCCGCAACGGATGCAGTAAAGGCTTTCACGTGCCACTTCATCTTTGAGGATGTTCGTACGGCCATTGTCTAAAAAGATCACATACATCTCATCAGGCCCGTCAATTTCACCTTCCTGGCGCGGGCCGGTAAAGATGGTATTGTAGGAAGTGATATTCTGTCCTGTACCATAAGTAGCCAGCAGCGGCCAGAAGAGGGCAAGATCATTCACAGAAGGCAGTACCTTCTCTATACCAACAAGTGCAATATGTGTTTTAGGGAAAGAAGTACTTAACCGTGCATTTCCTTCATTTTCTGTTACCGCAATACCACCGATGTCTGCCAGGATGAAGTTGGCGCCGGTGATACCTACTTCTGCTTCCAGGTATTTCTGGCGGAGTTTATCACGGGCTACCAGGGTAAGTTGTTCCGGGTTGAGTCCTGGAACAGTGCCCAGCTTTTTAGTGAAAAGCTCCGCGATCTGTTCCTTACTTTTATGCATGGCCGGCGTAACAATATGGTACGGCGGCTCATTATCCAGTTGCTGGATGTATTCACCAAGGTCCGTTTCTACACTTTCAATATTATTTTCCTGGAGGAAGTCGTTCAGATGGATCTCTTCTGTGGCCATCGATTTACTCTTCACAACGGTCTTGCAGTTTTTGGCTTTGCAGATCTCCAGTATCGCTTCTCTTGCCTGCTCTGCATTTTCTGCCCAGATCACCTTTCCGCCCCGCTTCATGAAGTTCATCTCAAAATCTTCCAGGTGTTTATCCAGGTTCTCAATGGCTTTCCACTTCACATTCTTAGCCCGTTCCCTCGCAGTGGGCAGATCAGAGAATTGCCGCTTACCGTTCACAACGGCAGCATTATACTTGCTGATATTGAAGTTGATCGTTTTGCGGTGACTCAGATCAGCCGCTTTTATTTCACTTTCAGAAAGAAAGGTGCTTGCCGTCTTATTCATATGCCTGTAAAGATAGTTATAGCACAACAATCGTGCGCAAAATATTATCAATCAAGATGCTGCTTGGTAGCTATCTTATCCAGCACCTGGTAGAACTCAGCGCCGTACTTGCGCGTAATGGCTTCTTTCAGGAATTTATAAACAGGTACTTTCAGCTCATTGCCCAGTTTGCAGGCAGGTTTACAGATGCTCCATTTATCGTAGTTCACCGCTTCGAAAGATTCATATTTAGTGATGCGGATGGGGTAGAGGTGGCAGGAGATGGGTTTTTTATAATCCACCACGCCATCGTTATAGGCCTTTTCTATTCCGCAGCCTACATGCCCGGCTTCATTGATGGTGGCATATGCGCAGATAGCGCCATTCACAATAGGTGTAACATGGCCATGTTCATCATCCCAGGTATGCAGCCCGGTTTTTTCTATTTCTTTAATGCCTTCCTCGCGGAGATAAGGTTTGATCTTTGGGTAGATCTTTTTGAGGACCTTGAGTTCTGCTTCTTCGAGGGGAGCGCCACAGTCTCCTGCTACGCAGCAGGCCCCTTTGCATGCATTGAGGTTGCACACGAAATTTTTTTCAACCACATCATCGCTGATGTATTTATCATCGATCACAATCATCTGTCACTCATTTATTAGCTTTCCATTTCAGTGTTTCCACCAGGTGCCACATATCTTCCTGCAGGAATTTGTGCATGGGCGCCAGCGAATCTGCATTGGGTGGTGCGTAAAAATACAACGCTCCGCGCAAATAATGATGAAAGGAATCCGTTACATAGAATTGTTTCGCGGAAGCAGCATTGCCGCCTACTTCGTAGAACAAGCCATGTACATTGTTGGGAGTACTGATCTCCTCTTCGTTAATGGATTCTGCTTTGAGGGTATGTTTGTAAGTAAGTTTAAAGGCGTCGTTGATCAGTTTATCCAGCGAATTCTGTGCTCCTACTGTTTTGTAGCTCATGTATACCTTACTGTTGAATTGCGGGAAGTCAACATTGATCCACCAGGGATTCTCGGCTTTGGCATCAAAAAAGAGGGTATCCTTTACGATATTGGCGTATACAGGATATTCGAAGGAGTAGGGGTAGCCCGGTTCATCGAAAAGGCGGTATTCTTTTTTTGGGAAATCCACCCTGAAAAATCCCCTCGGCTTAGGGGTAAACCCTTGTTGCTGGCAGGCTGCGGCAGTAAATATGAGCGCTGCCAGGAAGAAATAGATTACCGGTCTCATTCGCTTTCAATACCTGTTTTATAGCTGATCTGCACTTTCTGGATGCGCATTTTGGTTACTTCGAGCACCGTGAAATCAAAGTTCTCATAGCTGATCACGCTGTTCTCTTCCGGGAATTTACCGGAGAGTTCAAGGATCAGCCCGCCGATGGAATCACTTTCTCCCTTCACGGATTCAAAAGTATCCGGTGCAATGTCCATGATCCGGCAAACGTCGTTCAGCATGGTCTTACCTTCAAAAACGTAGGTATGATCGTTTACTTTATTATAGTTGAACTCGTCTTCGTCAAATTCGTCTTTAATATCCCCGATCACCTCTTCCATGATATCTTCCAGGGTTACAATGCCGGAGGTACCACCAAATTCATCCACTACCACGGCAAAATGCATATGGCGGGTCTGGAATTCGTTGAGCAGGTCTTCGATCAGTTTATGCTCATGCACAAAGAAAGGCTGGCGTAATACTTCATGCCAGTCGAAATCATCTCCTTTCCCCAGGTGTTGCAGGAGGTCTTTGGTATGGATCACGCCTACAATGGTATCCAGGTTGTTCTTATAAACGGGCAGGCGGGAATAGTGGAGTTCGGCCACTTTTTTCACCACTTCACCGAAAGGCATATCGTATTCCAGCCCATTTACATCCAGGCGGGTGCGCATGATCTGTTTAACAGCAATGTTGCCGAATTTGAGGATGCCCCGTACGATGTTCTTTTCTTCCTGCGAAGCGCCGGGTTCCACACTCATTTCAATCACTTCATCGATCTCATGATAGTTGATGGGGCGGGTGCTTCTGTGAAAAAGGCGGGCTTCTATGCCTTCGCTCATGTTCACAAAGAAGTTGCTGATAGGCTCCAGGGTAGCATGGATGATATGGATGAACCAGGCAAAGTAGGTGGCAAAGCGCATATTATTCTGTGTGGCCCATACCCTGGGAAGGATCTGGCCAAAGAACAGCAGTACAAAAGTAATGATGGCAATACGCACAATGAAGGAGAGGAATTCCAGCTCCCGCAGGCTTTCTACCTGTGCAATGAGGTAATTGGTAATAAAAATGAAGGCAATATTGAACAGGATGTTGGCGATCTGGAGGGAAGCCAGTAAGGGTTTCGGGTTCTCCAGTAACCGCGTGATCATCTTCCCTGCACTATTCTGCCGGGTTTTGAGCACATTGAGGTCCTTGTAGGTAAGTGAAAAGAAAGCTACTTCGGCGCCGGACACAATGAAGGTGAGCAGGAGCAGGATAAAAATAACCAGCAAAAACACGACTACATTGGGCGACGGTGACGCCAGATCTTGTAACAAAACGCTCGAAAACGGTAAAATGCTAGCCGATGGGTAAGCCAAGTTAATATGCTTTGGTCAAAAATAAGGGGAAAGAAATTCCATCTGAAATGACCTGAATCGCTTTCCCGCATGCAAATATAAAGAATGTACCGTTCGGTTACGCGCGGATTTATGTTTAACTTAAACTTATATTATCATATGAAGGCATCAGAAAGGAAGATCGTCGGCAGGTTCGCTCATGGGTGGGAGCTCGATCCCGGTGAAACCTTCTCCGTGGCCGCCCGGGCCTCCGGGGGAAGAAGATCCTGAAGCATGGTGGGGTATATGGTGGTCGCCATTATTAACATCCATCCTTTTATCCAGCATAACCAGGTTATCGCCTACTACTTCCGTGGCAAATTTCTTATTTCCTTCCTTGTCTTCCCAGCTGCGGGTACGCAGGCGTCCTTCAATATAGACTAAACTGCCTTTGTGCAGATACTTTTGCGCTAGTTCGGCCAGGCCTCTCCAAAGAACTACAGTATGCCATTCTGTTTGGGAAATGAGTTTGCCTGCGCGGTCTTTGAATGTTTCGGTGGTGGCAAGGGAGAATTTAGCCACGGCGATATTACCTTCCAGGAATTGAACATCGGGGTCTCTGCCAAGATTGCCAATCAGGATTACTTTATTAACACCTCTCATAATTGTAGGTTTTAATCTGTCCTATAAAAAATTCTTCTCACGGTCAACCTTTCTAAAGTTAATGTTTTTTTCCAATCAACGAATAGAATTTTTACCGTTACGGGAACGTTGTAATGCTTGTCCGTAAGTAGTTAGAGAAGAATAGGCAGGTAATAGTACTAAATGGCTGCCGGCCCGTCATCGTTGCAGGTAATCCACTATGATCTTGGGGAAGGCCAGTTCCTGCAGTTGCTTTTCCGTAACCAGCTGATATCCGTCCGGGGCATTAAATGCAAGAGGTACCTGTAACCTGATAAATCTTGCATAGATCGTCTGGTGCGTGAGCTGCTGCTTTATTTCTGCAGTGGAATCCACGATCTTGTAGTCGAGATGGCCCAGCAGACTTTGAAAACCAGCAGATTGTTGCAGGGCTGCATCGGTGGCAGGGGCAGATGTTTCCAGCAGAAAGAACTCGTGAAGGTTCTGCCAGATATCTTTCCCTGTGCGTTTGCGAATGAAAACCCGGCCTTTCTGTTCCAGCAGGAGGTAATGAAAGTACCTTTTTTTGATCTTGAGCTTCTTGGATTTAACAGGGACCAGGTCAGTCAGTCCTTTTTGAAAGGCCTCACAGCGGGGTGCCAGCAAGCAGGATGAACATAAAGGTAACTGGGGTTTGCATACCACCGCACCAAAATCCATAATTGCCTGATTATAAGCACCTGCCTGATCTTTAGGGAGCACCTCATTGGCCAGGGCGGTGAATAATTTTTTGCCAGCTGTACTATCGATAGGAGTATCTATGCCAAAATACCTTGCCAGCACACGGTACACATTACCATCCAGCACGGCATGGGGAAGATTGAACGCAAAAGAAGCAATGGCGGCGGCTGTATAAGCCCCAACACCTTTGAGTGCGGCAATTTCTTCATAGGTTTTCGGAAACTGGTTCTTATGCGTGGAGGAGATCATGCGGGCGGCTGCCAGCATATTTTTACAGCGGGCATAATAACCGAGTCCCTGCCAGAGGCGGAAAACCTCTTCTTCCGGGGCCTGGGCCAGTTTATCCACCGTGGGGTAGGCGCCAATGAACCTTTCATAGTACGGCCAGCCTTGCTCAACGCGGGTTTGCTGCAAAATTATCTCTGAAAGCCAGATACGGTAAGGATTTTTTTCACCTTTCCAGGGCATGGTCCGGCTGTTATGGAGGCGGTTCCATGTAAGGATACAGTCCGTAAAAAATCTTTTAGTATCGTTCATTTGCACAAAATAATTTATATATGTCGATGTTTTTTTATATATTCGTGTTCCTAAAGTATCCATTAGTATTGGATTCTAGGGATTTAGGCGGCATCCGGGACGCAAATAAAGGCATTTTTTGTTGTCACTATCTATAACAAAAAATATTAAATTTTATTTCCTTGATACTTCCGACTTTAAATTTTTTTTAATAACTTTGAAAACAAGTAATCCTCCGCTTCATTATGAGAAAAGCTGATTTGATTAACAACATTGCTGAAAAAACCGGCATCCCCAAAGTAGATGTGTTAGTAACACTCGAGGCCATGTTCAAGGAAGTTAAGGAGGCGTTAGCAAATGGCGAGCATATCTACATTCGCGGATTCGGCAGTTTCATTACGAAGAAACGTGCAGCCAAGATTGGCCGTAACATTAAGAAAAATGTTGCCGTCGAAATCCCCGAGCACTACATTCCAGCATTTAAGCCATCTAAAGAGTTCGTTGCCGAAGTAAAGAAGCTTAAAAGTTCTTAGATTTGCATCCTAACATTTTTTAGGGTGCAAAAAAATCAACTACTTCTTATTGGTCTTGCTGTTGCCGTAGTGTCGGTTTTATTCGCATTTGGACGCATAACGCCGAAGGTGCACGGGCATGAACATGCCTCTGCATCGGGGAACGCTATGCCAGAAGGCCAGGGCGCTGCTGTAGCGAACTTTTCTGATCTGCTGAAAAAAGCGAAAGAAAAAGTTCCTGCAGACAAACTCGCTGAAATTACCCGATTGGAAAACACCGTCGTTCGCGGCGACGTTAGCTCACAGCAGGCTACTGCTTACAGGCAGCTATACACTATTTGGGACCATCTCAATGAGCTCCCTATTGCTGCATATTATGCGGCCGAAGCCGCTAAGTTGGAAAATTCCGGAAAAAACCTCACCTTTGCAGCCAATTTATTTTTAGACCATCTCTCGCATACACAAGACGCGGGCGTAAGGATGTGGGAAGCCAATATGGCTTTGGAGTTGCTGGACAGGGCCATTGCGCTTGAACCTAACAATGACACGCTGAAGATAAAGAAAGGATCGTTGCTGGTAAGTAATACCAGTGAGCCGATGAAGGGTATTGGTATTTTACGGGAAGTGGCGGAAAGGAATCCTGATTTCCTGGACGCCCAGCTTACTTTAGCCAATTTCAGCATCACATCCGGGCAGTTCGATAAAGCGATCGATAGAATGGAAGATGTTTTAAAACGTCATCCGGAGGAACCGAAAGCCATATTCCTATTGGCTGTAGCACATCAGAGCAAAGGAGAGAAAGATAAAGCCATCTCATTGTTACGGCAGTGCAGGAAGCTGATCAAAGATCCCTCGCTGGCCGCAGAGATAGATGAATACATTAAAAGCATTAAGTAATACATTACATTATAAATCATTTAAAAAAATAAAAGCGTATGCCCTGCGGAAAGAAAAGAAAAAGACATAAGATCGCAACCCATAAAAGGAAAAAAAGGCTGAGAAAGAACCGTCATAAGAAAGGCAAGAAATAATTCTCCTATTCCCCGCCATTTATACTCACAGGTATAATTTGAGAGCTGGAGGCGCGGACTCGATAAATTTTTGTACAATCCTGCATGATTTTAGCTTTTATCGTTAAATTGCTGAAGTCATGCAGGTTGTTTACGTAGGTCGGCCTTATAAATTCCGGACTCCACCTGTATTTTCACTAAACCCTTTGCAATCCTCAACACGTAGTGAAATGTTGGTACCAAACCAACTATCATTTGGGCATGCTGTTGCCAGTGTTAACGCCGGCCTGCATAAAAGTGAAGTATTTATGGATAAAATTTTGACGCTTGAATAAGGAATTGATAATAAATGCAGCACCATCAGGTGTAGAAATTGCATTGCTGGAAGATAAAAAATTAGTGGAACTGCATCATGAAAGCGGAAACCCTAATTTTGCGGTGGGAGACCTTTATTTAGGCAAAGTGAAGAAACTCATCCCCGGTTTAAATGCGGCTTTTGTTGATGTGGGGTTCGAAAAGGATGCTTTTTTACATTATACTGATCTCAGTCCGTATATCCGTTCCATCCTCAAATTCACACAACAGGCCATTACCGATAAGACAGAGAACTTCGATTTTGCCAAATTCAAGAATGAGGCAGAGATCATTAAAACCGGTAAAATAACCGAAGTACTGGGAGGTAAACCCAACATCCTCGTACAGATCCTCAAAGAGCCCATTTCTTCAAAAGGCCCGCGCCTGAGTTGCGAAATTTCCCTCCCCGGTCGCTTTATTGTGATCACACCCTTCAATAATATTGTTGCGGTGTCTAAAAAGATCCATTCTTCCGAAGAAAGAAAAAGACTGCAAAAGATCGTAGAAGCCATCAAGCCCAATAACTTCGGCGTGATCGTACGTACCGCTGCAGAAGGAAAGAAAACGGCGGAATTACATGAAGATCTTACCATGCTCGTGAGTACCTGGAAAACTATCCAGGATAACCTGCGCAATGCCGCACCCCCGCAAAAGATATTAAGCGAGCAAACTAAAACAGCCAGCATCCTCCGCGATCTGCTGAACGAGAGCTTCAACCGTATTGTCATTAACGACAAGAACATCTATTCAGATACCAAAACATATATTCAAAAGATAGCTCCGGAGAAACAGGACATTGTTTCCTATTATCACAACGGCGCCCCCATCTTCGATCATTTTGGTGTAACCCGCCAGGTGAAAGCTTCCTTCGGGAAAACAGTAAACCTGGACAGTGGTGTATATCTCATCATAGAAGCAACAGAAGCCCTGCACGTGATTGACGTGAACAGTGGTTACAAAAGCTCCAGCAATAACCAGGAACAGAATGCGCTTGCTTCCAACCTGGAGGCTGCCGCAGAAATTGCCCGCCAGCTCAGGCTGCGCGATCTCGGTGGCATCATCATCATCGATTTCATCGATATGAAACTGCCGGAGAACAAAAAGAGCGTATACGAAGCCATGGAGAAATTCATGGCGCTGGACAGGGCTAAACATACCATCCTGCCTATCTCCAAATTCGGTCTTATGCAAATCACCCGCCAAAGGGTGAAACCGGAGATCACCATCTCCGTGGCAGAAGATTGCCCGGCCTGTAAAGGTACCGGTAAGATAGGGGCCTCCATGCTCATCTTTGAAGATATCGAAAAGAACCTGCTGTACCTGCTTAATCACCAGCACAAAGGTTTAACCATCCGGGTACACCCTATCCTCCATTCCTATCTGACCAAAGGCTGGCTCAGGTCCAAACAATGGAAATGGTTCTTTGAGTATAAAAAGTGGATCAAACTGAGAGCAGATAATAATTACCACCTCACGGAATACCGCTTCTTTGACGCTAACGACGAAGAGATTAAATTATAAGAGCACAACAAAGATATTTGAAGAGACCGTACCGCCCTGGTACGGTCTCTTTTATTTTCTTGCATAATTGTTGTTAGTTTTACGCGCAACATACTCAGGGTAAAATTGTTATACCTCCGTAAATCATCGTGTCTATGCAGAAGAAGCTCGTCTACCTCTCACTCATCATCATTGTAATACTGGCCGCCTGCCAGCAGGGTAAAAGGTCCGGAAAGGAAGGGATCAACCGGGATACCAGCCATTATACCAAACAGGAATACATTGCCCAGGCCCTGGACAGTAATTTTGTGGGGACTTTCCTGGACAGGAATCCACAGTTTGCGGCCTATGGAGAAGCCATCCGCGACTTCTACCGCAAACGCGGATATCACTATGCCTGGATTAACGAAGAAGGTATCACCGAACAGGCCGGCGGATTTATGAACATGATGCGCCAGGATGAAGAGAGCGGTATTAAAGACAGTACGCTGGATAAAAGCCGCGTAATGGCATTGTATGATTCACTGGCCCTGATGGGAGATTCTCTCAACAGGACCGATTCCATTGTACCTATTACAGAGCTAACCCTCACCGGCCAGTTCTTCGTATATGGCAACCTGGTATGGGGTGGCATTACCAGTGATAATGCAAAGAACCTGGAATGGTTCATCCCACGCAAGAAAATAGATATCAGCAGCCTGCTGGATTCCGTGATCGCTAATCCCAAAGAAAGGATCAGTAAAGAAGAACCCGTGAACCGGCAGTATAAATTGCTGCGCGATGAATTGCAGAAACTCGCGCTCATCGTTAGCAAGCACCCTGCCTGGGATTCCCTGAAACTGGCAGACAAGAAAAAAACATTCAAGCTGGGCGATTCATCTGTTTTAATTCCGGTGATCAAACAACGCCTGAGCTTACTGGGTGATCTCAAAGAAAAGGATACTTCTGCGCTTTTCACGCAGCCGCTGGATTCCGCGCTAAAGAACTACCAGGAAAGGATGGGGCATAAACCGGATGGTATTATCAAACAGCAAACGCTGGATGCCCTGAACAGGCCATTGGAACATTATATGCATCAGCTGATGCTGAACATGGAACGTTTGCGCTGGGTACCGGTAGAAGTGAATACAGATTATATCCTCGTAAATATTCCCGAGTTTAAAATGCACGCATATGAAAATGGCAAACTGGCCTGGGATTGTAATGTAGTAGTGGGAACACCGGGTGCCAGCACCGTTATCTTCAGCCGCGAAATGAAATTCATTGTATTCAGTCCTTACTGGAATGTGCCACCGGGCATACTGAGCAAAGAAGTATTGCCGGGTATCAAACGCAGCGGTAATGGATATCTCAACAGGCTGAACATGGAGATTGTAGGTTCCAGCGGAAAGGTGCTCCCTTTAAGCTCCATCAATGTTTCTAAATACTCAGGCAGCAACTTCCCTTACATCGTAAGGCAGAAACCGGGCGGCGCCAATTCATTGGGTAAAGTGAAATTCTTATTCCCCAACGAGTACAACATCTACCTGCACGATACCCCATCCAAAGGTTTGTTCAATGAAACCAAACGTTCCTTCAGCCATGGCTGCATCCGTGTGTCAGAACCCAAACGGCTGGCGCAATGGTTATTACGCAAAGATTCCAGCTGGACGGAAGCAAAAATAGATGCCGCCATGAATGCGGGCAAAGAAAAGTATGTAACGCTGAAAGAGAAAGTGCCGGTATACATCGGATATTTCACCGCATGGGTAAATTACAAAGGCCAGTTGAACTTCAGGGACGATGTGTATGGCCACGATGCCAAACTGGCTAAGTTACTGTTCGGAAAATAAAACAGATTTGGCCCGGATATTTTCCTTGCTCAGATAAGAATGAGGTTTTACCTGAACCGTGAAACGTTTGAGCAGAAAATATCCGGCCACTAATGCCAGCAGGCACGCACCCACGATCACATAATAAGTGGTGGGATCAGCGATCACAAACTGTAGCGAGCCTCCGGAAACTAAGATGGCCGTAGCTGCATTATTGGTAAGATGAATGAGGAAGCAACTGCAAAGGTCCCGCAACCGCAGGTAAAAGAAACCACAAAGCAAACCCAGCAAAAAAGCTCCCGGCATTTGTGCCGGATCAGGATGGGCCAGCATAAATAACAAAGAACTTTGTAGTAAAGCCACCCCTCCGGAATGGCGGTGTAACAATGCTTCCATGATAATACCCCTGAAAAGCATTTCTTCCATAATAGCCGCTAACAATACCGTTGCTATGATCGTATAGAGGGAGCTGGTATTCACAGAAGTAAAAGACAATTCTTCCCACTCAGGCAAAGGCAGCAGATGCCCCACGGCATCTTTCACCACAACCAGTGCAAGTGCCATGGAAAAGGCCACAAGGAATGTTTCCAGCGAAATATTGATCTTAGGGATCAGCGTGAAATTATCCTTTTGCCGGCTCAGTGCATATACAACCACAGCGATCACACTCACCAGGTGAATGGTAAGGAGGAGGGAAGGATATGCCAGTAAAGTATTCCCCGTAAAAAGAAAGGCCGCCGCGGACCCGATTATCCAGCCCACATAAAGCCTGAGCTGCATTTGCCAGGCCCCATTCAGAGAAAGACCATTCAGGGTTTTGACATACATAATCCGTGAGATAATGTTGTTAGATATGGTATTTCGATATTGTCTTAATAATGCTAATATAATCATTTTGAATATGCAACGCAATAGCCGTGCTGTTAAACTACCTGCTAAAACCTTATTTTTGTAACCTATGGAAAAACAGGTTATTAATACAAGTGGCGCCCCGGCGCCCATAGGTCCTTATAACCAGGCTATCAAAGCAGGGAGCACCTTATTCATTTCCGGCCAGATAGCCCTGAATCCTGAAACCGGCCAGATCGAAAAGGACAACATCACTTCCGAAACGCACCGGGTAATGCAGAACCTTCGTGCTATCCTTACCGAAGCCGGAATGGATTTTTCAGATGTAGTGAAAACCACCATCTTCATTATGGACATGAATGATTTTTCGCAGATCAATGAAGTGTACGGAAAATACTTCTCCGGTTACTTCCCTGCGCGCGAAACCGTTCAGGTAGCAGGCCTGCCTAAAGGAGTGAATGTAGAGATTTCCATGATCGCTATTAAGTAGCGCCGATGCAGATACTTATTACAGGAGATCTGTTACGTTGGGAAGAGTTGCGGAACAGTAAAGATTTTGAAGGGCACCAGGTGTTTACTGCACCTGAACCCACAGATCTGTCTGTGGACCTTGTGATCGATCTGTCCCTCGATGAACATCCGGAAAGAGCAGCCGTCTATGCAGCATATCCCCAGGTTCCTGTGCTGGCATGCCTGGTGAAAATAACCGCTGCGGAATTGCAGCAGTATACAGCAGGAAGTTCCATCGATCATATTTATGGCTGCAATCTGCTACCCGGTTTTATCAGCATGCCAACACTGGAAATTGCAGCAAACCCGGAAGCATTGATGCAACAACTGGGCTGGATATACGAAAGTATAACGCCCACTATCGGTATGGTCACTCCGCGGGTGATCTGCATGATCATCAACGAAGCCTACTTCACCGCAGAAGAAGGCACTGCATCGCGGGAAGACATAGACATTTCCATGAAGCTGGGCACCAATTATCCCATGGGCCCTTTTGAATGGAGTAGAAAAATTGGCATCCGCCACGTATACGAAGTATTACAGGCAGTATACCTGGGTACCGGTAATGAACGGTATAAAGTATGCTCCTTATTGCAGCAGGAATACGAAGCACAAAAATAAAACAGCGATTTTGGCACTGATCCTTCATATAGATACAGCTACTGCTATTGGTTCCGTTTCTCTTTCAGAGAATGGTGTAGCATTGGAAACAATGGAAAACATTGAACAGCGCGATCATGCCGCAACTGTGGGCATCTTCGTGAAAACCTTACTGGAGCGGCATCACCGCAGTGCAGAAGAACTGGATGCAATTGCAGTAAGTGCAGGGCCCGGCTCTTACACAGGACTTCGTGTGGGAGCTGCCACAGCAAAAGGATTGTGTTATACCTGGAATAAACCATTGATCGCAGTTTCCACATTACAGATGATGGCCAACGGCATGAAAGCTGCTTATGAAGGAGCAGATGTTTTTTTAGTGCCCATGATAGATGCCCGCAGAATGGAAGTGTTTACCGCGGTATATAATAAAGATCTTGAACCTGTTTTGGAACCCCAGGCAATGATCCTGGAAACACAATCATTTGATCCTTATATGATTGCAAAAAACACCATTTTTTTTGGTGACGGAGCCCCAAAATGGCAGGTATTATTAGGAGTCCGGCCTAATGCGTCATTTCCGGCCTATCACATTTCCGCCGCACACATGGTCCCACTGGCTGAAAAATCCTTTGCCAGCAAGCATTTCGAGGATGTCGCCTACTTCACGCCCAACTACTTAAAAGCCTTTTACCACCCCGGAAAAAAGTAACATTCCTTAATTTTTTAGCAGATTTTTAGCATTTCGCCGCATCATATTACGCATTTAAAAGCGTTATAATCTGAGAGAGGCGATTTGGACAGTAAATCATGCCCGGAAATGTCAGAGAATTGTCAAATTGTGATAAAATGAGGCATATTCGGAATTATATATTAAAAAAGAAGGTATAGAAATTTTTTTTATTGTGACAGATATTATAATTTTGTATAATCAATATCCGCGATCATTGTCTAATAGTCGCGTTTTACTGTCCGTTGATCCCTGTCATTTCATTATTTTTTAAAACTATTTTGCGATGGAAAAACAATTATTAACTACCTCATCAAATACCCTAATTATTTCGAGAGGTAACAATGAAAAAGATCAGATCAAATTGGATTACATTGCCGTTAAGAAGGCCGCTATGGTGTTGAGAGCCATCAACCACAAGCTGCGCCAGCAGATGATCAAGCTGTTGGAAGACCATAAGCGCATGACCGTAACGGAGATCTATGTGAAGTTGAGATTAGAGCAGTCGGTAGCATCCCAGCACCTCGCTATTTTAAGGCGTGCAGGTATCGTGATTACCGAGAGAGACGGTAAGTTTATTCACTATACTATCAACAAGCAGCGTATTGCTGAAGTTGCTAAGTTTGTCGAAGAGCTGGTGGGATAGTCTCATCAACACAATCTTTTTCAATGTCTGCCGCAGGATGCGGCCCAATCCATACTGAAAGACTGTCTTCTACGGAAGATGGTCTTTTTTTATGGATCCTTTCAATGATCATGGTTTTACTTCTGATTGACATCCGTCACGCTCCACTTGTGAACTTCTTCGTATTTTTGCTAAAATCAAAGACGACCATATGTTCATTAAGCAGTTATACACGGGGTGCTTATCGGAAGCCGCTTATTTTATAGAGTCTGAAGGAGTGGCTGCAGTGATTGATCCGTTACGGGACATTGAACCTTACCTGGAACTTGCCCGCGAACGGAATGCTACCATTAAATACATTTTTGAGACCCATTTTCATGCGGACTTTGTTTCCGGCCACCTGGACCTTGCCGCCGCCACAAAAGCGCCCATCGTTTATGGCCCTAATACCACTACTAATTTCCCGGTTCATATTGCAGCAGATGGAGAAGATTTTCCGATCGGAAAATTGAAGGTCCGTGCCTTACATACACCCGGTCATACCATGGAGAGCACCTGTTACCTGCTCTTTGATGAAAAGAACGAACCACACGCCATCTTCACAGGGGATACTTTGTTTGTGGGTGATGTTGGCCGTCCTGATCTTTTCAGCGGTTCTCTCAGTAAAGAAGAACTGGCAGGGCATTTATACGAATCCCTGAACAACAAGATAAAGCCCATTCCTGATAACGTGATCGTATATCCTGCTCACGGTCCGGGAAGTTCCTGCGGCAAAAACTTAGGGCCGAACACCTATAGTACCATCGGTGAGGAAAAGAGTTCCAACTATGCTTTGCTGGCAACAGATAAAGACGATTTCATTGCACAGGTAACCGAAGGATTGAGTACGCCGCCGCAATATTTCCCCATCAATGCAAAGATCAATAAAGAGGGATATGATGCCATGCAGGTGTTGATGGAAAGAAGTCTGAAACCTTTATCCGTAGCAGCGTTTAAAGAAAAGATCCAGGCAGATGCGGTGATCCTCGATACCCGTCATGCCAATGTGTTTACGGAAGGGTTTGTGCCCGGTTCCATCAGCATAGGGCTGGAAGGCCGTTTTGCAGAATGGGCAGGCAGCCTCTTACCCTTCAGGCAGTCCATGATCCTCGTAACTGAGCCAGGGCAGGAAGAAGAAACTATTGTACGGCTTGCACGTGTTGGATTTGATAAAGTAGAAGGTTACCTGGAAGGTGGTTACGAAGCCTGGAAAGCAGCCGGCGAACCTTTTGACCTGATCATCTCTGTAGATGCCGATGAACTGGCCATGGACATGCCGCATGATCCAAACCTGCTGGTAGTGGATGTGCGTAAACCTACAGAATATGCAGATGGCCATGTACAGGGCGCATTGAATATGACGCTGAGCGAATTAACTGATCCCGGCAACCTGGCGGACATTGAGGATAATCATAACCTCTATGTACATTGCGCCGGTGGTTACCGTAGTGTGATCGCCTGCTCTATCATGAAGAGGGAAGGCATCCATAACCTGCGTAATGTAAATGGTGGATTTGCCAAACTGAAAGACCAGGAAGGCATTGAAATAGTGCAGGAGAAAAATGTACTGAACTAATTTTATTAACGAATAAGCATGATTCCGCACCGGTTTTTCCAGTGCGGAATTTTTTTGTGCCTGTAACAACCTTGTAAGTGCATCTTATAACTGCATATACGGTTTAGGTATAAAACACATACAAATAAAAGTACTTATAGTGAAAATATATTATTGCATATCTCATTGCATAACAATTATTTAAACAAATAAATAGTTGTCGTTTCAGCAGGGATTCGTTAAATTCCTATAAAATTTTAATCTTATGAAACAGCGCAAATCCTTTTTACTCGCCTGTCTTGCAATGATGGGAATTCTCTTGTACGCTTGTGCTCCAAGCGATGCGAAGCTTCAGAAAGAAGTGAATGACAAGTTATCTACAGCTGCGCCGGGCGTAATTGCAGAAGTGAAGGGAGGGGTCGCCACGTTGAGTGGAGAAGTTGTTGACGATGCTGCAAAAACCACTGCCGAAGATGCTGCTAAAGGCATTAAGGGGATTAAATCGGTTACCAACAATATCATGGTAACACCTCCTCCTCCGCCGCCACCACCTGTTGTGATCAATCCGGACGACATTGTAAGGACCAGTGTTGACTCTGCATTGAACGCGCATGGTATTACAGGTGTAACAGCCACCGTTGCCAACGGAGAAGTAACCTTAACCGGCACCATTGCCAAAGCTGATCTGAAAAAAGTAATGCAGGCTGCTAATGAAGCCAAGCCTAAAAAAGTGCTCAATAAACTGACACTGAAATAAGCCGGCTTTTCATTCCACCATTAACCTTAAAAAAGTAATATCATGGCACTACAAGATAAATATGCAACACTCATTCAACAGGCTACCAGCGCCGGCGTTAGCGGTTTGCAGGTGGTAGAGCAAAACAATGTGCTGTACGTAACAGGTACTGCTCCCTCCTCTGCGGTAAAAGATCAGATCTGGAGCACTTATGAAAAACTGGACCCTGAAATGAGGTCCGGCGACATGGTGCTGAACATTTCTGTAGCAGAAGGTGCGGAACAGGAATATGAAGTGAAGTCAGGAGATAGTCTTAGCAAGATCGCTAAGAATTATCCGGGGCTTACCTGGCAGAAGATCTATGAAGCCAATAAAGATCAGATCAAAAATCCGGATATTATACAACCGGGTTGGAAACTGAAGATACCTTCCGCATAAGCAATAAAAAGGGCGCTCTGTGAAGAGTGCCCTTTTTTTATTTTGGAATGCGGCCTCCGTCCAAAAAAGAAAATCCTTGTTCCTCTTTTGCCTCTTTCAAAAAAAGAAATCCCCATTTGCCTTTGCTGAGTGTGGTCAGCTTCAAAAAAGAATTCTTTGTGCCGCGTGGTTGACCTTCTTCAAAAAGAAGATTCCTTTATACCCCTAAGGGCCTCTTTCAAAAAGAAATCCCCCTATTCTCCCTCAGCTGCATTTTCATACTCCGGCCTGTAAGCATGTTTCCAGCGCCGGTGGCTCCAAACCCATACTTCCGGCTGCTCGTGAATATTCTTTTCTAAATATTGCACAAAAGCCTCTGTGATCTTTCCTTCCGGCTCTTCTATCGGGTTCTCGAAAGCCAGTTTTAGTTGTGCTTTATAATAACCCCTTTTCACCTTACGGATATCTGCAAAAACCACCGGGATATTATATCTCCTCGCGCTCATTTCAGGACCTTTGTAAAAGGGCGTCATTTTATTGAGGAAAGGATACCAGTAGCAGCGGCGTGGGTTGCCGGGATTCTGATCAGCTACCAAGGCAAGCAGGTATTGTTTCCCGATCCACGGCGCCATGCCTGTTTTCATATCATTGGCCGGCACCAGCACTGTTCCGAACTTTTCCCTGAAGTGCGTAAACATGCGGTTAACCCCTTTATTGGTTATTGGCATGAACACTACCAGGAAAGGAAACCGCACTCCCTGCATGCAAAAGAGGTTCGCCCATTCCCAATTGAAGTTATGGCCAAGATGCAACTGGCAGCTTTTACCCTGATCGTATAATTGCTGCAATACAGTAAGATCACAGTCGAAACGTTTCTGCAAAGAGCTTTTGCTCATGGTGAGCAGTTTGATGGTTTCCACCATCATATCCGTAAGATTGCGGTAATATTGTTTAGCGATCCGGCGGATCTCTGCATCTGTTTTACCAGGGAAAGCCTGCTTTAGGTTCTCAAACACCACCTTCTTCCGATAGCCGATCACGTTATACACGAGAAAACACAATCCATCGCTGATGATGTACAACAACCACAGCGGAAGAATAGAAATGCCATAACAAAAAGCTAATAATAGATAATACATGACCCTACAAAATAATGTTCTGCACCAATTCGCTCTTATACGGATAATCAGTATTGTAATGTAAACCCCTGCTTTCTTTACGGAAGGCGGCTCCTTTCACGATCAGGTAACCTGCTGTGATAAGGTTCCGCAATTCACAGAGCTGAGGAGAAACCGCTGTTTCGCGGTAAAGGGATTCCGTTTCCAGGTGAAGGATGTCCAGCCTGCGCATGGCACGTTCTATCCGCACATTGGTACGAACGATCCCTACATAGTCACTCATGATCTGTTTCAGTTCCTTGAGACTTTGTGTGATCAGGATCATTTCCTTTGGCGCTGTGGTGCCCAGCGTATTCCAGTCCGGTATACTTTCCTGGAAAGAAGTGCTTTCGATCACTCTTACGGCATCCAGGTAACAACGGTGCGCAAACACCATGGCTTCCAGCAGAGAATTGGAGGCAAGCCGGTTAGCGCCATGTAAACCCGTGCTGGCGCATTCTCCGCAGGCATACAGGTGGCGGATGGAAGTGCGGCCCATGTCGTCTGTTTTAATCCCTCCGCAGCTGTAATGCGCTGCCGGGGCAACAGGGATCATATCCTTTGCCACATCAATTCCCAGCGACTTACACTTTTCGTAAATGTTTGGGAAGTGGTGAATGAACTTTTCCATGTCCATATGACGGCAATCAAGGTACACATGTTCCGTACCCGTGATCTTCATTTCACTGTCAATTGCCCTGGCTACTATATCCCGGGGAGCCAGGGAAAGACGCGGGTCATATTTATGCATAAAGTCTTCCCCGTTCTTATTACGCAAAATTCCGCCATCGCCGCGAACGGCTTCTGTGATCAGGAAAGAAGGACTTTCATTAGGTTGATACAATGCGGTGGGATGGAACTGGATGAATTCCATGTTCTCTATCCGGCCCTTTGCACGATATACCATGGCCACGCCGTCTCCTGTAGCAATAACAGGGTTGGTAGTGGTACGGTATACCTGTCCGTTACCACCTGTGGCCAGGAGCGTAACGCGGGAAAGGATCTTTTCTATTTTATTGGTTTTGAGGTTTAGCACATAGATGCCGTAACACTCAATATCAAGTGTAGATTTTGTAACGAGGTATCCGAGATGGTGCTGCGTGATCAATTCCACCACAAAGCAATGCGTAATGAGTTCTATATTGCTTTTACGGCGGATGGCTTCCAGGAGTGCCCTTTCAATTTCCTTACCGGTAACATCCTTATGATGGATCACCCGGAATTCAGAGTGGCCGCCTTCCTTGCCTAATGCATAATCTCCGTCCGGCGCTTTATCAAAATTGGCGCCCCAGGCTATCAGTTCATTCACACGGTCCGGCCCTTCTTTCACCACTATCTCCACGATCTTTTCATTACAGAGCCCATCGCCGGCAATGAGGGTATCTTCGATGTGTTTTTCAAAGCTGTCGTTCTCCAGGTCGTTCACTACGGCAACGCCGCCCTGAGCGTACTTGGTATTCGTCTCGTCCTCTCGGGTTTTGGTAATGATGGTTACCTTTTTATCCGGACATTGCTCTGCCACTTTCAATGCATAAGTGAGCCCTGCAATCCCGGAACCTACTACCAGGAAATCTGTTTGATGCATAGGCATCAAAATTAGGCAATTATGAGCTTATTTCACCTTAATAAAGGATACATTCCGCGCACGGGATTGGGAGACTTTAAACCCTGTTATCTTATTCTGTGCATCCCGCACAAAATACAAGGATCCCCAGGGAGATCTGAAGCCATCCTTGTATTGGGGGGTAAGGGTCATTTTAGTTTCAGGTTTTAACACCAGCTTAAGCGTAGTGCCTTCTGCCTCAATAAAGCAACGGAATTCCGTTTCTTCAGAATAATATTCTCCCGTATACCTGGCGGCATCACTGTCTTTGTTAATGTTCGCGAATTCAACAGCTGTAAAAAAAACGGTATCCTTGTTAGGAGTGGTCTGGCGGAAACCGCCAGGCAGGAATTCAATTCTCCTGTTTTCTGCTCTGAAGAGATCTTTACCAAGAGCTGTCATGGATACATCTCCCATGAAGCCCAATTTACCGTCCGTTACCACCACTTTGGTGCCGGCCCCATTTCTCGGGTTTCTGTACCAGCCTTCATAACTTCTTAATTTTTCTTCGGTAACGGCATAGGGCGGTACGGCCGGCTTTGTAGAAGGGCTGCCTGCGGGTTCCGGAACAAAGATATTCCTGGCCAGGCTGGCGGCATTAGTGGGAGCGCTGTCAAATGCAGAAGTATTACTGAGGAAAGCAAAAACAAGCCCCTGTTCAGGGAAATATTCAAGGTTTGCGCGATAGCTGGCAGTAGCGCCGCTATGCACAATAGCATCCTGTCCGTTCAACCTTGTAAGCACTAAGCCCGCAGTGTAATCATTCACGTTACCATTATTCAGCGGTGTTTTCTTTGTCTGTTCAGGAAAGAGGGAAGGATTGCCCAATTTGCCGCCGGTATAGAACAATACCCACTTCACTAATTCTTCTGTTGTGGTGAGTAAACCTCCGGGGCCATACACATCCTCATTCGGCATTTCATTGATGTATTTCGCACCGTTTTGTGCATACGCCATCGCGCGGCCCGGCACTACTTCTTTATAAGCGCGCCATAAAGATTGTTTCATGCCTGCCGGATCAAAAATATTCCTGCGGGTGAATAGAGACAATTCTCTGCCGGTTACTCTTTTTACAATGATGGCCAGGAAAAGATAATTTGAGTTGCTATAAATATATTCTGCACCGGGAACATTGTTCAACTCCTTCTGACGGCATACCATCCATAATGCATCTGCATTATTGTAGGTTTTGGTGCCGCGGGGCGAGCCTGATAACTCGGCAATGCTCCCCCAGTCGCGCAGGCCGCTGGTGTGATTCATCATTTGCCGTAACGTAATGGGCGTTCCATAATCCGGTAACTCCGGAATGTATTTATGCACATCGTCATTCAAAGAAAGTTTTCCCTGTTGCTCCAATAACAGGATAGCGGCGGCGGTAAATTGTTTGCTTACAGAACCAGCTTCTATCAACGATCTTGTAGTGAGGGGAACGTGATGCTCCAGGTCCGCTATACCCCATGCTTTCGAGAAAATGATCTCTCCGTTCCTGCTGATGGTGAATTGTGCACCCGGTGTTTCCGGTGTATACCTGCTGAAAGCGGATTCTATTTTTGCGAGGGTATCCTGCCAGGTCTGCGCATATGTACTCACAGAAATAATGCAGGAAAGGATGAACAGGGCGAAGGTTTTCATAATATCTTATTTTACGGTCTTGAGATATTTTACACTCCCGTCTACGATCATCCATTGTGCCAGGCCATAAGTTAACATTACCAACAGGGAGCTGCCGGGAAAAGACATATAGAATTTCTCAGTGGCCAGTATGGAATCAGATAACACAAAGAGGGTAGCGCCAGCCACACACAATTTACTCCACAGTGCTTTTTTCAAACCAAATGCAAAAAGAGCAGAAAGCAACATGGTGGTGATCACAACCGTATAAGCGATCACCGGGGCCTGCAATGCTCCCAGGTGTGGGTAGAGGAAACGCAGGAAAGAACCGGCGTATGCCAGCACAAGCAATGCCACTATCCAGCCCGTAAAACCCGGTTTGGGCTTTGGTTTCACCCATATAAAGAAACCAGTGTACAGGATATGCGCCAGCAGAAAACTGATAAGGCCGGGAATGAAAAAATCAGGGAAGAGCAGGAACACATCGCCCCACCAGGAGAATATAATAGCCGTGAAAATGAAATTACGTGCGGGATGGTAAAGACCACCTGCCTGCCACCAGCAATGGCAGCCGAGCAGGATCATTAGTAAAGGTTTGGTAACGAACCGGGCGTAAGGAATATCACATACTATTATCAACAGATCAGCCAATAGTATCAGAAAGTAAATAGCGCCCCAGGTTTTTGGTTGCATAGCCGTGGAATATATTCAGCAACTTACTTACATTTTAAGTATTTAACAATACGAAAAAAGTTGTACCCTTTGCAGGAGGGCTTACTACTTTTAACTGGCCGCCGTGCATTTGAATGATTTGTTGTGAAAGGCTCAGACCAATACCGGAGCCCTTCTTTTTGGTGGTAAAGAAGGGAATGAAGATCCTTTCCATAGCTTCCGGTTCTATACCCGGGCCATTGTCCGCTATTTCAAGAACGATCTGCTGTGCATTTCCTAAAGTTCCTTTTACCGTGATCCATGGTTTGGCGGTGTGTTCCAGCGCATCCATCGCATTTTTGATGAGATTGATCAGTACCATTTGCAGCTGGGTTTCATCTGCATGGATCTCAATGTTATCCGGTGAAACGTGTGTGCGGTAAATGATGCCCGCTGCTTTCATTTCAGGTAGCAGCAGATTGCTCACAGCGTTCACGAGCTGTTTCAGGTTAACATTGGTGAATTGTGGTTTGGGTAAAGTGGTATAATCACGATAGGCATTCACAAAGTCCATGATCCCTTTACTACGGCTCTCAATGGTTTCCAGGGCTTCTTTCAGATCTCCTACTGCTTCCGTATTATCTTCCCCCATATCGTACTTCACAATATCCTGCATAGTACCAATAAGGCTCACAATAGGCGTCACAGAATTCATGATCTCATGGCGCAGGATCTTGGTGAGGTTCTGCCATGCTTCCAGCTCTTTCTGTTGCAGTTCCGCATGAATGTTCTGCAGGGAAATAAGTTTTACCAGCCTGCCCTGCAACCTTACGGTAGCCGCATGAATAGAAAGCTGCTGGCCATTCTGCGTGGCATACAGTGATTTTTGTCCGGCAGGTAATTGCATTAATAGTTCGGAAAGATCAGGATGTGCGGTCTTTAATTCATCCAGGTACCTGAGCCGGTAAATGCCCATGAGGCGGAAAGCTGCAGGGTTGATCAGTTCTATCTTGCCATCTGTATCAAAAGATAATACGCCGATGCTGATATGCTGAATGATGGTATCAATGTATTTCAGGTTGGCTTCCCGCTCTGCGCGGGTCTGGCGGAAAGCTTCCAGTACTTCATTGAACTGGTGGTTCAGGGCGCTGAAGCTTTTGCCCAGTTTATTATCCCCGCTGAAACGGATAGAAAAATCTTCATAACGGATAGCCTCCAGGAACAAAGTGAGCTTACGGTTCACCCTGTTCAGGTAATAATACAGGCCAAAGACCTGCGTCAGCAACAGCGGGACCACAAGGATCACTACCAGCTGATAATTATTCCACCAAAGCCAGCAGCCTGCCATGATCGTAGTGATCATCAGAAGGATGCGCAAAAGGATATAAAGGCTGAACCGGTTCATGTCAGAGATTGTATTTTTCCATCCTTCTGTACAAGGCGGCGCGGCTTAGCCCTAATTCTTTGGCAGCATCCGTGATATTGCCATTGCATTTTTTCAAAGCCTGCGAGATCATATTCCGTTCCATGTCCTCCAGGTTAAAACCAGTATCCAGTTGCTCCGGTGCTGCATTTGCTTTTACAAACACATCCTTGGGCATCAGTGTTTTGCCCTGGCAAAGGATCACGGCCCTTTCAATGGCATGCTGCAGTTCCCGGATATTGCCCGGCCAGTCGTATTGCTCCAGTTGCGTAATGAGAGATTCGTGCAGGAATGCCACGGGCCTGTTATATTTTTTCCGGTAAAGGCCGAGGAAATATTCGGCCAGCGGAACAATATCTTCCCTTCTTTCACGAAGTGGGGGAAGATGCACTTCGATGGTATTTACCCGGTACAGCAGATCCTGGCGGAACTGGTTCTGCGCGGCCATTTGCTGGATATTCCGGTTGGTGGCGCAAACGAGCCGTACATCTACATTCAGGGCTTTATTGGAGCCTACGCGTGTAACGGCCCTGTTCTGCAATACCGTTAATAGTTTTGCCTGGAAAGGAAGAGAGATGTTCCCTATCTCATCCAGGAAAATGGTGCCGCCGTTTGCTTCTTCAAATCTTCCGTTACGATCATCCCGGGCATCTGTAAAAGCTCCTTTCACATGGCCGAACAGCTCACTTTCAAAGAGGGATTCGCTCAATGCGCCCAGGTCCACACTCACAAAGCGTTTATCCTTTCTTTGGCTGAGGGCATGGATATGTTTGGCCAGGAGATCTTTTCCCGTACCATTTTCTCCCAGGATCAGGATGTTGGCATCTGTTCCGGCAACGCGGGAAACAGTTTCCAGCACTTCCTGCATGGCAGGGCTGTCCCCGATCAGTACATTATCTGTATGTAAAGTGGCGCCGCCGGTCTTTTTCTCCTGTTTGGCCTGGTGGGTTTCCACAGCCGTTTGGATGGTGGCCAGCAGTTTGTCGTTTTCCCAGGGTTTGAGTACAAAATCCACCGCCCCGGCCTTGATGGCCCTGACTGCCATTTCCACATCTCCATAGGCGGTGAACAATACCACCGTGGCTTTGGGGTTGATGTCCAGGATCTTATCCAGCCATTCAAACCCTTCCTTGCCACTACTCAGGTCGCGGGTGAAGTTCATGTCCAGCAGGATCACGTCATATTCAAAATTGCTAACCAGGTAGGGGATCTTTTGGGGATTCTTTTCAAAATCCACCTGCGCAAAATGGCGCTTTAATAACAGGCGTGCTGCCCTAAGAACATCCACATCATCATCAACGATCAAAATTTTTCCTTGCTGGGTACTCATTAGCATGATATTAAATTCCTTGTGTAAACCATCTACTGCAAATGACATTCCGTTCGGCTTTGTGAACAGGCATTTGAGAAGGGCCGTCACAGGGAAAACGGCCCCTGAGCAATATTAAACAAAGATTTATTGCTGTGAAAGGTTATTTTCAGGACAGGCCGGATGTTCAGGGGAATGTCCGATAACGGACACGGGCTGTCCGCTTTGGAACAAGCCGTACCTTTGCCAGGATATGCATAACGGCCATGGTGGCTAATCCGGGCATTTGGCCCTGCTTGGCACATGGATTGAATATTCTATGGCAGCAATTACGATCATGGATAGACAACTAAAAAAGAAATTCTGGAACAAACAACGCATCTTCCTTATCGGAGGCGGAAGTGCGGTAGTGCTGCTTATTTTGTGGAGCTTCATTTTTGCGGATAAAAGAAGCAAACTGAATGTTGAAAAAGATAAGATCACTATTTCCAAGGTCAGCAAAGGTACCTATGATGAATACATAGTAGTTACGGCAGTTGTGCATCCCCTTAAGACCATCCGCCTGGATGCCATCGAAGGAGGGTATGTAGCATATAAATTCCTGGAAGGAGGTAGTATGGTAAAACGCGGGGATTCCATCCTGCGCCTGGAAAACCAACGCCTGATGATGGACTTCGTGAACCGGGAAACAGAAATGTACCGCCTCATCAATGAACTGCAAAATACCCGCCTGCGTTTAAGGCAGGACAGGTTTGCCCTCGAAAAAACACTGAGTGACCTGGATTACCAGGTAGATCAGGCCAAAGATATCTACGAACGAAACAACAAACTGTTCAAGGATAAAGTGGTGGCAGAACAGGAATACCTGAAAACCAAAAGGGACTATGAAAAGCTGGTACGTCAGCGGGAAATAGAAGTAAAGTCCCAGGACTACCAGATAGATAACTCCAAAACCCAGATCATCCAGTTGGAAGGTACCATTGCCAGAACACAGCGTAACCTTCAGCTGATGAAGGAAAACCTGAGCAACCTGGTGGTAAGGGCCCCGGTGGACGGGCAGCTTTCTTCCATCAACGTGGAAGTAGGTACCAGCATCCAGGCCGGCCAGAACATTGGCCAGATAGATGACCTGGATGGATTTAAAATGAGAGCTGAGATCGATGAACATTATATCTCCAGGGTATTCGCAGGGCTTAAAGCAGAATTCGAATTCAATGGGAAGAAAAATGAAATGACGATCACTAAAGTATACCCTGAAGTAAAGAACAGCCGTTTTGAAGTAGACATGAATTTTTCAACAAATGCGCCGGAAGGGATCCGTCGCGGGCAATCCTCTCCTATCCGCCTCGAATTGGGAAAGTCGTCTGAAGCTATTTTATTGCCCGTGGGTGGTTTCTTTTCTGACACAGGAGGAAACTGGGTATATGTTGTAGAGAAGAGCGGCACGCGCGCCGTGAAACGCAACATTACCCTCGGTAGAAAAAATCCTGTTTACTTTGAAGTACTGGAAGGGCTTCAACCCGGAGAGCAGGTGATCACCTCATCTTATGAAAATTTCGGGAACAAGGAAGTACTGGAGTTTTAATTTGTTAAGCCAAATACAATCAAATCACTAACAAACAACAACAATGATCAGAACAGTCAATTTACAAAAACTCTTTACCACTGAGGAAGTAGAAACCACTGCATTGAATGGTATTTATATGGATGTACAGGACGGTGAATTTGTTGCGATCATGGGGCCTTCCGGTTGTGGAAAATCAACACTGCTGAATATCCTGGGCCTGTTGGATAATCCTTCAGATGGGGAATATCATTTCTGGGATAAAGAGGTAGCCCGTATGAGTGAGCGCCAGCGCGCGCAGTTACGCAAAGGCCACATCGGTTTTGTATTCCAGAGTTTTAACCTCATAGATGAACTGACCGTTTTTGAAAATGTGGAGCTCCCACTGCTGTACCTCAAGGTACCTTCCAGCGAAAGGAAGAAAAGAGTGGAAGAAGTGCTGGAGCGTATGAATATCATGCACCGCCGCAATCACTTCCCGCAACAGCTTTCCGGCGGTCAGCAACAACGTGTGGCTATTGCCCGTGCTGTAGTGGCCAAGCCAAAACTGATCCTTGCGGATGAGCCTACCGGTAACCTGGATTCCACCAACGGGGAAGAAGTAATGAAATTACTCCAGGAACTGAACGATGCAGGTACCACGCTGATCATGGTAACGCACTCTCCCTACGATGCAGGGTTCGCACACCGTATTGTAAACCTCTTCGATGGTAAAGTGGTAACAGAAAACATTAAAGAACAATTTCACGTATAGATCTTATGGAAAAGTCATTCTCTTGTCTTGTGAACCGTTTGCTGGATGTACAATTACTTGCCGGCAATCACCCGGAGGGAAAAAGTATGCAGCAATCAGGTTTCGACTTGTTTGAATTACTTCCTTATATGGCCGTTCCACTGTTAGTGGTGATGATTGGCGGTCTTTATGTTATCAACTCGTACAGAAAAAGAACTTTGAATACTTCAGCGCAAAGTGGAACCGTTTAACTTAATCTGTTTGTTAGTTAGTTAAGGCGCCGCCTCCGGCTATTTGTGGCAGGCAGGCGGTTGTCTTTTTTTTAATCCTCTAAACCTCGCCAGTTTTTTATGATCAGGAATTACATTAAAGTAGCCATTCGCCACCTGCTGCGTAATAAAGGCATTACTGTTATCAATGTTGCAGGCCTTGCTATCGGAATGGCCTGCTGTATCCTGATCGTGCTTTTCATCAGAGATGAATTAAGCTATAACCGTTTTCATGTAAACAGCGAGAATATCTATCGCCTCAATAGTGTGGCGCAGCATAAGGATGGGCAGGCAGATCGCATGGGCGTCTCCCAGTTTGGTGCAGGACCCGCCCTGCGGGAAGAGTCTTCCCGGGTCAAAGATGCGGTAAGGTTCTACACCACATACAATGTGATCATTTCAAAAGGCGCCGATAAGTTTAAGCAAGACCAGATCTCTTACGCCGATGCGGGCTTCCTGAAAATGTTCTCCTTCCCGATGGTATCTGGTAACCCTGCCACCGCATTAAAAGAACCCTATACCGGTGTGTTAACTGAATCTGCAGCAAAAAAATATTTCGGGAACGAAGATCCTGTAGGGAAATCCATCCGTTTCCAGGATGCTTTTGACTGCCAGATCACCGGCGTGGTTAAAGATGTTCCTTCTAATTCTGATATAAAGTTCGACGTACTGCTTTCTATGGAAACATGGCGGCAGAACGTGATAAAAGCAGGTGGGAAACCAGAGGGAAGCTGGTACGGCTTCTCCGATAACTATACTTTTGTTCTCCTGGATCCGGGCATAACACCTGCCATGATGGATGGAGAACTGAAAGTATTTGTGACAAAACATATTGGCGAAATTGCTAAACGGCTGGGAGAAACATTCAGTTATGAACTGCAACCACTTGCCAATATACATATGCGGCCTAATGGGGATAATGCGGCGCTGGATAAAACACCTAAGTTATATCTCTACGGCGCCATAGGATTATTTATCATCCTGATCGCCTGCATCAACTTTATGAACCTTGTAACGGCCCGTGCACATGAAAGGGCCATGGAAGTAGGATTGCGAAAAGTAATGGGGGCAGAAAGAAAAGCATTGATCATACAATTCCTGGTGGAATCCATATTGGTGAGCATGCTGTCTTTCCTGTTCGCCCTGCTGCTGGCGCAGATCATGTTACCCGGTTTTAATTACGCGACAGACAAAACCCTGTCTTTGTTCTCCCTGCAAAATATTTCGCTGTTCAGTACTTTACTGCTGCTTTCCATGGTAGTTGGCCTGCTGGCAGGCAGTTACCCGGCCTTATACCTTTCCGGATTTTTACCTGTACGTATTCTGAAAGGAGGGCTTAAAAGTGCCGGCACAAAATCCCTGTTCAGGAAAGCACTGGTAGTATCACAATTCACTATCGCCATTGCACTCATCATTTCAACCGTAGTGATCTACCTGCAGCTCAGGTACCTTCAGCAGAAGGACCTGGGATATGATAAAACAGGATTGGTGAATTTTTATCTTAATAACGACAAACAGGCAAACAGCCGTGAAACGTTTAAAGCCGAGGTTGAAAAGTTACCTTTTGTAAAGAACACCTCTTATACCAGTGCTGCAGTGGGAGATGGCCCGAACAATGCAAACCCTGTTGGAATAGAAGGCTCCCTGGAAGAGGATAGCAAGGTAGCTTACATTGTGTACGCGGACTTTTCTTATTTCACCAACCTGGGTATTAAGATGGCAGAGGGTCGTGATTTTGATACCCGTTTTCCTACTGATTCACTGGATGCTTTTGTGATCAATAAATCCGCGGTTAAAAAATTCGGATTAACTAAACCAATAGGCAGCCGTTTGGAATGGCGGGGCTCAAATGAACCAAGGAAAGGTACGGTGATAGGCGTGGTAGAAGATTTCAATTTTGAATCGCTAAGATTACCGGTTGGCCCTATGCTGGCAATGATCCGGCCGGGTTATGCGAGAGTACTTACTGTGCGGTTGGAATCGGGGGACAGGCAGGCACAGCTGGCCGGCATTGAAACTTTGTGGAATAAAATGATGCCGGCTTTTCCATTCAATTACTCATTCGTGGAAAACAGCCTGGCAGGTGAATATAAACAGGAGCAAAGGGATGGCAGTCTCTTTGGCGCTTATGCCGGCCTTGCTATTGTGATAGCCTGCATGGGTTTATTTGGACTGGCCATGCTCGTTGCGCGCCAGCGTACAAAAGAGATCGGCATCCGAAAAGTGCTGGGCGCCTCCATCACCAGCATCACGGCCTTACTTTCTAAAGACTTTATTCAACTCGTATTTATCGCTATACTCATTGCTTCTCCGATTGCCTGGTATGGCATGGATAAATGGCTGCAGGAGTTTGCATTCCATGTACCCATGCCATGGTGGGCGTTTGCGGCAGCTGGCGCCGGTGCGCTTATTATTGCGCTGGTCACCATCAGTTTTCAATCTGTTAAAGCAGCACTGCTGAATCCGGTTAAATCATTAAAATCTGAATGATGTTACGTAACTACCTTAAAATAGCTTTCCGCAATCTGCTGAAGCATAAAATAAATACCCTGATCAACTTACTTGGGTTGACGGTGGCATTTACGATATGCCTCCTGCTGGTGATCAGTGTATATTATGAGTTCTCTTATAATAAATACCATGTAAACGGGAAAGATATCTACCGTACTTATTTTGCCCAGCAAACCCCGGAAGGGGAACAGTTTCAGCCTACTATGCCGGAACCCATGCTCAAAGCATTAAAGGACCAGTTCTCTGCTGTTAAATATGGCAGCCGCTATATCAGAAGGGGAGG
This sequence comes from Chitinophaga niabensis, assembly GCF_900129465.1. NCBI lineage: Bacteria > Pseudomonadati > Bacteroidota > Chitinophagia > Chitinophagales > Chitinophagaceae > Chitinophaga > Chitinophaga niabensis. The sequence goes on along the minus strand of NZ_FSRA01000002.1, from coordinate 768,676 downwards.
AGAGATCGAGTATAACGGTAAGCATTATATGAAACAGGTTACTTATGTGGATGCTGATTTTTTCTCCATGTTCACATTTCCCCTGATCAAGGGTAATGCTGCAAAAGTGCTGGATAACAAGAACAATATTGTATTGAATGAAGAGGTGGCTACCGCCATTTTCGGAAACGAAGATCCCATCGGGAAAATAGTACGGATGCAGTCTACCGGTACCTGGCGTGCATACACAGTTACCGGTGTGGGAAAAAAAGCACCCGATAATTCCAGTTTTGCTTACCAGACAGCCACCCGGTTTGAGAATGAAGATAATTATCCGAACACTGTGAATGAATGGGAATCTACGAATCATGATCTGTTCATTCAACTGGTACCCGGCACTGATCCCCGGAAATTTGAAGCGGGTTTGCATACTTTCATTAATAAGCAATACGAATCCAATATCAATGATCTGAAACGGGATGGGGCGCAGCCAAATGCCAGGGGGCAGTATGTGGAGCTGCTCCTGCAACCTTTCCTGGGCATGCATACAGATACCAGCATGCGGGGAGTGGGTACTGTGATCAGTCGCACATATCTTAATATGCTGCTCGCTGTGGCTTGTTTTGTAATGCTGATTGCCTGTTTCAATTTCATCAATCTTTCGGTGGGCAGGTCTTTCACCCGTTCCCGCGAAGTGGGTTTGAGAAAAACCCTCGGAGCTATGCCCCGCCAGGTAGCTATGCAGTTCTGGGGCGAAGCTGCCCTGATCTGCCTGATAGCACTGGTCATCAGCGTACCCTTATTCTATTTCCTCCTTCCCCATTATAAATTGATCTTCGACAGTAGCTTAACCATCGATGTGTTGTTCCGCCCTGCAACGATTGCCTGTATATTCGCCTGTTTCCTGCTGATCACTTTGGCAGCAGGTGGTTATCCGGCATGGATCATGACGCGCATGGATGCCGTGAAGATCCTGAAAGGCAAACTGCGTTTAAAAACATCCGGAGCACTGCGCAATGGACTGATCATTTCCCAGTTCGCCATTGCCATCCTGCTGATCTCCTGCACGCTGGTAACCTGGCAGCAATTGAACTACCTCCGCAACCGGCCATTGGGCTATAACAGCAACCAGATAGTAAGCATACCTGTAGGAACGGAAGTGAGTGGAAGAGATGCGTTAAGGTTATTAAAGCAAAAACTGGCCCAGGAGCCTTCCGTACTCAGCGTTACAGGCCTTTCCACTAACCTGGGTGTAGGGCTTGACGGCGGTTCCTATAGCTGGGGCACAGGTTTTGACTATAAAGAAAAAGCCGTGAATATGGCCTGGCTGAATGTGGGATTTGATTTTGTGAAAACAATGGACCTCACATTATTGAGCGGCCGCGATTTCTCTGAAACATTTTCTACAGACAGCAACTCCATTGTGATCAATGAACAGATGGTAAGGCAGCTGGGAGAAAAAGATCCGATTGGTGTAAAACTGGTATATGACACTGCACAGGCACCCATGACGGTGATAGGTGTGGTAAAGGATTTTAACTTCCAGTCCCTGCACACAAAAGTGGAGCCGCTGGGTCTTGTGATGCACCGGCCGATGCCTATTAATGTATTATTGGTAAAGGTCCGCCCGGATAGACTGCCGGCGATGATGGGGAAACTCAGGAGCGCATGGGCTGAGATCTCTCCCCGTTCAGAGTTTCAGGGCAGTTTCCTTGATGAAAATATTGACAGGCAGTATGCCCGTGAAGAACGTTTCACCCGCATTTTCGTATACGCCGCTATTGTGGCCATTGTATTATCCTGTCTTGGATTATTTGCACTTGCCATCCTGGCCATTATGCAAAGAACGAAAGAAATTGGCATCCGCAAAGCGCTTGGAGCTTCCGCAGGAAGCATCGTACAACTCATCACGCGCGACTTTGTAAAATTGATATTCATTGCCATGGTGATCGCTACACCACTCGCTTATTATTCCATGAACAAATGGCTGGAAGGTTTTGCTTTCAGTATAGATATTAAATGGTGGTGGCTCCTGTGTGCAGGCCTGGTGGCATTACTGGTGGCATTATTTACGATCGGCTATCAATCGCTCAAAGCGGCATTTACTAACCCTGTTAAATCATTACGTTCGGAATGATCAGGAACTATTTCATCATCGCATGGCGCAACCTGCTAAAGCACAAAGCGGTTTCTGTAATTAATTTACTGGGACTCACTGTAGCGTTTACAATCTGCGTGCTGCTGGTGATGGGAGTATATCATGAGTTGTCTTATGATCAGTTCCATGAAAACAGGAAAGATATTTATCATCCTTATTTTGTTATGCAACGGCCGGAGGGCCGAAAGCCAACCCCTTATATGGTGGAACCCATGCTGAGGGCCTTAAAAGAACGCTTCCCGGCTGTGAAGCAAGGTAGCAGGTATTATAACCGGGAATGTGAGCTGGTATATAATGGCAAACATTTAATAAGGAAGATCGCCTACGTGGATGGGGATTTCTTCAGGATGTTCAGCTTTCCGCTGGTACAGGGTGGAGTGCTAAGCGAACGGGAAAACATTGTGCTGGACGAGGAAACGGCCAAGACCATGTTTGGAGAAGAGATGCCTGTTGGCAAACAGGTGAAAATGCAGTCCGGCGGCTCCTGGCATTTATACACAGTAAGCGGGGTAACAGGGAATGTACCCGCAAACTCCAGTTTTGATTACAACGTAGCCACCTTATTTGAAAACAATGAGAACTACCCTGATCAGGTGAATAACTGGCATGATCACAATCACCACCTTTTTATTCAACTGGCCCCGGGAACAGACCGGCAGCAATTCGAGGCAGGTTTGCAACCTTTTATCAATACGCAGTTTGAGTACATTGTAAAAAACCTGCAACGAGAGGGAGCAGCGCCTTCCTCCAGGGGGCAGTATATGGAAATGCTGCTGCAACCCTTTTCCAACCTGCATACAGATACCAGCATCTATGGCTGGAAGAATGCGGTAAGCCATACTTATCTCAATATGTTGCTGATCGTAGCGGGGTTCGTTCTCCTGGTGGCTTGTATCAATTTTATTAACCTCTCTATAGGGAAATCTTTTACCCGCACCCGCGAAGTGGGGCTGAGAAAAACCCTCGGAGCAAAGCCCGGCCAGGTGGTGATGCAGTTCTGGGCAGAAGCGGTATTGATCTGCCTGCTGGCCTTGCTGATCACTATACCGCTGTGTTATTTCCTGCTGCCACATTACAGAGCGTTATTCGGCAGCAGTGTAACCACCGGTATATTATTTAAACCGTTAACAATAACATATATACTGGGGGGCTTCCTCCTTGTTACCATCATCGCAGGAGGATATCCGGCATTGAAGATGAGCCGCCTGGATGCGGTAAACACTCTGAAAGGCCGTCTAAAACTGAAAACGTCCGGCTCCATGCGTGGAAGCCTTATCATATCCCAGTTTGCCATTGCTATATTATTGATCTCCTGTACATGGATCACCTGGCAGCAGTTACATTATCTGCGCAACCATCCGGTAGGATACAACAGCGCGCAGGTGATCAGTATACCTGTAGGTACAGAAGTGAATGGGAAAGATGCATTGGAACTATTGCGGCAAAAGATGGCCGGGAACCCTTCCGTACTGAGTGTTACGGGACTGTCTAAAGATATGGGGCTGGGTATGGATGGCCAATCCTTTGGCCTGATGATAGCACTCAACCATAAGAACAGGAGCATGCATGTGCGGTGGTTGACCGTTGGATATGATTTTGTAAAAACAATGGGCCTTCAGTTATTAGAAGGGCGTGATTTTTCAGGAACAGATAGCACGGGCCTTGTGATCAATGAAGAAATGGCCAAGTGGCTGGGAGAAGAAAGTGCCATTGGCGTAAAGATCAGGTATGACAGTATACAGCCACCCTCTGCTATCATCGGTGTGGTGAAAAACTTTAACTATGAATCGCTGCATCATCCTATACAACCGCTGGCGCTTGTGATGCATATGAATATTCCCATCAGCCACCTGTTCGTAAAAGTACGTCCGGATAATCTGCCGGAAATGATGGACAAGCTGAGTGCCGCATGGGCCAGTATTGCTCCGCATTCTGCATTTAAAGGCAGCTTTGTGGATGAGAATGTGAACCGCCAGTATGCAAGAGAAGAACAATTGACCCGGATTTTCATCTATGCTGCAACGGCAGCAGTTATATTGTCCTGCCTTGGATTGTTTGCACTGGCCGTATTGGTGATCACACAGCGAACAAAAGAGATAGGTATCCGTAAAGCTATGGGTGCATCAGCTGGAAATATCCTCCAACTGATCACACACGATTTCGTTAAACTAATCCTCATTGCTATGGTGGTGGCTATACCGCTTGCCTGGTATTTTATGAATAAATGGCTGTCAGGTTTTGCCTTCAGCATCGGGATAAAATGGTGGTGGCTGGCAGGCGCAGGCTTGCTGGCATTATTGGTGGCCTTATGTACCATTGGATACCAATCGTTGAAAGCAGCATTTACTCATCCGGTAAGATCTCTTAAATCCGAATAAAATAATTCTATGCTAACAAATTATATCAAAATAGCGTGGAGGAACCTTTGGAATAATAAGGTGTTTGGCATAATCAATATTGCAGGCTTAACATTTGGTTTAACCTGCTGTATGTTCATCCTGCTCTGGGTTGCCAATGAATGGAGCTATAACCGTTTCCATGAAAAGCTGCCCAATATCTACCAGGTGTATTCGCATCAGTATTATTCCAATAATGAAATCCTGACGGTAACTGCTACTCCAGGCCCCATGGCGGATCAGTTAAAAGCAGAGATCCCGGGTATTCAGAAAGCAGCAGCTTTCTCCTGGATGACAGAGAAATTATTGGCAGTGGGAGAGAAAGGATATAAAAGCAAGGGCCAATATGCCAATACGGATGTTTTCCAGGTATTTACATTTCCGTTTATTGACGGAGACCCCAGCAAAGCATTGCTTGGCCCTAACAGTATAGTACTCTCGGAAAAAATGGCGCTTAATTTATTTGGAGAGAGCAAAGCAGTAGGCAAGATTGTAAGGCTGGATAGTAAGGAAGATTATATGGTAACAGGTGTGATGAAGGACCTGCCGGATAATGCTTCTTTCAAATTTGAATGGCTGTTGCCTATGGAAAGGATTGTACAGGAAAACCCATGGCTGAAAAAATGGGGCGGGAATGCTCCCCGTACCTATGTACTTGTTGACCCTAAAGCGGATATCGGTAAAGTAAATGCAAAAGTAAAAGGGATCATCCAGCGGAACGCTAAAGAATCCCAGGCGGAAGTATTCCTGTATCCTTATAAAGATACATACCTGGAAGGTCGCTTCAACAAAGGAAAACTGGATGGTGGGCGCATTGAATACGTAAGGCTCTTTATCATTATTGCCATCTTTGTTCTGTTGATCGCCTGCATTAATTTCATGAACCTTTCCACAGCGAGAGCTATTCAGCGCAGTAAAGAAGTGGGAGTACGCAAGAGCATTGGGGCTGGCAGAGGAGCGTTGATCTCACAGTTCCTGGGAGAATCTTTTGCCCTGGTAACCATTGCCACGGCTCTTTCCCTGTTATTGGTATGGATACTGCTGCCTTCTTTTGAAAAGATGGTGAGCGTTACCTTGTCCGTTCCTCTATTCACATGGTACAATATGCTTGCATTATTGTTCCTGGCTTTATTCACCGGTTTTGTAGCCGGCAGTTATCCTGCGTTCTATCTTTCTTCGCTGAATGCGGTAACTACCTTAAAGGGAGGTATGCTAAGGCTGAAGTCCAGTGCTATCTGGTTACGGAAAGGGCTGGTGGTTTTCCAGTTCGTTGTGTCCACTGTGCTGATCGTTGCCGCCTTCCTTATTTACCAGCAGATAAATTTTATTAAGAACCGCAATCTTGGATTAAATAAAGACCAGGTGGTTTGGTTCTATAACGAAGGCTCAATGGTAAATGACCTGAAACCATTTAGGAATGCCCTCTCAGGCCTGCCGGGAGTGGAAGCCATTTCAGATGCAGATCAGCTGCCCATCCAGGTAGGCAGCAACTTCTCCGGAATAGGCTGGAAAGGTAAAAGCCCCAATGAAGATATCCTGTTCGATAACCTGCTGGTGGGATACGACCTGCAAAAAACAATGCAGCTGGAAATGGTAGAGGGCAGAACTTTCTCGCCGGAATTTGCAACAGATACGAACGGTATTGTGATCAATGAAACAGCCGCGAAGGTAATGTCTTTAAAACCACCTTATGTTGGCCAGCTCTTAACCGTAGATGACCAGCAGTTACCGATCATTGGAGTAACAAGGGATTTTTCCAGTAACCACCTTGAGAAAAAAGTAGCACCGATGTCCATCCGCTACCGTAGTGCGAAAAATAAATTCGTACTCGTGCGTATTAAACCTGACCAGGTGGAAACTGCCATCGGCAGTATAGAAAAAGTATTCAAACAGTTCAACCCGCAATACCCTTTCGAAATAAAATACATGGACGCCTCTTTTGCAGATATGTATAAAAGCGAACAGGTAATAGGAAGATTGTCTGCCGCTTTCACAGCATTAGCGATCTTCATTGCCTGTCTTGGTTTGTTTGGCCTGGCTACATTCACGGCGCAGCAGCGTACAAAGGAGATAGGGATCAGGAAAGTGCTCGGCGCCAGTATAATGCAGATCCTGGCGTTATTAAGCAAAGACTTTATCCGGCTGGTGTTGATCGCAGTAGGGATCGCCATGCCGCTGGCTGGATATTTTATGCATGGCTGGTTGAACAGGTTTGCTTATCACGTGGATATTTCCTGGTGGGTATATGTATCAACAGGGGTGATCGCTATTGTACTGGCCATGCTCACGGTAAGTTATCAGTCTATCAGAACGGCAAGAATGAATCCCGTTAAATCTTTAAGATCAGAATAGGATGCTTAAAAACTATCTTAAAATAGCCTGGCGCAATATCTGGAAATCAAAACAGGTTTCTGCTGTTAATATTATTGGGATGAGTGTTGCCATCGCAGCAGCACTGTTATTGTGCTTCACGGTTTACAGTGAATTCTCGTATGATAATTTCCATCTTAATAAAAAGAACCTGTACCAGCTTTATTACAGCGAGGCACGTGCAGAAGGGCCACGTACACATCTTTCCACTCCCATTCCCTTAGCTCCCGCAATGAAAGAGGAAATGCCGGGAGTGGTGAATATCGTGAGAGTTGCCAACGACGCAGCGGGTATCCGTACCACTGCGGGCGAAGTACAGACCATCGGGATCAATTGTGTGGACAGCTCTTTCCTGCGCATGTTCACATTCCCGGCCGTTAGCGGCCATCTGCGGTTGGGGCTCAATGATGCCATTATCACAGAAGGAACGGCTGCGAAGCTCTTTAAGAAAGAAGATCCTGTCGGCAAAACAGTGTCCATTAACCAGGGTGATGGCTGGCAAGCCTTTACTATTTCGGCCGTAGTGAAAGATATACCGGATAATTCCAGTATTAATTTTGATGTACTGCTCCGTCTTGAAAGGGTAACTGATTATGCAGGTAACAAAGACGAATGGGGCCATTCCAACCTCTATACCTTCGCCCAATTAACACCAGGGGTTACCGGGGAAGAGATGGAAAAGAGAAGTATAGCCCTGACGAAAAAATACTACGAGGAGGATGTTGATAAATATAAGAAGGCAGGCGCAAAAGCAGATAAGTACGGAGCATATATGCATATTGGGTTCATTCCCATGGAAGAGGTACACTTAACAGAAAACGGCCAGAAGAATACAGGCAGGGTGATGATGTTGTATATGCTGTTGTTCATTGCAGCATTCCTGCTTTTTATTGCGAGCATCAACTTCATTAACCTGAGTATGGCCAGGGCTTTTACACGGGCAAAAGAAGTAGGCATGCGTAAGGCGCTGGGCGCTGCCAAATTCCAGCTGGCCCTGCAGTTAAGCGGGGAAGCCATGGTATTGTTCTTCTTTTCCCTGGTATTGGGCATTGGTTTAGCCTATATCGCTATGCCTACTTATAATGCCGTGCTGCGATATCATCTCTCTTTCGGGATATTGAAAGATCCGGGAGTGATAACCGGTATGGCAATAGTATTCTTATTGATCTCCATCCTGGCCGGAGGTTATCCTGCATTGGTGCTGGCACGTGCTAAAACCCTGCAGGTATTAAAAGGAAAGATCAACAGCGGCAGGAATAATTACTTCCGCAATTCCCTTATCGTTACCCAGTTCGTATTTTCCAGTTTGCTGATCTGCTGTACCATTATTGCGTGGCAGCAGATGAACTTCCTGAAAAATAAATCATTAGGCTTTAATACACATGAAGTGGTGAGCATTCCGGTGAGCAATGAAGTAGATGCCGGGCAGGTCCTGGAAAGAATGAAAGCAAAACTGGCACAGCAACCCGGTATCCTCAGCATTTCCGCAGCCAGGAGCAATTTTGGCCGCGGCCGTGATGGCAGCATATCTACTTCTGTTGTTGGGTTCTCCTATAAGAACCAGGAGCTGATGACCAACCTGCAGTTCGTTTCGTACGATTATCTTAAAACCATGGATATAAAGCTGCTGGCGGGCCGTGAATTCAGTCCACAGATGGCAGATTCCAACAGCATCATTATCAATGAAAGGATGGCGCTGCAGTTAGGTGTGAAGGATATAGAAGGGTTTACCGTACGTTTTGAAGAAGATGGGCCTGCCTACAGCGTAATAGGGATCATGAAGGATTATCACTTTCAATCCCTGCACCGGAAGATAGAACCGCTTACATTATCACTGAACAATGAAGGACGTCCTTCCGACTATATTTTTATAAGAACGGCGCCAGGTAACCTTGAAGCTTCTATGGCAACGATCGAAAGTGCTTGGAAAGCTTCTGCGCCCGGCGCTTTCCTGGGTTCCTTTGTGGATGAGAATACGGCCCGGTTGTATACCGGGGATAAAGTATTGGCAAAGATCTTTATAAGCGGCGCGGTGATCACCATCATCATTTCCTGCATGGGACTGTTTGCCATTGCATTGATCACCATCGGTCAGCGCAATAAAGAAATAGGCATCCGCAAGGTTTTGGGCGCCGGCGTTGTTACAATTACTGCGCTGATCTCGCGGGATTTCCTGAAATTAGTAATATTGGCCATCCTGATAGCTACACCCATCGCCTGGTTTGTGATGAATAAGTGGCTGGGGATCTATGCCTATAGTATCGATATCAATTGGTGGGTGTTTCTGCTGGCCGGCCTGCTGGCCATCAGCATAGCAGCCATCACCGTCGGTTTTCAAACCATCAGGGCCGCCCTGATGAATCCTGTAAAAGCATTACGTTCAGAATAAAATATTTAACACGATCATGATTCAACTACGCAACATTACAAAGCACTACCCGGTAGGGTTTGGCAAACATGAAATTTTAAAGGATGTGAACCTGGTTATTCACGAAGGAGAGTTTGTGTCTATCATGGGTCCCTCCGGCTCCGGGAAGTCTACATTGTTGCATATCCTGGGTCTGCTGGAAGAACCTTCTGACGGGCAATACCTGTTCCAGGGAGAGCTGGTGAATAAGATGAACGATAAAAAACGCACCCAGCTTCACCGGGGTACCATAGGTTTTGTATTCCAGGCCTATCACCTGATAGATGAGCTCACCGTATACGAAAACATAGAAACACCATTGTTATATAAGGACATGCCCTCCTCCGAACGCAAAAGCCGCGTGGCGGATATACTAGACAGGTTCAATATGGTGGCAAAAAAAGACCTGTTCCCCAATCAGCTTTCCGGCGGCCAGCAGCAGCTGGTGGGAATTGCACGGGCCATTGTTGCCGAACCCGCTGTGATCTTTGCAGATGAACCTACCGGAAACCTGCACTCAGACCAGGCTAAGGTGATCATGGAGCTGTTCGCAGAACTGAATAAAAAGGATGGTATTACCATCGTACAGGTTACCCATTCAGATACTAACGCCGAATTCGGAAACCGGATCATCCGGATCAAGGACGGTAAGGTGGAATAAAAACACTTTTACATTTTCCGCTATCTAAAAACTCATCATATGATGTTTTGCCTTAAATTCGTGTGGCCCTGTGCCACACCTACTAAAAAATTGCCATTTATCAAGAACTGGGGAATGGCATCATATCAATTAATATATTTTTGTCAGGCTATGAATAAAAAGTCCCTTGCAATCGCATCAATACTGGCTTTGCTGCTGTTTGGCAACCCTCGCAATGTGGCTGCGCAGGATAACTGGACGTATCAGCGGGCGCTGGACTATGCGTTGAGCCATAACCTCACCGTTCAGCAAAGTGTGCTGCAGAAAAGGCTTGCGGAACTAACATTAAAGCAGAACCAGATGGCAAGGCTCCCCACCTTAAACGGAGGGGCAAGTGGTGAATACCGCTTTGGACGGAACATTTCGTTTGAATCCAATACTTATGTGAATACCGCGAACTTCAGCAGCGGGGTAAGCCTCAATACAGGTGTAGACCTCTTCGGCTGGTTCCAGAAACAGAATACAGTAGCTGCCAGTAAGTACCAGGTATATGCCAGTAATTTTTTACTGGAAAGGGCCCGGAACGATATGGGCGTGAACGTAGCCAATGCCTTTTTGCAGATCCTGCTGGCCAACGAACAGGTAAAGATCAGTAAATCCCAGGTGGACCTCAGTATGGCCCAGCTGGAAAATACCAAGAAACTGGTAGCTGCCGGTTCCGTTCCGGAAAGCAACCAGGCAGATCTGGAAGCCCAGCTGGCTAGGGATAGCTCTACGCTGGTAGCTGCTCAAAACACCAGCATTGTAAACGTGCTACAGATGAAAGCATTGCTGAACCTGGATTTTGCCGTGCCTTTTGTAGTAGAATTACCGGAAAACATTGAACGCATACCTGTATTGAACTTGTGGGAAACAGCTCCTGAAATGGTATACAGTGCCGCTTTGGCCACATACCCGCAATACCGTGCGGATTCCATGTATGTAAAAGCAGCCAACAAGTCCCTCGCTTCCGCCAGAGGGGCCATGTATCCAAATCTCAGCCTTTCTGCAGGGATCAATACCAGTTACGCTAATACCATTAAAGAAGGCTTTGGCCCTATTACTACAGGAACGCAAACGATCGGGTACCTGAAAAATGACCCCACCTCCCTGGTAGAGACAGCCTCCTTTTCACAGGACAGAAGGACAGTGCCTTTCGGCGATCAGCTGAGTAATAACTTTGGTCAGAATGTAGGTCTGACACTGGGCATTCCCATTTTCAACGGATGGAGGGCGCGCGGTAATGTAGAACGCGCTAAGATCGATGTACAGGACCGACAGCTCACATTAGACATTAACCGCCAGAAACTCCGCCAGGATGTTTACACAGCGCATGCAAATGCGGTAGGTGCTTTTCAGAAATACCAGGCTGCCATTACCACTGAACGTGCATCGCAAAAGGCATATGACTTTGCTACCAAACGTTTCAATGTTGGTTTAATGAACACCGTAGAGTATATTACCACACAAACGAACCTGTTTAAAGCGCAGATTGACAAAGTATCTGCCCTATACGACTATATTTTCAAGATTAAATTACTCGAATTCTATCGCGATCAACGCATAACGCTATAGGCGGGGATCGGACACAGAAATAAATGCGCATATGAAGAAGAAATTGCTTTACTGGATAATCGGCGGCCTTGTAGTCCTTATTGTGATCCTCGCCGTGGTCAAAGGATCCGGCAATGACGAGGGCACTAAAGTTGCAACAGATAAGGCTGCCAAAAAAGATATCATTGAAGTGGTTTCTGCCAGTGGAAAAGTGTATCCTGAAATTGAAGTGAAAGTGAGTTCTGACGTATCAGGTGAGATCACAGACCTCCTGGTGCTGGAAGGAGATTCCGTGCAGAAAGGACAGGTACTCGCGCGCATTTATGCAGATGTTTATGGTTCTATGAGAGACCGTGCCGCCGCCGCCGTTAGTCAGTCTGAAGCAGAACTGGCCAATAGTACCGCGGGATTGAATGCTTTCAAAGCCAGGCTGGACCAGGCAAAATTTGCTTTCGATCGTAACTCGGAACTGCTGAAGCAAAAAGTTATTTCCAAATCAGAATTTGAAACTGCCGAAGCTACCTATAAATCAGCGCTGGCAGATTTTAATGCTGCTTCCCAGAGGATCAACAGCAGCAAGTTTGCTGTGGCCAGCGCACAGGCCAATCTCACAGAAGCGAATAAGAACCTGGGCCGTACCACTATCCTGTCTCCCATGTCAGGATCTGTTTCTCTTTTATCTGTAAAGAAAGGAGAGCGCGTGGTAGGTACAGCACAAATGACCGGTACGGAAATGTTGCGCATCGCAGATATGAGCACCATGGAAGTGCAGGTGGATGTTGGGGAAAATGATATTCCTAAAGTAAAGTTCGGCGATTCTGCCATCATTGAAATAGATGCATATAACAACCGCAAGTTCAAAGGAGTGGTAACACAAATTGCCAGCTCCAGCAAAGGTGCAGCCACTTCTGCCACTACTTCTGCCGAGCAGGTGACCAATTACATTGTACACATCCGTATCGCACCATCTTCTTATACAGACCTTGAAGTAATTTCCAACGGAAAGAACCGCAGGTTCCCATTCCGCCCGGGAATGAGTGCCAGCGTGGATATTCAGACGCGTACAGAAAAACAGGTGTTATCTATTCCTATCAATGCCGTAACCACCCGTAATCCGGAAGATACTGCCAAAGGCAAAAAAACAGATAAGAATGCACCGGCCCCTCCTTCTGAAAATACAGGAGAAGGCAAAAAAGACTTCAAAGAAGTGGTATTTGTACTGCAGAAAGATAATACCGTTAAAATGGTGGAAGTGACCACCGGGATCCAGGATGATACCAATATCGAGATCAAGAGCGGTCTGAAAGAAGGAGAGGAAGTGATCAGCGGACCTTACACGGCTATCTCCAAAACCCTGGAAAACGGGAAGAAAGTAAAAGTGGTGCCTAAGGCACAGCTCTTCGAAGGCACAAAGAAATAAGCAAATTGATATAGGAAGCAGGCATGCCGTAAATGGTATGCCTGCTTTTTTATATCCCCTGATGGGCCATAGCCCGTTGATTTTTTTTACATTGCAGGAAATTTGGAAAGTTGAGCATGGGTAATCATATCGGCATTATTGGAAGCGGCAGTTGGGCCACCGCGTTGGCTAAGATACTGACAGACAACAACCAGCACATTCATTGGTGGATCCGTAACGAGGAAACCATCCGCCACATGCAATTACGGCACCATAACAAACACTATCTCACATCCGTATACTTCGATACCAGCCTGCTGCAATTGAACAGCGATCTGGCAGAAGTGGTGAAAGCCAGCGATATCATCATCCTGGCCGTTCCGTCTGCCTTCCTTCGTACCGTATTGGAAACCTTAGCCCCTGACGCATTTACAGGTAAAACGGTAGTTTGTGCCATTAAAGGACTGGTACCAGGCACCAATCAACTGATCAATGATTACCTGGCAGATGTATTTAAACTCCCGCTGGAACAATATTTTACCATCACCGGTCCCTGCCATGCGGAAGAAGTAGCCAGCGAAAAGCTTTCCTATCTTACCTTCTCCGGCATCAATACCGCAGAAACAGAAGCCATGGCTGCCAGGTTCAATACAGAATACCTGCAAACCATCGTCAATAAAGATGTGATGGGCGTACAGTTTGCATCCGTGCTCAAGAACATTTATGCGATGGGAGCGGGGATTGCGCATGGGCTGGAATATGGGGACAATTTCCTGAGCGTATTCATCACCAACTGTTTCCGCGAAATGCAGGAATTCCTGGAGAAATATGAACAATACCAGGCCGGTGCAGGAAAAGAAGTGACCGTACATAACTATAACGCCAGCGCATACCTGGGAGATCTGCTGGTGACCTGTTATTCCTTACACAGCCGTAACCGCACATTCGGCAATATGATCGGCAAAGGTTATACGGTAAAGGCAGCACAGCTGGAACTCAATATGATTGCCGAAGGATACTATGCCAGCCGTTGCATCTTTGAGATCAATGAAGAGATCGGGGCCTATATGCCCATTGCGCAGAAAGTATATGCTATCCTCTGGGAGCAGATGCGTACGGAAGAAGCTTTCCTGGAACTGGAAAAGGGATTGATCTAAAAGAACATGGCCGCGGCAATGCCATCGGCAAAAAACTTCCCTTCCCGGGTAAGTTTTAACATCGGGCCTTCCTGTTTCATCCATCCTTTATCGATGAATTCTTTCCCGGCAATCAGCAACTGCCGCTGTTTGTCCTGCCCATATTGATCGGCTACCTTATCAAGGTTACAACCGGCTTCTGTTCTGAGGGAGATCATAATGTATTCATTCAGCGCCATCTTGGGGCTGAGCATTTCTTTTTCAAATGGCAGGGCATCTTTACGGACCCCTTGTATGTATAATGAATTATTGGCCACATTCCACTGGCGGGAATAACCGTTGAAAGAGTGTGCGGAAGGGCCAAGGCCTAAATAAGGTTTACCCTGCCAGTAACTGCTGTTATGTTTGGAACGTTTACCCGGTAAGGCAAAGTTTGAGATCTCGTAATGCTCATAACCGGCAGCTTCCAGCCATTCCATGAGCATTTCAAAATGTTGTGCGGCCTTATCCGGATCAATGGCAGGGATCTTTTTCCGCTGTATAAAATGGTCCAGCGCAGTACCGGGCTCTACGGTAAGGGCATAACAGGATAAATGGGGAATGCCCAGAGATACAGCTTTGGAAACATTTTTTGCCCAGCGCTCATTGGTTAAAGTAGGGCCGCCATAGATGAGGTCGATGCTGATATTGTCAAAGCCTGTTTCCCTGGCAAGCTCCAGGCAGCTGATAGCCTGTTCTGCATTGTGGGCACGGTTCATCCAGCGGAGGTCTTCCTCAAAAAAAGATTGAATGCCAATACTGAGACGGTTAATGCCGGCATCATAAAGGCCCTCCAGCGCCCTGGCGCTCAGATCGTCCGGATTGGCTTCCAGCGTTATTTCAGCATCCTCACTGATAGAATAATGAGAACGGAGGGATTCCAGCAAAGCGGAAATATCTCCGGGAGACAGCAGGCTGGGAGTGCCGCCGCCAAAATATATTGTCTGTACCGTCTGGCCGATCAGGTATTCTTTCTGCATGCCGGCTTCCAGGATCAGGCATTGGACCATCTCTTCGCGGTGTTGCAGGGAAGTGGAAAAATGAAAATTGCAATAGTGGCATGCTTTTTTACAAAAAGGAATATGAAGATAGATACCAGCCATGAGTCGTTTTAAGAAAGAATTGCTGAGATTATTTGCAAACCTCGAAAATACATGTGAGTTTTGTTGATATTTTTGGAACAAGAATAGTTAATTGCATAGCGTTTACTAAACAAAAACAAATCGTTGCGAACCTGGTTGTTGTTTTTCCTGATCATGCATTGTTCATTGCTTGTGTTAGCACAGGCTGATACTACCGTTCCCGTTGTTGCGCCTAAAAAGCCCGTCAAAACCAGCGTTAACAAAGTTAAAGCAGATTCTTTGTTGAAGGCTGCGGTAATTCCGGCAGACTCCATTCCCGCAGTGCCGGCGCCAAAGATACATGCTTATGATACCGTTATGCAGGGTCTTGCAAAAAGGATCCCTTATCTTAATACAGAGGGAAAGCCCGTGCAGTACGACATTAACCCGCTTCGTGCCAATAAACAGCAGGATTGGCTGATCTACCTGGTTGGCGGTGTATTATTGCTTTTAGGGATCATCCGCACCTCATATCTAAAATATTTTACAGACCTCTTCAGGGCTTTCCTGAATCCAACCCTGAGCCAGCGGCAGTTGAAAGACCAGCTGTCACAGTCTCCTTTCCCCAACTTTTTGCTGAATGCCTTTTTTGTGGTTAGCCTGGGAGTATACCTCTACCTGCTGATGTACCGGCTGAATTATACCACGGCTGCCATTGCTTGGATGTTGATTCCTGGCCTCGTAATATTGGTAGGCGCCATCTATGTAGTGAAATATATTGTACTGCGTTTTTGTGGCTGGCTCTTCGGAAATGAGGAATTAATAGACGCTTATGTGTTTATTTTATACCTGATCAATAAAGTATTAGGAATAATGTTGGCGCCATTTTTAGTGATCCTGGCCTTTTGTGATCCCGGCATCGCCACTGCCAGCCTGTATATATCAATATTCTTTATAGTATTACTGGTGGTTTACAGGTACGTAAGGTCTTATTCCCTGGTAAGACAGTATCTGTCTTTTAGCAAATTGCATTTTTTTCTTTACCTTTGCGCATTCGAAGTAGTGCCGGTTTTAATAATTACAAAGGTACTATTGATTTGGTTAACTGGTAATCCGTAAGATTACTGCTATTGTTAACACAAGAGCAAATTACGTATGATAAAAGGCGGGCCAAAAAAAGATTCGCAGGTAAAACAACTAACGATCCTAATTTCCCAACCTAAGCCAGAGACAGAGAAATCACCTTATTTCGACTTAGCTAAGAAATTCAATGTTCGGTTGGATTTTCATCCTTTTATTCGGGTAGAAGGCGTGCCAGGTAAGGACTTCCGGAAGCAAAAAGTGGATATTATCACCTATACGGCGGTGATATTCACGAGCCGAAACTCTGTTGATCACTTCTTCCGCGTATGCGAAGAATTGAAAGTGAAGGTGTCCCAGGATTGCAAGTACTTCTGTATTACAGAAGCAGTTGCGTTGTATCTGCAAAAATTCATCCTCTACCGCAAACGCAAAGTGTTTTATGGTGCAGACGGCTCTACAAAGAGCCTGTTGGAAGTGATGAACAAGCACAGGGAGAACGAAAAGTTCCTTTTCCCAAGCTCAGACAGTCAGAAGAAAGACATTGAAGAATGGCTGAAAGCCAGCAAGTGCGAGTATGCCACTGCCTCTTTGTACAAGACCGTTTCCAACGATGTCAAAGAAGTGCTGGCGCAAACGGAATACGATCTGATCGTGTTCTTTAGCCCTTCCGGCGTAAAATCACTCTTCGAGAACATGCCGAAATTCAAACAGAACGGCACACACATCGGGGCATTTGGTCCTTCTACTTCCGCTGCGGTGGAAGAAGCAGGTCTCAGGCTGGATGTGAGAGCTCCGGCACCACAGGCACCATCAATGGTAGCTGCGCTGGAACAGTTCCTCACAGAATTGAACAAGAAATAAGGAACAACAGTATAAAAAAATTGGGGAGCATTCGCAGGAATGCTCCCTTTTTCATTTATTTTCGCTCCGGACCTGAATTTAATCATGACTATGAACCGCTTAGGCAAGGAAACCAGCCCTTACCTGCTCCAACACGCACACAACCCCGTAAACTGGTATCCGTGGGGCGAAGAGGCTTTGCAGCTTGCAGAGCAGCAGGATAAGCCGATCCTTGTAAGCATTGGTTATGCAGCCTGCCACTGGTGCCATGTGATGGAAAGGGAAAGCTTCGAAGATGAAGCTACCGCCAGCATCATGAATGAACACTTCATCAATATAAAAATAGACCGGGAGGAACGCCCGGACATTGATCATATTTATATGGATGCCCTGCAGGCCATGAGCAGTTCCGGCGGATGGCCCCTGAACATGTTCCTCCTGCCCAACCGCCAGCCTTTTTATGGCGGAACTTATTTCCCTCCGCAGAAAGCTTATAACCGGCCTTCCTGGAAAGAAGTGCTGCTGGCCGTTTCAGACGCTTTCAAAACCAAACGGAAAGACCTGGAGGACCAGGCTTCCAACCTCACAGAACACCTTCATCAAAGCAACCAGTTTGGCATGGAAACAGTGAATAAACTGTTGCCTAAAGAAGAGATGTTCACCCAGGCCCAATGTGATGCCATGGTACTGGCCATTATGGGCCAGGCAGATAAAGAATGGGGTGGATTCGGCCGTGCGCCTAAGTTTCCGGGTTCTTTTACCATCCAATACCTCCTGCGCTATAACCGCAGGAAGAAAGATGATGCCGCTTTGCAACAGGCATTATTGTCCCTGGATAAAATGATAGCCGGAGGCATCTATGATCAGCTGGGTGGCGGGTTTTCAAGGTATTCCACAGATGAGCAATGGCTGGCTCCGCACTTTGAAAAGATGCTGTATGATAATGCCCTGCTCACCGATACCCTCTGCGAAGCTTATCAGCTAACCGGTAACAGAACTTATGCAGAAACCATAGCACATACCTTAGCGTTTATCCAGCGGGAAATGACTTCCCCGGAAGGAGGGTTCTATGCTGCGCTGGATGCAGATTCTGAAGGAGTGGAAGGAAAGTTCTATGTATGGGACCTGGAAGAAATAGAAGCAGTGCTGGGAGAAGACGCACCCGCATTCTGCGCTTACTACGATGTAAAACGTGCCGGTAACTGGGAAGATCATAACATTTTATGGATCCCTGTTCCTCCGGAAAAGTCAGATAGCCTGGAAGCATTGATGGCAAAGTGCAGGGCTAAACTGATGGCCGTCAGGAACCAGCGGGTCCGCCCTGGTTTGGATGATAAGATCCTGCTGGGCTGGAATGCACTGATGATCCATGCCTGCTGTAAAGCCTATGCTGCATTGGGAAATAAGGAATACCTGGAGATGGCGGAAAACGCCATGGCATGTATCTGGAAAAAAATGAAGAAGCCCGGGGCATCCCTTGCATTCTGGCATACGTATAAACAGGGGGATGCGCGTTACCCCGCTTTTTTAGATGATTATGCCTACCTGATACGCGCACTCATTGCTTTACAGGAAGTTACCGGAGAATTGGACTGGCTCCGGAAAGCAAAAGACCTGGGACATTTTGTGGTTGAACAATTTGGAGACGAAACTTCGCGTTATTTCTATTACACTGCATCCGGTCAGCAAGATATTATCGTACGTAAGAAAGAAGTATATGACGGTGCAGTACCCAGCGGAAATGCAATCATGGCGCATAATCTCTGGCACCTTTCTATCGTTTTTGATAATAAGGAATGGGCAGACAGAGCATTGGACATGACGGCAAGCCTGGCCCAATCTGTTACCCGGTACCCTACTTCCTTCGGGATCTGGGCAGCAATGATCCTCCGGATCGTGCAGGGAACAAAGGAACTGGCGGTGGCAGGAGCGGGGTATAAAGCGCAAATGAGCGAGATAAATAAACTGTATATTCCCGGTAAAGTGTTGGTGGGAGCGGAGGCAGACCAAAAAGACATGCCGCTTTTGCAGCAAAGGACGCAGGCCGGAAAAACACTGATATACCTATGTGAAGATTATCATTGTATGAAACCTACAGAAGATATATCAGAAATACTTAATTTAATATGATATTTGTTGTAAATTGCTATCCCTTTGATTAATTTAGTGTTAACGAGAAAAATAGGACGTTGGATATTCACAAATAAGTATTATATTTATATTGTATGTGTCTATAGCCTTGAGGGGCAAGAGTTTACGATATCCCCAAAAAGATATCTCGCCATGGTTAATTATTAAAAGGAGTGGACAATTACATAATAAAATGTTAAAACCAACGTTTAAATGTGTTACCGAGACCGAAGATGTTGAATTGAAAAAGTTGGCTGAAAACTAACTACGGATTAAAATTAATTATTACATTTGCTATCTTTCTGATAAACAACCAGGTGAAAAGTGTGACTAAAAAGATATCAGGCGTGTTGGCCATAACATCTGGCAGGTTCAAGAAAAATCGTATTCTAATGAAAGTCACCCTTATGAAGCTTAATTATTGTAGTGCGATGCTGGTTGTACTGCTGCCGGTCCTGCTGGCCAGTTGCGGTGGTGGTAAGACCCCAAAGAACGCACAGGGACAGCTGATAGGTGTTAGTCCAAGACCAAAGTACTCCCCCCCTGTACCTTACGGAATGGTGTATGTGCCTTCCGGAACCTTTCACATGGGTCCGAGTGATGAGGATGTAAACTATGCTTACACAGCAAGGAACAAGTCCATTTCCATCTCCGGTTTCTACATGGATGCCACCGAGATCACGAACAACGAATACCGTCAGTTCGTAAACTGGGTAACGGATTCCATCGCACATATCCTTTTAGGGCATGTGAAGAATGTAGACGGACAGGATTATATCGACTGGAAACAGAAGATCAACTGGAAGGATAAAGCCACCTACGAAAAAGTAGACGCTATGATCTATTCTGCAGATGATCGCCTGTACGGCCGTAAAGAGATAGATGTACGCAAACTGCTGTACCACCAGGAAACATTTAACTGGGAGAAAGCAAAACAGCGTGAGCTGAAGGATAAACCCCGTTCTACTTTCATTGAAAGAAAAGACGTGGCCATTTATCCTGATACCTTATGCTGGATCCGCGACTTCTCTTATGCATATAATGAGCCGATGACCCGGATGTATTTCTGGCACCCGGCATTTGATAACTATCCTGTAGTAGGAGTTACCTGGCACCAGGCAAATTCCTTCTGCGAATGGCGGAGTAAATTCTGGGAAGACTATCGCATCTCCAAGAAGCAATTCACGGAAGATAAATTCCAGTTACCTTCTGAAGCACAATGGGAATATGCAGCCCGTGGCGGCCGTGAACAAGCGCCATATCCATGGGGTGGTTACTACCTGCGTAACAAGAAAGGTTGTCTCCTCGCCAACTTCAAACCCGGCCGTGGTAACTATCCTGAAGATGGTGGTTTCTACACCGTACGCGCAGATGCTTACTGGCCTAACGATTACGGCTTATACAACATGGCCGGTAACGTAGCAGAATGGACGCAGGACATCTTCTATCAAAATGCTTATTCTTTCACATCCGATATGAACCCTTATCTGAAAATGGACATTCCGGATAACGCGGCACCAAAGATGAAACGTAAAACCGTTAGAGGTGGCAGCTGGAAAGATATAGGATACTTCCTGCAAAATGGTACCCGTTCTTACGAGTACCAGGACAGTGCTAAATCATACATCGGCTTCCGCTGTACGATCGCTTTCCTGAGCAGGTCTAAAAACGACTTTAACAGAAAATAGGAATGAATAGCTAATCCTCTGAAAAATCACAGACATGGCACATTTGAAAAGAGCTTTTTACCTTTTAATCACCATAAATAAATTTTAACCTATGGCTATGAATCCTAACACAGCGAAATGGCTAAACTTCTTTGTATGTATCGGCGCATCTGTAGTGATCGTTGGTGCACTGTTTAAAATCCAACACTGGCCAGGCGCTGACGTAGCGCTGATCCTCGGATTGAGTGTGGAAGCAGCAATCTTCTTTGCATATGCATTCGTTCCGGATGACCATGCACCAGCACCTAAAGCTGCAGCAGCAGCAGGTAGCCCGGCATTGGCAGGAATGGACAAAATGCTGCAGGAAGCAGACATTACGCCAACTAACCTGGCACGCCTGAGCGAAAACTTCTCTAAACTTGGTACTACCGTAGATAAAATGCGGGATATCAGTGACGTGGTTGCCGCAACAGGAGATTACACGCAAAAAACACGCGAAGCGTCTATTGCTATTGGTTCTGTAACGCAAGCTTACACCAGCGCAGCACAAGCCGTTTCCAGCTTTAATAATGCATCCGAATCTACCCGCCACTTCCACGATCAGGTACAATCAATGACCAAAAACCTGGCTTCATTGAACGCTATCTATGAACTGGAACTGCAGGATACCAATAACCACCTCAAAGCTATGAACAGCTTCTACAGCAACCTGTTGAGTGCTTCCCAGGCTATGAGCGGCAGTGTTGATGATGCTAAGAAAACGCAGGAGCAGATCTCTCTGCTGGCACGTAATCTTGGTAACCTGAACACCGTTTATGGTAACATGCTGACTGCAATGCAGGGCAGATAAGGTAACGCAATAGTGACCCAAACAAGATCATTCATTAAAAACTTGTAATCAACTATGGCTTTACCTAAAGACCCCAGGCAGAAGATGATCAACTTCATGTACCTGGTGCTAACAGCTATGTTAGCAATGAACGTATCCGCCGAGATTTTGAACGCTTTTGATATCGTTAACGATTCAATCAGAACTTCCAATAATTCTATTGACAGTAAAAACACTGTTACCTATAAGCAGTTTGCCAAATTAATGGCATCTGATGCTGCTAAAGTTGGTCCGCTTAATGAAAAAGCAAACAAGGTAAAATCCTTGTCAGCCGCAGCCTATACCTATATCGAAAATCTTAAGAATGAAATCATTAAGGAAAGCGGTGGCCTTAATGAACACAAAGAAATAAAAGGGAAGGACAATCTGGACGCGGCAACCCGCGTAATGGAAAACCAGAAGAAAGGACCTGCCCTGGAGAAAGAACTGGCCGAACTGCGCAAGTCTATGTTGGACCTCATCAATCCTAAAGACCGCGCTGCTTTTGAAGCCAACCTTCCCCTGCAGATCATTGAGCCTCCACAAAAAGGACCAGCTAAAAAAACCTGGACAACCTACCACTTTAACATGGTGCCCAGCATTGCAGCTATCACTATCCTTGGTAAGTTCCAGAACGATATCAAGAACTCAGAAGCAATGATCATCGATAAACTGCTGAAAGAAGTATCTGAAGACGATTTCGTTTTCGATAAACTGGAAGCATTCGTATCATTGAACTCTAAGAACTTCACTGCCGGCCAGACCCTCGAAGCAAAAGTGGTAATGGGTGCTTACAGCAGTACTGTAAATCCTACTATCATTATCAACGGCCAGCCCGTTACAGCTTCTGAAGGTAAAGGTGTTTACACCACTACTGTAGGTGGCATCGGTGAACACACTATTTCCGGTGTGGTGGAACTGGTAAAACCTAACGGTCAGAAAGTAACAAGTCCTTTCACGGAGACCTATAAAGTAGGTGCATCAGCTACCTCTATCTCTGCTGATAAAATGAACGTACTGTATATTGCCCTGCAAAACCCCATCACCATTACGGCGGCTGGTGTTCCTGCAGAAAAGATCCAGGCTTCTATCAGCGGCGGAGGTGGTTCCATCACCAAAAAAGGCCCCGGCGAATTTATTGTAACAGTAAGCCAGACCGGTAAAGCCACCATCAATGTTTCTGCAGAAGTAGACGGAAAAGTAAAATCACTGGATTCAAAAGAATTCCGCGTGAAACAAATTCCTGACCCTGTAATGAAAATTGGTTTCAATAAAGGATCTACTATGAAGGCAGCAGACTTTAAAGCACAAGGCGGTCTGCGTGCTGACCTGGAAGACTTCCTGTTTGAAGGCGTGAAATACTCCGTGGTAGGTTACCGTATGGGTATCGATTCAAGAGGTCGTGAGTATGCAGAAGGTGAGTCCACCTCTGAATACTGGCCTAACAAATCTGATATCCAGGGAGCTATCCGCGCTGCTAAACCAGGCGACCTCATCTACTTTGAGAACATTAAAGTAAAAGGTCCTGATGGCAGAGTACGTTCCATGCAGAACTTTAATATCAAGATCAATTAATAACACAAATTAATTACTGGGCTATGCGAGCAGTAATATTGAAAAGAATCAGTTGGAGTGCGTTTTTGCTGGTAGTTCTGGCTTCTTCTGCGGATGCACAATCCCGCCGGAGAAGAACAGCTGAGCCTGCAGGTAATGCTCCTGCAACGCAACAGAATAACCCACCGGTAACAAACCCGGCAACCGGTAACCCTGTAAATGTGCCTTCGGCACCTGCTACACCTCCCCCTTCTTTAAGACAGGATGGAGTAGGTACCCCGGTTGATACACCACGTAAATCATTACGCGTAGATGGTGTTTCCGAGAAAAGTCCTATCCGCGACCGTGTGCCCATCACATATGATCACATCCGCGAAGACGATAAATTCTGGGAAAAACAGATCTGGCAAGTGATAGACGTGCGGGAAAAAATGAACATTCCCTTCCAGTACAACGTGGAAGATGAGAATGGCACCAACCAACTGCTCATCAATATCCTGCTTAATTCCATTAAAAATAAGGAAGTAGAAGCCTTCAGTCCCATAGACGACCGTTTCAGCACCGTGATGCCTTACCAGGAGATCATGACCCGCCTGACCGGTGAAGTAAGGACTGTAAGAAGTATCGACCCTGTAACCGGGGAAGAGAAAATGGTGGAAACAAGGGATGAATTCAACCCTGAAACCATCAAGCAATACAAGATCAAGGAAGTTTGGGTTTTCGATCGTGAAGCATCTGCTCTGAAGGTACGTATCCTGGGTATCGCTCCCATGGTATCCCGTATCAACGACGATGGCTCTGTTCGTGCATCCATTCCGCTGTTCTGGGTTTACTACCCTGATCTGCGCCCCGTTCTGGCCAAGTACGATGTGTACAATCAAAACAACGACGCATCTACCATGACCTGGGAAGACCTCTTTGAAATGCGCTTCTTCTCCAGCTTTGTAGTGAAAGAAAAGAATGCTTACAACCGCGAGATCCAGCACTATATCAAAGATGGTGTAATGCGTCTCCTGGAAGGGCAGGCTATCAAAGACAAGATCTTCAACAAAGAGCAGGACTTGTGGCAGTATTGATCTGTTAACAACGTTCAAATCCTTTCGAACAATAATGAAAAACTGCCTTCCTGCATGGGAGGCAGTTTTTTTTATGATATCTTGTGAGCATGCAAGCGTTGCGGACCACTATAAATGCTGTTGTGCCTCTTCCTGATGAAGAATGGGAGGCATTGATCGCCTGCTGGCAACCCATGAACGCCAGGCGTAAAACAGTACTTACTGCAGCAGGGGACACGGAGCGTTATTTGTATTATGTACTGGAAGGTGTGCAGCGCGCTTTTTGCTTAGATGAGGGGCAAAAGGATGCAACACTTATTTTTTCCTACACGGGTTCCTTTTCAGGGATCATTGATTCCTTCTTTTTACAGCAGCCTTCCCGGTATTACCTGGAAACACTTACAAAAAGCGCCTTTTTAAGGCTTTCTTTCGCCGATCTCTCCCGTTTGATGCAACAGTATCCCCTGATAGCACATTGGGTACATATCAGTACCGTACATGCCATGGCCGGCCTGATGGAACGGCATATTGAAACACTCACCCTGGGTGCGGAACAAAAGTTCCGCCGTTTATTATCACGCAGCCCCCATGTATTACAGCTGATACCGCATAAATACCTGGCATCTTACCTGGGAATAGATCCCGCCACTTTCAGCAAGCTCTTAGGAGCTGTTCGCATATAAATCTTTGCCTGCATCAAGATTTCCGATAATTGCAAGGCGTAATTTTGTAACCAGATCTAAACAATACATTATGCCCACATTTAACGCTGCCAATTTATTACAGGACCTTAGTAACGATGTTAACAACCTGTTACATGTAATGCGTACGCGCATAGAGCAGCAGCCCCATGCTGTACTATTGCAGCAACCTGCTCCCGGTAGCTGGAGTGTGATCCAATGCCTTGATCACCTCAACAGCTATGGCCATTATTACCTGCCTCAATTGCATAAAGCGATCAGCAAAGGAGAGCAGCAACGCATTCCCGCAAAACCTTTATTTAAAAGCGGCTGGTTAGGAAATTATTTTACCAATCTCATGCAGCCCAAGCCAGACGGTGCTTTGCGGTCGCGCATGCAGGCACCCCAGGGATATCGTCCCGTGCAGCAACCGGATGCAGCATTGGTAATAAAAGAATTTATTTCGCAGCAGGAGCAGATGCTGGAATTACTGCGTCGCGCAGAAACTACTGATATCGGGCATTTCCGCATTCCCACTTCATTAACACGTTTCATTAAAATGTCCGCCGGCGATACTTTCCGATTCCTTATCGCACATCAGCAACGGCACATGTTACAGGCGCTTCGTGCAATGCTTGCTTATGGTGGCGGAGGCTTCACTGCGGTATCTATGCAGTACCTGACAGGGAATGTTGGTTAATAACTACTGCTGTTGGAAAAAGCCCTGTAAACCCGTATTGGGAGAAGGTTTAATGCTTGTTACTATTTTTCACCGATAACAAATTCTTAACAAATGTTATACGAGGCGAATCCTACTTTAGTAAGCGGAAGGAGGGGTAGAAATTGTGCTGAAAACAACACCGCCGAATCTTCCGGTGATCACCGGAATTCAAAAATAAATCTGTGTCTTTTAATGGTTAACTTGGGGAAAGGAGCCTGGTTCTCAAACCGGGCTCTCTCATTAACGTAAGTTTTCATGAAAATGTTGCCAGATCAACTGTGCTTTCTTTTGACCCACTTCCTTCACTAATTCTTCCATCGAAGCCTGCTTTACTTTGTTAACAGAACGAAAGACCTGTAATAGTTGTGTGGCCGTACTTTCACCAATACCCCTGATCTCTTCCAGTTCATTCTTGAAAGTGCCTTTACTTCTTTTTAAACGATGGAAAGTAATACCAAAACGGTGTACCTCATCCCGGATGCGGCGGATCAGCTTGAGGCTTTCACTGTCATAAGGAAGTTTAATGCTTTCCTTATCGCCGGGGAAGAAGATCTCTTCTTCATTTTTCGCAAGGCCAACCACCGTCATACTTCCAATCAGGTTTAATTTGTTAATGCTATCCATCGCCGCGCCCAGCTGACCTTTACCACCATCTATGATCACCAGCTGTGGTAAAGGTTGCTGTTCTGCCAGCAAACGATTATAACGGCGGTATACTACTTCAGACATAGAAGCGAAGTCGTTAATACCTTCCACTGTTTTAATATTAAAGTGGCGGTAATCTTTTTTGGAAGCCACCCCATCTTTAAATACCACACAGGCGGAAACCGGGTAACTACCCTGGAAGTTAGAGTTATCGAAACACTCAATATGTACGGGAAGGTCCTGCAGTTCAAGGTCTGCCTGTAACTGGTACAGCACTTTTTTCCGTTCCATATCACTTTTCCCTTCCAGCTGCAACATCTTTTTCTTCTTGAGTTCTTCCGTGAAGTAGTTAACGTTCTTGGTGGAAAGGTCCAGCAATTTCTTTTTATCTCCTCCTTTGGGAATGGTGACAGTAATACCTTCTTCCGGAAACTCTACAGCAAAGGGTAGGATGATCTCCCTGGCAAGGCTTTGGAAAGCTTCCCGTAGATAAGCAATGGCGTAGGCCATCACTTCTTCATCTGATTCTTCCAGTTTCTTTTCCAGCGTTACTGTTTTAGTATCTACGATGGTACCGTTCAGCACCCGCAGGTAATTCACGTAAGCAAAGTTACCTTCGCTGAGGATGGTGAATACATCTACATTCCCAACTGTTGCGCTAACGATGGCGGATCTCGCTTTGTAAGCCTGGAGGCCTTCAATCTTCTTTCGTTCTATTTCTGCTTTTTCAAATTCCATATTAGCCGCATGCTCCTGCATGCGTGTACGGAAAATATTGAGAACGGGCGTGAGGTTTCCGCGAAGGATCTCTTTCACCTGCTGCAAACCTTCCCGGTAATCTTCTTCTGTCTGCAATCCTTCGCAAGGCCCTTTACAGTTACCCAGGTGATATTCCAGGCAAACTTTCATTTTACCTTTATTGATGTTCTGCTGGCTGAGATTGAGGCTGCAGGTCCGCAAAGGAATACTGTATTTGATCAGCTCCAGCACTTCGCGCACACGGCCTACAGAAGTAAAAGGGCCAAGGTATTCGGAACCATCGCGGATAATGCGGCGGGTCAGGAAAATGCGCGGGAAAGGTTCATGTTTGATAACAATGAAAGGATAACTCTTATCATCCTTCAGGTTAATGTTGTATTTGGGCTGGAACTGTTTGATCAGTGAGTTCTCCAGCAAAAAGGCATCCTGTTCGGAATCAACGATCGTAAACTCTATGTGGTGAATTGTTTCTACCAGTTTACGTGTTTTATAGTTGTCGTGGTTTTTAACAAAATAAGAACTCACCCTTTTACGCAGGCTTTTAGCCTTACCGATATAGAGTAGTTCGCCGTCTGCTCCAAAATACTTGTAAATGCCGGCATCCGTAGGTAATGTATGTGCTACCTGTTGAAATTCCGCTGCTGTCATATCTTATGCGTTGAAGGATGGAAGAATGTTTGTACTTCCATATTCTCCGGTTTCATGAAAACGATCTTTTGATAAGTGACCACCCTTAATTGCTTATTGCGTTCATAAAATACTTCCTGCCGGTATTCATATACAAGGTTGGAAGTATGGGAAGTGGCATGGGCGGTTTTGATATAACCTTGTTTGTCCACATCCAGGATCAGCTGGTAAGGGCGGGTTTGCTTGCCTTTGGAAAGAAAGATGAAAGTGGTGTCTGCCCCTAACTGGTCAGCGATAGTATCCCGGGAATAAGCGTCTGAAAGGGAAGCTTTGCTGATATCTGCATCCATCAGGGGGCGGAACAGGTTTTCAAGGTCCGTTGTTTTCACAGAATCGGTAACACCATTGAGCCGCACGACCTTTGTCATTTGCATCTGCTGTTCCTTTAAACGGGCAATTTCTTCCAGGCAATAATTGCCAAGTGCGCGGTAACTGGTATCTTTTGCTGTGACAGCTGGCTTCTCCTGTTGAAGATTGCAACCTGCCATGCCCATTAACATACACAATAACAATGGTCTCATGTCAGCAAATTTAATGGTGAATCCACAATCCCCCATAAAAAAATAATGCGCCGTGAAAACGGCGCATCTGATGCATGAGCAAATCTGTCGAGAGCACTAAAATTTTCAACTATGTAGAAACTAGCGTTTTTTAATATTGATCTTGCTTAATAATACCGGGTTATTCATGGCGGAGTAGTCATATTGATATACTCCGTCCGCCGCACTTACCAGCAGGTTCTTGTCACTATAAGGTATTACATCGTAGGTGGTCAGGCCTTCTATGAGCTTGGTAGTGCTGATGGAAGCGAAGTCTGCTCCCTGCATGAACCTTAATCCGAAAGCTCCTTCGCAGATGAACAACTTGCCATTGCTTACGCCCAGGCCAAAGGGATTCTTCATCTGGTAGCTGGCCAGCTTAACCGGCTGGTCTACATTGGACACATCAAAAACCTGCAGCTCATTAATACTACCACCACAGGCCGCGCCACTCCTTACGGTTACATAAGCTTTTGTTCCTTCCACCACCACGGGATCGCAGGCCCTGAAGTGGGTAGCCGTAGAGCGTTTCTTCGGAGCTGCCGGATCGATGATATCATAAATGTGCATGGCGTTGCTGCTGCCAATAAAAAGATATTCGCCATATGGGAAGATCGTTTCAATGCCTCCGCCTGGTATATTTTGTTCTCCTTTGTGAACCGGATTGGCTGCATTACTGATGTCGAATGCCTTCACCTGGCTCCAGTTAACCGTATATAAATAATCTTTTGCAATGGTGAAACGCGCCATGGAGCCACCTTTTCCTGTTCCGCTGTTGGATTTAAAAGCAGCGGAGTTAGAACTGTAAGCGGCATCATATACCAGGTATTCATCCCTCTTCGCACATTCACACTCATAAGTGGTATCCCTGGTAGTATACCCAACCACTATGCTATCATTGTTCCGGACAGACTGACCCATCATTAACCCAGCGGAATTGATCGGGTAAGCAATGATATTATCCAGTTTTTTAACAAATGAAATATGAAGCGGATCGATGATATTGAACACAACGAGGTCCGCATAACTGTCTGCGTATAAAGTATTCCCCTTAATAGCGATGTCCACATTTCCCCGGATGTTCAGGAACGCTACATTCTTAGGTTCCCGGGGATTGCTGTTGTCTATGACATGGATCCCTTTCTGTATTTCATTTACAAAGATGTATTGGTCTTTCACGTAGATCTTGCCCGGAATACCTATTTCCTTGGGTGTTTCTGATTTTACGCTTGCCCAATAATCAGCTTTCGCCATATATACCGGCGTATAAATAGTTGTCGTGGTGATCCTGCTGCACTTTTCCTTAACACATCCACTAAAAGCCAGAAAACCGGCTATTATAACGGGGAGTTTAAACAGCATGGTACGCATAGGGGGATGAATTTGAAAGTAAAACGGGGCTGGGGAGAGAAAAGTTACAGGAGGGCTAAAATATAAAGAGTTGAGTTGCAACTGACAGCAACTCAACTCTTCCTGATAAGAATATGATTGTTAAACCAATAGATCACCAGTCATTTCAGGGGGAATGGGGAGACCCATGAAATGCAGGATAGTAGGCGCAATATCTCCCAGTTTACCGTTCTTCACATCACCCTTAAAGTCCTGGCTGATGATAAAGAAAGGAACAGGGTTCAGGGAGTGTGCCGTATTAGGGGTACCATCCTCATTGATCATGTAATCCGCATTACCATGATCTGCGGTCAGGAAGATCACGTAGTCGTTCAGCAGGGCAGTGGTCACCACTTTTGCCACACAGGCATCCACCGTTTCTACTGCTTTGATCACAGCAGGCCATACACCTGTATGCCCTACCATGTCCGCATTCGCGAAATTGAGTACGATAAAGTCTGTAGTCCGTTGTTCCAGTTCAGGAACGATCAGGTCTGCCAGCTCCGGGGCACTCATTTCCGGCTTCAGATCGTAAGTGGCTACTTTAGGAGAAGGGGCCAGTAAACGTCTTTCACCAACAAACGGCGTTTCGCGGCCGCCGGAGAAAAAGAAGGAAACGTGTGGGTATTTCTCGGTTTCTGCGATACGGATCTGGGTTTTACCATGTTTTTCCAATACTTCGCCCAGTGTCATCACCAGGTTGTCGTTATCGAAAATGATATGTACTCCCTTGAAGGATTTGTCATATTCCGTGATGGTAGTATAGTTCAGGGCCAGCGGTTGCATACCGAAATCAGGGAAAGCCTGCTGGGTAAGTACTTCTGTGATCTCGCGGCAGCGGTCTGTTCTGAAGTTGAAGCAAAGTACCGCATCGCCTTCTTTGATAGTGGCAATAGGCTGCTGCTGGTCATTTACCGTAATGATCGGTTTGATGAATTCATCCGTCACCCCGTCTGCATAAGAAGCTTTTACGGCCAGGGGGGCATTTTGTGTAGGAGTACCGGTACCATGCACCATAGCATCGTAAGCCAGTTTCACACGCTCCCAGCGTTTATCACGGTCCATGGCATAATAACGCCCTGTTACGGAAGCAATCTGCCCGGTAGTTTGTTGTAAATGTTGCTGTAGGTCCTCCAGGTAGGCAAAACCACCTTTGGGATCTGTATCACGGCCATCTGTAAATGCATGGATGAACACCTTTTTCAGGCCACGCTGATGTGCAATGCTGATAAGGGCTTTCAGGTGGGAGATGTGAGAATGCACGCCGCCATCGCTGACAAGACCTATCAGGTGAAGGGCCTTATCGTTGTTCAGCGCATAATCCATAGAGGCCTGCAATACTTTGCTGGCTGCCAGTTCTCCTGTACGGATGGCTACATTAATGCGTTGCAGCTCCTGGTATACGATACGGCCTGCGCCAATATTGAGGTGCCCTACTTCTGAATTGCCCATCTGGCCATCCGGAAGGCCTACCTGTTCACCACAGGTGATCAGCTGGCCATGGGGGTATTGCTCATATAAACTATCTACAAAGGGGGTGTTTGCGTGTGCTATAGCGTCTGCGGCAGGAACCTGACCCTGCCCCCAGCCGTCCATAATAACCAGGATCGCTCTTTTGTTTTCCATACAGTTTTTGTCCGTTGTGTGAATGAATGAATCGGGTCGTGAAATTAATAATAACATCCCTTTTAAGGGTTAAATTTTTAAGAAAGACCCAACTACACATATATCAATTATTTAGAATAATAAGCCTGAAACCTACATAGCACAATGATGGGATATTATTGAACATCAGCAATTTGGCATAGTTTTGGCACCTGCTACAGTTGATAAAAGTATAGTTCGATCAAAAAAACGGATAATGAAAAAGTTAATCTTTGCACTGGGGGTACTGATAGCATGCGGAATGTTTACGGCCTTCACTTTGATGGCCGGGCCATTTGAAGATGTGATCAGCGCCATCAAGCAAGGGGATGCCGCCAGCCTGGGCAAGAATCTGGATAACACTGTGGAGATCAACATGATGGGGAAGTCAAATTCCTACAGTAAAGCGCAAGCCGAGATCATTTTGAAAGATTTCTTTAGCAAAAACAATGTGAAGTCCTTCGAGCTCATCCACAAAGGTGGTCAGGAAGGCAGCGGATTCTTTGGCGTGGGTACCCTCGTAACTTCAGCAGGAAGTTATCGTATCTCATTTTTTCTCCAAAAGAAAGGAGCAACGTTTGTACTGAATGAATTAAGGTTCGAAAATAAATAACGGAAATTTAGCTTAAGAAGAGAGAGATTGAAAGGCTGCCGGCAGGCGGCCTTTTTTGTGCCAGGCTTTATCTCAAAGGGATTTATGTAACTTGCCGCTTTATTTCAAACCAGCAGTTTACATGTTACAAAAAGAAGCATTGAACAACTTTATCAGCAGCGCGCTGGCAGAAGATATTGGCAATGGAGACCATAGCACAATGGCTTCCATTCCCCCTGCCACAAAAGGCACCGCGCAGCTGAAGATCAAAGAGGCCGGGGTATTGGCAGGCATGGAAGTGGCCGAAGCTGTTTTCCGCTACCTGGATATGTTCACGGAGTTCCGCCCTTTCAAAAACGACGGCGATACCATGCAGCCCGGTGAACTGGCTTTTGAGGTAGATGCTGCCGTACATACTTTGCTCATGGCAGAACGCCTGGTACTCAACTGCATGCAGCGGATGAGTGGCATTGCCACCCTCACCCGGCAATACACAGACCGTCTTAAAGGTTATCATACCAAAGTGCTCGATACCCGTAAAACCACTCCCAATTTCCGCATGCTGGAAAAAGAAGCCGTACGCATAGGAGGGGGCGTAAATCATCGCATGGGCTTGTACGATATGGTGATGCTGAAAGACAACCATATAGATTTCTGCGGAGGCATCACACCGGCAGTAAATAATGTGGTGGATTACCTGCAAAAGAAAGGACTGAACTTACAGATAGAAGTAGAGGCGCGCAGCCTGAACGATGTACGGGAAATACTGGCCGTAGGAAATGTACACCGCATTATGCTGGACAATTTCACGCCGGAACAGATCCCCGCCGCACTGGAACTGATCAATGGAAAATATGAAACGGAAGCTTCCGGCGGCATCACTTTAGCGAATGTGGAAGCTTATGCAAAAACGGGTGTGGACTTTGTTTCCGTAGGTGCTATCATTCACCATGCCGTAAGTCTTGATCTGAGCCTTAAAGCCGTTATCCACCCCAACAAATGAGAAAGATCCTGATCATCATCAACCGTAAAGCCGGTACCGATCGTGAAAAGCAACTGGGATTGGTTATCCGCCAGCAACTCCCGGCAGACCGGTTTGCAGTTGAAACCACCTACCTGCAATACCTTGGCCATGGAACAGACCTTGCGCGTGAAGCTGTTCAGCGGGGAGTAGATACCGTAGTAGCTGTAGGCGGCGATGGTTCCATCAATGAAATTGCACAGGGCCTTTTAGGTTCCAGGACGGCATTGGCCATTGTGCCTTTAGGAAGTGGCAACGGCCTTGCCCGTGCCCTCCGCATTCCGCTGGATGCCACAGCCGCTTTACAGATTGTGGCTAATGGCGCAAGAAAGCCCATGGACGCCGGTTTTGCCAACGAACATCTTTTCCTGAGTAATGCGGGCGTTGGTTTCGATGCACTCATCGCAGACCGTTTCAGGCATAGCAAAAAGCGCGGCCTCGTCAACTATGCCCGCCTGGTCATAGGAGGTTTTACCAGTTACAAACCCGCTGCCTATGCTATCAAAATAGACGGGCAGGAAAAAACACAAAAAGCCTTCCTGATGACGGTGGCCAATGGCAACCAGTTTGGCTACGAATTCAAACTTGCTCCCAAAGCCAGTGTTTTTGATGGTTTGCTGGATATATGCCTGGTTCCGCCTGTGCGTTTCTGGGACCTGCTACCGCTCAGTATCCATTCGTTAAAAGGAAATATTGACGAAAGCCGCTACATGGAACACTTAACCGGCAAGGAAATTGAAGTAAGCAGTACCGACCTGAACTGCTTACAGGTAGATGGGGATGCTGTGCCTTTGACCAATGGGAAAACGGTGTATTTTCGCATAGCGGCAGGTGCATTACAGGTGATCGTTCCTGCTGAATAATAAACCTTGATATGAGTAAGAAGAAAAACAGCTCCGGCGGCATCGTATATTCCACAGATCCCAATTATTCCTACCCGCAGGAAGAACAGGAGGAACAAACCACTTTGCCGCCCGCCCAGCAGCAACTGAAAGTAACGCTGGATAAAAAGCAGCGTGCAGGTAAAACAGTGACCGTAATAGACGGATTTACCGGAACTGAAAGTGATCTCGAAAAACTGGGGAAAGACCTGAAGACCAAATGTGGTACCGGAGGCAGTGTAAAAGACGGCCAGGTCCTTATCCAGGGCGACTATAAGGATAAAATAGTGAAATGGTTACAGGACTGGGGTTATAAAGCTAAATAAGGAAATATCAAGCCTATGAGAAGGATCAGAGAATGCTTCACATAGGCTTGACATAGGCTCAACATAGGGTAATCCTTCGTTGATCCTATACTTATCTGTTAACCAACTTAAGGGAACCTTCTGAATAACGCTCTCCGCTGATCTCATACCCCTCCATCAATTGTTCAATTGCCAGTACATCATCGGATGAAAGATTAACATCCGCTGCGGCAGCATTCTCCTGCAGATATTTCCTTCTTTTGGTTCCCGGAATGGGAATGATATCCTCTCCTTTTGCCAGTAACCAGGCCAGCGCCAGTTGACCGGTAGTAATATTCTTCTTTGCGGCCAATTCTGCCAGTGCATTTACAATAGCCAGGTTCTTCTCAAAAGCTTCCTGCTGAAAACGGGGCAGGCTGCGGCGGAAATCATTTTCATCCAGGCCCTTCACATCTTTTATTGTATTCGTCAACGCGCCTCTGCCCAATGGGCTATAAGGTATCATCGCGATATTCAATTCCCTTGCAACAGGAAGGATCTCCTGTTCAATACCCCTTACAAAAAGAGAATATTCACTTTGCAGGGCGGCAATAGGATGCACAGCATCCGCTTTGCGAAGAGAAGCTGCGGAAGCTTCAGAAAGCCCCAGGTAGCGCACTTTACCTTCCTTCACCAGTTCCGCCATGGCGCCTACGGTTTCTTCGATCGGTACATTAACATCCACGCGGTGGGCATAATAAAGATCGATATGATCTGTGCCAAGTCTTTTCAGGCTTGCTTCACAGGCTTTTTTGAGATAAGCGGGGGAACAATCTATGTAAGTAGAATTATCTTCCCTTACGCGGAAACCGAATTTAGTAGCGAGGAAAACATCTTTGCGGCGGGTAGCCAATACTTTAGCGAGCTGTTCTTCATTCAGGCCCTGTCCGTACATATCTGCGGTATCCCAGAAATTAACGCCGAGGTCCAGTGAAAGCTCCAGTGTGGCTTGAGATTCCTGGTCATCGCGTTGCCCGTATGCAAAGGCCATACCCATACATCCCAGGCCGATAGCGGATACCTTTTCTCCAGATTTACCAAGTGTTCTGTATTGCATTGTAATAGGATTTTATAGCACAAATGTAATGGCGGATGAAGGATCAATAATTGCATGATTCAAACGGGAAATTGCAAATATCAGAGGGCAGGGATCTTATGCAACTACAGCAGGTTTCATAGGAATTGCAACATGTGTTGCACTTTTATATTTGGCTAGTTAAAAAAGAAACTCCATCTTGTATGCCTCCATTTATTGACCAAAATCAGCGGGCCTTGCCCAATGACTGGCGTTTTTGGAGAAGCAGACTGATTTGTCTTTACAAATTCCACTTCTCCAAAAGCCAGTTGACAAACTGGCTTTTTTAATTTGTTTTAATAAAGGCTTTTACTTCATATCGTTATTTCACGATCACAAACTCTACCTCCCCAAATCCCAGTTCCAGCATAGTTTTCCCTTTTTCGAGACACAACCGGCCATCTGGTAATACATCCATGATAATACCCTGGAAGATCTCCCCGTTCACTTTGTACAAGCCCGGTTCTTTAAAGCGGTACATGTAAGACTTATATTCCTCCAGCCACTGATCAAATACCGCAGGGTGCAAACGGCTGTAACGTTGTTCAAGACAGGCACAGAGGTCGTGTGCCAATGCAAGGCTGTCCCAGTTCTTACCGGTGATCTGCCTTAAGGATACAGGATTGATAAGGCTCGGTGGGAAATGCGGCGTATTGATGTTAATGCCAATGCCTGTGATGGCATATTGCCATACATTTCCGCGTAAAACATTCTCTATCAGAATACCCCCTGCCTTTCTGTCACGCCAGTAAATATCATTGCTCCACTTGATCCGCGTGTCGTCTCCGGCGTATTTAAGGAAGAAATCATAGGCGCCTAAAGCTACGGCAACACTGAGCATGAATTGTTGAGGCAATGCCAGCGCGGGTTGAAGAGCGGTAGTAAGCATAATGTTCTCTCCCGGTTCTGAAAGCCATTGTTTACCACGCTGTCCTTTTCCGGCCGTTTGTTCCATGGCGAACCAGGTGCTGCCGTCTGCCACAGGCCCTGCATTGACCTGGGCCATGGCATAGTTATTGGTGCTATCTACAGTTGACAGCACATGAAATGGGTTGCCGATCACAAGTCTGTTTTTATCTTTAAAACGATCTGAAACAAAGTAACACCATTTTAACAATTTTTTACCGGCTCAATCGTCTACAGATGTGAAGCAGTTGTGATATTTTGTGGCTGGTTTAGTAATTTTGAAGATTAAAGTTTATTTTTAACAAAAACAGCATTTATTGGCACCCTTAACCATTCTAAATACCCGGAAAAAAGCGGTAACACGCATAAACAGGAACAGCAAGATATTTACTACCATCATAAAGGCCATACAGGACAAAAAAGGGGAGAATATCGTTTCCCTTGATCTGCGCAAGATCCCTGAAGCTGTTGCTGATTTTTTTATCTTATGTGAGGCCAATTCAAACACCCAGGTTAAAGCCATTGCAGACTTTGTGGAAGAAGAAGTGAGGCGCGCAACAGAAGAAACACCTTACAAACACGAGGGTTTTACTGCCCAACAGTGGATCCTGGTGGATTATGTGAATATTGTAGTGCATGTTTTCATACCTGAAACACGCAAATTCTATAAACTGGAAGAGATGTGGAGTGATGCGGAAAGCATGGAACACCTTGAAAACTGAACAAAACCGCCGGTTTTGTATTAATTATTTGTATAAAAAGACAACACTCATTCGTAAAGGAGCGAACGATCATGGAAAAAGGAGGCAACAACAATAACAAGGGATCCGATAAATCTCCAAAAAAAGGACCAAAGTTCAATATATACTGGGTTTATGCCTTTATAGGGATAGCCCTGCTGGCTATGAACTTTATCGACTTAAAGAACCAACCGAAAGAACTCACCGGTTTTAAACAATTCCAGCAGGAATTCCTGCGTACAGGAGATGTGGACAAACTTGTTGTAGTGAACAAAAAGGTGGTGGAGATCTACATCAAGAAAGATCGGCTAAACGATCCGAAGTATGATGCAGTGAACAAAAATCGTTTCGGTCAGCCTAATCCCGGCCCGCACTATCAATTCACCATCGGTAGCGTGGAAGGTTTCCAGAAAGAACTGGACAAAGCACAAGCTGATGTTCCTTTGGCGGATCAGATGAACGTATCCTTCCAGGATCGTCAGAACTGGTTCGATCCATTGATGCAGATATTATTGCCCATCCTGCTTTTAATTGGTATGTGGATCCTGCTGATGCGTAAAATGGGCGGCCCTTCCGGTGGAAGTGGCGGACCAGGCGGCATCTTCAATATCGGCAAATCAAAAGCCACTTTATTTGATAAAGGCACCAGGGTGAACATCACATTTAACGATGTAGCTGGTTTGGATGAAGCAAAAGTGGAAGTGATGGAGATCGTGGATTTCCTGAAAAACCCAAAGAAATACACCTCATTAGGTGGTAAAATACCAAAAGGTGCATTGCTGGTAGGCCCTCCGGGTACAGGTAAGACCCTGCTCGCGAAAGCCATGGCCGGTGAAGCACAGGTACCTTTCTTCTCTATGAGCGGTTCCGATTTCGTGGAACTTTTCGTAGGGGTAGGTGCTAGCCGTGTACGTGACCTGTTCAAACAAGCACGTGAAAAAGCACCTTGTATCATCTTCATCGATGAAATAGATGCTATCGGCCGCGCCCGTGGTAAGAACGTAATGATGAGCAACGACGAACGCGAAAACACCCTCAACCAGTTACTGGTAGAAATGGATGGTTTCGGTACAGACAGTGGTATCATC
This sequence comes from Chitinophaga niabensis, assembly GCF_900129465.1. Classification (NCBI taxonomy): domain Bacteria; kingdom Pseudomonadati; phylum Bacteroidota; class Chitinophagia; order Chitinophagales; family Chitinophagaceae; genus Chitinophaga; species Chitinophaga niabensis. The sequence continues at coordinate 730,590 of NZ_FSRA01000002.1, read as the reverse complement.
ATCCTCGCAGCCACCAACCGTCCGGATGTACTGGATAGCGCTTTATTGCGCCCCGGCCGTTTCGACCGTCAGATCTCTATCGATAAACCAGATCTGGCTGGCCGTGAGCATATCTTTGATGTGCATCTGAAACCGATCAAAACTTCTCCTATCCTCGATATCAAAAAACTCGCATCCATGACACCCGGTTTTGCCGGAGCGGATATTGCCAACGTATGTAACGAAGCAGCTTTGATCGCTGCCCGTAAAGGCAAAACGCAAGTGGAAATGGACGATTTCAATGATGCGATCGACCGTGTGATCGGTGGTTTGGAGAAAAAGAACAAGATCATTTCTCCCGAAGAAAAAGAAGTGATCGCTTACCACGAAGCTGGCCACGCTATCTGCGGATGGTACCTGGAACATGCTAACCCGCTGGTAAAAGTGACCATCGTTCCGCGCGGCGTTGCTGCTTTGGGATATGCTCAGTACCTGCCGAAAGAACAATACCTCTACAATACAGAACAACTGCTGGATGATATCTGCATGACCCTCGGCGGCCGCGCAGTGGAAGACCTGGTATTTGGTAAAGTATCTACCGGTGCACAGAACGACCTGCAGGTAATTACCCGCATGGCCTATGCTATGGTCACTGTATACGGTATGAACGATAAGATCGGTAACGTTTCTTTCTACGATCCTAACAGCGATCAGGCTTTCACCAAACCTTATTCTGAGGAAACATCCAAAATGATCGACCACGAAGTTCGTTTGCTGATAGAAACAGCCTACCAGCGTACTAAAAAACTGCTGGCTGATAAAATGGATAACGTAAGATTACTGGCCGGCGAACTGCTGAAGAAAGAAGTACTGTATAAAGATGACCTGGAGCGCCTCATCGGCAAACGCCCTTACGAAACGCACAAAGAACATATCGTTCCTAATAAGGAAGGTACCAGCTTTGACGGGGTTCATCCTACAGATATCATCAATCCTTCACCGGCAAATGTGATCTCAGAATAGGATGAAAGTATCTCCTGCCAAAGAAAATATCCTGAAGAGGGTCAGGAATGCGCTCAGCCAACCGGTGCAGTTGCCATTTCCGCATGCGGAAGGAAACAACTCCGTGTTTGAAACAGCACATGATGGTTTGGAAATGAAGTTTGCAGAAGAATTTACCCGCCTGCAAGGCAAGTTTATCTTCTGCTCTTCCCGCGATGAGCTGGCAGAAAACCTGCAGGCCCTGGTAGTGAATAAAGAATGGACGCACGTTCATTGTAAAACACCTGCGCTGGAAAAGATCCTGCAGCCATATAAACCAGCCTATCTCAACGTAGGTGATGAACATACACTGGATGCAGCCATCACAGATTGCGAATGGCTCGTAGCCCGCACAGGAAGCATCATCATGAGCGCAGCGCAACCTTCAGGAAGAGCATTGCCGGTTTTTGCACCCATCCATATTGTGATTGCCTACACGCATCAACTGGTATTGGATGTAAAAGATGGCATCAGCAAAATGAAAGAGAAATATCCAGGCCAGCTTCCATCCATGATCTCTTTTGCCACCGGCCCAAGCCGTACCGCAGATATTGAGAAAACACTGGTAGTGGGCGTACACGGCCCTAAAGAGGTATATGTATTCTTACTGGACGAATAGAAATTTTTAATCAATACAAACAATGTAAAATGCAAAAGGAAATTTTCACTTTTGCATTTTACATTTAAGCTGGATCATGGAATTGTTATTGCCTGCAGACAAGCGTATTTACTTTGCTTCGGACTTTCATCTCGGCGCTCCCACTATGGAAAAGAGCCGCGAGCGGGAAAGACTGATAGTACAGTGGCTGGACGAAGCGGCAAAAGATGCACAGCACATCTTCCTGGTAGGCGACCTTTTTGATTTCTGGTTTGAATATAAAGATGTGATCCCTAAAGGGTATACCCGCCTCCTGGGTAAACTGGCAGAATTGCGGGACAAGGGCATCGGCATCTCCGTTTTCATCGGCAACCATGATATGTGGATGAATGGGTATTTTGAAGATGAATTGCAGATCCCCGTTTATTATGAGCCACAGACCTATACCATTGCCGGAAAGAAATTCTATATCGGCCACGGAGATGGTTTAGGCCCCGGCGATCATGGGTATAAATTCCTCAAGAAAGTATTTCGCAACCCCGTTTGCCGCTGGCTATTTTCCTGCCTGCATCCCAGGTGGGGGATTTCTATGGCCAATTACTGGAGCCGCAAAAGCCGTGCTGCTACAGGTTCTCAACTGGAACAGTTCCTGGGAGAGCAGGATGAATGGTTGGCTATTTACAGTAAAGAAATACTGCAGAAAGAACACTTCGATTATTTTATTTTCGGTCACCGCCACCTGCCGCTGGACCTGAAAGTAGGAGAGAACAGTCAGTATGTGAACCTGGGCGACTGGCTGAATTATAATTCCTATGGTGTTTTTGATGGCCATACGCTGGAACTGAAATACTACAAACGTTAACCCAGGATCTCATGTAATATAGGAGGGGAGTGTAATTCCTTAAAATCAGGAAGATGCACTTTGTAAAAATCCAGGTAAGCGTACAGCATATTCCTTCTTCTTTCCTTATTCAATTCAATCTTCCCAAGATCAGCTGCATATACCACTTGTTGCAGGCGGTCTGTTATTTCACTGGAAACCTCATCCAGGTAATTACTGTGATGGGGTGGCAGGTCTGTGAATACACCTTCCTGCAGATCGAGGTAAGGGGTGTATTCAGAATAATGGCCACCGAAATGGAATCCCAGGTGTATAGCCAGTTTGAGCGTAAAGTATAAAGGAAGATTGGCGGCTACCGCAGTAGGTTCCGTATCCAAGGCTTTGAATACGCTCTCTGCAAATTGATAGAGTTCCGGATTATGTTCCGGTTGCCGCAGTACTTTCTGTAAGAGTTCAATAAGGTATAATGCTACCGTGTTCTTTACAATGTTCACATGCATGGAAGTATATACATGCCCCAGCTTGAATTCGGAAATGCGGTGGAGGTTTTTCTGCTCGTTATGATATACCACCAGGTCCAGGATGTTCCCCGGCTGCAGGATATTCCCCCTTGCTGCTTTGGGTTTGGAGGAACGCACGCCATTTACGATGTAGGATTGTATCCCGAATAGTTCCGTGAAAATACTCAGGATAACGCTGGCATCGCCATACTTTACTGTACGCAGAACTATTCCGGGTGTTTTGTGCAGCATATCTGCAAAAGTCGTACATCAATGGATAAATACCAGCTTCGTGACCAATTTTTCCTGGCCGTCTTCATTGGAAGCAAAAACAAGATAAACACCGCTTTGCGGACGATGACCTGTGTAATCCACCCCATTCCAAACAGCCTGGCCGCCATGGGCACGGGTCTGGAATACAAGTTTACCCGTAATGTCTGTGATCTTTACGATAGCATTGAGTACCAGCCCCCTGATGGCAATGGTCCCTTCATAACCCCTTGGTACCGGGTTCGGAAATACCAGTACATCCTTGCCCTGGGTGGTACTTCCTTCCGTGGCCGTACCTCTCCAGGAAATAAGTCCCGTGGCAGTGGCAAAGAAAACTTCACCGGTTACAGGATGTACAATTATCCGGTATATGATATTGCTGGATAATGGGCTATTGCCTGTATTGAAATGCTGAATGAGTTTCTCCCCGTTGGGGCTGATCAGCCATACACCATTCTGTGTACCCACCCATTTACGGTTAGCACCGTCTACGGCAATCGTGTTCACCTGTTCATTCTGAAAAAGGAAACCTGCAAAATTATCCTGCCGTACAATAGGCAGCACCGCTTCACAACCTCCCGGTGAAAGTGCCTGCGTAGCACATTGTACAACTCCAACGCCCCTGGTGGTACCGATCCATATCCAGCCCTGCAGGTCTTTCGCAATGCACTTCACTTCATCTGATGGCAGATTTCCGCGGCCTGCTCCGGTTTGATAAAGTTTCCAGCGATCATCCAGTGTATTGTCGAGACTACTGCCATGATTAAAAACAAACACCCCGTTCCCGCGAGGGGAAACAATCCATTTCTGATCAGCATCATCTACCAGGATCTGACTAACTGCCCTGGCTATATGAAAAACCGGAATGGAAAACTGCAACCAGCTGTTGTCCTTCTTTTTCACCAGTAAATTATTCTGCGCACCATAATCACTCACCCAAAGATTTCCATCTTTATCGGTTGCTAAGCCGCTTACCTGTACAGGCGGATCTTGTAAAGCAGTACTACCCACCGTCCAAAGCCCGCGGCCAAAAGAGCCGGCATATACCACATCAGCGGTGCCGGCAACAGTAACAATATCAGCAAGAGAATCAGTGGCCTGGTAACTTTGCCATTCATCCCCTTCAAACTTAAATACACCGCTCTTGTTGCCAGTGCCCTGCCAGTTGGTTGTAACTGCTCCTGCCGCAGCCCAGAGCGCATTCTGATGAATGATCATTTCTCCCCTTATGATATCCGGGGGAGCATTGGGCGTGAGGTTTTGGTAAACACCATTATTATATTGCAGCAGTCCTTTTCCATTATCCGCTATCCATATACTGTTCCCTGCATTCACTGCGCCTGAAGGAGTTGTACTTTGAAAAGTAGCGGTGATTGCGCCTGCAGCGGAAAGTTGTAACACACGCCCCGGTTGGCTCACAAAAAGAGAATTACCGGAAGAAGTAAGTCCCCTGATCGCCTGTCCATCTGCATACCAGCGGTCCCACTGTGTTTGGTTCCATATAAATAAAGTATCCTTCACCTGCGCGATCACCCTTTGCCCTATATTGGCCAGTGTGGTCACAATACCCGGTTGCGGGAGGTCCATCCAGTTCTGCGGGTCCGCAAGATTACTGCCCTGCAGCAATCCCCGTTTGATACCGTTAGCGGTAGCGGCATAAAAATAGCGGTCATCTGTTGCCACCGCCGTGACTTTCAGGTTCAGGTAAGTGTCTGTGATCTCATACCTTTCCAGGTTCAGGGCAATGATCCCAATGCCCGTAGAGAGGTAAGCATGGTTGCCCCAGCAGGCAATATGATAGATCCGTTTGTCCCCGGAGGTTTGCCTGAGCAGGATATCTGGTATATTAATGATGTTCTCTTTCCGGAGGATATCCAGGTTGCTGTTATTATAAGCGATCACCAGGGCCTGGCTGCTTTCATGATACCCGATACCGGCAATGCCCGCATCATGGAGCCCGTTCACTTTACTGTAACGGGTGATTTCATTGTCCTGCAGAGAAACCGAGAACAAACTGAAAGGGCTGGCACAATAAACATGGTCCTCTCCTGCGGCAATGGAAACTGCCTGCCGGTAAGGGAAATGTTCCCGCCATTGCCCTATGGGAACGGATTGCGCCTTTCCCAGGGAAGAAAACAACAGGAGCGAAAGGAAAAAGGAACCTATACGCATATCTCAAAAATAACAATTACGAATAATCCTTTATGCATAAATCGTTCAATTCATCATTGATAATTCAAAATTCATAAATTCATTATTACCTTTGTGACCTTACCAAAACATATAATATATATGTGGCAGCGGCTGGCAGGATTTGTACTGAAATACCGTTTATGGCTACTGGCTTTGTTATTTGCAGGCACAGGCATCATGGCATATTACGCCAGCAAGGTAGAATTGTCCTACGAATTTACAGGCGCAATTCCCCGCGACAATGTTAAATTCCTTGAGTACCAGGACTTTAAAAGCAAGTTTGGCGAGGATGGCAATATGATGGTAGTGGGCATTGAAACCGACAGCCTCTTTCAGCTGGAATTCTTTAAAGAATACGTGAAGCTGAATGACGACCTGCGGAAGATCCCTGCGGTGGAAAATACCCTCAGCATCCCCGTTGCTATAAATCTTGTAAAGGACGACAGTACCCGCAAGCTCAAAGCCGTAACACTCTTCCAGCCTGTACCACAGGATCAGGCCACATTGGATAGTCTTGCTGCAATCTTTCATTCCCTCCCTTTCTATAAAGGACTTTTATACAGTGCCAGCAGCCATTCTTACCTGATGGCCGTACATATTAATAAAGGTATCCTCAATTCCGCAAAAAGGATAGAAGTAGTAGAGGCCATTACTAAAACAGCCGAAGCTTTTGGTAAAAAGCATAATCTGGATGTAAAGCTGAGCGGTCTTCCGATGATCCGTACCATCATGGCCACCAAGGTAGCCGATGAGTTGAAGATGTTCCTGAAGATCTCCTTTGTACTCACTGCTTTGATCCTGCTCGTTTTCTTCCGTTCCTTCAGTGCCGTACTGATGAGTATGATCGTAGTGGCCATTGGTGTGATCTGGTCTGTGGCCACGATTGTGCTTTGCGGATACAAGATCACCTTGCTTACGGGGCTGATCCCTCCCCTGATTGTGGTGATCGGGATCCCCAACTGTGTATACTTCCTTAATAAATATCATACGGAATATGCCTTGCATGGCAACAAATCAAAGGCTCTGGTGCGCATGGTACAAAAGATGGGTATCGTTACCCTCTTCACCAATCTCACGGCGGCTATTGGTTTTGGTGTGTTCTATTTCACCAATAGTGCTATCCTCAAACATTTCGGGGTAGTAGCTGGTGTGAACATCATGCTCATCTTCCTGATCTCCTTTATCTTCCTGCCCTCTGTGCTGAGCTATCTGCCGCCACCCAAAACAAAACATACCAGCTACCTGGAAAACAAGATGTTCTGTTCCGTGCT